>JBCCGH010000041.1:0-59910 GCA_039029375.1 Planctomycetota bacterium
CCCCCCCCCCCGCCGGTCGCGCCCGCCGCCCCGGTCGCGGGGGCCCTGGGGGGCCGCCGCCCCGCCGCGGGCGGCCCCCCCCCCCACGAAGGTGGTTGGCCCCGTGCGCCTAAAAACGTGCGCCAACGCCGCGGTGGTTGCCGAGGGCATCTCAAAAGCGACGACGTCGTCGTCCCCGTCACCATCAACATCCCCGGAGGTCCAGTTCACCCAAGCCCCGGGATTCGGATGCTGCAGCGTCTGCGCCGCGACCAATGCGCCCCCGGCGAAGTCGTATCCCTCTAACCGATCCTCGGAGCCGGACCACACCGCGAGCTCGTCCTGGGGATCGCCGTCCAGCTGAGCGGCCGCCACGCGGACGAACAGCCGATCCTGAATCCCGGTCGCGATTGTGTGCTCCACGCTACTCGGCTGCCGGAGCACGAGCTGACGAGACTGTGGGACCTTCGCGACGTCGCCACCCGTCCGGGCGACCCCGCGACCCACGCCGAGCCGCTACGACTCACGCGCCAAAGTGACGACCGTGGTGTCGTCCCGCGGCGCGAGGCCAGCCGTGAAGGCGCCGACTCGAGCCATCAACCGTTCACCGGTCTCGGCCCCGGCCGCCGCCAGCACTTCGGCGATGCGCGCCTCGCCAAACTGCTCGCCGGTCGAATCCGCGGCCTCGCTGAGACCATCGCTGTAGAGCAGCACGACCTCGCCGGGTGCCAGCTCGACCACGCCGCAGCCCGGCTGCAGCTCGGGGTCGTCGCTGACGTTAAGCGGGACGCCCAGACGACTCGGCCGCAACGGCACGACGCAGCCGTCGGCCCGGCGCAGCAGCGGCGGCGGATGTCCGGCATTGGCGAACGCGATCTCGTGCGCGCGCGGATCCAGCACCAGGAGGGCGAACGTCACGAAACGGTCCTCGGGTCCCGACGTCGACAGTGCGCGGTGCACCAAGCTGAGCGCGACCGCGGGATCATCGGCCTGCGCCAGCGCGTAGCGCACGTCGCTCGCCAACCGCGCCATCAGCAGCGCCGCCGGCAGACCCTTGCCGGAAACATCGCCGACGCCAATCGCGACCTTGCCGTTGGCCAGCGGATGCAGGCCGTAGTAATCCCCGCCGATGGTGTCGGCCGCCTCGTAGTGCGCAAAGAATCGGTAACCCTCGACCTCGGGAAGCGCCCGCGGCAAGAAGCTGCGTTGCACCTCGCGCGCGTGACGAAAATCGCGCTGCAGCCGATCCTGGGTCAACAATCGCCGGTGCAGCCGTGCGTTCTCGACCGCCACCGCCGCCATCCCGGCGACGCTTGCCAACACCTCGAGACAGCCTTGGGTGAACGGCGGCCGCTCGGCCTCGCTGTGCAGCTGGATCACCCCGAGCGGGCGGCCGTCACCACTCAGCAGCGGCACGCACATCAACGATCGAATCGGCAACCGCATCAGCGAGCGGCTGCTGTCGAACTGCTCGTCGACGGCCGCGTCCTCGGAGAGGATCGCCTCGCGCCGCTCCATGGCCCGCGCCACGACCGTCCGGCTGATGCGCAGCTCGGCATCACCGCCTTGGCGCGCCTTGGCCGCCCGGGGCTGCAACTCGTCGGCCTCGTCGAGCATCAAGATCACCCCGCGGTCGGCGTTGGGATAGACCTCGAACACGTGGTCGAGGACCCGGCGCAACAGAGTATCGACCTCTAGGCCCTCGGTGAGCTCACGGGCGACGTCGAGGACGGCGTGCAAGGCGGCGTTGGGGTCCACGCGACAGTCACCACGGCCCTTCGCCGAGAGCGGCATCGCCGAGACGATGTCGCCCCGCGCGACCGTGTCGGACAGCGTGACGTGCATCGCCGCGGCGTCCGGTCGCGCCGTGGCGCCATCGTGGTAGCGCATCTCCACGTCGCACATCTCGACGAGGTCGCCATGGCGCAACGGGGTTGCGCCCTCTACCAACACACCATTCACCGTCGTGCCGTTGCGGCTGCCCAGGTCTTCGATCACGTAGTCACCGCCGCGGCTGGCGACCTGCGCGTGGCGGCGCGAGACCGCATCCGACTCCAAGACCACATCGCAGCCCGGGTGCCGGCCGAACACGAGCGCCGCGTCGCCGAGCGGAATCGCGCTCTGCTGACCGCTGCGGAGAGTGAGCTCGAGGCGGGGCGCCATAGGTATCGACCTCGCGTTAGCGCGCGTCGTGCGCAGGCAGCGGCGCGAGCACCGTCTCGACCAGGTCATCGACCGGCCAACGGCGCTCTTCGTCGGTCGGCTCGAAGCGCTGCACCAGCGCTCCGGCGCCACGCGCCGTCGTCCGCAGGCGCTTGCGGGCGCTACCGCGCCAGAGCTGCCGCCGGCTCGCGGGGTGCAACACGTCCACGGTGAGCGTGCCGTGCTCGACCTTGCGAGCGGGGTAGTGGTCAAAGAACGGATCCCCCTGCTCGATCTCCACTTCGACGCTCAAGTGCTGCGCGAAGAGCACGTCAGCGTCCCGCAACGCAACCTGGCGCCAACCCTTGTCGCGCAGCGTCTGCTGCAGCGCGCGCTCGAAGCGTTGGTCGAAGGGCCCGTCGGCAACAGCGCTGCCGCTCAGCCCGACCGGCGGCGCCACGGTCCAAGCGAAGGTCCGGTGATGCGCCAGGTCCGCACCGATGTCGCCATCGGAGCTGGTCGTGACGGCGGAGCAACTCGCAAGAACCAGCGACGCACCCAGCAACAACCACGACGGCCAACGGCCGGGAGAAAGCAGCGGCATGCCGCCGTTTTATCAGGCCGCCGCTCGAGGACACGCAGCTCCGGCGGCGGCCGCCTTTACGAGCCGAGGCGAATCTGCAGCCCCTGCGACAAGGCTAGGGTCAGGCCCGAGATGCCGAACAGCTCCGGCGCCAGCGGATCCACCACGGCCCACTGGAGGTAGAGCGCCGCGCCATGGTATGGGTCCCCCGCGCCGGTCGGCAGCGGCAGCGCCCGAAAGGCGGTCCCATCCGGCGCGACGGCGGCGGGCAGCACCGTGGGCGCCGGGAACAGCGGCACCTGGAGGCCGCCGCAGGGCGGCGCGAGCGGGAAGGCCGGCGCCGGGCTCAGCAGCAGTAGCGCCAGCGACAGGGGGCGCGCGTTGGACATCTGAATGCCGAACGTGTTTGTGCCGGGCACGGCCACGGCGGCCTCGCCGGCTTGCGGGTCGGCGTCGACGGCGATCAACGGCACGCGACCAGCGGTCCCAGCGCACCCCGTCCCGTAGACGTCCTCGCGACTGAGCGCCCCGCCCGCCAGGATCAAGATCTGGCTGCCGACCGTATCGGCGATCACCAGATCCTCGAAGCTGTCGAACCCCGACGACACATCAAGCTCAGCCAAGGCGACGGCCGCCGGCACCGAAGACGGCCCACCGAGGAGGCAAAGGCTCCCCTTGGTCGGTCCGCGCAAGCCGAAGTCACCCAGCACGGTGGCGCTCCGCGGCGCGCCATGCAGAACCACGGCGTCGCTGCGCAGGCTATCGGGGTCGCTGTCGCGGCCGACGTCGCCCGTCACGAGGGCGACCGGCGCATCGTCGACCGGAAATGACCGAGTCGTCAGTCCCGTCGGCAACGCCACGTTCTGCACGTAGACCACCGAGGCACCGACGGGACGCGGCGGCAGCGGCGGCGCGCCAGAGCAGGCGACGACCAGATCGGCACGGCCATCGCCGTTGGGATCAAAGGCGTCGATCGCCCGCGGATCCGCATCGACCCGCAGCGGGCTCTGACCGAGCTCGGCGAATGCGCCGGAGCCATTGTTCGTGTAGAGGCGTACCTGCCCAAAGCTGGCGTTGCCCTCGGTGACCGCCACGTCGAGCGAGGCATTGGCGTCGAGGGTCCCGAGCGCGATGCCGTTGCACACGAGTGTGAGCGGCGTCCGCACCCGCGCCCAGGCCGTGGCCGAGCCGGTGTTGCGCACCACTGACCAACCGCCGGGGTCGATGCCGCTACCCGCGTGCGACACGACGAAATCATCGCGGCCGTCGTTGTTGAGGTCACCCACCGCGAGGTCCGTCGGGGCGATGGCGCCGACGAGCCGCTCCGTGTGCGCCAGGCTGAAGCCACCGCTGCCGTCGTTGGCGAAGATGTAGAACTTGTTCTCGTCGAACGGCGACGCCACGGTCCGGGTAATGGCCACCAGATCCGTGCCGGCGGCGCCGTCGAACTCCCCGGCCGCGAGCGCCACCGGGACGGCCCGCGACGACCCGAAGCTCACACTCGTCGTGTTGTAGGTCAAGGGCGCCGCGCTGTTGGCGAGCGCGACGGTGAGCGCCGGTTGCAGGGCGATGTCGACCGACGCGAGGTCGGCCGCGCCCAAGCCATCCAGGTCGGCCACCGTCACGGCCTGGGGCAGGCCGGCGGTTGGAATCGAAGCAGAGCGCACGCCAAACTCGTCGCACCCGCGGCGCGGCTTCGTGTCGCTGCTGGTGCCGCCCGGCACCGCGTAGGAGCCGAACCCCGACCAGTCGGAGTAGTTGTTGCACAACCACGTGTTGCCGCCGGCCGTCCGGTCGTATCCGGATCCCCACAGCGGGGTCACGTTGGCGAGGTGCAGCACATTGTGCTCGGCGATCACCCCGGCCACGTTCTGCACGCGGAGCGCGCGATAGATCGCTTCGGTCGATGTGTTGTGCCGGACAAAGGTCTGGGCCGTGCCCGCCGCGCTCCGCGCGATCGAGATGTTGTCGGCGCATCGGGCGATCTCATTGGCCTCGATCCGGCATCCCGCCCCGGCGTCGAACAGCAAGATCCCCGAGGCGGCGACCTGCGTCGGCCCAAACACCACCAAATGGTCTGCGCCCGACACCAGATTGTGATGCAGGTTGGCCACCGGTGGCGGCGCCGAGGCATCGAACGGCCCGATCTGGATGCAGTTCTGCGCCGCGCTGCCCGACGGCACCGGCCCAGCGGCTTCAAACGAGCTGTAGCGCACCTCGAGCTTTGCGTTGAACAGCCCGACCACGCCGGCCTTGCCAAACTCGTGCACGACGCAGTCGTGGAGCGTCACCTCGCAGGCGTCGGCCAACGCATCGCCACGCACCAACACCGCCGCCGGCCCCTGCTCCTCGTCCAACGGGTCGGCCCGCGCGTTGACGATCTCGACCCGGTTGAGCGTGCCATCTCCGCCGCTTCGAAAATAGACGCCGTGCAGGCGCCCCGATCCCGTGCTGGGCATGCGGAACGCACAGTCGACCGTTAGGTCGCGGAGATCGACGCGACCGGGCCCATCCACAGCGATGCCAATCACGTGGTCACCGGCAACGCCGGGCAGGAAGCCCGTGGGCATCGTCTGCATCAGGGTCGCGTGCGGGCGAACGACGGTCGCGCCCATCCCGGCGCCGATGATCGACAGGTCTTTGCTGCCGAGCACGATCTGGTCGTCGTCGCCGAAGTCGCCGGCGGTCAGCTGCAGCGTGTCACCGCTGCTCGCGATCGCAGCCGCGAAGCCGATCGTGCGGTACGGGTTGCCCAGCGTTCCCGAGCCGGACAGGTCGTTGCCCGACGGACTGACGTGGATCGTGGTCTGAGCGCGCGGCGTGCCGAGGCAGAGCAAGCTCACGGCGAGGCAGCAATGGACGAGGGTCGACATGAGCAGCTCCTCCGGCGGGGCGGGGAGTCGTCATGATGGCCGCTACCGGGCCAAGGCGAAACCGCCACCTTGGGCGAAGTGCCCGGGGCCTCGAGCGCGCCGCTTACGGCGCGCCGATATCGCACCTCGCTCCTGCCTAGCGATCCCGCCCGCCGCCACCACCGGCCGGCGCGGACTCGCCGAACTCCTGATCGCTCTTCCAGATGTTGTTGCGGCGAGCGCGGTCGGGAAAGGCCTGGCGCGCATCGATCCGGACGGCGCGCACGCGCTTCTTGACGTCCAAGCTCTTGGTGACCCGGTCGGACTGGTACCAGATCTCGACGGGCAGCTGGTAGTCCTGCTTGGTGTCGTCCTCAAACGTGACCTGGAAGTGCAGCGGCATCACCATTCGGCCCAAATTCACGAAGGAGATGCGCGCCGGCCGCTTGCCGCGCGCCTGTCGGACTCGGTCGATGCCTTGATCGAGGCTCGCCCCCTCCATGAACCAACCGCGCCAGAACCACGCCAGATCGGCACCCGCAGCATCCTCCATCGTGCGGAAGAAGTCGGCCGGCCGCGGCGACTTAAAGGCCCAACGCCGGATGTAGGTCCGAAACGCCGCATCGAACCGCTCCGGCCCGAGCACGTGCTCGCGCAGAATGCGGAGCCCGGTGCCGGCCTTCATATACTGCAACAGGCCCAGTCGCATCCCGTCGAGGCGGTCGGCATAGGTCATGATCGGCACGTCGACGCCGCGACGCATCATGCCGGCAAACGACCCTGTCGGCGGATGGGAGGCGCGGTCGAACCAGTCGGCGCGCGAGTAGGTGTTGATGAACGTATTGAAGCCTTCGTCCATCCAGGCGTGCCGCCGCTCGTCAGTATTGACGACCATCGGAAACCAGTTGTGGCCGATCTCGTGCGTGGTCACTTCCCACAGCGGTGCTTCGCTGCTCCCGCGGCAAAAGACGATCATCGGGTACTCCATCCCGCCCTCGACGCCGGACACGTTGGTCGCCGCCGGATAGGGGTAGGGGAACCAACGCTCGCTGTAGCCCTTCATCGCGGCCCGCAGCATCTGCGTCGACTTGCCCCAGACGGGCAACGACTCCTCCGGGTAAGCCGACTGCACCAGGATGTCGCCGAGCGATGCCGCATCGAGGATGAACGCATCCGACGCCGCCCACGCAAACGTGCGCACATCGTCGGCGTGGAAACGCCAGGTCAGCGGGCCTTCGCCTGCCGGACGGCTCGCCGGATCACCCACCTCGTCGGCGTCGCGGATGATCACCGTCTCTTCGCTCTGCTTCGCCCGGGCCAACCGCTCCAGTTGCGTCGCGGTGTAGACCTCGGCCTCGTTCTGCAACAGCCCAGTCGCGACCACAAGGTGATCGCGTGGCACGGTGATGCTCACGTCATATGTGCCGAAATTGGTGTAGAACTCGCCGGCGCCCAGATAGGGCAGCGTGTTCCAGCCGTGCACGTCGTCGTAGACAGCGACGGCCGGAAACCACTGCGCCAGCTCCCAAACGATGCCCTTCTCGACCTCCTGCGTGCCGTAGCGCCGGAACACGCGCTCGGGCACAGTGAACTGCCAGGCGATCTCAAACGCGAAGCGGCCGCCGGACGCCAGTGGCTCCGGCAAGTCGACGCGCATCATCGTGTCATAGACGTGATGACTGAGCGACTCTCCCCCAGTCGTCACTTGCAGCCCGCTGATGCCGTCCGTCGGATCCGAAGCGCCACCGACCGCACGACCCGATCCGGCCAAGGAGCCGAGGCTGTCGGCGCGAAGCACGTTCTGCTCCAAATGAACCCACAGGTAATCTAGGGGTTCCGGCGACTGGTTGTGATAGGTGATCTGCTCGCTCCCGCGGACGACTCGGGTCTCCGGGTCGAGGGCCACGTCGATGCGATAGTCGACCTTCTGCTGCCAATAGTCCGGCCCGGGGGCCCCGGACGCCGTGCGCAGCCGATTGGGTGTGGGAAGGTCTAGCGGGCTGAAGATCGTCCGATCTGCGCGGATCTCCGGGACCCGCGTCCAATCGTCGCGCTGCGCCGGCAGAACGCTCGCTCCGAGCGCCGCCGCCGTCAGGAGATAAGGAGAGAATCGTCGCATTGCGCGCTCACGGTAGCCGGAAGCGCCTCGCCGTCGGTCGCGGCAATTCGGGATAAGTCCCGACCAGATCGGCGCGTACGGCGACCGGCACCGGCCCCCTCAAATTCGGCCGGGCGCCTTTGTCTAATACGGAAATGTTCCACCGCCGCCCCGCCCTCTCCACCGCCCAGCCCCCCCCGACCGCGAGGATCTTACTCGGGGTGATCCTCACCTCGGCCGTCTCGCTCTCGGCCCAGGCACCGGGCTTTCGGCTGTGGGGTCCGATGATCGGCAACGAGACGCACCTGCTCGATACCGGCGGCAACCTCGTCCACACCTGGCAGCACTCGGCGCGCCCGGGCCTCGGCGTCTACCTCCTGCCCGACGGCGACCTGCTCCGCGCGCGACACGTGCGCCGCCACACCACCACCGGCGGCTCCGGCGGCGCGCTGGATCGCATCTCCTTCGACGGGAGCGTCACGTGGAGTTTCTCCTACGACACACCCGCCGGCTTCTCACACCACGACATCGCGCCGTTGCCCAACGGCAACGTGCTGATGATCGCGTGGGAGGACAAGACCGTGCCCGAGGCGAGGGCCGCCGGACGCAATCCCGCCTTCATCGCTGGCTCCGTCTTTCGCCCCGACCATCTCATCGAGGTCCAGACCACGGGCCCCCAGGCCGGCACCATCGTGTGGCGGTGGCACGTGTGGGACCACCTGATCCAGGACTACGATCCCGAGGGGGCGAACTTCGGCGTCGTGGCGGACCACCCCGAGCTCGTCGACATCAACTATCCCCTCGATCCAGCCCAAGCTCCGGACTGGAACCACTGCAACGGGATCGACTACGACCCGGTCAACGACTGGATCGTGGTGAGCGCGCATCGGCAGAACGAGATCTGGATCATCGATCACAGCACGACGACCGCCGAAGCCGCGGGCCACACCGGCGGCCGCTACGGCAAGGGTGGTGACCTGCTCTACCGCTGGGGCAACCCGCAGGCCTACCGCCGCGGCACCGTGGCCTCGCAGCAGCTCTTTGGCCAGCACGCGCCGTGCTTCATCCCACCGGGCTACCCAGGAGCCGGCAACGTGATGGTCTTCAACAACAGCCTCGTCACCGGCTCGGAAGCGTGGGAGCTGGTGCTACCCCTCGATGCAAGCGGCCGCTTCATCGAGCCGCCGCCGACGGGGTTCTTCGGCCCGACGGGTCCGGTGTGGTCGGCGCCCGCGCCGGTGTCGTCGCCGATCGTTTCCAACGCCGAGCGCCTGCCCAACGGCAACACGCTGATCTGCAGCGGCCAGGTCGGCCGGTTCAGCGAGGTCGACCCGAGCGGCGTCGAGGTCTGGAGCCACGCCGCGCAACAGAACGTGTTTCACGCCCACTACGTCGAACGCTCGCTGTGGAGCGACGCAACCTCCCTCAACTTGGGAGAAGGAGGCTCCGTGCAGTTCGACCTGGTCGCGGGTAGCCCGCGCGCGGGCGAGACGTATCTGGTCCTCGGCTCGGCGTCGGGCACCAGCCCCGGCACGACCGTCGGCGGCCTCCCGCTGCCGCTCAACCCGGACAGCTACTTCGTGTTGACCGCGACCATGCCAAGCGTCTTCCCACTCACGGAGACCATCGGCACCCTCGACGGCGCGGGCCGTGCCAGCGCTACCTTCGGCCTCCCACCGGGCCTATCGTTCTTGGCCGGACTGCACGTCGATCATGCATTCCTGGCGTTCGATCTTGGCAGCGGCACCACGACGCACGCCAGCAACGCCGTGCCGCTCGACCTGCTGCCCTAGAGGGCCGGCCCCGGTTCAGAACGTCCACTGGACGCCGATGCCACCCCAGAGGTTCTCCTCGGGGATGCTGATGACGTTGAACCAATCCTGGATCCCGTCATCGACGATCGTCGACGCGTCGAAGTGCGCGGTGATCACCGTCTGCGCGTCGAACTGGTAGCTGAGCGAGACCGTGCCGCGCAGGTCGGCGAAGCCGGCTTCGCGCACGCCGTAGTTCCACCAAGACTGACCCCGGCTCGAGTAGCCCAGGCCCCCCTCGAGCCCCAGCGTCAGATCCGACGGCAACGGAATCGCCGCGCCCAGGCTGGCGCGCCCGTAGAAGCCGTCGGCCTGGTCGAAGTCGTAGCGCAGCTCGACCTGCGGCCGCAGCGAGATCTGCTCGAGCAGCTCGACCGACGTCCGGACGAACACCTCGTTCGTCGAGCTCCGCGGCCCGTTGGGAAACGACTCGCCATTGGGGAGGTTGTAGTTGTGGGCGCCCGCGGTCACGACCAAGCCCGCGGCGTCCTCGCCGAAGTCGTGGGTGTAGGCGGTGATGAAGTCGATCTGCGTGAAGCGGCCGCCGTGGCCGTTGGGAAACCACGCCGCGCCGGTGCGGTCGCGCAGGTCGAGGTTGCCAAACGCTTGAACGTCGATCAGACCGTCGTCCCAAGTCGTGGGCAGGCCGAGGCCCAGGTTGCCCTGTGCCACCCAGTTGCGGTTGTTGGGCATCCCGCGATGGAGGAACTTGTCCGCCACCTCGACGCCGACCGAGGTCGTCGGTACCTCGGTCTCGGAGACGATGCAGCCGGTGAGGCAGGGGAGGGCGAGCGCGAGCGCCAGCGACGCGCGGGCCGGGACAAGGGCGGATGGGGTCATTGATCCTCCTTCGGCGGGGAAAGAAAGCGGAAGTCGAAGAAGCGGGCCAAGCCGGTGCTCGCCACTAGGCGCAAGAACGGCTCGCCATCTGCCGTCGGTATCGTGCTGGTGTACCAACGGTCCTCCCGCCCCCACGTCAGGGTGGCCTCCCCGGGGGCGACGTCGAGGCGGAAGCGAATCTCGACGGTCTCGTCCCAAACCTCGCGCTGTGCGCAGGCCGTCGGCGCCCTCGGCCACTCGAGCGGCTCGGCGACCGCACCGAAACACGCAGCGATCCCCTCGTCGCCATCAGGCCCCAACGACAGCGCCACCGGCTCGGCACCGAGCGACACCACGAACCCCGCGGTCGCCAGGTCGTCAAACCGAAAGTGGTGCCGGGGGATCTCGACACCACCGGCGAGCACGAAGCTCCCGGCAGGCGCGCCCCGGTCTTGCAAGTCGCTCAGGATGTCGCGGAGCACTTCGCCCGTCATCTGTAGCTCGTGACGCTTGTCGGGCGGCACTTCACTCACCGCGACATCCCGGTCGCCGGCGCCCACGGTCGCGGTCCAAGCACGCTCGCCCCCGACCTCGTTCCAGAACAGGAACACGCGTTCGGACGAGTCATAGAACAAGGCCTCGACGCGATCGTCGACGTCGGGCCACGCCACCTCGACGAGGCACGGCTCCTCGATTGTGTGCTCCCCCGCCGTGACTCGACACGTGATCGGCACCCTCGATCCGGGAATGGCCAAGCCGAAATCGACGACCACCTCGGCGCTCGGCTCCGCGGGCAAGAGCAGCAGCGACGGGGCAATCCACTCAACCCGGCACGCGTCGCCGTCGGGGTCCTCCACGGCCACGCGCAGCGTGGCCTGCTCCCCCCAGGTCACTTGCGCCGGCGCCGTCACGGTCAGCGTCGGCGGCCGGTTGGCCGGCGGGCCAAACGCGACGAGCTCCCGAATCCAGCGAAAGTCCTGGAACCAGCCGAACTCCTGGTGCGCGTAATACGCGCCACCGGCGCCAAGCCCTGCCGCCAGCAGACCCGCCACCGCGAGGCGCCCGCCGCGCAGACGGCGACGCCGGCGCTTGGTCCGGCCCCGCTGGACCGGCCCCTTGAACGGCATCGTCGCGGCCTCGGGCGCGTACGCCTCGCAGAGCGCCGCGACTTCTTCGTGGGTGCTCGGGCGATCGCCGGCGTCAAACGCCAGCAGCCGCTGCACAAAGCGTGCGACGCTCGACGGTAGGTCGGGATCGACCTCGCGGACGTCGGGCGGGTCCTTCTTCTTTTCGATCAGCTGCCCCGCAACCAGGCCACGAAACGGCGCCCGCCCCGTCAGCGCCCGGAAGAGCACACAGCCCAACCCGTACAGATCGGCGCGGTAGTCGACCTGATCGGGAGTCAGATACTGCTCGGGAGCCATCGTCGACATCGTGCCCACCAGCATCCCGGGAGCGGTGCGATCGACGTCGTCGGCGTTGCGCACGTTCGGCCGCGCGATCCCGAAGTCCACGAGCTTGGCCACGTAAGGAAACGACGACGACGAGGCGCGGGACTGCTCGTGCTTGAGCAGCACGTTCTCCGCCTTGACGTCCCGATGAATGACGCCGGCCTCATACGCGTGGCCCAGCGCCCGCGCCAAGTCCGCGCACAGGTCCAATGCATCGTTGAGCGGCAGGGCGCCGCTGTCACTGGTCCACTCGCGCAAGGTCGGCCCATCGACGTACTCCATCACGAAGTACGGCAGCCCCTCCTCGGTCTCACCAGCGTCGTAGCAGGCGACGATGTTGAGGTGCTGAATGCGCGCCAGAACCTGACACTCGCGACGAAAGCGGGCGTAGAACTCGTCGGAGAGCAAGTGGGCGGCGAGCACCTTCACCGCGACCTGACGGTCCATGAAGGTCTGCACGCCGCGGTAGACGACTCCCATGCCGCCCGCCGCGATCTCGTCGACGATGCGGACGCCGGGAATCTCGGGCGGCTCGCCGACCGCTCGCGTCGGTCGCCGTCCCATGGGCCGGGTGTCGTCGTCCCGCCCGCTGCTGCCGCGCCCGATGTTCACGTGCCGAGGTTCTCAATGATCTCCGCGAGCTTCTTGGCCGCGGGACGGTCCACCTTGTCGCGGCCCTTGTAGGCGTAGCGCACGACGCCGCGCTCGTCGAGCACGATGCTCGTCGGATAGGCCTTCCGCCCGCCCGCTAGACCGAGCGAATCCACGACCTTCAAGCCCGGGTCATAAAACACGCGGTACGGCGGCACCGCTTCGCCGCACACCTGCTGGTAGGCCTCGCGGAACGCATCGAAGTCGCGCGCTTCGCCCGGGTAGACGACCAGGACGTTCACGTTGAGCTCGCGCAGGCGGTCCGAGTAGTCGGCGAGCGCCGCGGTCTGCGCCATGCAGTAGGCGCAGACTTGGCCGAAGTAGCCGCGCAGAATCACGATCAGCGTCTTGCGGCCGCGGAAGTCGCGCAGCCGCACCATGCCGCCGTCGACCGCGACCAGCTCTTCGACCGGCAACGGCTTGCCCTCGAGTTCGGGCATGTTGGACACGCCGGGTCGAGTGCGGCCGCTGCGGCGCAATGAGCGATAGCGGTCCATGCGCACGCTCTTGGGCAGCGGCGTGTCATCGCGAAACTTCGCCTTCCAGTCCTCGAACTCGCGCGCCTCGCGCACGGTGAGCTCCGGCTGTGGCGGTGGCGGCGGCGCCGGGTCGCGGGCGATCTTCTGCAGCAGCACGGGTGGCGGCGCCGCGGCGAGGGCCGGCCGCGCACCACCGGAGTGGTTGCGGCGCGGTGCTGCGAGGGCGCCGGTCGACTGCTGGGTCGGGGCGTCGAGGGCCGCGGCCTGGGGCCGCCGATCAGGCGACTCGGCGGGCGGCTGCGCCGGCTCGGCGGGCGCCTCACCTGACCCACCAGCCACCACCTGCGCACTGGCGAGATCGGGAGCCGCCGCGGTCGTGGTCCGTGCCATCGGCGCGCGCAGCTCTGCCAACGCCACGGCGGCGAGACGCAGAGGTTGCTGCGCGACGAGCTGGCCGGCGCTCATCCAGGCGGAGGTGGCTTGGAGCGCCGGCACCGCGGGCAGGGCCTCGACGGTGGCATCGGGCACGTCGCGGCCCCGCCATCGTTGCACCCGGGCCTCGCCGTTGGCCGCCATCTCACCCGCCGCCACCGTGGCACCGGCGGCGTCGCGAGCCTCCCATGGGCCGACGGGCGTGCCGTCCTCAATGCGGCAAGCGAACCGCAAGCCGCCCGAGGCGTGCCAGGACATCCACACGCCAGACGGCGTGCCGTTGCGGCGCAGACCGGCCCGCCGCAGCTTCGGCTGATCGGGCCAGCTTTCCAGCACGGCGAACACGCCCGGCGGCGCCGGGAAGTCGCGCGTGGCCTCGCGGCCGGCGCGATCGACGAACGACCACCGCGCCACCTGCTCACCACTCATATAGCAACCCGAGGCCACGTAGCCGCCCTCGCGGACGCGCCACGGCCCCTCGCGCATGGCCGCCACGTAACACCCCTCGGCCGTCAACACACCACCAGGCCCGAGGAACGTCCAGACGCCTTCCTCGAGGTCGTTGGCGAAGCGGCCGCGCCCGCGGACTTCTCCGTCCTCGTGGTAGAGCGTCCACCAGCCGGTGCGGCCGCCGTTCTCGTCGTAGTCACCCTCCCACTGCTTGTTGCCGTTCTCGTAGTACTGCACCCAGTGGCCGATTCGAACGTCGTCCAAGAACGGTCCCGACGCCTTGAGCTGTCCGCTCGGGTAGTAGAAGGTCCAGCCGCCGGTCTGTAGGCCGTCGCGCAGTGCACCGCGCTGCCGCGGGGCGCCGCTGCCCCAAGCCGAGGCGAAGTCCTGTATGGACTGACAGCCAGCGAGCATGGCCGATACGAGGATTGCCACGCTGAGCAAGGGCGAGCCGAGCAGGCATCGCGCCCCCGCCGGGTGCCGAGGGCCACGCGTCGTCGAGCGGGAGACCTTGGGGCACGGTGTGTTCATCGGTCTTGAGTAGCGTTGGGTCTGGACTTCGGGCACGGCGCGGCGGAGCCCCGACATCGATCGCTCCGACCCGGGCTGCCGCACACCTGGGTCATCGGCCGTGGCGCAGAAGCGTTGCGCTCGCCTGTCCTTCGCCGAGGCCGCTCCGCATCAGAGCGCGAAGGCGCCACGTTTTCTGCCATGGAACCGGTGTTTTCCCACGGCCGGGCGTTAGGGCCCGCGGATTGAGCGCAACCGGGCACCAATGCGAACGATCACTGCGCACGCGGCAGATTTGGTTGGCAGCCCCCGGCAATCCGTGACGCTTGACGGGTCGCGCCAGTCGCTTGACAGTGAGCCGCTGCTCTGCGCGGAGGAGAAAAGCCCCACCCATGCGCGTCGCTTCCCTGGTGATTCTAATCCTGGCTACGGTCGTACTTTCGACCTGCAGCCGAGACGTCAATACGTTTGATGTGCGCGCCGCCCGCGCCGTGCGGGTCCGAGCCGAGCACCCCCCGCTCGGCTTCGACCCAGGCGTAGCGCTGACCAGCGAGGCCGGCACGGCAATCACCAACGTCGCAATCGCCGGCGCCGCGATCCCCAGCGCCGGCGCCGAGGACGTCCGCATGGCGTTCGTCGCGTTCACGACCGCGGCCGCCGCGGACGACGCGGACGGCGCCGGCACGCCGCTCGATGACTCGCTCGCGATGGGCGCGGACGCCAATGCCGCCGAGGACGTCTTCGTCGCCGCCGTGGTCAACCCCGAGCGCATGGTGCGCGGCCAGGCGTTCCCCACTGGCTTCCGCCAGAGCTTCGCCTGGGTGTTTCGCGACCAACGCTGCGAGCGGTGCCACGGCTTCCTCGAAGAGGGCGGGCTAGGCGAGAGCCCCGAGCACCGGGGCTCCACCGACCTGACGCAATGCACGCAGTGCCACACCGCCGGCGAGATCCGCGCACCAGGCGTGGCCGAGCCGGCGCACATCGTGTGGAACGCGGCCCGCGGCGTCGAATTCCGCGCGATGGATGAGGCAGGGCTATTCGAGCAGGCCATGCGCGGACGCCCCACTCCCGACGAGCATCTGCGGGACGATGGCAAGATCCTGTGGGCCATTGGCCACGGCCACGTGCCGTTCGACCGGATCGCGGCCGGCGGACCAGTCCCGATGTCGGTCCAAGACTGGCAAGACTCCATCGACGCCTGGAGCCTAGCCGGGCTGCCGTTCGACTCCGCCGCGGGCGCGGTCAAGGATGTGGCGTTGGCCAGCCGCCGCGCCAGCGCCGCGACGGCCGGCAACGCCGGTGCCCAGGCGCCCGCGATCACCTTTGTCCCCAATGGCAGCTTTGTCCCTGGCAGCGGCGACCCCGCGGGCTGGGTCCATGTCGCCTACGCATCGGACGCCACCGACGTCATCGACGGTGTCCCCAGCCCCAACCGCGACGTCTACGTCACCCGCCTGGCCGTCAACGTCACGTTCGACGCTGGGCTGGAGCTAGAGACGGTGACGCTCGCCTTCGCCGACGTGGCGTTGGTCAGCGAGTCGAGGCTCGGCAAGCAGGGCGGAGACGGCGCCTCCGACCGCCCCGCCATCAGCGCCGATGGCGGCCGCGTCGCCTACCGCTCGGCCGCGACCGACTTGGTCGACGGGTTTGAAGACGGCAACGGCACCGGGCTGGACGTGTTCCTCTGCGACATGCCTGCCGGTGCCCCCGCCGGCACCACCGCGCTCGTCAGCCGCTCGCTCATTGCCGGGGCCGGCGGCGTCGGCGAGCGCAGCGGCGCCGGTGACTCGAGTGCTCCCGCGATCAGCGCCGACGGCGCGGTCATCGCGTTCGCATCCGCCGCGCAGGACCTGGTCGGCGGCGACTCGAACGGCGAGACTGACGTGTTCTACGCCCGCGAGGAAGGTGGCGTGCGCACCGTGCACCGCGCCAGCGTCCGCACCGGCGGCGCCGAGGTTGGCGGCGGGCCCTCGGGCAAGCCGAGCGTCTGGCACGATCCCGACACCGACGAGGTGTGGGTCGCCTACGAATCGGAGAAGGTTGGCCTCGATCCCGCCACCGCGGCGCGGGCCGAGACGCCTGGCGCCTTCTTGCACTGGAGCGGCGGCAACCGCACCACCCGGCTAGGCCGTGCGAGCCTGGCCGCGACCCGCGCGCCGCAGCTCAGCGCCGATGGCGCACGGGTCGTGTTTACCTCGAGCGGCGGCGATCTCGATCCGAGCCGCGACGACGGCAACGGCACCGAGGACTTGTTCTCCTTCGACCTCGCGGCCTTCCGCCGCGCGCCCGACGGACCGTTGCCGCCGCTCGAGCGACTCAGCCTCGCCGCCAGCGGCGGCAACGCCAACGAGCCGATCTCCGGCGCCGTGATCGGCGCGGTCGCCCCCGGCAACGGCAGGCACGTGCCAGAGCAAATGGTGGCGTACTTCTCGGCGGCCACCAACTTGGGCGGCTCCGCCAACAGTCCGCTCATCCTGCAGTTCCTCCGCGACCGCACCAGCCGCCCCACCGTGGCAGCGTTCGCCGCCGACTCGCGTCGCGGCTTCCCCATCAACGGTCAGCTCGAGATCTCCTTCCGCGACCTGTCGACCTTCACCTCGGCCGATGGCCAAGCCTGGCGCTGGGACTTCGGCGACGGCTCAACCTCCGTCGAGCAGAACCCGCGGCACCTCTATCTCGCCACCGACGGCTCCGAGTTCACCGTGACGCTCACGGTCACCGACAAGACCGGCCGCAGCCATACTCTGCGGCGGGAGAGATTCGTGACCCTCACCGACTTCAGCGGCCTCTACGAGGACGTGCTGGCGGGCTGCAGCGGCTGCCACAACCCCGACAGCTTTATTCCGCCCGCGCGCGCCCTCAACCTGGCTGACGCCGATGCTGCTTACGAGGCACTGGTCGGTGACGGCACCGGCGGCGTCATGACCACGACCTCCCGCTGCGAGTCCCAGGCCTTTGAACGGGTCGTGCCCGGCAACCCGGACGCCAGCCTGCTCTACCTGACCCTGCTGCCACGCCAAGATCCCCGCTCGCCGGACTGCGCCACTCTGCGCGACGGCTCGAGCATGGGCGAAGCCGGCGGCCTGGCACCCTCGCAGATCGAAGAAGTCCGCGCCTGGATCCAAGAAGGCGCGGTGCGCTGATTGCCCATCGCCGCCGCGTGTCGCCCGTTGATCCGGCAGGAAGCCGGATCGACCGGCATCACGTGTGGTTGAAGTGCGCGATGATGCCGCCGTTCTGGAACCCAGAGGTCGCCCGCGAGGCGCTGGCGTTGTAAGCCCAGATGCGGCGTGCCTGCGGCACGGTCGGCGGATCAGCCGGGAACACGGTCCGGTTGCCGTTGGTGATCGTCAGCTCGAACGGCGGCTGACCCGGGTCGTAGGCGGCCGCCTGACTGTAGATCGGCAGACCGATGAGCGCGGGCGTGTACTGGATCGGGTCGACTTCGAAACGGCGGTAGCCGTTGATGTCGGTCGAACCCATCGGGAACACGAGGTTCGGTGCAAGGGGCGCGACGTGGAGCGTGGCGCACAGACCGGGAACGGCGAGAGCATCGTCCCGCGCCCCGAGGAACCCGAACACCGGAGCCATCCGCGCGCTCTCCCAGACGTTGAACTGGAAGGAGAACTTGTCGCCCCAATTGAATGCGTGCGCGTGCAGGCGGCTCGGCTGCACTCCGCCGACGCGCCAGCAACCCTCGGGGCCGACGGGAAACCCAGCGCCGATGACGTTCTCGGGAATCGTCACGTCGCCGTCCATGGGATAAGGCCGCGACCAGCGGGTGTTGTTGTAGACCCGAACCTCCCACAGGAGATCGTGGCCGGTCACCTCCTGGCCTGGATAGGAGAACAGGCGATCGAAGTAGACGATCAGGTCGAGCGACGCCGGCGGGTTCGACGGCCTGAAAATCCAGCTCGGGAACGAGACGCTCTTGCGATTCATCACCACTACCGTGTTCGCCAGGTAGTTGTTGTTGAACTGCAGCGACATCGAGTCGAGCTCGGACTCCGACATCGTGATCGCCATATCGACAACCCGGCTGGTGTACCGGGAGTTGTCCGGCAAGCTACCGTCGCGGCGAAACGACATCCGATTGAGGTTCGGCTGCGGCCGCACGGTGGTGTCGATCTGCTGGAACCGCAGGTCGTCCTCGGTGCCGAGCAGGTCGATGGACAGCCCGCCCTCCGTGGACTCGAAGCCCCGTGGTGCGGACTCGAAGTGGTCCTGCGCCATGGCCGTCGCGCAGGTCACAAAGACGAACGAGAGGAAAAGTCGATGCATGGATGGTCCCGTGGGGATGTGGGTTCCGGGGCGTCGGAACTGCGCAGGCGACTTCCTGATTAGCTGGAGGACGAACGGTTAGCGACGCTTCAGCCGGAGCGCCTGCGGAAGGCCCCAGGCGGCGCTGTCGGCGGCATCGTCCGTCCGTTGGCAGAACAGCGGAAACCGGACGCCGGTCCGTGAAACGCCTCCCTCGGAGGGCGCGAAAACCTCGACATGACCCGGTCCAGGGCGGGCGAGAACAGCGGCTCTCAGACGATCCCGCGTCGGTCCGCCGTTGATCCAGCGCTCACGCCCGTCCGGGAGGGGTGGCAGTTTTTCTTCGGCGGCGGGCGAAATTCGTGCGCGATTGCGCTGCAGCGTCGCTCAAACCGGGCCGAAGGCCGCGGGCGTCGGGGCGTCGAACCTGGCAGCGGCGCCAGTGCCGGGGTGCGCAAACTCGAGGCGCGCCGCGTGCAGGAGCTGTCGCTCGGCCCCCAGCCGCCCGTCCCAGCCGGGATGGCCACCGGCCTTCACGTGGGCGATCCACTCGAGGTAGACCGCATCCGGCTGACCGTAGAGCTTGTCCCCGACGATCGGGTGCCCCAGCCAAGCAAGGTGCACCCGAATCTGATGCGTCCGCCCGGTGCGTGGTCGCACGCGCAGGAGGGTGGTCGTCGCCCGCCGCTCGACCACCTCGACATCGGTGCAGGCGGTCTGCGCCGCGGGTGTCGACGGGTCGACCACGGCTCGGCGCAGCGCGATCGCGCTGTCCGCGGCACGGCCGATGGGCGCCTCGATCGTGCGCGTCGCCCACTCAACTCGCTCTTGAACCACCGCGAGGTAGGTCTTGTGCACCGCACCGGCTTGCAGCTGCTCATGCAGGGATCGCGCCGCGGCACGTGTCTTGGCGAGCGCCATCACGCCACTGGTCTCACGATCGAGGCGCTGCACCAAGCGCACCTTGCCGGCGCCCGCCCGGCGCTGACGCTCTTGCAGCAGGCCGACGAGCGTGGCCGCCACAAACGCTCCATCGGCATGGCATGGCAAGTGGGCGGGCTTGTTGACGACCAGGAGCTCGGCGTCCTCGTGGAGGACGATGTAGCCCTCGTCGACCCACGGCTCGGGCTCGTCGCGCCGGTAGCGCACCACCTCGCCACCGCACAGCCGGTGCGTGGGACGCGCCGGCGCTCCGTCCACGGTGATCGCGCCGGCGGCGATCGCCGCGCCCCACGCCGCCTCGTCGCGATAACGAAAGCGCGCCGCCAGATAGGCGAGCAGCGTGGTGCCGCCATCCTTCGCCGCGACGCGCGAGGCGAGGGTCGGCCCGGTCGCAGAGGCGCGGCGACTCGAGTCGGGTGCCGTCACGGCTCCAGCACGTAGACCGCGGTGCCGGCCGCGGTGCGGCGGCGGAACCGTTCATCGAGCCGCACGTGCTCGCGCACGAAGCGAAGCACCGGCTCGTGCCTCGCCGCGGCCTCCCGCAGCTGGACCACGAAACGCTCGGTGAGAAGGAGCTCCGCGTCGGTTCGGCGCGCGTCGGTCACCACGCGATCGTACAGCGCACACAGCGTGGGATATGGGGCCAGCAAACGATGCGCGGCGAGGGCGACGACTTCGTTCTCGTGGTCGGCGCGCAGGTAGGGCGTCACCTCCGCCAGCGACGCTCCGACCACAGCGACGCGTCGCCCCCCGGTCAACTCCGTGACCACTGCGCGATTCGGCACGCCGACCTCGGCGCGATCGTGGCGCCACACCTGCACCACCGCGATCGTCAGATTCAGCAGCAAGAACACGGCGACGACGTGACGGCGCCAGACGCCCACGACGGACCAGGCGGCGGGATACGCCAACGGCAGGAGATACGCGCCACGCTCGTCCACGCCGCGGAGAAGAAGCAGCGTGGGGAGCAGATAGAGTGGCAGCAGCGCGGCCAGCGCCCGGGCGCTGCGGCGCGTCCGGCGGCGGCGAAACCCCGCCAACCAGACCAGCGACAACAGAGCGAACGCCGCAACCCACTCGTTCCAGATCACGCGCGGCGCAGCGCCCCAGCCGAACCCGGGATCCCGCACCACGAAACCCGCCTGCACGAACAGCGCCTCGAACCCACCACCCGGCCGGCGCCACGACGCGACGGCCCAGGCACAGGCAGCGTGGACCCCGACGGCGAGCAACCACGGCTTGGCGACCCCGCGCCAGGGTGGAGCCGTGGCGCCGCGTCGCGCCATCAGCAGTCCAGCGTGCAGAAGTGGCAACAGGTGGCCGGTCGCGTGCACCGACGCGGCGAGCGCCGTTGCCACACCGACCAGCGCTCCGCGCAGCAGACCCGGACATGACGCGGACCGGGCCATGCTCCAAGTCGCAAGCCCGGTGAACGCCAACGCCACCCCCGGGACCTCGATCACCGTGGCGTAGAACAGCACCGCGGGGGCCGTGGCGACCAAGGCGGCCACGAGCGTGCACTCCGTGGCCGGGAGGCCAGAGCCTTGCGCGGCTCGATGCAGCAGCGCAACGCCTAGCGCCGCCCCCAGCCCCGACGCCCACGTCATGCTGTCGAACACCGAGCAACCGAGCGGGGCCAGCAGCTCGTGCCATGCCTCGACGAGCGGCAAGTAGAGCAGGTGGTTGAGCGGTGGCCCGTCCCAACCGCCGAACGCGGCGAGCAGGATGAGACCGTCGCCATACGGCACGTCCTGGGCCAGCAGCACGTAGCCGACGAGCGTCCCGACGAAGAGCAGGGCCCGCTGCACCCCCGCGCTGATCATGGTGACGCACTCGCTGGCGCGAGCAAAGCGCGCAGCGCATCGATCGGGTCCGCGTCGGCCGCCCGCTTGTCCGTCCGATAGCTCTTCACGCGGGCGAAGCGCAGCGCCAGGCCACTCTCGTAGTGAGAACTGCGCTGCACGCCGTCGAAGGCGATCTCCACCACGACCTCGGGGCGCACGTGCACGACGTGCCGCTCTCGGCCCAACGCCAGGGCCAGGAACCGCTCGGTCTGCCACGCCAACATCTCGTCGGTCATCCCCTTGAACGTCTTCCCAACCATGGCGAACCCGCCGGACTGCGGATCGCGGGCGCCGAGGTGGAGATTGGACAAACGGCCGCGTCGGCGACCGCTACCCCATTCCGCGGCGATGACGACGAGGTCGACGGTGCGCACGGGCTTCACCTTGAGCCACGCCGCGCCGCGCCGACCGGCCTCGTAGGGCGCCCGCAGCGCCTTGGCCATCACGCCCTCGTGCCCCTGCGCCAGGGCGTCCTCGAGAAACGCCGCTGCCGCCCCGGCATCAGCGCTCACGAGACGCGGCACGCGCTGCGACCCGGCGACCAGCTCCGCCAGCCGCTCAGCGCGGTCGGCAGTGCAAGCATCGAGCACATCGACTCCGTCGGCGTGCAGAACATCGAAGAAGAAGGGGGTCAGCGGCAACTCAGCGCGCAGCCGCGCGACGTCGAGACGGCGGCCGAACCGGCGCATGGTCTCTTGGAACGGGCGGGGACGGCCATCGGCACGAAGGGCGATCACTTCGCCGTCGAGCACGAGTTGCCGCGCCGACAACCCGCGCACGGCTTCGACCACCTCGGGCACGGCGGCGCTGACGTTCTTGCCGGTCCGCGAGAACACCGCGATCTCTTCGTCGACGCGGTGGACCTGCACCCGCGCCCCATCGATCTTCCACTCCAGCGCGGCGTCATCGAGACGTTCGACCGCTTCGGCAACGCTGTCCGCCGACTGGGCCAGCATCGGCTGCACGAAGCGCAGCGGCTGCAGCGAGAACGCGGCGAGGCCCGCCGCGCCGCGCGTCAACGCCGCAACGGCCACCGGCGCGAGCGCGCCGCGTAGCATCACCGCCCGCCGCACCGACGCCGCGGGAATCGCGGTCGCGCGCGCCACGCCTTCGATCACGAGCCCCTGCAGCGCGCCCTGGCGCAACTCGCCCACCACCAGCCGTCGCAGGAAGTCCTGTTCGGGTTCGGTGGCGCGACCGAGGAGCTGCTGGAACCCGTTGGCACGCCGCCCCTGCGACCCCGCACCAGCTTGCCCGGCGATCTCGGTGAAGACCTGATCGACCTCGGCAACGCGCAGTGCCGCGGTCGCCGCTGGCGCGACCCGAAGTGGGTGAATCGCCGCTCCACCCAGGCCGATCTTGCCCTGCCGTAGCTCGCCCGCCAGCATCGCCACGATGGCTTCGATCGCGCCGGGCGGAGCCCGCCGCAGCAGGTCGGCCAGCTGCTCGACCTTCTCCTTGCGCGCGCGGGTGGCCGCCACCCGCCGCGACGTCTCCACCACCTCAGCCAACAGCACGCGAGCGTCGAATCTTAGCGAGGTAGGGAATCCCTTGCCGCTACGGGATTCAGCTGCGCCCGCCCCGCCGTATCATCCCCTGGCACCGGAGCCTTGGCGGCACCCCGCGCCAGAGCACCGAAACCGCCGGCGCCCGAGACGATACACACAGTGATGGTAGTGCACGCGAGAGCACCCGGCTGGCTGGTCGCCCTAAACCTGGCCATGCTGGTGATCCTCAGCATGCTGGTGGCGCGAACCTGGTTTTGGGACCAGGGGCTGCCCCGAGAGCAGCTGCTGGCGCTGCGCCTAGTGCGGCAGCAAATCGAAGAGGAATACGTCACCCCGCCCAACGGCGAGGACCTCGCCTGGTCCGCGATCGAGGGCATGGTGAGCAGCCTCGACCGCCACAGCCAGTTCATCCGGCCCGATTTCGTCGAGGCGTTCGAGGAGGACACGACCGGCGCCTACGTCGGCATCGGCATCCTCATGGCGACCGACGTCGCGCCGGTGACCGTGCAATTCCCGTTCGTCGGCGGCCCCTCCGAGCGCGCCGGCCTACGCGTCGGTGACCAAATCCTGGCAGCGGATGGCGTGCCTCTCGTCGCGACCGCGGAGCGTAGCGCCAACGCGGTGGCGCACGAGAATCTCACGGGCCCGACGGGCACCAAGGTCGTGCTCAAGGTGCAACGCGCGGAAGCGGCCCCGTTCGAGGTCGTCGTCGAGCGCGGTCGCGTCCAAACGCCGAGCGTCAAGTGGGCCCGTCTGCTGGCCCCCCAACACGGCGTTGGCTACCTGTACCTGTCGAGCTTTCAGCAGCGCAGCGCCGCCGAGATCCGCGACGCGGTCGCCGACCTGCGCGCGCAGGCCGACAACGATCTCCGCGCGTTGGTCGTGGACCTCCGCTACAACCTGGGAGGGCTACTCGAGCAGGCCGTCGACGTCTCGAACCTGTTTCAAGCCCAAGGCGCGATCGTCTCATTGAAGCGACGCAACGCCGAGGTCGAGCGCCGCGACGCCGACCCCGAGCGCTGCGCGTTCCCCGACCTGCCGCTGGTCCTCTTGGTCAACGAAGACTCCGCCAGCGCGAGCGAGGTCTTCGCCGGGGCGATGCAAGACCACGAACGCGCCGTCTTGGTTGGCACGCGCACCTTTGGCAAAGGCCTGGTCCAGAGCATCTATCGATGGGAGGAGCTGTCCTTCCGCTTGAAGCTCACGACGGCGCACTACTACACGCCGAGTGGCCGCAGCATCCAGCGCATCGGGGAACCCGGGCACGACGGCGTGCGCGGCGGCATCGAGCCCGATCGCGTCGTGCGGTTGGACAACAAGAAGGAGCGCTCGGACCTCAAGAGCCTCTTGCAGCGCGGCCAAGACGTGCCCCGTCGCTACAGCGCCGAAGTCAAGGAGCTCTCGCAGCGGCTCGACTTGACGATGACGCGTCCACCGGGGCCCGAGAGCGACGCCCAGCTGGCCGCCGCCCTCGAGGAGGCGCTGCGCCAGATCGGCGTCGCGGTCGAGCCGCCGAGCTCCGGCGGCGGTGGCTAAGTGTGGGGCGGCGCGGGCAGCCGTTCTCCGCGCTAAATGGTCGCTCCAGCGCGCGCCTGATCGACTAAAAAGCACGACGTGTCGTTGGTCCTCGGGATCGAGACCTCGTGCGACGAGACCGCCGCCGCGGTGGTGCGAGACGGGCGCTGGCCGCTGAGCAACGTGCTGCACAGCCAGATCGACCTCCACCGCGAGTTTCGGGGCGTCGTGCCGGAGGTTGCCATGCGCTCGCATACCGCGCGTATCGTGCCCATCGTGCAGCAGGCCCTCGCCGACGCCGAGGTCGAGGTCCCTGCACTGGACGCGATCGCGGTGACCCATCGACCCGGCATGATCGGCTGTCTGCTGGTCGGCATGTCGGCAGCCAAGGCCCTGGCCTGGCGGTTCGGCGTGGCCCTGATCGGTGTGGACCACATCCGCGCGCACGTGCACGCCGCCTTCATGTGCGAGCCCGACCTGCCGCTGCCGTGCCTGTCCCTCGTCGCGTCCGGGGGCCACACGTCGCTCTACTTGGTCCGCGCCCACGACGACGTCGAACGCCTGGGCACGACGCGCGACGATGCCGCCGGCGAGGCACTCGACAAAGGCGCGGCGCTGCTGGGCCTGCCGTACCCCGGTGGTCCGTCGATCGAAGCCACGGCCGTGGACGGCGACCCGCACGCGATCGCACTGCCGCGACCGATGTTGAGCGGCACCTCGCTCGACTTCTCGTTCAGCGGGATCAAGACCGCGCTCCTCTATCACCTGCGCGGCCCAGGCGCGACGCGGCCCATGCCCGAGCTCAGCCCAACCGCGCTCGCCGACGTGGCAGCGTCCTACCAGGCCGCGGTCGTCGACGTGCTCGTCGGCAAGCTGCGACGGGCCACGCAGCAGCATCAACCACAATCGCTCTCGATTGGTGGCGGCGTCGCTCGCAACCAACGGCTGCGGCACGCGATCTGCGCCGACGACGCGCTCGGCGGGCTGCGCCGCGCGTTCCCGCCGCTCGAGCTTTGCTCGGACAACGGCGCCATGATCGCCGGGCTCGGGGCCTGGCAGCTCGCACGCGGGATGACGAGCGAGCTCGACCTGCAACCGGCGGCGACCACGAGAAGCCGGGCCTAGTGGACGCCGTCCGCCAGCTGCTCGAGGCCTTGGCGCGAGGCGAGGCCTCGGTCGACGAGGTTGCCGCTGCGATCGCGCGGCCCGGCGCAGGTGGCGTGGTCGACGACTTCGCCGTGGTCGACCACGACCGGGCTTCGCGATGTGGCTTTCCCGAAGTGGTCTACTGCGCTGGCAAAGAGCCGCCCCAGGCCGTGGCGATCAGCGAAGAGATCTTGAGCCGCTCGCCACGGGTGTTGCTCACGCGGGCGACGGAGGCCCACGCCGCGGCGCTGCTCGCCCGCTGGCCGGCGGCCGACCACCACGCGCGGGCGCGCTGCGTCGTGATCGATCCCGAGCCGCTGCCGCGGCGCGGCAGGGTGGTCGTCGTCGCTGCCGGGACCTCCGATCTACCGGTCGCCGACGAAGCTCGCGTGACGGCCGCCACCATGGGAGCAGACGTCGAACTGATCACGGACGTCGGGGTCGCCGGCTTGCATCGCCTGCTCGCCCGCGTCGACAGGTTGCGCCGCGCCCACGCGATCGTCGCCGTCGCCGGCATGGAAGGGGCGCTGCCATCGGTGGTGGCGGGGCTCGTGGACCGACCGGTCTTCGCGGTCCCCACCAGCGTGGGCTACGGCGCCCATCTGGGCGGGCTCACCGCACTTCTGGCGATGCTCAACTCCTGCGCCGCCGGGCTTGCCGTGGTCAATGTGGACAACGGGTTTGGCGCAGGCTTCCTCGCAGCACAAATCAACCGCCTGGTGTGCGACGTTGACAGTCGCGTCGGTGACGCTTAGCTGGCGGCACTTTGACCCTCTCCAACCGCAAGCCGGCTCGCCTCGTCCTCGAAGACGGCACCGTCGAGATCGGTCGGTCCTTCGGCGCTTCGGCCGAGCAGATCGGCGAGCTGGTGTTCAACACGTCGATCACCGGCTACCAGGAGATCCTCACCGACCCCTCGTACCGCGGCCAAATGGTGCTGCTGACCCAGCCGCACATTGGCAACTACGGGGTCAACAGCGAAGACGAGGAGTCGCGCAAGGTCTGGCTGTCCGGCCTGGTCGTGCGCGAGGCCTCCCGTCGCAGCAGCAACTTCCGCTCGGGCGGCGAGCTCGGCGACTATCTCGCTCAGCACGGCGTGCCCGGGATCGAGGAAGTCGACACGCGACGCCTGACGCGTCGGGTCCGCAGCCACGGCGAGATGCGCGTGCTGATCACCGAGGACATGGACACGCCGGTGGAGCAACTGGTGGCTCGCCTGATCGAGGCGCCAACCACGAGCGACGTGGATCACGTGAAGGCGGTCACCGTCGAGCAAGCCGAGCCGTGGACGCGCGGTCACGAGTCGCCGTTCGCAGTGCCGGCGCCGGGCGGCGAGCGCGAACGCCTGTCGATCGTCGCCTACGACTTCGGCGTGAAGCGCAATATCCTGCGCTCACTCGTGGCAACGGGGTTCGATGTCACGATCGTGCCGGCCGACACGCCGGCCGAGGCGGTGCTCGAGCGAAAGCCCAAGGGCGTGTTCTTGAGCAACGGACCGGGCGATCCAGCCACGGTGAAGTACGCGGTCGAAGCGGTCACGACGCTGGCGCAGAAGCTGCCCACGTTTGGCATCTGCCTCGGGCACCAGGTGCTCGGCCAGGTGTTCGGCGCCAAGACCTTCAAGATGAAGTTCGGCCACCACGGCGGCAATCAGCCGGTCATGGACCTCACCACGGAGAAGGTCGAGATCACATCGCAGAACCACTCCTTCGCCGTCGACCCAGGGCAGCTGCCCGGCGAAGTCGAGATCACCCACAAGAACCTCAACGACCAAACGGTCGAGGGCCTGCGCCACAAGGATCTGCCGGTGTTCTCGGTGCAGTATCACCCCGAAGCCGCGCCGGGCCCGCACGACTCCCTGTACCTGTTCGACCGGTTCCGCCGCGTCATCGAGACCGGCAGCACCGACGTCTAGACGCGCCCGGCCGCCGTCGGCGCCCGCCAGGCCGCCGTGTTACGATCCGCGTCGATGCGGGTCGACGGTCGAGCGATGCTCGCGCTGATCGCGGCGCAGCTCGCGGCTTGTGAGACGCGAGCACAGCACCTTGTCTACACCTACCCGGACTGGGTGACGGCCTCCGTTGTCGGCGACGTCGACCGCGATGGCGTCGACGACTTCGTCGCCGGTTCGTTTGGGCGGCTGCGCCTGGTGTCCGGTCGCGACAGCACGCGCTGGCGCTCGTTCTCGGTCGTCGAGTTCGCACTGGCGGCCGCGCCCGTCGGCGATTTGGACGGTGACGGCGCCGCCGAAGTCCCAATCGGGTTCGATCACTTCGCGACCCTCTACTCCGGTGGCTCATGCAGGCCGTTCGTACAGTGCGGCGTGCATTTTCAGTACAGCGGGCCGCGCCACCTCCGAGTCACCTCGCTCGGGGGCATGGCCGACGTCGACGGTGACGGCCTCCGCGATCTCTTGATCGCCTACCATCTGCCGTTCGCGTTGGGCCTGAGCGCCGAGCTCCACTTGCTCTCCGGTCAGACCGGCACTCCCATTCGCACCTGGCGACGGTCGGTCGCGCGCGACGAGCACGTCCGCGCGTTCGGCCTCGGCGACATCGACGCCGACGGTCGCGGCGACTACGCCGTCGTCGTCGATCGCCCGCAAAGCTCCCGCGTCGAGTTGTTCTGCGGCGCTTCTGGGAATCCGATCCGCAGCCACCTGCCCAGCGGCGACGAGTTCCTGGAGATCATCGACGCCGGCGGCGACTTCGACGGCGACCAGGTGGTGGACTACCTGCTGGCCTCGCGACGACTCGCCGGCGGAGCCGCAGTGGATCTGATGTCCGGCGTCAGCGGGACGCGGCTGCGCACCTGGATCGGCACGAGCCGCGCCGGGCGTGCCGGCGATGTGGACGGCGATGGCACGACCGACTTGGCCCTCGGCTCGACCGTCTACTCGGGCCGGACCTTTGCGCCGATCGCCCATGTGCCGGGCGCCCATGCGCTCTTCGGGATCGGCGACCGCGACGGCGATGGGGTCGGCGACCTGGTTGCTGAGGCGCCACGTCACGTGCAGGTCTGGAGCAGCCGGCGCTCGGATCTGGTGGGCGTGCCCAACGTGGTCGGTGCCAGCCGCAGCTCGAGGCAGGACTGGTGGTTCCAGGCACCGGCCGCGCACGCCGGCAAGCCGTTCCTGGTCCTGGGCACCGTGTCGGGCACCACCCCTGGCATCCAGGTCGCCGGCGCCCACTTGCCGCTCAACTTCGATCCCTACACCATCCTGACGGGAACGGGCCAGCAGCTGTTCGTGCGCGCCAGCACCGGCCTCCTCTCTGCCAGCGCCACGGCCGCCGGTGGATTGGACCTGCCCGCCGTGCCGGGGACCCTGTTTGGGCTGACGTTGCACCACGTCTACGCGGTGCTCGGGACCGGGGTCGACTACGTGAGCCAACCCGTGCCGCTCCTGCTGGTCTTTTGACCGGGCATCGGCGCGCGTCGACCAGGCAGGGTGCCGCGATTTCGAATCTCGGGAACCGTCGAGGACCGGCCGACGTAGCCGCCGCGCCCCGTCCCATGCCAGCCGATGACGCAGATTCCGACGAGAGCCTGGCCCTGGCCGCGGGACGCGGCGCCTGGGACGCGTTCGAGCAGCTGGTCGAGCGCTATGGCGGCCGCGTCGTCGCCGCCCTTGAGCGCCGTGTCGACGACCACCACACCGCCCACGACCTGGCGCAAGAAGCTTGGATTCGCGTCCATCGCGCCCTGCCCCGCTTCGACGGCCGGCGCACGTTTCGGTGTTGGCTGTTTGCGATCGCCCTCAACGCCGCCCGCGACGAAGGGCGGCGGCGGCGGCGCAACCGCTTGGTCTACGCCGACGATCTCGCCACCGTCGAACGGCAACCCCCGCCACCGGACCCGATCGAGGACGTGCTGCAGCGCGTGCCGGAGCCGTTCCGGTCCTCACTGCAGCTCGTCGACCTCGAGGGCCTCAGCTACGAGGAAGCGGCGGTGAGTCTGCGCTGCGCCGTCGGCACTGTGAAGTCACGCGTGAGCCGTGGCCGCCTCGCCTTTCGCGATCATTGGCAGCGCGCCAACCCCGAGGCCACTTGGAGCGCCGCCAACCGCCGACCAGGAGTGACACCCCAGTGAGCTGCCCGTCGTCCGAACAAGCCTTCGCCGCCCGCTTCGACGAGACGTTGACGCCGGCCGAAGCGGCGCGGTTTGACCAGCACCTCGACGGCTGCGCATCGTGCCACGCCAGCTACGCGGACTACCGCACGGCCATCGGTGCGCTGCGCTCGACGCCACCGCGCCGGACATCGCCGGAGCTGAAGCGGAACATCCTCGCCGGAGTGGCCGCCGCGGCGGCGGCCGGCCAAACGCCCCGGCACCTGGTGTGGGGTCGAGTCCTAGCACGCGCCGCGTCGCTCGCGGCCGCAGCACTGCTCGGCGCGGTACTCACAGCGGCCTGGTTCTGGCCCACGCGCTCCGAGCCGGCCATTGAGCCCGCGGCCCCGCAAGTCGTCGAGCGCATCGTCGAGGTCGAGCGGCCGGTCGAGGTGACCCGATGGGTCGAGGTCGAGCGCCTCGTGCCCATGGAGCGCGTCGTCGAGCGCGTCGTCGAGCGCACCGTCCCCATCGAACGCGTTGTCCGTCGCGGCCCTTGGCTGAGCTGGGATGCAGCACCGGTGGCTCGCGCCCTGCGCGGCCTGACCAAGGGCCTGGAGGCCGCAGCCGGCGCGTATCGCGACGTCCACCTCGCCGTCCGGGCGGATTTGGCGGCGGCCGAGGCTCGCGAAGCCCGCCGGCCCGGGCCTGCCGCCGAGCCGATGGGCGCACCAACGGCTCCGCCCACCGCCCCGCCGGCGCGCCTGGGCCAATGGCGCGATCCCGTGGCGCGGGCGTCGGTGCAGATCCGCAAGACCAAAGACGGCACCATCCGCCTGCAGCTGCGGGGCACGCTGGACGAAGTCGTGCCGATGCTCCTCGCCGAGCTCGGCCACGCCGACCCGGAAGTCGCCGCCCTGGTCGAACGCCGCCTCTCGGACTTCGCCGCCCGCGTCGCGGCCGATCCCAAGGTAGGCCCCCGGGTGGTGGATCCCACCGCCGTGGCGGCGGCCACGCCGGTCCGCCGGGCGCGGGAGGCCGAGCGGGAGCTCGACGACCCACCGCCGCCCGCCGAGCGCTGGACCGCGTGGTGGGCCGCCAATGCCGAGCTCGTGGTCGCGGCGGCACCACGCCTCGATCTCTAAACGCGCCGGAATCTGGGAACGGTCGACGGCCTCTCGACGTGCCCGGGACAGCTGAGTGCCTCAAGGACTCTTTTCGCATGAACCGACTTCGCATCGCGATTCTCGCAATCGCCAGCTGCACCCTGGCTTGCTGCCGAACGACGCACCACCTCTCCGTCTCCGACCATCTGCACGAAGGCGTCCTGCTGGCCGAGCACGACGATGAGGACGGCGGCCGCCAACAGTGGCGCGTCTATCCCGGCAGATCGGACGACCCTCGCATCGACGTGACCGAGTCCAAGGTCGAGCTCGTCGCGCGGATCGGCCTGTCGGTCTCGCCAGTGACGCGACAGCGCGCCGAGGAGAGTGACATCGAGCCGTGGCGCGGAGTGTGGGTCGACCAAGCGAATCGAGGCCAGCCAGCGGCGCGAGCCGGCCTCGTGACCGGAGACGTGATCCTGAACGTCGCCGGCAACGACGTGACCAGTGCGGAGCAGTTTGCCGACCTCGTCACTCAACACGCCATTCCCGGCGAGCCTCTGGACTTGCAGATTCTCGGCAACCGCCGCCGGGGCGACCCGCCGGGCGAACGCCCGGTGCACACCGTCGTCCTCGAGCCCGAGAGCGTCGAGGTGCGCGACTCGCGCACCGACTCGGTCGCCCTCGAGGCGTCGCCGGGCATCCAGCGCTATACCGGTCTGCAGATCGCAACCGCGCCGAGCGAGATCGCCCGTCGAGTGTGGGGCGAGGCGAGTCCGGTGCCGATCGTGACCGGCGTGATCACCGGCTCACCCGCCTATCGCGCCGGCCTGCGCTCGGGGGATCGCGTCGTGCGGTGTGACGGACGCCCGTTGAACAGCCTCCAAGAGCTGCGCGACGCGGTCCGGCGACGCGTGGTCGCCAAGCTCGACGGCGCCCCGCTCTTCGACCTTGCGACGATGCAGGACGCCCCCGCCGGCAGCAATGACGCCGAGCCCATCAGCCTAGAGGTCACCGGCCCCCTCGGCCCCCACTTCGCCGAGCTTGAGGTCACGGGCGGCCTCGACACCGAGTCGCGCCTGCACATCCCGATCATCGTCAACCACCGCTCGCGCCTCGACAGCAGCCGGACGTCGTTCCTCGACTTCATCTTTCAGTTCGGCTTCAGCCATCGTCGACGCACGCTGCCGTCCGCGAGCCGGGCACCCGTGGAGACCTCCGAGCTGTCGCTGTTCCCCCTCGGGATGTTCGAGTTCAAGCACGGCGTCCACCGCAACGAGTACACGCTGTTCTGGCTGATCACCTTCGGCAGCGACCGGTAGCGCGGCCCCGCACCGCCGAAGCCCGATCCAGCGCGGGGCGGATGGCGGCCAGGAGCCTCAGAGCATCCGGCGAATGCGGTCGCCAAGCTTGACGAAGCGCTTCACTTTCGCGGTCGGCATCTGCGCCATGTCGCGATACCAGCCGTCCATCGTCTCAAAGAACGCGAGAAGCTCCGCCAACCGCTCCTGGGCGTGCCCGTCGCTCCGCTCGCGCGACTCCTGCACGCACTCGCGCAACGCGTCGATGGTGGGATCGATCTCCCGCCGCTTCCGCTCGTTGAGGATGATGCGGAACATCTCCCACGGCTCCTTGATCGGCTCGAAGTAGTCGCGCCGGTCGCCGAGCATGTGCACGACGCGCACCAAGCCCCACCCCTGCAGCTCACGCAGACTCGTGCTCACGTTCGAGCGTGCCACGATCAAGGCATCGGCGATCTGCTCGGCGTTCAGCGGCTCCGGCGCGATGAACAGCAGCGCGTGGATCTGCGCGACGGTGCGATTCACACCCCAGCGCGTGCCCATCTCGCCCCAGTGCACCACGAACCGCTTGGCGGCCGGGGTCATGATCGACGCGGCCCCCGCGGTCACGGGCCCCTTGGGCAGGGCGCCCTTGGGCATGGAAGCCTTGGTCGACGCATTGGCTTGACGAGAGCGCTCTTTTCGCATACTTCTGTCGAGACAGAAATATCAGAACCCAACGTCGCCGACAACGGGCTGCAATCCAAATCCCCCTCGCCATGGCGCACCCGCCGCAAACCCTGCCCCTCGCCCGATCCCCGGGCAACCGCCGCGCAGCGCCGCTGCCACCGGAGCTGGACGCCGAGACCCTGGGGGTCCTCGCTGGGCTGGAGGCAGATCTCGTCCGCTGCCTACAGGACGAGGCGCGCGACCTCGCCAGCGCCGCTGGGCGTCACCTGCTGGGCGCGCCGGGCAAGCGGGTGCGCCCGCTGTTGTGCGTGTTGGCCACGCGGGTGGCCGCGCCGGGCGCAGCCTTGCCCGTCGCCGTGCGCCCTCTCGCGCTGGCCGCAGAGCTGGTGCACGCCGCGACGCTACTCCACGACGACGTGATCGACTTCGCCGACAGCCGCCGCGGCCACGCGACCGCGCGGCTCCTGCACGGCAACGCAGCGTCGGTGCTCGGCGGCGACCTACTGCTGGTGCGCGCGCTCGAATGCATCCAAGGCGTAGGCGTTCCGGAGCTGCTGCCGGCCATGTTGCGTACGCTCCGTCGCATGGTGCACGCCGAGGCGCTCCAACTGGAACTGCGGGGCCGCACGGACGCGGCCGCCACCGACTACTTCCGCGTGTGCCGGGGCAAGACCGCGGCGCTGTTCGATTGGGTCGCCGAGGCAGGTGGCCGCGCCGCGGGCGCGCCCGCCGGCGTGCTCCGCGACCTGCGCCGATTTGCGCGACACGTGGGCGTGGCCTTTCAGCTCGTCGACGACTTGCTCGATCTCACGAGTGATCCGACGACGGCGGGCAAGTCGGTGCTACAGGATGTACGGCAAGGCACCGTCACGTTTCCCGTGCTCGTCGCACTGCGCGACGACGCGCCGCTGGCGCAACGCGTGATTGCCGCGGCCGCCGGCGGTGTGGACCAAAACCTCGGCGTCGACGTCGTCGCGGCCGCGCACCGGCGCGGCGGCATCGCGATGACGCGTCGCCACGTGCAGCACCACACCGCGCGGGCCCGCCTGGCCCTCGCCACGCTGCCCTCGTGCGACGCCGGAGCCGTGCTCGATCAGGTTGCCCGGCAACTGGAGGCCCGCGTCGCGTGAGCCAGCTCCTGCGATTGACGGCCGACGCCGACATCGAGCGCGTGCGGGCCGAGCTCCTTCGCCGTGGCGCCGACGCCGAGATGCTGGAGGGCGCGGCCGGGCGCGCAGTCTTGGTCCGCGACGGAGTCGACGTGCGCGACATCCCCGGTGTCGACAGCGTGCTGCGAAGCGCCACCGCGCACCCATGCGTGGACCGCGCGCCGGCGACCGTCGCGGTGGGCACCCTGGAGATCGGCGGCCAGCCGGTACTGATGGCGGGCCCCTGCGCCGCCGAGGACGAGGCGACGGTCGAGCGCCTGGCCGCAGGCGTGGCTCAGGCCGGCGCCCAAGTGCTCCGTGGCGGCGCGCACAAACCGCGCACCTCGCCCTACTCGTTTCGTGGGCATGGCGACGAGGCGCTCGGCTGGCTGCGTGGCGCCGCCGACCGTCACGGCCTGGCCCTCGTGACCGAAGCTCTCGATGTGCGCCACGTCGGCCGCGTCGCCGAGCTCGCCGATCTCGTGCAAATCGGGTCGCGCAACATGCACAACCAGCCCCTCCTGATCGAGGCGGGGCGCACCGGCAAGCCGGTGCTGCTCAAGCGGGGTGCGGCAGCGACCGTCGCCGAATGGCTCCTCGCCGCGGAGCACATCCTGGACGCCGGTGCGCCGGGTGTCGTGCTGTGCGAGCGCGGCATTCGCGCTCTACCGCAGCCCACCCGCAACACGCTGGACCTCGGCTCCGTCGCCTGGCTCCTCGCGCATCACTCCCTACCCGTCATCGTCGACCCTTCGCACGCCGCCGGCCGTCGCGAGCTGATCGCCCCCCTCTGCCGCGCCGCCTGGGCGCTGGGCTGCCACGGCGTCCTCGTCGAGGTCCACGACGATCCAGCCCGCGCCGCTAGCGATGGCGCTCAAGCCCTGCCGCTCGCCGAGCTGGCGCCCCTCGCCGCCGAGCTCAAAGCGCTCGGCCAAACCCGGCGTCGCTGACCGGCGGAGGACGACGCGTTTCTCTGCCGCCGCGGCTCTTGAAGTCAGGCGGACGGAGCTACCGGCGCGTCTGATCGTCGGGCCGGTAGAACTCGAGGAAGAACGGGTTCCAGCGCCGCTCCTCGCGGGCGAACTCGTCCATCTCGTCGAGCTGCATGCCGTAGTCGAGGTCGGACCATTCATCGGCGAAGTCGACCGGCATCACGCGCAGGCCCTGACGCTCTTCGAGCAGGACCAGCGGGTGCAACTCGGCCTCCTCGCCGTCGAGCCGCACCAGAATCGAGCGCGCGCGCGTCAGCACAAACGCACGCCGCTCCTCGTTGCGCTTGAACAACGCAGCCATGTGCACCGAGAACACGTCGGACTGCGTAGTCGTCAGCTCTTTGAACCGTTGCTTGACCTCGGGGTTCGGCAAGTTCTCGAACTCCGGCAGCTCGTCCAGATCCTCAAGCGTCTCGAAGATCTTGCGCTTGACCGTCGTCCCTAGCTCGAGGTCGCTGTAGCTATTGTCGATCACGTCGCCGAATCCGGCGTCGGGGTCCTCCTCCACCTCTTCGTTGCGATAGCGCAGCATCGCCTCGATCATGGAGTCGGGCACCTCGCTCTCGGAGAACAAACACCGCAGCACAGCCCGGCTCGCGGTGTTGATGTTGATGCGAATGCCCTGACCAATCGGCTGCTCGGCGCCGTCCGCGCCGGCATCGGCCAAGCCATCGGGCGCCGCCGCGGGATCCGCGCCCTGCGGCTGCTCGTCTGGGTCGCCGGGGTCGGTCTTCAGCGAAGTCCAGATCGTCAGCGCGGACTCGAGACCTGGGATCAACTTGCCGTCCAAGACCTTGTCGTAGTACAGGTCCGGGTCGATGTCGCGGAGCAGTAGCAACTCGTCGAGATGCATCGGGACGCTGATCTCGACCTGATTCTCCTCGTCATCGCTCTTGAGCGGCGGTCGCGGTAGCTGCTCGGTCCGACCGCGACTATTGAGCCAATCGATGATGGTGTTGGCGACCGCCTCACCCGTCGACGACGTGACGTCGAACTGGGACTCCTCCCGCAAGTAGTCGACGAGACGCACGAAGCGCTGCTTGGACTCCTGCGCAAACTCCTGGTCCGGGCTGACCAACGACAGGATGTTGAACTTGCGGTTCTCGTCCTCGACCCAGACATAGGTCGTGAGATCGTCGGCCGCATACCCGGTCGGCTCGAACCAGGCATCCTGGCTGCTGTCCGCGGTGCTCTGTTCGTCCTCGCCTTCCTCGCCCTCGCCGCCGGCACCGCCGAGCGCCCCGCTCAGGCCGCCGAGCCCCCCCGGCGCGTCGCCGCCAACACCACCGAGGCCGCCGTCCTCACCTTCGGCCGCCGCGGCGCTAGCCAGATCATCGCGGAGCTGGTCCTCGACCTCGCTCAGCGTGTGCACCATGTGATTGCGCATCCGCGCCAAGAGCGCGTCGTTCTCGCCGGTGAGCCGCGCCATGCGTGCGGTGACGACCAGCTCCGCGACCAGCACATACAGGAGCACGGTGAAGATCAGCACCATGATGAGGGCCACACCGCTCTCGGGCCCGGGGGCACCGAGCCGGAGAGGACGTCGATCACGGCAGCGTTGCAGGGTGGCGATCATGAGGGCGAGCCATGGACGATGGCGGGGGCGGGTTCTTCCCGCCGGCTTGGCCGGATCTTGCGGGATCCGTGCGCCACCGGCAACTGTCTGACGCACCACACTAGCGGCCCTCAGGACCCCAGGAGGCCTCGGGGCCCGCGGATGATCCGAGGGGTGATGTGAAACTCCAGGGTCGTCTTGCTGCTCTGCTCCGTCGACGAGCGAAACAGCAGCCCCAGAATCGGAATGTCCCCCAGGATCGGCAGCTGGGTGACGTTCTCAAAGCTCGACTCGCTGGTGAGCCCGCCGATCACGGTGGTCTTGCCGTCGGTGACGTGGACGGACGTCAGCGCCTCACGGCTGGCGATGATCGGCGTCTGCACGGGGTCGGTGTTGGCGAAGCTGGTGACCGCCGAAACACTGGCAAAGACCTGCAAGATGACCGTCTCCGTCCCCGCCAAGACCGGGCGGATGTGCAGCTCGATGCCGACCGGGCGAAACACGATGTTGGCGGTGACGTTCTGCCCAGAGGAGGAGATGCGCGCCTCCGGGTAGGGCAGATCGGTCGTCAACGTGACCGAGGCGAGACCGCCGTTGCGCACCATCAGGCGCGGGCTACTCACGACATCGGCGATGCCGCGCGCCTCGAGCAGCTGCAGCTCGGCGTTGAGCTCCCACGAGTCGTGGATGCCGCCCAAGCGCACCAGGCCGGCGTCGTCGCTGCTGCCGGCGCCGGTGAGCGGTGGCACGAGCGGGAAGTTGGAGGTCAGGCCGGCGATGAGCTTGTCGGCCGACAGGTTCGTGAGGAACGGCGCAATCGGGTCTCCATCCTTGTCGCGCAGCTGGTCGACGCCGGTGGCGAGGCTATCCGTCGTGGTGTACTCGACAACGCGCACCTCGATCTCGATCTGCGGCAAGTTGGTCAGGAACAGATCCAACGCCGATTCGAACGCGGAGAGCCCGTCGGCCTTGGCGGTGACGAGCAGGAGGTCGTTCTCCCTCGAGGGCTGCGGCTGCACCGCGGTCTGATCCACGGCCGCGCGGATGTCGATCGCCTCGGGCCGCTCGAAGCGCTCCACAAACATCACCTCGATGACATGTTCGCCGAGCATCCGGCCCAACATGCTCCGGCTCCCCGACGCGCCGCCGACCTGCTGCGCGGTGTTCGCCGCCGGTGGACCGGGCTGGCCCGGCTCCGTGAGTAAGCTGCGCAGCACCGCGCCGGACTCCGTCGACACGAAGTAGTGCTTGGTCACTCGGCCGTCCGGGCGGATCAGGATGTGCGAGCCAAAGCGGGCCCGGAGCTGCGCGGCCTCGCCGCGAGCAGCCTCCTGCTCTTGCGCGAGGTCGATCTCGAGCCCGCTGGGCGGCGGTGGGTCCTGGGCCACCGGGTCTGGGGCCACTGGGTCTGGGGCCCCTGGGTCGGCCCCTGGGTCTGGGGCCCCTGGGTCTGGGGCCCCTGGGTCTGGGGCCCCTGGGTCTGGGGCCCCTGGGTCTGGGGCCACCGGGTCTGGGGCTACGGCTGGTTTGGGGGCGACCGGGTCTTGCTGGCGTAGCGCCTCGCTCTGCGCATCGACCGAGGTCTCGATGCGATAGTCCGGACGCGTCGGCGCCGAGCTTTCGACGACTTGGCAGCCGCCCAGCAGAGCCACGGCGCCGAGCGACGCCAAACGCGCCCTGGCCGCCCAGCGTCGCTCAACCGCTGACATAGCCGCGCTGCCCGCGCACGATGCGCGGCGTAATGTGAAACTCGAGCGTGGTGCGATTCTCGGTCGTCGACGTCGAACGGAAGAGCAGCCCCAAGATCGGCACGTCGCCCAGCAACGGCACTTGCGACGTCTGCTCAAACGTGTCGGAGCTCACCAAGCCACCGATGACCGTGGTCTTGCCCGCGGGCACGTGGACCGACGTGTGGACCTCGCGGTTCGACACGACCGGCGTCTGCACCGGGTCGGTGTTGGCGAAGCTCGTCACCACGGAGAGGTTCGCGAGTACCTGCAGGATCACCGTGTCGGTGCCGGCGATCACCGGCCGAATGTTGAGCGCGATCCCCACCGGCCGAAAGCGGATGTTCGCGGTGATGTTCTGGCCCGAGGACGAGATGCTCGCCTCGGGATAGGGGAAGTCGGTCTTCGTCGTGATCGAGGCGACGCCGCCGTTCCGCACGACCAGGCGCGGGCTGCTGATGATGTCGGCGACGCCGCGGGCCTCCAGCGCCTGGAGCTGCGCCGAGAGCTGCCACGCGTCGTGAATGCCACCCAGCATGACGATCCCGCGATCGGCCAGGTTGGCGGTGCCCACCAGCGGTGCGGACAACGGGAACTGCGTGACGATCTCCTGCACCAGCTGGTTGTTGCCGCCGTTCGTCAGAGTGGGGATGGTCGTCATCATCGAGGACTGGACCGGCTCGATGCCAAACGCCAACGTGTCGCTCGTGCTGTACTCGATGACCTTCACCTCGATCTCGATCTGCGGGATGCTGGCGAAGAAGAGATCGAGCGCGCCCTCAAACGTCGCCAGCGCGTCGGGCTGCGCCGACACCAACAAGAGGTGGGTCGGCGCGCCCTCGGTCGGCTGAATCACCGCGCCCGACAGCTCCAGCGGCGGTCGCTTGGGGGTGCCCGGGCGCAGCTTGACGCTCTCCGGCACCTCGAACCGCGCCAAGAAGAACACCTCCACCTGCTGCTCGCCGAGGACCTGCCCCAACACGCTGAGCGCGTTCTCGCCCGCCCCGACGCGGAGCGGCCCGAACGACGCCGGCGGCTTGCCCGCCTCGTCCCGTGGGCCCTGCCCGGGATCGTGCAGCAGGTTGAGAAAGACCCCCGCCGTCTCACCCGACAGGTAGTACTGCTTCGTCACGCTCCCGTCGGGCGCGATCAGGATCGTCGAGCCAAAGCGCGCGCGGAGACTCGCTTCCACGCTCGCCCCGGGCACAGGGTCCTGCACCACGGCCGCGGCCGCCGGCCCGGTGGACGCCTCGGCGGGCAGGCCGGGCCCCCACACGCGCTCGGCGAGCGCGTCCGCCGCGGTGGGCGCGCCGTCGTCGACCGACACTTGAACCTGCGTCGACGGGGCGGGGACTGGCGGCGCCACCGAGCATGCGGTGACCCCGAATCCCCCGACGATCAGACAAGCGGCGCGGACGACCCCTCCCGGGTAACCGGCCATGGTGCCCGAAGGCTACGGCCGACTGTCGTCCGTCTCCAGATGCTCGATGACCTTGTCGGTCAGGTCGACCACGTTGAGACCGCGGTCGTCGTCGACGTCATCCTCGCGCACCACGCAGTCGTGGCCATCCTCCTTGGCGGCCTCCTTGGCGGCCTTCTTGATGCGCTTGTGCATGTTGGCGGTCAGCAGCTGGTAGCGGGCAGAGCCTTTGCGGACCCGCTCGCTGCGGATCGTCTCGTGCTCCGGCGTCTCCTTCCGCACCTTCTCCAGATCGACGCTGGCCGGCCGACTCGTGTTGGAGGTGCTGCCGTACAGGACGACCGCCTTGTCCACGGTGACGATCCCTTGGGCGGGGAGGGCTGCGGCGGCCACGAGAACGAGGCCGGCGACACGCGAGCGCAAGGCGAAATAGTGCATCGAGTTCAACAGTCCGCGGCTGGGCCCCATTCTATGGGCAAGAGTCGTTCCTGGCGGAATGACTTCCTCGAGACGCCAGGCCGAAGATCTTGCCATGTATTGCGTTACGAAACTCATCTAAAGAACTCGCCAATTTCATCACGGCGAAAGCTCGGCCCCATGGCCGGCTGCGCAACGCGGCCGCATCGGGCCTTCCCCGCAAATTTCGCCAAACGCCACCACGATTTCGCCACCCGATTGGCGGTGAGCTCCCAAACCGACGCGAGGCGAGCTGAACGCCTAGATCGGCCCAATCCACTGGTAGCGGGCACCGCGGCGTTTGCCCGTGCGCTCGGCCAGGCCGCGCTCGACCAGCTGGCCGAGGTCGCGGAGCCCGGTCCGCGGGCTGACGCCCACGAGCTCACAGTACTCGGGCGTCGAGAGGCTGCGGCGCTCCCGCAGGAGCCGGCAAGCCTCGGCCATCCGCCCCGTCAGGGCCGGTGCCCGCCCGGGGCGAGGCGCCGCCGGCGGCAACGCCGGCAACACCACCGGCAGCTCGTCGGGAGGCCCATCCGACGGGGGCTCTGCGGCGTCGTCGCCGCCCCCCGGCGGCAGGAACTCCTCGCCCGCGTCCTCCGAGGCTCCCGGCCCGGCCGGCGTCAGGACGCCGAGAAGATCCTCACGGCGGACCTGTTGGCCACCGGCCAGTACGAGCGCGCGGAACACGGCGTTGCGTAGCTCGCGGACGTTGCCAACCCAGTCGCGCTGGAACAGCTCGTCCAAAGCGTCGGGGTGAAAGCCGCGCACCCGCGTGTGGCCCGCGGCCGCGGCCTCCTGCCGAAACCGCTCCACCAGGCCGGGGATCTCCTGCTTGCGCTCCCGCAACGGCGGGATCGAGACCATCATGCCCTGCAGGCGATAGTACAAGTCCTCGCGGAACTGCCCCTGCGCCACCATCTCGCGGATGTTGCGGTGGGTGGCGGCGATCACGCGCACGTCGAGCGAGACCGACTCGAGCCCGCCCACCCGTTCAATCTCGTGCTCCTGGAGGACGCGGAGCAGCTTCACCTGGGTGTCGAGCGAGATCTCGCCGATCTCGTCTAGGAAGATCGTGCCGCTCTGCGCCAGCTCGAACTTGCCGATCTTGCGGGCGACGGCCCCCGTGAACGCACCGCGCTCGTGACCGAACAACTCGGACTGCAACAGCGCCTCGGGCAGCGCCGCACAATGGACTTTCACGAGCGGCCCCTGTCCACGGCGACTCCAACGGTGCACCAAGTCGGCGAGGATCTCTTTGCCGGTCCCTGTCTCGCCTTCCAGCAGGAGCGTGAGATCCGTGGGCGCAACCCGCTCCAACGTGCGGAACACGCTCTGCATCGCTGGACTGCGAAACACCAAGCCCTCGGCCTCCAGCTCCTGCATCCGCTGCCGCAGCGGCAGCGCCGAGGCGTTGCTCCGACGGTGCTGCAACGCATGGAACAGGAACTCCGCGCTCGCGGCGTCCTCCGGGTAAACCGCGCTGGCAGTCGTCACGTGGAGCCGCGGCCAACCCGCCGGAAGCTCGAGGTCGGCGCCGGCCACCCGCTCGGCAGCGGTGGCCACGTGCCGCGCGGCATCGTCCCGCCCGCCGCCGGGGATGAGCGCCTGGAGTGCAGCCGCGCCGGAGCGGCATACCAAGGCGTCCTCGGGTAGCCCGCGCCGCACCACGGCCGCCACCCGTTCCATCACACGGCCAAACCGCTCCGGCCCCGACGCCTCGGCAAGCTGGTGCCCATTGGCGACCTCCAGCTGCAGCAGCGCCGCCGGCCGCCCATCCTCCTCGGCGCGCTGCACCTCGGCGGCCACGCGCCGGCGAAAGTAGTCGGGCAGCAGCGCGCCGGTTTGCAGGTCCTCGGCAGCGTGCCGATAGAGCCGCGCGTTCTCGACCGCAACGGCAATCTGCGCCGACATGGGACGAAGCAGCTCGAGATGGATCGACGTGGGGACCGGTGGATGGAACGCCAGCAGAATGACGCCCCGACTGCGGCCCCCAAGGATCAACGGCAACGCCACCGCCGAGCCGCAGCCCGGCAGCCGGGCGCCCAGCTCGAACTCCGAACGCAAGATCAGGGACAGCGGACCGACCGCGCCCAGCAGCATGCGCACCTCTGGCGCGTCGGCATCGACCTCGCCCTGGAGCCCGCCAAACCCCTGGACACCGCCAACCTCGGCGTCGCGCAGCAACAGACACACCCGATCGGCGGCGCTGTGACGAGCGCAGAATCCGATCGCGCTGGTCACGGTCTCGGTGAGCCCGAGCCGCGAGTTCAAATCCTGGATGCCCCGATTGAGGTGGCTCAGATCCTGCATCCGGCTGCGCAGATCCTGCGCCATCCGATTGAACGAGCGCGTCAACCGACCGATCTGCCCACCCTCTTGGGTGTCGATCTGCACGTCGAACTCGCCCCGCCCCAGCGCCTGGGCGCCGCCCTCCAACCGTTCGATCGGCTGCGTGATACGCGCCGTGACGACGTACGACAAGAACACGGAGAGCAGGAGCAGCAGCCCGCCGACGGCGGCAAAGTAGGCGCGCACCGGCACGCGCTCGCTGCGCAACGGCAGGGTCGCGTCCTGATCAGCCTCAAGCACGCCCAAGAGCGCCCGCGGCGTCTCCTCTTGATCACGCAAGACGTCATAGGCCGCGACCCAACGCTCGCCGGCCGTCTGGTGCCGCACCACCACCGGCTGCCCGCCGTCGAGGACGCGCGTCAACGCATCACGCCGTTCGCCCAGGAGCGCCGGCCGCACGCCGCTGTGGAGCAGCCGGTCCGGGCCGCTGCCCTCGCCGGCAGCCGAGAGCGGGTAGCCGCGCGCGTCGCAGATGATCACGCCCTTCCCCGGCGCGAGGCCGCGCAGCATCGCTTGATCGATGCGTCGTGCGACCGAGAGCGAGCACAGGCCCACGCCCTCGACACGCTCTTCCCACCGCACCCCGATGAACGGGATACCCCAAGCGATGTAGAGCCCTGGATCCGTCCGCAGCGGCGTTTCGATGGCCTGCAGCTCCAGGTCGCCCTCGACGACGTCGATGCCCGGTGCCGGATCGGGGCGCACGACTTCAAAGCGCAGTGAACCCACGTCCCAGTCGGGCGGCTGCTGCCGCTGCAACGTCGCGCGCAGCTTGGCCTCCAGCTCACCCTGAGAGTCGACAACGGGCCCGGCGGCCACCCACGCCTCCACCTCGTCGACGAGAGGTTGCAGCCACTTCGCCGCAGAGTCCGTCAGCTCGGCCTGCTGGTCGAGCAGGCGCCGCGTCGCCGCCCCCATCGCCTCGTGCATCCCGTCGTGCAGCCGTTCTTCGTGGCCGGACTCGAGCACGCCGACGAGCACCAACGAGAGCGCCACGAGAGGCACGACCGCCGCCGCGGTCAGCACCGCCATCAGACGAAACCGCAAGCTGTTCAGGGTTGCGACAAGATCGCCGAGCAGCAGCAGCAAGACCGGGGCGACCAACAGGCAAAGCAGCAGCCCGAGGCGGTTGACCGACCTCGCAAAGGAGCCGTGTTCGCGGTCGTGGACGAAGACGCCGAGCACCGCGTTCGCCCACCCCTCGCCCGCCAGAGGAAAGTAGCTCTCGTAGACGCGTACATCGTCGTTGCCGACGACGCGGTCTTCGACGCGGTCGGCCGAGAGCTGGCGCTCGAGGCCAAGCGGGAGGTTCGCCGGGGCCGGCTCCAGCGACGTTTCCTCTAGCTCGCCGCTGCGGTAGATCGCGAACGACGCACCCTCGACGCGCTCGCGCACACGCTCCTGCAACCGCACCGCGGTATGCTCGTCGGTCAGACGCAGCGGCGAGTCGATCGGCTCACCGCGAACCGTCTGCTGGGAGCGCCGGAACACTGCGGAACGGAACCGGATCGGATAGCTCGATCCGACGTTGCGAAAGACGATCTCGGTGACCGCCGCGCGTGGCGGCAAATCGATCTCGAACTCGAGGTTGAGCCGGCGCTCCTGATCTTCACCTTCCCAGAGAAACGCGACACTGGCGTCGTCATCGCGCGGCTCGGCGTCGAGGTTGTGGCTGGCCACCTCGAAGAACACCGATTCCTGATGCCGCAAGTCGATGACGCGTGGCTCCTCGCCGTCGGCGAACCGCAGCACGACCTCTGCCACGCGCTCGCCGATCGGCGGGAGAGGATGATCCGACCCAGGATGATCGGCTTTGTAGAACAGCCACAGCTTCTCGAACCCGCGCGACCGGTCAGGGTCGATCCGCACTCGCCCGGTCGCCCCCGCGCCGAGCAGTAGGCCGGCCTGCGCCGGATACGGTCCGCGGAGGTCCGTCTCCACCCCGCCGAGCGACGCTTGGCCCAGGTAGAGTGGCGTGCCCTCGGCATCGGGCGCGGCAATCTCCGTGAGCCCGACCAAGCCAAGGTTATGGTTGTCCAGGGCGTTGATCTCGAGCGCCACCACCGGTCGCTCCAGCCGCAGCTGCGCAAAGGCAATGTCCCGGCTGGGGTAGCCCAGCGGAAACGCCGAGGCCCACGATAGCTGCTGCGGCTCCAGCGGCAGCACTTGCGGCTCTTCGCTGCCCTCCACGAGCAACGAGACCCGGAGCGGCGTTGCATCGTCGCCCCGAAACGCCGGCGACCAAAGCACGACGTTGATCGCGCCACCACGCAACGGCTCCGCAAACGAGAATCGCTCGGCCTGCGTCGCCGGCAGCGGAATCCAATAGGGCCGCACCGCAAAACCATCGACCGGATAGCGCACGGCGGGCTCGCCAAAGCCATCGGTGGCCAAGTCGGCGAGGCAGGCGTGGGTGACGATCTGCTTGCGCACCAGCTCATCACCTGCGAGCAGGGACAGGAACGCAGCGTCGCGCTCGCCACCGCGATAGCTGCCCAACGTCCCCTGCTCCATCGCCGGCAACTCGTGACGCAGCGTCTGCACCACATCATCGAGGCGGCCTTCGGCGCGGCTGGCGCGCCAGCGCACGAGCGACTCCGGCAGCATGAAGCCGCCGATCAGGAGCAGCACCGCCAAAGCCTGCCCGACCCGGCGCAGCGCCGGGCGGCGGCGCGCCAATCGACTCCCGAGATGCAGCAACAGCGCGCCTAGGCCAAGCGCCGCCAGAGGGCTCAACACGAACGGCGCCAGCGCCCCAATGCGCTCATACCACCGCGCGCCATGGCCCGGTCCACTCAGCAGCGGCAATGCACCGGTGAACTCCAGCGGCCGCAGCTGTCGCACATCGTTGACCGGATTGGTCCCGGTCCAGGTCATGTAGATGTAGCGACCGGCCGCGTCGCGGTCGTCGATCGCCAGGTTGAAGCCGATCTGCCTGCGCCCGGGCTCGAAGCCCGGCAGGTTGTGGAACGGCACCACCGCCTCGAACTCGTAGCCGCGGTCGGGCAAGACGCGGTGCTTCATCCGGACACCCGTCATCGCCGCACCGCCGTATTGCGCCGACTGCCCCGGGTCGGCCGAGTAGATCACTGCACCCCAGGCACGGGCCGGGTTAAGCGGCATCAAGAAGATCTGCAGGTCGTCCTGGTCGAATGTGTGCGAAGGCTCCTTGCTGGAGACCAGGTCGTTGCTGAGATCGGTGTCGATGAACAGCTCGATCGCGTCGCCGCTGTGCCACCGAGAGGGCTCGGCTTGTGGAACCAGGTCATTGTCCAAGACCCGCCCTGCGACGTAGAGATGCGCCGCGTCGTAACTAACATAGAGCGTGCCGGACAGGTCATTGACGCCGCGCCAAGGGCCGCCCTCTTCGTGGGCAACCTGGTCCGCGCTCTGCAGCTCGACCGGCTGCACGCCGTCCCACTCCTCCAGGATGCCGTCGATCTCGACGCGCCCGACCTGGTAGGGAATTCGCCACGGCACCCGGTGACGCGGATCCTGGGCGGCGAGCGTAACACCCGCCACGAGAGCCATTAGGCACGCGAGAAGCTGCCGCATTTCGCCTCCGCGGCAGTCTCCCTCAATTCCGCCACGCCGCCAAGAGGCATGGCGGATTGTCAGCAGGTGCCGCGCGGAGCCCTTGCGGGACTCCGCGCCACCATCGGCGGATCAGTCGTCTCGGCGTGGCCGGCGACGGCGGCGCCGACGGTCACTGTCGCGACCACCGTCCGCGCGGGCGCCCACCGGCTCGCTATCCTCGTCAGAGGAAGCGAACAGGTCCTCGGGCCGCTCGAGCTCGTCACTGATCGCGGTTGCTCGCGCAGCCCCGGACTCCTCGTCCGCGGCCTTGCTCCGACCCTGCGCGCCACGCGGGGATCGCTCGCGATCCTCGTCGCGGCCTCGGCCGCGTCCACGACCACGGCCGCGCCCGCCGCGGTCCTCGCGATCGCTCGCCGGCGCCTCTTCGATCTCCACGGTCTCGTCGCGGACCTCGACGACCGGCTCGACTTCTTCGTCGTCGGTGCGAGCATCGCCCTCGTTGCGGTCTCGGCGCCCGCGCCCCGGACGGTCGCGATCCCTGTCGCGGCCCCGCCCCCGTTCGCCACGGCCCGACCGGTCGCGGTCACGATCGCCGCGCTCACTGCGCTCACCGCGGTCACGATCGCCGCGCTCACTGCGCTCACCGCGGTCACGATCGCCGCGATCGCGGTCTCCACGATCGCGATCACCACGATCGCGGTCTCCACGATCGCGATCACCACGATCGCCGCGGTCACCACGGCCGCGGTCACCGCGGTCGCGGCCACCTCGCTCCGGCCGATCGCCGCGGTCACGATCGCCACGCTCCGGCCGATCGCCGCGGTCACGATCGCCACGCTCCGGCCGATCGCCACGATCACCGCGGTCCGACTTGGGCGCACTGCCATCCAGTCGACGCGAGAGCTTGATCTTGCCGAAGTCGTCGATCTCCTTGACCCGCACCTCGACCTCGTCGCCGATGCGAACGACGTCGGTGACGGCGCGAACGAAGTCGTCGGAGAGCTCCGACACGTGGCAGAGCCCTTCTTGGCCCGGCAGGATCTCGATGAAGGCGCCGAACTCTTTGATCGCGGTCACGCGACCCGTGTAGACCTGGTCGACCTCCACGTCCGCGGTCATGTCCTTGATGCGCTGCATGCACTTCAGGACCATCTCGGAATTCGAGCCGGCGATCTGGACGACACCCTCGTCGCCGATATGAATCCGGCACTTGAACTCGTCCTGCATGCCGCGCACGTTGCGGCCGCCGGGCCCAATGATCGCGCCCACCTTCTCGAGCGGCACCTTGACCGTCTCTAGGCGCGGCGCGTTCGGGCTGAGATCCTCACGCGGTTGCCGAATCGTCTTCAGCATCTCGCGCAGGATGTGCACGCGGCCCAGCCGCGCTTGCTCGAGCGCCTGCTCCAACACCTTGGAGCTGAGGCCCTCGCACTTGATGTCCATCTGCAACGCGGTAATCCCGCGTCCAGTGCCGGCGACCTTGAAGTCCATGTCGCCGCAGTGATCTTCGGAGCCAAGGATGTCGCTCAGGATCGCGACCTTCTTGCCCTCGACGACCAGGCCCATCGCGATGCCCGCGACCGGCTGCTGCAGCGGCACACCCGCGTCCATCAACGCCAGGATCGTGCCGCAGATCGTCGCCATCGACGATGAGCCGTTCGACTCGGTGATCTCCGAGGTCACCCGCAACGAGTAGGGGAACTCTTCGGCCGGCGGCAACACCGGCTCGACCGCGCGCTCTGCCAGCGCGCCGTGGCCGATCTCCCGGCGACCGACAAACCCAAACCGCTTCACCTCGCCGACGCTGTAGGGCGGGAAGGTGTAGTGGAGCAGGAAACGCTTGGGGTCCTCCGGGTAGATCCCGTCGAGGAACTGCTCGTCGTCCCGCGTGCCCAGCGTGGCCGAGCAGAGCGCCTGCGTCTCACCGCGGGTGAACAGAGACGACCCGTGGCATCGCGGCAGCACGCCGACCTCGGTCCAGATCGGCCGGATCGTGCTCTCATCCCGCCCATCGAGCCGACGCCCCTTGAGGGCCTCGGCCCGAACCGCGGCGTCCATGATCTCTTTGGCGAAGCCTGAGACCTCTTTCTTGTGCGCTGCGGCCTCCTTGTCGGAGGCGCCCTTCGGCGCCGGCATGGCCTCCAAGACCTCGGCGAGCACCTCATCCTTGGAGGCGCCCTGCTCGTGCTTGTTGCTGCCGTCGAACGGCGCCGCGGCGAGCTCCTTGCCGAACTTCTTCGCCACCTCCTTGGCGAGCGCGTCATTGCGCTCCGGCGGGACGAACTCGGTCTTGGCCTTGCCGGCCTTGGCAACCAACTCCTCGATCAGCTCCGCGATCTCGCGGCACACCTGGTGCGCCAGCTCCAATGCCTCGAGGATCACGTCCTCCGGCACCTGGTTGCCGCCAGCCTCGACCATCACCACAGCGCCGTCGTGGGCCGCCACGGTGAGGTTCAGGTCCGAGCCTTCCTTCAGCTCCGACCAAAGGGGGTTCACCAGAAGCTCCTCGTCGCGCAGTCCAATCCGGACCGCCCCAAGGATCTTCTCGTGCGGGATCGAGCTCACCGCGAGCGCGGCGAACGAGGCCACCGCGGCGAGGATGTCCGACTCGTTCTCCTGGTCGGTGCTGAGCACTTGGGCCAGCACCTGCACCTCTTTGCGGTAGCCGTCGGGGAACAGCGGCCGAATCGCTCGATCGATGATCCGGCACACCAAGATCTCACGCGAAGTGGGCCGCCCCTCCCGCTTGAAGAACCCGCCGGGGAACTTACCCGCAGCAGCGGCCTTCTCGCGGTAGTCCACCGTGAGCGGAAAGAAGTCGATGTCGTCGCGCGCCTTCGCGCTCTGCGCGGTGGCAAGCACCATCGTGTCGCCGTAGCGCGCCAGCACCGAGCCGTCCGCCTGCTTGGCGATCCGCCCGGTCTCCAGGACCAGCGGTCGCCCGCCGATGTCGCGCTCGACACGCACGCCGAGAGTCGGCGGCGACGACGACGACGAGGAGCTACCGCCCGCCTTCTTCGCGGCCTTCTTCTTGGTGGTCTTCTTCGCGGCCGGGCTCTTCTTGGTCGTCGAGCCCTTGGTCGCCTTCTTGGCCGTTCCGGCCTTACGCGCGGTCGTCCGCGCCTTCTTCGCTGCCATGATTCACTTCTTCTTCCTTCGACCGGTCGAGGCACTTGCCGCCGCCGGTCGTGGGGCCGGACCCACATGGTCCCGGGCCCCGCTTGCCTGGCTCACCGCCGCAATCCGAGTCGCTGCACGATGGCGACGTATCGGTCGTGCTCCGTGCGATTGAGATACGCGAGGAGCTTGTTGCGTCGGTTCACCTTCTTCAGCAGCCCCTGTCGCGAGTGGTAATCCTTGCGATGCTGCTTCATATGCTCGGTCAGCCGGAGAATGTCTGCGGTGAGCAGCGCGATCTGAACCTCCGGCGATCCGGAGTCACTGTCGTGCACGCGATGCTCTGCAATCAGCTGCGAGCGCGTCTCTTTAGGTAGGGCCATTCCCTGCCAACTTCTTCTTCGTCAAAACCAGCGCGCCAGAAACAGGGAGCTCCGGCATCGCGGTCGGGCCAAGCGCTCTCTCCGGGCTCCACGCCCGGTGCTCGGCCAAGGATGGCGGGACGATAACCAGGCCACCGGCGCGCCACAACGCAAAGTCCCGAACCGGCCGCCAGCGACCGTGTGGGGCGGCTCGCAGAGCCTGCAACTAGTGGTGTGATTCAGGCAGATGGGGCCTTATCCGCGAGACATCGGCGCCGGTCGCAAGGCGGGTCGCCGCAGGCATATTCGTGGATGCGGCGAGGACGACCCAACGCTGCGAGCGGCGCTGAGGGCCGTGGATAAGGCCCCAGGTTCTTGAATCACACCACTAGATCCACGGCACGGATCCAGGCTCCTGGCGCCGCGCCGCCGCCCACCGCCGGCCAGGCGCGCCGCCTTGGCCGGCCGCCGGGCGCCTCCGCCGCAGGTCAGAGCCGCCGCTTGGGCAGCAGGCGCACCAGCTCGCCCGCGAACTCGGCCGCGGCGGACCGCGCGCGGCCGGTGCGATCGCGTGGCGCCGGCCCCAGGCCGCCCGCCTTGACCGCCCCCTTGAGCACTCCAGACCACAAAGGCGCGTCCGCCGTGGGGCTCACCAGGCTGATGTCGGCCGCAAACCGCACCCGCCCGGTCGCCATGAGGGACGAGGTGTCCCACTGCGTGATGCGCACAGCGAGCGTTCCGTCCTCGCCAAATCGGCCCTCGATCGAGCCCAGCCAGGCCGCGTCGAGCACCGATGTGGTTGGGCTCCGCACCTCGGCATCGGCAAGCACCTCGTCGATCTTGGCCGGGGACAACGGCGTGTACATCCGCTGTACCAGGGCCTCGGCGATCGCGGCGCGCACCGAGTCCAGCACTTCCTTGGCGTTGCCGTCGGGCGTCGCGTCCTCCACCGGGAGGATGGCGATATCCGCCGGGTGCAGCGCAAACAGCTCGGTCGACGACTCCAGCGACGAGTAGACGCTAGGCCTTTGCGTCTCGCAGGCCGCCAGGCAGGCGACGAGCAACAGACTGATGGTTCCAGTTCTTGGCATGGATCCGCCCTCGCCCCGACTCTAGCCCGGTGGGCGCCCGGGCTCCACAACGGACCCGGGGACCGGGGTTCGGCGGCCGCGGCTGTTCTCCCAGGGCTGGGCGGGGCCCCTCACCAGGCGCTGCGCCGACAAGACTCACAGCTCCCACAAGGCTCCGGCCCCGCGTCGTAGCAACTCCAAAAGTCCACCGCCGAGTAGCCGCATCGCCGCGCCGCCGCGCGGATCTGAGCCTTGTCGAGCGCCGCGGTCGGGCTCTCGACGACCACGCCGGAGCGCGTGCCAGAGGCCAGGGCCTCGGTCATCGCGGCCATAAAGGCCACCGAGTTATCGGGAAACGTCGCGGCCTCCTCGCGGTTGAAGCCGGCGAGTACCGCATCGGCGCCGAGAGCCTCGGCAAACGCCGCGGCCGCGGCGAGCAAGACCACGTTGCGCGCTGGAACCCACACGCGCGCCGCGCTCACCGCATCGCCAGGCGCGGCAGCCGTGCCTGCCGGCAGCGCTGCGGTCGGCCGCAGCAACGCCGAGCCACTCGCAGCACCGACGTCGCCCAGCCAGGGGAGCTCGATCCGTCGCCACGCGGCTCCCAGGCGATGCGCGAACGCCGCGGCAGTCGCAATCTCTGGCGCCGCGGCGCGCTGGCCGTAATCGGCCGTGACGCACATGGCGATCCGGTGGCCCGCCTCGCGCCACAGCGCCGCCGCGACCCCGGAATCCAAGCCGCCCGACAACAGCACCACCGCGGTCCGCGGCGCCGGCGACGCGTTACTCATGGCCGAGCCCGACGTGCCGTCAGTTCACCGTGAAGTCGACCGAAGCCGCCCGGGCCCAGCCAATCTGCTGGCCGCGCAGCTCCTCGAACGCAAACTGCGCCGCCGAGAACCTCGAGGTCAGCGTCAGGAACACATGCGCTTGGGCTTCCAGTGTCCAAGTGCCGGTGGCGAGGCCGGTGACCGAGCCGAGGTCCGGCAGCTGCACCAGTACCGGGCCCGTCCCAACGTCGTCGGCCCTGAGCAGACTCCACGGCCGCCCCGCGCCGTCGGTCGCGATGAGCTCGAAGAAGCCCTGCACACCGGAGATGCCGGAGATGTCCAAGCGGTCGGTGAACGTCACTGCAGGCGAGCCGGTCGAGGCCGCGGCCGGCGGGGTGATGTTCGGGATCCCCGGCGCCGTGACCCCGGGCGCGGTCACGCCCGTCGAGGTCACTGCGAGCCGCACGTGCCGCGACACGTTGCCACTGCTGTCCTCCGCCTCGGTCGACACGAACATCACCGAGCCGACGAACGGCCGCAAGTTTGGCTCGCCGGGCACGGAGCCCTGGCCCAGCAGCGAGTGCGCCCCATTGACGCTGTACATCGCCCCGGCGGTGGCCTGGGCCAAGCCCACCCCAAACAAGCTCTGTCCGGCCATGCCACGGATCCCGGCCATCACGCGCACCGAGGGCGTACCCACCAGGTTGGCGGTATCGAGGCCGCCGGCCAACGAGAAGTCGACCGTGTAGGGCGCCGACAGCGCGCGGGTCAGCGACGCCGGCAGGAGCGCCACCGCCTCGGTGGTCGTTTCGCCGGCCGCGACCGGTCCGGACGGGACGGTCGCGGTCATGCCGCTCGGACCGCACATCTGACAGGCCTGCGACACGAAGGTCGGCACGCCGGTCGGTTCGAAGTTACCGGCGAAGGCAGTCAGCAGCTGCAGCCGCTGCGGCCGGATCGCCGTGGTCGGAATCGACGTGGGATCGCCGGTCGCGGTCTGCACCGCTCGCGACGCCACGTCGTCGAGCAGATTGGAGCCCACCAGCGCGGTTTGCCCGACGCTCGGCATGAAACCCGCCGTCCCGGCGAGCGACGCGGTCGCGCCCGTCAGGGGCCGTAGCGGTAGCGACACATACGTCGCGGAAGTCTCGAGCAACGTCCGCAAGCCGTAGCCGGGCGCGACGATCGTGACGGTGTTGGCGCCGACGGCAACGCCCGAAAACTCAGCCTGGCCGGTCGCGTCGGTGCGCGCCAAGCGATGGCCACTCGGCGGCTTCGCTGGCGCGCCAGGCTCAAGCTGCACCAAGGCGCCCTCGATGGGCGCGAGGGTCACCTCGTCGTAGGCCTCGACCACCACCGTGCCGGCCATCCCGCTGTCCGTGATCACGCCCCGCGGCAGGATGCGGCCGCTGAACGCCGTCGTCGCGAGGTTGCCGGCGACGTCGGTGATCGCGAGCTGATAGTCGAGCGGCGTGGTGCGCAGGTTGAGCCCGACGGGCTCCAGCACAAAGAGGCCATCCCGCGACGACGCGAAGAGCTCGACCATCTGCCCTCCAGCGGTCAGCATCGCCGTGCCCAGCCGTTCTGACGCGCGACCAAAAAACACCACCGACTCTTGATCAGTGGCCAGATCCGTCGAGACGCCGTTAGCCACCGACCCCGCCCCGGTGAAGGTCGGCACCACGGTGTCCTGCTCCGGCGCATTCGTGGGATTGGAGGTGATGAAGCCGCTGTGCACGTTGCCGCGCGTGAGTTGCGTAGCCAGCGTAAGCGCCCCATCGCTGAAGCGCGGCGTATCGATTGAGCCGAGGGCCGAGCTGAAGCTCACGCTCACCGTCTGCGCACCGCTCGCCGCGAGCGCCGTGCTGCGCTCGACAAAGTTGACGTCGTCCTCGGCGCTCACCGTCTCCGGGTCGAGCCCGTAGATCCGTGCCAGAACCGTGTCTCCGGCGGCCGCTGACGCGCCGACCGCGACGTCGATCTGCAGCGCATCGAGGTTCTGGCGGTTGACCTTGTCCGGGAACCCGACCAACGCATTGCCCACCGTGACGCTCTGCGGCGCGGTAAACGGCAGGGTCGTGAAACGCGCGAACGGCGTTCGGGCGAAGTCCAGGACGCCGCCACCGGGAAACGTGATCCGGTCATCGACGACGATCTCGTGCTGGAGATCCCCTTCGAGCGCGGCGGGTGACGGGTCGAAGCGAGCGATCCGCGGGTCCTCCACCCCAGCGACATCCAGAGGGAAGGTCACGCCCCCGGCGATCACGCTGCCCCGGTCGTCACGCAGCTGCAGGCCGTCGTCGACGGTGGCCGGCTGCGCCGGCTTGGTGAAGATCAGGTAGAGCGGCGTCTCACGGATCACGTTGCGCTGGGTGTCCAGCGGCAAGGTCGTCACGATCCCACCGTCGACGATGGACGGGTCCTCGTCGGGCAAGAAGTCCGCCACGACGTCGGGCTCCGTGCCGCCGAAGCGCACGCCGTCAGCGTCGCGCAGCGAAGGGGCGACGACGACCTCATAGCCGGTGGCGGCGACGAGCGGCGTCGTCGGTCGAATCAGCACGACGCGGTCGCCGAGCAAGAAGTCGTAGGTCGCCGGCACTTCCTGCTGATTCTGCGCATCGCGAAGGAACACCCCGGCGGTCTCGATTTCCTCCTCTTCCTCTTCGCCCGTCCCCTGCCCAGGAATCCCCGGCACCGTGGTCGGCGGTAGGACCGAGTCGCGGTTCACGGATTCGTTGAACACCACCACGATCGGCACCGTGATGGGCCAGCCGGCCCCCGTGGGAAAGGCCTGCTCAACACGCGGCCGGCCGTCGACCGCATCGCCCCCCACCGAGATCACCTGCACGTTCGAGCCCGCCCCCGTACCGGTGCCGCCGAAGGGGTTAAACGCCCGCGTAATGTTGTCGCAGCCCGTCAGTGCCACCGCCGCGAGCAGCCCAACGCCCGCGAGCCGCCGGCCCCGGCGGGGGTTTGGACACATGGAACGAGACGAAGCGTGAACCGCACGGCGCATGAGCTGACCACGGGCAGAAGGAGGGTTCGGGGACAAGACGGACAATCCTCGGACCTTATTCCAAACCGCGCCGCAGGTATCACGCCGTTCACACCGCGGACCGGCCTGGCGGTCGCGGCACCGCTTACGGCGCGCCGCCCGGGCCAATTCCGTGCCCGCGGCGAGCTCTGATCGCATTGCGAAAGCGCTTCCGCCCCGGCCTTGCGCCGGGCCCCGCCGCGGGATGTCGTGGCGGATCCTCGGCCGCCGACGCGCCACCCGGGGCCTTGCCACGCCGAGGAGTGCCAACTTCATGTCACCCCCACCCGAGATCACCACGCCCCGGCTGCGGCTGCGGCCGTGGCAAGACCGCGACCGCGCGCCCTTCGCAGCCCTCAATGCCGACCCCGAGGTGATGGAGTGGATGCCGGCCGTCCTGACCCGTGCCGAGAGCGACGCGGCCGTCGATCGCTACGTCCAGCACTTTGCGACCCACGGTTTCGGCTTCTGGGTCGTCGAGGTCCCCGACGTCACGCCGTTTGCGGGCTTCGTCGGCCTAGCGGTCCCCACTTTTCTCGCGCACTTCACCCCGTGTGTCGAGATCGGCTGGCGCCTGGCCCGCGACCATTGGGGCCGTGGCTACGCGACCGAGGCTGGCCGCGCCGCCCTCCAGTTTGCGTTCACCGAGCTCGACCTCGACGAGGTCGTGTCCTTCACACCGCGCCAAAACCGCCGCTCCCGGGCGGTGATGGAGCGGCTGGGCCTGCGGCACGATCCGGTCGACGACTTCGTGCACCCCGGGCTCGCCGAGGACCACCCGCTGCAGCCGCTCGTACTGTACTGCACGCCGCGAGACGCCCGCTCGCGGGCTTGACCGACGCCGACCCGCGCGGCGGACGCAACCGCGCCCGCGCCGCCCCATCTTGGTAACCTAGGGTGGTTTGCTTCGTTTCGACATGACCTCTCCGCAACGCGGCGCGGCCCTCGGTTCCGGGCTGGCACTGCTCCTCCTCCTCGCTTTGGGCGCCATCGCGGTCATCGCCTACCAGGGCGGGTTCGGCGGCGTCATCGGCGCCCGCGCCCAACACGCCGTTCGCCAGTGGAGTGAATGGACGCCAGAGAACATTGCGGCAGCGCCGGGCGCCTATCTCGACGCCGCCGAGAACCGCGCCGAGGAACTGCTGAAAACCCTCGAGGAGCAACGGCTCGCCGCTGACCTGCGCCTCGACCAAGCGGCCAAGCTGCAAAAACACAAAGCGCGGCGCAACCAATCGGTGGAGACCGCCCGTGACGGTCTCATTGCCGCCTACCGCGGCGCCGTCGCCGCCAAGCAGTGGCCGCTGACGTGGCGAAGCCGCAGCTTCGACCAGGCTCAGGCCGGGGCCGAGATCGTGCGCCTCGACCGAATGATGCGCGCGGAAGCGGCCGGCGATCAGATGGTTGCCGACACGATCGCCAAGCTCACCGGCCAGCTGCAGCGCATCCGGGACGCCAAGGCGCAGTGCAAGACCCAGATCGTCGAGATCCGCGCGAGCCGGGAACGGCTGGAGGCGAAGCAGCTCGGCGACCGCCTGGACGAGCACTTGGCGACGCTCCGCGAAGTGCTCGACGGCAGCGCAGCCATCGTCTCCGCCGACGACCCATCGGCAGCGGCCGTCAGAGACCTCGTCCGCGAAACGGAGCACGCGGTGCGCGAGAAGGAGCTGCAGGAGATCCTCAACCGCTGACGGGCGGGGCGCGCGCACATGTCCATCGCCACGCTGATCGCTCTGGTCGCGGCCGTGGTCGCGCTCTTGACCGTCGCGCAGATGGCGGGAGCCGCCCGTGGCAGCCTACGGGGCGACACGCGGCAATCGTGGTGGATCGCCGCCGGCCTCGCGCTGACCGCCGTGGTCGTGCTGCTGGCGCAAGCGCCGCTGGCCCGCGGCCTGGAGACTCAGATCGCCCTGGCAGTCGCCGCGGGCGGCGCCGCCGGCTGTGTGCTGTATCTGTTCCGCTATCTGCTCCGTCGTCAGCTGCTCGCGGGCGCAACCTCCCTCGGCCTCGGCCTAGGGCTCGCGACGATCGCGCAGTGGATCGCACTCGGCGAAGCCACAGCCGCGAGTCACCCGCGCAACCTCGACTCCCCCGCCGGGATCACCGCGCACCTGGAGCGCTTGGACGAGCGCCAGACGGCGCTGGAGGACCGAGTCGCCCACGATCTCCCGCAGCTGCAGACGCAGCTGCTGGCGCAGGCGGCCGAGGTGCGCGCGGAGTTGAAGAACGCGGTCGGCGCCGACGCCGCGCCGGCTCACCGGCTGCGCGGCGAGCTGCGCGAGATCGCCAGACTGCTGCTCGCACTCGAAGCGGAGGGAGAGCAGGCGACGGAGCTCATCGCTCGACTCCGCCAAGAGACGCGGCGTCTCGAGCGCCTCCGCGGCGCTGCGGTCCTCGAGTCGGACACCGCCGCGCTCGCCACCGAGCTCGATGAGCTTTGGCAACAAGCCGGCGTGCGGCTCAACGTGCCACTCGATCGCCGCTTGGGTGCCGATGCGATCGCCGAAGTCGAGGTCGATCGTCGCTTCGCCGAACTCCTCGACCCATGAGGGTTCGCGACGAGCCTCAAGTCAATGCAAGGCCGGTCGCATCGGCAGCCCGGCGACGATCTTGGCCTCGACGTCAAGCAGCGCATCCACGCGCGCCAACACCACCGACGTCTCGACGTAGCGCAACGCGAGATCGCCGAACAGCTCGTGGTGTCGCGCTTCCGACGCCGTGATCGTCGTATAGAAGTCGCGCAGCTCGCCAGCCGGCAACGCGTCGCGCAGCATCCCAAAGCGCTCGTGCCCGCGGGCCTCGGTAATGCCCCCGAGCACGAGCCGGTCGAGGAGTCCTGCCTCGCCGCCGGGCCGGACGTGGCTGCGCAGCGCCCGCACGTAGCGGTCCTTTCGATCCGGGCCGAGGGCGCATCCACGCGCCGCCAGGACCGACACCACGTGCCGCAGATGCGCGAGCTCCTCGGCAGCGAGGCCCAACATCGCGGTCACCAGGGCGCCGCGGTCGCGATAGCGGGCGACCATCGCCATGGCAAACGCATGCGCGCCGCGCTCGTTGGCGGCGTGGTCGCGCAAGAACGCGTCGAGGTCGGCCAGCACGGCGTCAACCCAAGCGCGCGGCGTCTCGACGCGCAGGCGGAACATCGAGGGCCCACTCTACAGCGACGCCACGAGGTCGCGATCCGCGCCCGGCAACCGCAGCAAGAACGCGCGCAGATCCTCTGCCAGGGGCGCGCGCAGCTCGATCCGGCAACCGGTCCAGGGATCGAAGAACGCCAGACGCCAGGCGTGCAAGAACATCCGCGGCAGTCCGTAGTGCTCGCGCAGATACGCGTTGATCCGTCCCTTCCCGTGGCTGGTGTCGCCGAGGACGTGATGCGCCTCCCGCTCGAGGTGCCGGCGAATCTGGTGGCGCCGGCCGGTGCGGGTTCGCACGCGTAGCAACGAGTGCCGATCGACGGTGGCCAGCCGCGTACACTCGGTGCGAGCCGGCTGCGGCTCACCACTACGCCCCTTGAGCGGGCGGTCGATGACGAACTCCGGCGGCGCGTGGTCGCGCACGCAGACGAGATACTCCTTGACCGTGCTCGCCGCGCGCACCGCGTCGTGCAGAGCCCGCGCCCCTTCGCTGCTGCGGGCAAACAGCAACACCCCGGACGCGGCGCGGTCGAGGCGATGCACCCCGAACAACCGTTCTCCCAACTGCTCGGTCAGCAGCTGGTGCAAGGCGGTTCGATCGCCACTCATCGGTGTGCGGTGCACGAGGATGCCCGGCGGTTTGTCGACCGCCCAGTAGTGCTCGTCGTGCTGTAGGACCTCGATCATGGGCCAGTCGTGATCATGGACGCTCGGCCGGGCGGCCTCGAGCCTCCGATGAGATCGAGACTCTCGGTCGCGCCCACAAGTCGGGCCCAGCGCCCCGGGATGAGACACCGATGTAACCCTGGCGTGGCTTGGGGAGCCCCCCGAGCCGGGGCCGTGAGCCGGGAGATCTCACGGTCTGTCGCCGTGACTTGAGGGGGGAGAGACGATGAGCCCGTTCTGGAGACGGAAGGGACGTCGGGCGCTGGCGGCAGCCAAGCCCGAGACCGGAGCCAATGCACCGACGCCTGACGGCGATGACAACGCGGCCAAGCCGACGCCCGAGCCGACGCCCGAACCGGGCAGCGAGCCGGCGGGGCGAACACTGCAGGGGGAAACGCTCGAGCCGCGCATCCTCCTGTCGGCGACCTGGGTGGAAGGCACGTCCGGGGATGACGTCCTCACCGCCGCGGGGTCCGACGATACGACGCTCCTCGGGCACGGGGGCGATGACACGCTGACCGGCGGCAGCGGCGACGACACGCTGACCGGTGGCGCCGGCGACGACGTGATCCACGCCGATGGCGGGGCGTCACTCGACCTGTCCCAACAGATCTCCGCGCTGAGTCCGGTGTCGCACTGGCAGCTCGGCGAAACCTCTGGGACGTCGGCGGTGGACCAGCAAGGCGTTGCGGACGGCACCTACACCAACAGCGTGACCCTCGGCGCCACTGGTGTAGACGGCTCTGGCACAACGGCTGCGGAGTTCGACGGCTGCAACGACTTCGTGGAGATCCCGCACGACAGCTCCTACGAGCTCGACAACGGCACCGTTCAGATGTGGTTCAACGCGGAGGACACCAGCGGCACGCAGGGTCTCTTCTCCAAGGACTCCTCGGGCTACGACTCCGGCGGCCACTTCTCGCTCTATACCGAGGGCGACGACCTCAAGCTCCGCATCCAGAGCACCTCGTCCAGCTACACCGTCACAGCGGCGAACACCATCAGCGCGGACACCTGGCACCACGTCGCGGTGTCGTTTGGTGACGACGGTCTCAAGCTCTATCTCGACGGCGCCGAGGTCGCGACCGATTCCTATACCGGCGGACTCCAGGGCAACACCGAGCCCATCACCATCGGCGCCGGCAGCTGGGGCAGCGGCAACGGCACCTCTTCCGGCTGGAGCAGCCCCTTCGAAGGCAAGATCGACGAGGTCGCCATCTTCGACAGCCAGCTGTCCCTGTCCGACGTCGAGTCCATCTACAACGCCGGGTCAGGGACCGCGACGGCCGATGCCGACACGGTCAGCGGCGGCGACGGCACCGATACGGTGGACTACAGCAACGCCACCTGGGGCGTGACGGTCGATCTGGACGCAGGCTCCGCCAGCGGCGGCGCTGGCAACGACACTCTATCGGGCATCGAGAACGTCACCGGCTCCGCGTACGCCGACACCCTCACCGGTGACAGCAACGCCAACGTCCTCGCCGGTGGCGCCGGCAACGACGCCCTCGTCGGCGGTGGCGGCAACGACACCCTGCAGGGCGGCGCCGGCGACGACACGGCGCGGTTTACCGGCGCCCAGGACGGCGACGTGATCACCGTCGACGGCGGCGACGGCTCAGACACCATCGATCTGTCCAGCTTCGCTTCGAGCGCGGTCACCGCAACCGACTCGACGGTCACCGTCGATCTCGGCGGTGGCGAGTCGTTCACGATCAACTACACCAACGTCGAGACCATCCTCACCAGTGACGGCGCGCTCGTCGTCGGCACAGCCGGCGCCGACACGCTCACGGGCGGTACGAGCGGCGAGGTCCTGCAGGGCCTCGGCGGCGACGACGCGCTCACCGGCGGCGCGGGCGACGACACCCTGGACGGCGGCGACGGCGACGACACCATCTACGCCGGTGGCGACGCCACAGCCTCCGTGTCGCAGCAGGTCGCCAACCTCGACCCTCTGTCGCACTGGCAGCTCAGCGAA
>JBCCGH010000042.1:0-59664 GCA_039029375.1 Planctomycetota bacterium
CACACGCCCCTGGGTGATCCCGGCGGGCTGTCCAACGCCGGTAGCACCAACGCGGTCTTCCGTCACTGGATCGAGTTCAGCGGCGCGTCGTCGCAGACCGCCCCAAACCGGCTCTACGGAATGTCTGGTGTTCTGACCGTGACCTGGGCGCCGTCCGCCGAGGTCGCTCGGCTCGGCACGCCGCCCAACCCCCAGGCCTTCATGCCGGGCGTCACGTCCGGCCCGGTCCTCGGCCAGACCTGGGATCCGGTCATCGACCACGCGAGCTTCGCACCGAGCGCGACCCTCGACTTCGCCTTGTTCTCGGTCGGCCCGGCCAACACCCCGCTCGGCCCGGCGGGCACCCTACTGTGTGATCTGAACGGTAGCGTGTCGGTCCTGACCACACCGGGAGTGCCGTTCGCCGTGGCGATCCCCAACGACCCCGGCCTGCACTGTGCATCGCTGTGTGTGCAGGGTGGCTCGATCGACGCCGGCTCGAACCCGAGCCTGGCCAACGCGCTCGACATCGCCATCGGCGACTTCTGATCCGTCTCGGGGCTGGGGCGTCGACCCGCCGCAACGACCTGGTCAGGGCGACGCTGTTGATGGGTCGGGCACGCGCCTCGGCCCGTTGTCCACGGCCGCCAGGTCGCGGCCCTCGTTGGCGCCGGCGTGCCCGTTCCTTCCCAAGGTGGCGCGATTGCACCGAGGCTCTCCAGGTGTTTGAGCTGCAACCAGGATGAGTCCTGTCCATACAGCGACGAGGTCGCCCCTCATGAACCACCACGTCTTCGCGCGCCCCTCCCTTCGCCGTCCTCGCGCTCGCCGCGGTTGCCGTTGCGCTACATGCCCAGCCGCCCGCCAAACCCCCCATCTAACGAGATGCGAAGCGTGTTCGCCTGTCGGAGAACTTCTTCAACCAATGCGACATCGGCCTGAAGATTCGCATGACTGGGCAAGGCGTCCCGGCCAACGTGATCGGTGATCAGAACCGCATCGTGGGGCGACGACCGGCATCTACGTCTCTCAGGCTGCCGATCTCGGTGACGGGAACCCAGGCCCAGGCTTCCCCGACTGTCGGCCGGCCCTCGTCCCGGAGCGGGCCAGAGCCCCGCCCCGGCGTGGTCGCTACCCCGCGGCGGCCTGCTCAAGATCCAGTGATCGAAGGCGCCGCCCACCGCGGCCGACGTCTCGCCCGCTGACGCGCTGCACCCGCTTTGTCCGAGTTGCGTCAGCTGCCGACCGTCACCGCCAGGGCACGCGTCAACCCGAACGGCGCGAACGGCGAGAGCGCGTCCGTCGTCACGGCTTGGACGTGGAAGGTCCCGCCGCCAAACGCGGGCACACTCGGCACGCGCAGCGGCAGCGTTGCAAAACCGTTCGCCGTCGCCGTGAACGGCAACCAGAGCCCACTCGCGGACGACACGGCCAGAGTGCAGCCGCCCACCGGGATCAACGCGGGCACCGCTCCCACCAGAAAGACCCCGCCAAGGTGCGGAGGGGCACCGTAGAGGTCCACGGCAAACGGCCGCCCCAAGACGGCCTCGCAGAACGGAGTCAGCACGGGCGGCGTCAATCCTGGCCCGGCACACGCTGGCGCCGCGGCGGGAACGGCGGCGGCCGCGTGCCGGCCGCCGAGCAACCAGGTGCCCCGAGGGAACCAACCGCCACCGGCGACCATCTCGTCGCGCGCCGCGTCATACACCATCGCCCGCAGGTTGGACTCCGGCTGCTGGCGCACGGGGACGACCGACCACTGCGCACCATCCCAGCGCCATAGTTGTGCCAACACGCGATCGCGGTCGCCGATGACCATCACGCCGCCGCCGCCAAGGGTGGGGTGGTAGGCCATCGCGTGGCCAAAGCGCGCGGGGGGCGCCAGCGCGGTTGGCTGCGGTGTCCACTGCACGCCATCCCACTCCCAGGTGTCGTTGGACCCGACCGGGGCCTGCCCCACACCCGTCGGATCCGGCGTGCCACCGAACAGCACGACGCGCTGCCGGACGGGATCGTAGGCCATGCCGTGGAAGTGACGCGCCGGTGGCGCGATCGGGGGCGTGCGCGGCCACCATTGCGTGCCATCCCATTCCCACGTGTCCGCGAGCAGAGCACGACTCCACGGCTCGGCAGCAGACCAGTCCGCGCGGGCTCCGCCAAACAGCACCACCCGACCTCGCGCCGCGTCGTAGGCCATCGCGTGCCCATACCGCGCCGTCGGCCCCGGCGTCGCGACCAACCCCGTCCAGTCCGCGCCGTCCCACTCCCACACGCGATCTAGCCTGGCGCCGCCGCTCTCCCCGCCGAACATCACGACGACGCGCCGCGCACGGTCGTACGCCATCGCGTGGTTGGAGCGGCTTGATGGCACCGTCGCTGGCGTCCGACGGCGCCAGTCCGCGCCATCCCAGGTCCAGGTGTCTGCGGTCGGGCTGTACCCGAGGTCGAGCCCTCCGAATCGCACCACCTCCTGGCGCGCGTCGTCGGCGGCGAGCACCAGGTCCTGCGGCAGCACCGGCGCCGGCGGCGACAGCACTCGCCACTGGGTGCCATCCCAACCCCAGGTGCCGGGCCCAACCGAGCCGCGATAATAGGTCACCAACAAGAGTCGATGGCGCGCGGGATCGAACCCCATCTGCAGGGTCGAAATGGGGCCCGGCGGCAGCGTGCCCGGGCGCAGCGCCCAGCGGCTGCCGTTGAAGCCCCACAGCCCACCGGGGCCGACGCCCACGATCTCGCCGTGCGCCGCATCGAAGACATAGGGCGGCGGCGCGGGCACGCTCACGGCCGGGCCCGGCGCCCACTGCGTCCCATCCCACTCCCAGACCTCGTCCAGCGTCTCGACGAACGGGCGTCCAATCCCCGAGCGCGACCAGCGTCCCCCGCCGATCATCACGACCCGTTGCCGCGCCGCGTCATACACCAGAGAGGGCCGAATCCGCGCGCTCGGAGTTGGCCCACTCGGGACCACGTGGCTCCACTCGGCGCCGTCCCATTCGAATAGCGCTTCGTCCAGCGGCGCGAACGGCGCGGTCACATCCGCACCACCGCCGAACATCACGACGCGCTCACGGCGCGCATCGAAGGCCAACGCAAAGCCTGTGCGAGGGCTGGGGAGGCTGGCGGTGTAGCGCTGCTCCCACGCCGTTCCGGTCCACGCCCAGGTGGCGCCGTACTCCGATGAGTCAGCGTGCGCAACCAGCTCGGCCCGCGCCGAGTCGTAGGCGTGGACCGCGCGCACACCAAGTGCCGCGGGACCACCGACAAAGGCGCCGGGCTGCTGCTGACCCCATCGCCGGCCGTCCCACTCCACCAACCCGAAGTCCGCCGTCACCACGCGCCGGCGCACCGTATCGGTGATCATCGTCTGGCCTGCGGGCCCCTCGATCAGCCCCCTCGCGACCCATCCGGGTTGGGCGGTGAGCGCAGTCACCATGAGCAGGGGAACGGCAAGGGCTGGGGACCACTCTGGCAACATGGGCGCACCTCACTTTGGCGGCCCACTCGCGCGCAAGAAGCGGACCGAACCCGAGCACTGGAGACCAGACCGCGCGTCTGGCGAATTGCCGGTCGGGCCAGGCCGTTGGACCAGCCCCAACGGGACCGTCGTTTCGTCGACGAAACGACAAGCCGTCCCCCGTCGACGCAGGGTTGTGGCACCATCGCATCGAGGCGCTCCGGGTTCTTGCGCAGCAACCAGGATGAGTCCAGTCCATACGGCGACGAGGTCGACCTTCATGAACCAGCACGTCTTCGCGCGCCCATCCCTCGCCCTCCTCGCGCTCGCCGCGGTTGCCGTTGCGCTACATGCCCAGCCGCCCGCCAGACCCCTGACCGCGCGCACCCTCCTCGCGAGCGACGCGGTCGCCGACGATCAGTTCGGTTCTGCGGTGGCGTTGGGCGATGGGGTCGCCTTGATCGGCGCGCCATCGGCCAATGCGGGCGGCCTTCGCGACGCGGGTCGTGCCTACGTGTGGAGCCGCGACCACCGTGGCGTTTGGCGCGAGACCGCGCCCCTCACCGCCAGCGACGCCGACCGGGACGACCAGCTGGGCGACGCCCTGGCGCTGAGCGGGAGCCGAGCGCTGATCGGTGCGCCGTGCGCCGACGCCCCGCTGCGCGACGACACGGGTGCGGCCTACGTCTTTGAGCAGGGCCCCGCTGGCGCGTGGCAAGAAGTCGCGAAGCTCGAGGCCAGCGACCAGGGGATCGCCGACCGTTTCGGCCGCGGCGTGGCGCTCGAAGGCGACCGCGCCTTGATCGGTGCGGCGCTCGATGACACGGACGGCGCCGCCGACGCGGGATCGGCGTACGTGTTCGAGCGCGACATCAGCGGCACATGGAGGCAGGTGGCAAAGCTGCAGGCGGCCGACCCTAGCGCCAACGACCAGTTCGGCGATGCGGTCGCGCTGTCGGGCGATCGAGCCCTGATCGGCGCCCGGCTGAGGGACACGCCTGCCGGTGATGACGCAGGGCTGGTCTACGTGTTTGAGCGGAACGCCTCCGGCACTTGGATTGAGGTTGCGACGATCGCCCCTCCCGACGCCATGCGGGTGGATCACTTCGGCACCGCGCTGGCCCTCATCGGCGACCGTGCGGTGATCGGCGCGCCCTTGGCCAACACCAGCCGAGGGTCGAACGCCGGCGTGGCCTACGTGTTCGAGCGCGACGGCACCGGCGCTTGGCCTACCGTCCGCAGGCTCGAAGCCAACAATGGCACCACCGCGGACCAGTTCGGCGCGGCCGTCGCCCTCAGCGGCGAACGGATCCTCGTGGGGGCGCGCTTTCACGACGTGACGTCCATCTCCGGCTCCGCCTACCTCTTCGAGCGCGACCGCGCCGGCAGCTGGTGGCAGCTCGCCAGAGTCACGGCGGAGGAACCCGCCGGGCTCGACCGGTTTGGCGGCGCCGTTGCCCTGTATGGAGCAGATGCGCTGGTGGGCGCGCATTGCGCCGACCTCGCTGCGACCGACGCCGGTACCGCGACGGTCTTCGACGTGCGCGGCACGAAGCTGCAGGCCAGTGACCGCGCGGCGACCGACGCATTTGGGGCCGCGGTGGCGCTGCAAGGGGGCCGCGCGGTGTTCGGGGCCCCGGGCGTCGACCTCGGCGGCACCAACGATAGTGGCGCAGCGTACGTCTTCGAGCGCGAGTCCGGCGGCGCGTGGCGCGAGGCGATGAAGCTGATCGCCACAGATCCCGGGGTCGCCGACCGGTTTGGCAGCGCGGTCGCCGTCGACGGCGACTGGATCCTGGTGGGGTCACCGTTCGACGACGTGGCTCAGGGGAATGATGCCGGCGCCGCCTACCTCTTCGAGCGCGACCGCAGCGGCGTCTGGGCCCAGCGGCAGCAACTCCTACCCGACGCGCCGGCAGCCGACGACGAGTTTGGCCGGGCCGTCGCGCTGCAGGGCCGCCGCGCTTTGGTTGGCGCGCCCCGCGACGATCACGGCCGTGGCACCAACGCTGGATCTGCGTACGTGTTCGAGCCGGACCGGGACGGCGTATGGCGGCAGGTCGCGTTCCTGGCGGCGGCCGATGGGGCGGCCCACGACTGGTTTGGAGCTGCCGTCGCGTTGGACCAAGACCGCGCCCTGATCGGCGCGCCGCAGCAGGCCGTTTGGACCGGCGCCGCGTACGTCTTCGAACGCGACAGCCGAGGCATCTGGCACCAAGTCGACAAGCTCACCGCCAGCGACGGCGCGCGGCAGGATTGCTTTGGTGACGCGGTGGCGCTTTGGGGCATCCGCGCCGCCATCGGTGCGCCCTTGCACGCTCTCGACGGAGCGGTCTATGCCTACCACCGCGTTGGTGGGACCCTGTGGAGCGAACAGAAGCTGGTCGACTCGCGGGTCGTCGGGCCCGGCAACTTCGGCGCGGCAGTCGCGCTGTTCGGCGACCGCCTGCTGGTTGGCAAGCCACGCGGCCTCCCGGCCAGTGGGCTCGGCCGCGGGCTCGCCGTGCTGTTCACCCAAGACGCCGGCGGCCCGTGGCAGTTGCGCCGACGGTGGAGCATGACCGACGCAGCGGCGTTCGACGACATCGGCAGGGCCGTGGCTCTGTCGGGCGACAACCTTCTCATGAGTTCGCCGCGCAAGGGCCCCGTGGGACTCTCGGGCGCCGGCGCTGCCTACGTTGCGCCGCTGCCGCCCCTGGCGACGTGCACGGTGCGCAACGGCAGCGGAACCAACCCAGCCGACTTCCGCTGCGTCACCGCCCCGGCCTTGGGCACCGACTGGAACACCAGCGTTGCCACGAGCCCCAGCACGGCGCTGACGGCCGTAGGACTCGCGGCCCTACCCGCGCAACTTCCCCTCCCGGGAACCGGCGGCGAGCTACTGCTCGGGACCACGCCGCAACCGGTCTTCTCGGTTGGTCTTGGCCCTCATTCCATGACGATCCCGCTCGAGACCAGCCTGCTCGGTGCCCCCCTCTACAGCCAGGGGTTTCGGATCGACGCGCCCTCGGGAAGCGGCGCGTTGGTGCCGCTCAACGGCATCGACCTCGTGCTGGGCGTCTAGAGACCTCCGGCGGCAGCAACTGATCGCCGCAGAACGACCACATCGGCCCAATCGCCGGCACCGCCCACGTCACACGCCGCGATCCCATGCGTTGAGCCGCTGGCCGGGAACGGACATGTAGTCTCGAAACTGGGGCCGTGCCGACGCGGCCGCCAAGAGCAAGAAATCGACCGGTCGAGGGTGTCGCGCGACCGGATCCCTACGACCCGAACCCAACCGTGACGCCGTTGCTCAGCTCGAAGTCGGCGGGCGACGCAGTGAGCCACAGCACGGCCTGAAGATCGGCCACCACGCCGGCCAGGACGGGGTCCAACGGCACCGGAACGTCAGTAGCCCACGCGCCCTGCGGTGCCGTGAACATGGCGAGCACCGCGGGGTTCCGCACCAGTAGCGTGCAGCTCCCGCCGAGGCCGAACACCGCCCGGCTCGCCGGACCAATCAGCAGAGCTCCCGACGCCAGGTCCGGACCGCCGCGCACGTCGACGTGCATCGTGCTGCCGAGCACGGGATCAGACGCGAAGAGCCGCGGCGGCACGGCGTGTGCGCAGCCGGCTCCGGTCGCCTTCGACGAGGCCCCCGGATCGACCCTCCAGAGCTCGCGGCCGAGCCGACCATCATCGGCGACGTACAGCAACGCTCCGTTCGACAACGTGAGGAACTCCGGCGCCGAGCTCGTCGTGCCGACCAGCAGCTCCTGAATCATCACGGTGCCGGCGGCCGTGCCATCCGAGCGCCACAGCTCCGCCCCCTCGCTGTCCGTGGTCGCCCGGAACCAGACGTGCCGGGACCCCGAGGACGTGAGCCAGCTCGGCGACGAGTCCGCCGAACCGGGGTTGATGTCGGCGACTCGGCCGGTGCCGCCCGGAGTTCCGTCCGACGTCCACAGCTCGATGCCGGCGGCATCCCGGCACGCGAAGAATAGTCGGTCGCCGACCCCAACCAGTTGTTGCGGGCCGCCGCCGATGGTCCAGACGAGACGAGACCCTGCCGCGGTGCCGTCCGAGATCCACAGCTCGTTGCGGGACGCGAAGGTCCAGAAGTACAGGTGCGAGCCGACGCGTACGACGTCCCGCGGGACCGTCGTGAGGGACGCGATCGGCATCGGTCCGGTCCCCGCGACGAAGCCGTTGGTGCGCCACAGGCAGCGCCCGGAGGGACAGTTCGCCACGAAGAAGACGGCGTCACCGAGGGGCGTGAGACTCACCGGCACCGAGGCTTCGCTGGCATCCGCCAGCACGTAGGTGCCGGCGTCGGTCCCGTCGGACCGCCAGATCTCGTCGCCGGACCCGCTGTCCGCGACAAACACGACGAAGTCGCCGAGAGCGACCATCTCCTCGATCCCTGCATCCCTGGAGCCGGGACCGATCTCTTTCACCATCTGCGTTCCCGTCTGTGTGCCGTCGGACACCCAGAGCTCCCTGCCCACAGCGAAGTCGACCCGCGCCTCCATAAAAAGCTGCGCGCCTGCGGCGGTCAGGTGCGTGGGCGCGCTGCCGCCGGCCAGGCTGAGGTCATACACCATCCGCGTCCCGGCAAAGGTGCCGTCGGTGCGCCAGAGCTCTTCGCCGATCAAGCGGTCCCCGGTCGCCGCGAAGTACACCACGCCGCCCATGTCGGTGAAGTCCCGGGGCCGCGAGCTCCCCCGCGGATCGAGGTCGCGCACCATCACCGTCCCGGTCGTGGTGCCGTCGGTGCGCCAGAGTTCCTCGCCGTAGGTCGCGTCTTCCGCGGCGAAGAAGGTCACACCGCGCGCGTCGTACAGCTCCACCGGGTTGGACGGCAGGGACCAGCCCGCGGTCGAGCCAACGTTGGCGACCAGGCCCGAACCGGTTGGTGTGCCATCGGACACCGCGGGCTCGCGGCCGATCACGGGGTCGTCTGCCGAGCAGAACAACCGCGTGGATCCGGCGACCAAGTCCTCCGGATCGGACGAGCGTGGCTGCGTGCCGAGGCCGATGGTCCCGGGCGCGAAGTCCGCGGCCAGCGTGGTTCCCGCTGCCGTGCCGTCCGTTCGCCAGAGCTCGCGTCCAAACTGGGAGTCTTCGGCCGTGAAGTAGACCTCGCCGCCGAAATGAATGAGGTCGCGCGGGTCCGAAGATCGAGGGCCGGGATCGAGATCCACAAGGATCTGCGTGCCGGCGGCCGTGCCATCGCTGGTCCACAGCTCCCATCCCTCCGACGAAGTTCTGGCGGAGAACAGCAGGGCGCCGTTGAGCGCGATTAGTTCGGTCGGATAGCCGGCGAACGAGAGACTCGTGACCGGCCGAGTGCCGGCTGCCGTGCCGTCGGTCGCCCACAGCTCTCGGCCCGTCGTTCGGTCGAGTGCGGCGAAGAAGACCTGCGCGCCGACGGCCGTAAAGTCCGGGGCAGTCCGCGAGAGTTCGACGGCGGACGACACGATCACGGTCCCGGCCTGCGTCCCGTCCGACTTCCACAGTTCGTTGCCAACCCTGAAGTACAGCTCGTTGCCGATCGCCGTCAGGTCCTCGGGGTCGCTGCTCGCGAACCCCGGCCGAATGTCGATGACCGACGTGTTCGCCGCAGTGCCGTCCGAGGTCCAGAGCTCCGTGCCCTCCCCGCTGGTCGTCGCCGCGAAGAACAGAGTGTTGCCGACGACCGTCAGGTCGTGCGGGACAGAGCCGTAGGTGCCCGGGCGAATGTCGAGCAACAGGGTCGTGCCGGCCGCGGTGCCGTCCGATTTCCATAGCTCGCTGCTGTGGATGGTGTCCACCCCATTGAAGAACACCTCGGAGCCCAGGACCGCGAAGTCCGTCGGCGGGGCCACCGGCATCCCCTGCCCGAAGTCGTGGATCTCGGTGGTGCCCGCCGCGGTCCCGTCCGACCGCCAGAGCTGGGTCGTCAGCGTGCTCGGCCGGATCGAGAACACGACCACACCGCCGACAGCCGTCAGGTTGTCCGGGTCGGAGCTGGCAATGCCCGGTTCGATATCGGCCACCAAGCGAGTCCCGGCGGCAGTACCGTCGGTCTTCCACAGCTCGGTGCCGTGGTCCAGCGTCGTTGCCGCGAAGAACATCTCCGACCCGACCTCGGTGAACTGCATCGGGTCTCCGTCCGGCTCGGGAACCGAGGCGGGATTCACGTCGGCCACGAGCTGCGGTGTTTGCGCGCAGAGACCGGGCAGCGCGAACGCGACAAGGATCGGGCCGCGAAGCCACCGGAGCGGGATTCGTGTTGCTGGCATGAACTACTGTCCGAAGACCACGCGCAGCGCGTGGGTCACGTCAACGAGGCCCGCTAGCGGGCCACCGGGGTTGGCGATCATGCCCTGCGCGTACAACGAGCTGCCGCGCAGAGCCGGGATCGGTGGAACCGGCAACGGGATCAGGGCGGCTCCAGACGCGCCGGTCTGGGCCGGGAGCGCCACCACGGGAGCGGTGAGCATCAGCGTGCAGGATCCCGGAGCCGCGGCTGCCGCCAGCAGGAGCGCCGCCGCCGCGCTCGGCCGCGCGGTGGAGAGCTGCAGCGCGAAGCCGGGGTTGGCCACGACTGGAAGGCCCGACGCGTCCAACCGCGGCTCGCCCGCCGCCGCACACCCACGCCCCAGCGCCTCGACGTGCGCCGCACCGAGGACCGACAGCGGCACCGAGAACAGCTCGCGACCGAGCAGCGAGTCGAGCGCGCCAAAGTAGACGCGATCACCCGCCGTGATGAACGGTCCTGGCTCGGACGAGCGACCGCCCGGTGCGAGGTCGCCGACCGGCCGCGTCCCGGCTGCCGTGCCATCCGTCACCCAGAGCTCCTCGCCGGTCCCCGTGCCCGCGCCGAACAACACGTGCGGTCCGACACCGACGCGGGCGGCGCGGCTGCGGCGCCGCACGCCCGACTCGGGGCCGGGACCGATCTCGAGCAGCACCCGGGTGCCGGCAAGCGTTCCATCTGACGTCCAAAGCTCGTCACCGTGGTCGGGGTGCCACGCCAGGAAGAGCACGGCGTCGTCCAGTTGGGCGCGAAGCTCAGGCTGGGACGAGCCCGGTCCGGGCCAGAGCTCGAGCAGCATGACGGTGCCGACGGCAGTCCCGTCGCTCACCCAGAGCTCGTAGCCGAGCGCGCTGTCATACGCCGAGAACAACAGGGTCGAACCGACGCTGCCGAGGATGGTCGGCGCGCGGAACCGCGAACTCGCGGTCAACGAGATGGTTCCTGCAGCCGTGCCGTCGGTCTTCCACAGCGCGCCGATCGAGCTCGAGCTCGCGGCGAAGTAGAGCGAGTCGCCGGCCACGGTGAGGTGTTGCGGAACCGAGCTACTGCTGCCGGGCCAAAGGTCCGCGACCAGCCGGGTACCCGAAGCCGAGCCGTCGGTCGCGAACAGCTCGACGCCGGCAGCCCCGTCCGACGCCGCGAAGTAAACCTCGTCCTGGAACCATGTCAGCCCCTTGGGTTGCGCGTCGAACATACCCGGGTTCAGATCCAGGAGCAGTCGCGTGCCGGCTGCCGTGCCGTCCGTGACGAACAGCTCCGAGCCGCAGTAGTCGGCGTCGGCTGCGAATAGCCAGCGCCCATCCCCAAGGTCGACGAACTCACGCGGATCGGAGGACCCCGGACCGGACCAGAGATCGGCGAGCATGTACGTGCCCTCCTCGGTGCCGTCGGTGCGCCACAGCTCCGAGCCCCAGATCCCGTCGGTTGCCGCGAACAACGCGAAACCGCGCCAACGGCCGGCGATGTCGGGCGACGAGTCGCGCGGTCCGGGGTAGATGTCGGCGATCACGCGGGTCCCCTCGACGGTCCCGTCGCTGCGCCAGAGCTCGCGCCCGGAGTCATCGCTGTCGGCCGCGACCAGCGCGACTCCGTCGAGGCTCGCGGTCGGCGCCGGGTCGCTGCTCACCAAGTCGAGCTCGGGTAGCGGCAGCGCGATCGTCCCGGCCGCACTGCCGTCACTGCGCCACAGCGTCCGCACCCGTTGGGGGTCCGTCGCGGTGAACACTGCGATCCCGCCGATGTCGACCAAGTCCGACGGCTGTTCGACGCCCGCGCTCACTTGCCGCGTGCCGAAGAAGGTCCCATCGGAGACCCACAGCTCCCGGGTGCCCCCCGTGTCCGCGGCAAAGAACAACTGGCTGCCGACCACCGTGAGGTGGTCCACCGACGCGCTGCTCCCCGTCCTCCACAACAGCTGAGTGCCTGGTGCGGTACCGTCGGTCGTCCAGATCGAGTCGAAGCTCGAGAAGAACAGCTCGCCGTTCCACTCGGCGCTCGAGCTCAGGTTCGCTGCGGCGAGGAACTGAGTTCCACTCGCCGTCCCGTCCGTGATGTAAACGCCCGCTCCAAGTGTGCCACTGGCGTAGAAGATCAAGCGACCTTGGAAGACCGCTGCACTCCTGGGATTCGAGGACCCGCCGCCGGGGCGCAGATCGATCACGAGACGCGTGCCCGACGCCGTGCCGTCGCTCTGCCACAGCTCGACTCCGTTCCTGCCATCGTTGGCTGAGAAGTAGAGAAGCCCATTCAGGGATGCCAACGGGGTCGGGGCGCTGCTTTGGCTCCCCGGCGCGATGTCGAGGACCAACTGCGTTCCGGCCGCGGTGCCATCCGAGATCCAGAGCTCTTCTCCCGCGGTCGTGCGAGCCGTAAAGAACAACCGATCGTCGACGGCGAACAGCTCGGACGGAGCCGAGTAGATGGTCCCGGGCGTCACCTCGACGGTGCCGACCGCCGTACCGTCGCTCTTCCAGAGTCGCGTGCCGGCGTCGATGGCGCCGGTGAAGTACAGGGTGCTCCCGACCGGCGTGAGCCAGTAGGGTCCCGGTGAGCTGACCGGCTGGGTGTACGTGCGCTTCACCAGCTCCGTCCCACCAGGCGAGCCGTCGGTCTTCCAAAGCCCGTCCGCCGAGAAGAACAGCTCGCCTGCCATCTCCGCGAACTCGGTGGCGCGGACGCCGTCTTGGAGGAGCTCAATCCCCGCGGCAGTGCCGTCCGTCGACCAGATCGCCCTCTCGAAGCGCTCGATCTCGGCCGCGAAGAACACGCGGCCCCCGAACGGGGTCAGGTTGACCGGTTCTTGTCTGTAGAACGGCACAGGCGCCGGTTTGCTCACCGTGCGGAGATCCCGCACGAGGGCCTGGCCGCTCACTGTGCCGGCGAGGAGTGCAACGGCGGTGAGCGCCGACGACCGGCGCTTTCGAGATCGCCCGGCGGGGTGGTCCACGGTGGTCACGCGGCGAAGTATAGTGACTCCTCTCGGCAACTGGTCAGAGGGGAGCCACCCGTTCGCCGGGCGCACCAAGACGTCGAACCGAATCTCTTGGCGGCGCGCTCGGGGGCGACGGAGGCGTCTACCGTAGAATCCCGCGACCGCCGTGGGTCGTGATCAGCTGCCCGGGCGCCGACGCATCCGGCGCCACGCCCTGTAGCTCGATGACTCCCCCCGCAAACACCGGATTGCTCGGCATGCGGAAGCTCACGCTGGCAGTGTTCCCCACCACCGGCCAAGGCAACGTCAACATCCCCGCCGGGCTCAGCGCGTAAAGCCAGCACGCCGGCGCGCCGAGCACGCCGAGGTTCACCGGCGTCGTGCTCGCCCCCGCGCCAATCGCCACCACGATCCCCGAGCCGGCCACCGGGCCGAGGTCAAAATCAAACGACGCGCCGAGCGCCGGCACCGGGGAGCTGCCGGTCGGCGTCAAGTCCGGCATACCGAGGCTGCCGGGGCACCCCGTGCCATACGTCTCAAAGAACGCTCCCGTGCCGCCATAGGCCCAGGTGTCGTTCAGGTAGGTAGTCGCGGGCGGCGAGCCGGTTTGCCCGCCGAAAGCGATCACCCGCTGGCTCGCCGAGTGATACTCGATCTGCATGCTCGCGGCCGTCGGGCCCGCCGTCGCGGTGTACGGACGGCGCCAATCCACGCCGTCGTACTCCAACAGCTCGCCGGTGAGATGGTCGAGGAGGACGATCCGCTGCCGCGTGGCGTCGTAGGTCATCAACGGAAAGACCATCGCCGGCATGCGCGGGTTCTGCGTCATCACTTGCTTCCAGTCGGTGCCGTCCCACTCCCAGGTGTCGTTGAACTGGCCCGCCATGTCGACGCCGCCATACAGCACGCAGACCCCGCGCCCGGCGTCGTAGGCCATGCCCGGGGAGTTCCGCGGCGGCGGCGCATTGGTCGGAAAGCGCTGGGTCCAGCTGGCGCCATCCCACTCCCACGTCTCCGGCACCGGAGCAAACCCCAAGTTACCCCCAATCAGCACGACGCGGTCGCGCGCCGCGTCCCGGGCCATCGCAAACTGCAGATACACGTTGGGCGACGTCACCCCGGGCGCGAGCCCAGCCTCCGCGATCTTCCAGTCGTTGCCGTCCCATTCCCAGGTCTCCGTAATCGGCTGGAACGTCGCGACGTTGAGCCCGCCATACATCATGACGCGGCCGGCCGAGGAGCTCAGCTCGAGCGACGCTTCGCTCGTCCCCAGCCGGCCGGGCGGCTGCGTGGCCGGCAGGAGCTGTGTCCATGTGGTGCCGTCGAACTCCCACGTCTCCTGCGCCTGCGCCCCGCCGAAGGGCCCGGCGGAGCCACCGAACATGAACAGCTTGCCGGTCGCCGGAACGTCCACGAGGTTGCCCCGGTTCGGCGAACGCGGCGACGGCGCGGTGCTCGGGCTGAGCAGGGTCCAGTCCTGGGCGGTCGCGGCTGAGGCCGTGAAGAGGGCGAGGAAGAGGATGGCGGTCGATCGTGGCATGGCTGGCGCGGAGGTAGTGCGCTTTGGGCGCGACATCCCAGCCCCTCCGGCTGCCCGCCGATTCCCATAGAAATGCCTCAGCACCCCCGAAAAAGCGCTTGTCGCTCCTCGAAGCGATCACGTCGCTCGGCCCTGTCGCCCCCGGATCGGCCGTCAGACTCTCTTTCGCGAGACGGCCCCGGGGCGCCGAGGGATGCCAGGGCAACACCTCCCAAGAACCGAATGGTCCGATGCGCCCTAGCCTCCTGCTACCGTTTGCCGTCGCGACGACGGTGAGTGCACAGATCCCCCCCGCACTGGTCTACCAGGACACCTCGCGCCACCGAGCGCAGCCGCCATACGCAGCCGCCTTCCACCCGAGCACGGGCCTCGGGCTGTCCGCGAGCTCGTCCCTGCAGCAGATCGAGATGCGCCCGCACTCGCGGCCCGGAACGTGGCGGATGGCGCTCACCGTCCGCGATCCAGCGCCGCGCTCACTGCCCGGTCAGGCGGGCGGATCCGATGTCCTGGAGGCGGTCTGGGATCCCAGCGGGGTGATCGGTGGCGGACCGTTCCTCTGGACCAATCGGGCTGCCGCGTTCAATACCGCGGCGGACGAGAGGTCGTTTTCGATCAGTCACGACGGCTTGGTCGGCGCGGCGGACAGCTCGCGACGCCCTCATTGGCAGCGCCGCGCGGTCCCACTCACCGAGTTCGCGACGCCGACGCGGCCCGTCACCGGGATGCCCGGCATCAGGGGGGACGGGCCTGCCGGCCAGGGTTTCGTCGACACCGCGCTGTGTCAGATCGCTGGCCAGCTCTCGTGGGCCTACATCGATCCCGACGGCGACATCAGTACCAGCGACTTCGATCCGTTCGCCGCCATCCACCTGACCAACGCCGTGCGCCGCCTGCGGTTCGCACAGGCGACGACGACAGCCGCGAGCCTGCACTCGCCGCACGCCATCGAGGATGTCGACGACGACGCGTTGGCGTGGATCGCCGCCGTTCTCCACGCCGGCACTGGTGATTCGGACACCTACTTCTTCCCAGCTCTCAACGACGCCAGCATCGGCGGAGTCAACACCGGTCAGTGCATCTGGGACGATCCGTTTTGGCAGGCCAACGGCGGCCCCTTCGGCGCGAGCGGTACACTCTTCGTCCCGCACCACGCCCCGGACCCGCAGGGTTATAAGGACCCGCTCAACCTCAGCGTTGTGGCTCACAACGGTGGCCTCCTGTCGCCGAGTCGAGGGTCGCAACGCATCCGCGTGTGGGTCCCCGACGACGGCAACAGCGGCCCTTGGCTCGCCGGGGTGTTGTTCGGCACCACGCCGGTGAGGGTTGGTCTGCGCTTCACGCACGGCAACGGGCTCGGCGAGCCTCGACCCGCCGGTGTGCTCGGCGTGCTGCCACTTGGGAACGTGCTCGTGGCGCCGGCAACCGGTGGCGGTGCGACGTTCTCGCTGCCGGTTCCCGCCACGATGCCCACTGGCCTCGGTCCCTTCTTGCTGACTCAGTCGTTCGCCGCGAACCTCGGCCCCATCGGTCCGGGCGGCCGCGCGGTCTACCTGGGCAACACCGCCTGGCTCGGCACCTGATCCGGCCAACTCCATCGTGAGCCGCTTCGATCGCAGCGCGACTACCGCAGAGTGCCGCGGCCGCCGTGGGTCGTGATCAGCTGGCCGGGTGCCGTCGCGTCCGGCGCCACGCCCTGCAGCTCGATCACGCCACCGGCAAACACCGGGTTGGTCGGCATCCGAAAGCTGACGCTCGCCGTGTTGCCGACCACCGGCCAAGGCAACGTCAACATGCCGGCGGGGCTCAGCGCATAGAGCCAGCAGGCCGGCGCGCCGAGCGGGCGGAGGTTGATCGGCGTCGTGCTGGCCCCCGCGCCAATCGCCACGACGATCCCCGAGGCGGCCACCGGACCGAGGTCGAAGTCGAACGACGCACCCAGCGCCGGCACCGGCGAGCTGCCGGTGGGCGTGAGGCCTGGCGCGCCAAGACTGCCGGGGCAACCCGTGCCATACGTCTCAAAGAACGGCGCCGCGCCGCCGTAGGCCCAGGTCTCGTTATGGACGATGGCGGAAGGCGCCATGCCCGTGCGCCCGCCGAAGGCGATGACCCGCTGGCTCGCGGAGTGGTACTCGATCTGCATGGCTTCGAACCCCGGCGGCGGCGTCGCGGTGTGCGCGAGGTGCCAGTCGGTCCCGTCGTACTCCCACGTGTCGGGACTCACTCGGTCGGCGCGAGCCACGATCCGCTGGCGGCTGGCGTCGTAGGTCATCGACACGGGCGCCGCCGCCGGCATGCGCGGATTCGGCGTGAACACCTGCCGCCAGTCCGTCCCGTCCCACTCCCACGTGTCGTCGAGGTTCGCGGAGTCGCCGCTGCCGCCATACAGCACCACGACGCTGCGCACGGCGTCATAGGCCATCCCCGAAACACCCCGGGGCGAGGGCGCATTGGCGGGAAAGCGCTGGATCCAGCTGGCGCCGTCCCATTCCCAGGTCTCATCGAGGGTCGCTCCCGTGGCCGAAAGCCCACCGAACAACACCACGCGATTGCGGGCGTAGTCCTCGGTGATGGAGAAGGATCGGACCGCGTTCGGCGACGTGACGCCCGGCGCCAGTCCCGCCTCGGCGATCGACCAGTCGTTGCCGTCCCATTCCCACGTCTCCAGGATCGATTGAAACGTCGTCGCGCTCGAACCGCCGTACAGCAGGATCCGCCCGGTCGAGGGGCTCACCGCGACCGCGGCGTCCGTTTCGCCCAGTCGGCGCGGCGGCTGCGTCGCCGGCATGCGCTGGATCCAGGTTGTGCCGTCGAACTCCCACGTCTCGTCGCCCTCCGGTCCGTGCAGGCCGCCGGCCCAGCCGCCAAAGAAGAAGAGCCGGCCTGTGGCAGGGTTGTCGACCAGGCTGGCGCGCGGCAGGAGGCGCGGCGAAGGCGCGGTCGGAGGGCTGAGCAGGGTCCAGTCCTGGGCTGACGCCGCCGGAATCACGGCGGCGAAGGAGAAGAACAGCGCGAGGGATCGGTGCATGGCGTTCTGCGTGGGGAAGAGGCGCGGCGCGCCGGACACTTGCCTCCCCACCGGGGGCGCGGCCCTTCCGGCCAAAAACACAGAATCCCCGAATTTCCCCAGAACGCGGCCGGCCCGGGTGGGGAGAGGAGACGCCCCCCATCGCACCCAATGGCTCCCCGCCCATGAACCGCTCGAGCTGGCTCGCCGTCTTTGCACTCCTCGCTCCGGGCTGCGGGTATGGTTCCGCGGGGCTCGTGGGATCGCTGAGCGGGGACGGGCGCGGGAACGCGCCGCCGTCGCTAGGTGGGTTCGAGGCTCGCGGCTCCACGGTCACCGAGCCCAAGCTCTCCCCCGCGACGATCCGCCTGGTCTTGGCCGACGCCGAGGCGGATGCGGCGACCGTGGAGCTGTCGATGATCGTGCCCAGCGACCCGTCGACCGAGCACCGGCTGGCGCGGGTGCCGGACAACCCCGCCGAGCTAACCACAACGCCCGCCGGCGCGGTCCACGAGATCGCCTGGGACTTTGCCGCCGAGGCGGCGCTGCCCGCGAACGCCAGCTACGTCGAAGGCGTCGTGCTGGTCGCGCGACTGGCGGGCGGCACGACCGACCAGCTCGTCGTCGGTCTCGGCAATGACCCGCCCGAGATCTCCGAGCTCACCTACCCGACCGAGGAAGTCGCCGGGATCACGCCGGTCCAGTTCGTCGTGAGCGACTCGTCGGACGACATCGTGGACGTCGTCATCGAGTATCAGCTTCACGGCGAAGCGACGTGGACGGTGGCGCGACCGGCGGGCTTGACCGCCGGAGCCCCGACGCCACCGGCCGCCTTCCAGGGAGTGCGCGCCTTGCGCACCGGCAGTCCCCTGGTGTTCTTCTGGGACACCGACCAAGACCTCGAGGACTTGGAGCGCGTCGCCGTTCTGCGGATCACGCCGTTCGACCCGGTGATCGCCGGGACCGGCGCGTTGACCGGAGACATCACGGTCGACAACAACGACGAACCGCAGGCGCTGATCGAGGGCGTGGCGCTGGGGCTGAACCCCAACGCGCGGCGCGGCCTCCCCATTCCGTATGGCGTGATCGATGACGAGGGTGACCCGGTGCGGGTGCTGTTCCAGTGGCGCTTGGAGGGCCACGGCGGCTTCCCACCGCTGGACGTCGACAACCCCGACGAACTCGCGGCGCGGCTCGAGGACCCGGCCTACCGCCGCGCGAAGCAGATCTGCAGCCGATTCCCCGCCGTGGCGACCGGCCACGCGCGTCCGGTCGATGCGACGCGGGTGGAGCTGCCGGAGCTGCGCGCCGCGGCGGCGCAGGTGCTGGCTAGCAGCGTCGAGTCGCGCCAGCTCCAGTTGTTGCGTGACTCGGTGCCGACCGCGCTCGCCGCAACCTGGACGCAGGCTCAGCCGCTGAACGCGCCAGCGGCAGCGCTGGCCTTGGGCGACGGCCTCACGGCGCTGGTCCTCGACCGCGCGGCGGGGGCGACGACGCGCCTGCTCGAGATCGAGCTGGCCACGGGCGGAGTGCTACAGGAGCTGGCCACCGGCCTGCTGGGCGAGCCCACGGCGTTCACACTAGACGCGCGCGGCGGCACCGCCCTGGTCGCCACCGACACGGCCGGCGCGTGGCGGCTGTTTCGCGTGGACCTCGAGACGGGCGCCGTCACGACGCCCTTTGATGCCGGCGTGGGCACGCCCCGCGGGCCGCTGCGGGCACTCGTCGCGCGCGGCGCCGGCACTGCGTTGGCGACGGCCGCGGATGGTCTGTGGAACCTCGACTGGCGCACACCCGGCAACCCGCGCATGACGCTGCTGGCCGGCGGCCCCGCGGCCCCGCTGCGCACGCCTTGGGGTCTCGCGCTTGACACGACGCGCGCCGACCGTGTGTGGCTTGCCGAGCGCGACGCCATCGTCGCGGGGAGCGCCGTGGCCGGACGCGTCGTGTCCGTGGGGCTCCGTTCTGGCGCGGTCGAGCCGCTCGCCGCGTCGTTTCCGCAGGTCACGGTGCTCGCCCCCCACACCGACCACCGGCTCGTCGCGCTGTGCGAGCCCCTTGGCGCCACGGCGCGCGAAGTACGCGCGCTCGCGCTGGGGCGACAAAGCGGCGTCGTGCACACGCTGGGCGCCGTGCCAACCGGGAGCGCTCATCTGGCCACGGGCGCCGCCAACCTCGTGCTGGTGACCGACCCGGGCGCCGTCGACCTGGTGGCCATCGGCGGCATCGAGCAGACCCGCACGTTGGCCTCGTTTGACGATGCGACCGCCTTCGCGACGGTGACCGCGCCGTTCGCTCCCGCGGTCCGCCAGGGAATGACCTGGCGCATTCCCAGCCGCGATGCCTTCCACGATCCGCTCAGCGGCAGCCAGCCCGGCGCGCAGGGGATCTTTGTGTGGGACAGCAGCGACGTCGGCGTGGGCGGCCGGGTACTGCTACGCGCGACGCCCATGGATGGCGAATTCAGCAATCCGGTGGAGACCACCGTCGCCCGCGCCGCCGCCGGTGTGTTCAGCGAGCGGGGCACCTTGGAGGAGCACGAGTTCTCGGCGATCCGCGCGGTGGACCTCGATGGCGATGGTGATCTCGACCTGGTCGGCCTGATCGAGGAAGGCATCGCCTACTACGATCAGGAGATGCCGCGCTCCTTCGGCGAACAGCACGTGCTGACCGCGACCGGCCTTCGCGACCCCGACGCGCTCGCGATCGCGGACCTCGACGGCGACGGCGACCTCGATCTGATGGTGGCCGACGATGAGGCGAGTGGCGGCCTGTTTGCTTTCTTGCAGGAGGCGCCGCACACGTTCGTGCCACGCCAGCTCCGAACGGGCACGGCTGGCGTCCGTGCCACAGTCGCGGCAGCCGACCTCGACGGGGACGGCGACGTCGATCTGGTCAGCGGTGAGGGCGACGAGCTGGTCCTGCTCTACCAAGACGGGCCGCTGACGTTCACGGCCCAGCCCCTCCCCGCCGCGGCCTCGTCCGAGTTCCTAGCCCTGGGCGACATCGACGACGACGGTGACCTCGACCTCGTCAGTGGCGCGGACGGGGTGCTGGTCCTGCTCTACCAAGACGGCCCGCGGAGCTTCACGGCCCAGCCTCTCCCCACCACCGGCCATCCCCGCCACCTCGCCCTAGCCGACGTCGACGGCGACGGCGACCTCGACCTCGCGGTCACGACCGGCGACACCCCCGAGAACGCGGCTCTGGAGCTGTTCGTGCTCACGGCGCCGCGGCTCATGGTCGCGCAGCCCGTGGTGCCCCTACGCGACTTCGCGTTGGACCTCGTCGTGGCGGATCTCGACCGCGATGGCGCGGCCGAGATCCTCGTTCCTCAGGGAGAGCTCGATGCCCCCGGCTGGATCGAAGTTGTGGCGGAGACGTCGCCCGGGGTCTTCGGCGTCGAGCGGGAGCTGCCCACTGGCGAGTTCCCCTTTGCGATCACCGCCGCCGACCTCGACGGCGACGGCGATGTGGATGTCGCCGCGGCCAACAACCGCAGCGAAGACGTCAGCATCTTGCGCCAGGAAGCCTCCGGCGCGTTCACGGCGGAGCCGCCGCTGCCGACGACCGAGATTCCCGACTTCATCGTCGCCGCGGACTTGGATGGCAACGGCCTCGTGGACCTGCTCACGGCCGGCGGCCGGATCATCAGCGGCGAACTGACGATGTTCTTCCAGGGCGTGGCCCGGGGGTTCCCCACTGGGTTGACGCTCCCGCTCGTGGCCACGCCGGCGGCCCTCGCCGCTGGCGATCTCGATGGCGACGGAGACCTGGATCTGGTCGCCGGCAACGGCACACTGGGGTTCGACGGCGAGCTGGTGATGCTCTACCAGGACGCGCCGCGGACGTTCAGCGCCGCCCTCATCCAAGGGGCCGGGCGCGATCCCGTCGCCTTGGTCATCGCCGACCTCGACGGCAATGGCGGGCAGGATGTGATCACGGCCAATGACGATGTCGACCGGCTCGAAGTCCGCTACCAGGACACGCCGCGGCAGTTCACCACCGCGGTGGAGCTGCCAACCGGCGACGCCCCCAACGACGTCGCGGCCGCCGACGTGGACGGCGACGGCGACCTGGATCTCGTGGTCGCCAACAGCCGGAGCAACGACATCACGATCTTCTTGCAGGATGCGCCGCGGCTGTTCACGGCGCAGCCGGTACTGGCGACCGAGCGGTTCCCCACGTCGATTGTCGCCACGGACCTCGACGGCGACGGCGACCTCGACCTGGCGACGACGAGCGGTGCGAACAACAACATCGCCGTGTTCCTGCAGGACGCCGCCGGCGCGTTCATCGCGCAGGCGCCGCTGCCCACCGGGCGCTTCCCGGACGCCGTGACCGCGGCAGACCTCGACGGCGACGGCGATGTCGACCTCGCGTGCATCAACAGTAACTCCGACGAGCTATCGTGGTTTCTGCAGGAGGCGCCCGGGTCGTTCGTCGCGCAGCCGCCACTGGCGGTGGGCGACTTTCCAACCGGGCTCCTGGCGCGCGACCTGGACCTCGACGGCGACCTCGACTTGGTCGTCGCCAACGGCGCCGACAACAACGTCGCGGTGCTCTATCAGGACGTGCCGGGGGTGTTTGCGCCACCAGAGTTGACGGACACCGGCGGCCGTCCGGTCGCGCTGGTGGCGGAGGACTTCGACGGGGATGGCGATATCGATGTCGCGACGGGCAACGCGACGACCCGCGACGTGACCGTGCGCTGGGGTCGGTAGTCGCGGGTCGGCGAGCGCCCCTCACTGCGCGCCTGAGTCAGCCTCGCCCCGTGAGCGAACGCCGTGTGCGGCGTAACCAAGCGCGGTCGATCCGACGCCGCCGCGCGGACTCAACATGGCAGTCTCCTCAATCGCGCCTTTCTAGCGAGCTCGCGTGACAACTCGTCGGGCCCACACCTGATGAGAGGGACGGGCCCGCCGGTCCTTTGTGCGTTCGGATCCTCGGAAGGCCCCAACGTGCGTGCGAAATCCACGCCGCGCCTCTCTCACAAGGCCGGCGGGTCCGCCTGCCTGCTCCCGGCGCGCCGGGCTTCCGAGGGTCCCCACCCATGGATGTTCCATGTCCAAGACTCCACTCTCCAGCCTTGCGATCCTCTCGCTCGGCATGACCTGCATCGCGCAGGTCCCCCCCGCCATCGTCTATCAGGACACGACGTTCCTGCCGCCGCGCCCCGGCTACGAAAGCGCCCTCAACCCGGTGGCCGGCTTCGGCTTGAGCGCGAGCTCGAGCCTGCAGCAGATTGAGACGCGGGCCCACGCACCCACGCCTGGGTCCTACCGCCTGGCCGTGACGGTCAGCGACCCGAACCTCTCCTTCCCGGGCCAGGCCGGAGGCTCGGACGTGATGGAGTCCCGGTGGAACCCCGGGCTCGGCATCCTCCAAAACACCGGATTCGCCGCCGCCTTCAACTCGTCGCAGGCCGAGTTCGCGTTCTCGATCAGCCATGACGGCATGGTCGGTGCCTCGGACCGCCTGAACCGGCCGCAGTTCGCCAAACGCACCGCCGGGATCAACTCGCCGTTCGCGTCGACCACGTTCGTCACGCTACCGGGCGTCACCATCGGCGGGGCGGGCAGTGGTTTCGTGGACACGGCGCTCTGCAACATCGAGGGCGGCAGCGGCCCGAACGGGCTCAGCTGGGCCTACGTCGACGACGACGGCGACATCAGTACCAGCGACTTCGATCCCGACGTGGCTCCCTACGTGACCGGGCGCCAAAAGCGCCTGCGGTTCATGATCGCCACCACCACCGCGGTCACCCTCCACTCGCCGCACGCACTCGAATGCAGCGACGGCAACGCGCTCGCGTGGATCGCCTCGGTGCGACACGCCGGTGTTGCAGGCGACTCCGACACCTTCTTCTTCCCCACCATGGATGACAGTGAGCTCGGCGGCATCAACGCCGGCGTTCGCATCTGGAACGACTTCGCCTGGCAAGCCAACGGAGGTCCGCGCGGTGATGGCGGCACGCTCTACGTCGCGCACAGCGCGGCCGCTCCGTTCGGCTACCAAGAGCCGCTCAACATAAGCATCGTCGGCCACAACGCCGGCATCATGGTGCCCGGGTCGCCGAAGAAGATGAGTGTCTGGGTGCCCAACGACGGCGGCAGCGGCCCCTGGATCGTTGGCGTGCTCTTTGGTGTCACTCCCACGAGCTTCCCGCTCGGCTTCACCAAAGGGAACGCACTGGGCAACCCTAGGCCTGCCGGCGAACTCGGCGTCATCCCTCTACCGAGTGTCGTGCAACTCCCGGTGGCGCCCGGGGGCGGCAACGCGCAGATCAGCTTGCCCATTCCGGCGGCGATTCCGAGTGGCCTCGGCCCATTCCTGCTGACCCAGTCGTTTGGCGTCGACCTCAGCGGCGACATCTTCATGGGCAACACCGCCTGGCTCGGGACCTAGGCCAGACGTCGTTGCGATTCTGAACGGGAAGAGCGGCGGGCCGTTGCCCGCCGCTCGTTTTCTTTGGCCGTGCGCGCTGACGCCAGTCTCTTTGAGGAGTAGCAGGATCGCCACCGTGGTGGCCCCGGCGAGCAACGCTGCCAAGGCGATCGGGAGCCGTGGCCCCCATGCCGTACCACCCAGGAGCCCCGCCGCCGCCGGCCCAATTACAAATCCGAGGCTCGCGGCCATGCCCATGCGGCCAAAGGCGAGCTCACCGGTCTGAGGATGCGCGCGCGTGAGGTCCGCGACCAAGGCGGTGGCGACCGAAATACTGCCGCCCGTAGCCCCGTCCAGGGCACGCGCCACGAGGATGAGTAGCAATGGAACGGACCACGTCGCTCCACCAAGCTCGACGAGATCGACCCGAGGCAACGAGAGCGCCAACAGGAATAGGAGCCAAGCCGCGAGCGTGCCAATCTGACTGGCCACCAGCACCGGTCGCCGCCCGGCGCGATCCGACCAGCGGCCGCTGCAACGCGGCGGGGCCGCCGAGCGTTCCAAGGACAAATCGCACCCTGGTTTGCTCGAGCCAATGGAGTCGAACGGTATGCGCTCTTCGCACCTCATCCTCGCGGGCCTCGTCGTCTCCGTCGCGCCGGCACAGGTCACTCTGCCGGCAATCCTCAGCGACCACATGGTGCTCCAACGCAACGCGCCCATCAGGATTTGGGGCCGCGCCAGTGACGGCGAGTCGGTGACCGTGGAGTTCCGGGACCAGTCGGTGTCGACGACGGCCACCGGCGGTCAATGGAGGGTCGAGCTGGCCCCGGAGCCCGCCGGCGGCCCCGACGCTCTGACGGTCCGCGGCACCAACACTGTGACCCTCGACGACGTCATGGTCGGCGAAGTATGGCTGTGCGCAGGCCAGTCCAACATGCACCAGCGGCTGGAGCTCTATGCCACGGGCCGAGCCGCGCTGCCGACGGCGGGGGAGTACAACTTGCGCCTGCACCGCGTCGATCGGCAACCCGGCTCTTGGGTCGACAGCCAGCCGGAAACCGCACACTCGTTCTCGGCGATCGGCTTCTTCTTCGGGCGGGACCTTTCCGAGGGAGTCTTCGGTCGCTCGATGACGATCGGTCTCATCCAAGCGGCGAAGTCGGGAACCCTGGTCGAGGAGTGGCTTCCCGGTGGGCCGCAGTTTGAGACCCTGATCCGCAGAGTGATACCGCTGCCCATTCGCGGCGTGATCTGGTACCAGGGGGAGGCGGACACCAATCCCGATCCGCGCCAACCGGACCTGGCCCACGACTACGCCAGCCGCTTCCGCCGGGTCGTTCGCGAGTGGCGATCGGCGTGGGGTCATGGGAACTTCCCGTTCCTGTTCTGCCAGCTGCCGGCCTACACCCGAGGCCTCAACTACTGGCCGGAGCTCCGCGAGGCCCAGCTCGACGCGCTCGCCGAGCCCAACACGGCCATGGCCTGTCAGATCGATGTGCTGGCAACGCACCTCCATCCGCCCAACAAGCTGCTGATGGGGCAACGACTCGGCGCCGCGGCGCAGCGGATCGTCTACGGGGCCAATGGCCCCCCCATGGGACCGATCTACGCCCCGCACTCCAGCGGCCCAGTCGGCGACGAGTTTGTCGTTGGCTTCGAGCACGTCGGGTCCGGACTCCACGTGCCCGGAGGTCGGTTGACCGGCTTCGAGATTGCGGACGCGAGCCTGCGTTTTGTTCCCGGGAACGCGCGCCTGCACGGCGATACCGTCGTCGTGAGCGCCCCGGGGGTCATGAGCCCCGTCGCGGTTCGCTACGCGTGGGGGGTCACGCCCGCGTTCAGCCTGTTCAACCGAGAAGGCCTGCCGGCGTCGCCGTTCCGCACGGCCGCCCGATTTGAGCAGTTTGGCTCCGGTTGCGGTGGCGCGCCGCCTGGCCACCTCGAGTCGACCTTGCTCCCCCGAGCGTCACGGCACTTCGAAGTGCGGCTCAGCCAGCTCGCTCCGGGCCAACCGGGCGTGCTGCTGCTCGGCGCCTCGCACGAGTCGTGGCTCGACCTGCCCCTACCCATGCCGCTCGGTGCGCTGCAGCTCCCCGGCTGCGAGCTGCTGGTCTCGGGCGAAGCAAGGCTGGGGTTCACCACCGACTCCAGTGGCGACGCCACGCTGCGGATGCGGCTACCAGCCGTTGGGTCCGTGCTCGGCGTCGAGCTCTTCGTCCAGGGCATCGCCTTGTGCCCGGGGGTCACCGCGGCAGGTCTCTGCCTCACCCACGCGGGCCGCGCAGTCGTCGGCCCCAGATAGGCGCCGCTCGCGCGATGCGGCCACCGCCGCGCGCGGGCCCGTGCAACGCCGCCCACACGAATGGCGTTCCGGGTCGCGGTCTCGCTCGGGCGTCCGTGCCCGGCGCCACGTCCACCTGGAGAGTCTCCGAATGTCCCACCTGCGGATCGTCGCGCCTTCGGTGTTCGCGTGTCTTTCGCTGCTAGCGTCGCCTGCCCGCGCCCAGCCACCCAATGTGCTGATCCTCGTCGCCGACGATGTCGGCCTCGACAAAGTCGGTGTCTATGGCGGCCCTGCACCACCGCCGACGCCCAACATCGATGGCTTGGCGCGGCGCGGCGTCCGCTTCAACAACGCCTGGGCCAACCCGCTGTGTGCCCCCACCCGCGCCTGCATCATGACCGGCCGCTACAGCGTCCGCACCGGCGTCGGGGCCGCCAAGCTGAGCCAGGGCGGTGTCTTGCGCTATCCGGAGACCACCATCCCCGAGCTGCTCGACCGCGAAGGCAGCGGCTATACCCACGCGGCGATCGGCAAGTGGCACCTCTCCGACAAGCGCAATGGCGGCGACCTGGGCCCCAACCTCGCCGGTTGGTCACACTACGCCGGCACGCTGCTCGGCGTAGCGCCGAGCTACTACGTCTGGCAGCGGACCGAGAACGGCGTGACCCAGACGTCCTACACCTACAACACCACACAGACGGTCGACGACGCGCTGACCTGGATCGATACGACCAGTGAGCCCTGGGTCTGCTACGTGGCGTTTCAGGCCGCGCACCACCCCTTGCACCAGCCGCCCTCCCACCTGCACAGCTACGACCTGTCGGGCGAGCCGCCACCAATCGCTTACTACAAGGCAATGGTCGAGGCCATGGACACCGAGATTGGTCGGCTCCTGGCCGGGCTCGGCGCGCGGCTGGCCGACACCAATGTGCTGTTCATGGGCGACAACGGCACATCCACGGGCTTGGCAGAGCCGGCGGTCGTCACGGGTCGCGGCAAGGGGTCGTTCTACCAAGCCGGCGTGACGGTGCCTCTCATCGTCGCTGGCCCCGACGTCGTCGGCGCCGACCGCCAAGTCGACGCACTCGTCAGCGCCGTGGACGTGTTCGCGACCGTCGCCGAGCTGTGCCGGGTGGACCCAGCGACCGACTACGGAGTCCTCGACGCCATCAGCCTCGTGCCCTACTTGCGCGACCCGGCACAACGGGCGTTACGCACCACGATCTACGCCGAGCTCTTTCAAGGGCCACCCACCACCACGGCCGCGGTCGTGGCGATGCGCAACGACCGCTACAAGCTCATTCGCTCCATCTGGTCGCCGGCGCTGGACGAGTTCTACGACTTGAGCCTCGACCCCTACGAGCTCAACAACCTCCTGATTGGCGGGCTCACACCGCAACAGGAAGCACTCCGGCAGTCGTTTGCCCAGGAGATCAACGCGATCCGCTATCCGACGCCGGCCTTGCGCAACTACGGCTCGGCGTCGTGCCTCAGCTCCATCGGTGCCGTGCGGGCCACAGCCCTCGGCGAACCAAGACTCAACGCTTCCTACCAGGTCGAGATCCTCGATGCGGCGCCCTTCCAGCCGGCCTGGTTGAGCGTGGGCGGGTCGGCGACGCAGTGGGAGGGCCACGCGCTGCCGCTGTTCCTCAGCGCCTTGGGCAGTGGGCCCGGCTGCGCAGTGTGGTCGTCCATCGACGCCCAGCTCGGCACGGTCACCGGCGCGTCGGGTCACGCCATCCTCACCATACCGGTTCCCAATGAGCCCCTCCTCGTCGGCGGCTCACTCTATCACTCGTGGCTGGCCCTGGACCCCGACGCTCCGCACAACCCGGTGGGTCTGGTGAGCTCAGACGGCGTGGTGGTGACCGTCGCCTGGTAACGAACGTACGGTGCCGCAACAAAAACCACCGCATTCGCGCATCGCCCCCCCCATCGGCGCCCCGGCACCGATGGCGCCGGGGCGCGGCACTCAACTTTCGAGCACGGGATTCATGTCGCCGCCGATCTTGAGCGCGCAACCCAGCTCGACGGAAGCTCCCGGTCCCAAGCACACGCGGACAATCCGCGCGTAGACCTTGCGGCTCAGGTAGGCGCCGTTGGACTTCCAATCGTCGTCCGGCGGATGCACGGAACAGCAAACAAGGAACGCCAGCGGTGCCCCCAGTGTCTCACGCCGCGCCGCGAAACTCGAACGCTGGCCCGGAGGCGCCCACCGAGCGGCAGAGACCCGACTTCCGGTGGCGCGGCAGAGACGTGGCGCGGACCCGGCCACGCCACGTGGCTCGATCAACGGCCGGGCTCGAGACGCGCGAGGAGCGCGGGCCGGGCGCGCACACGGTCGACTTCGTCGACCTCGAGTCGGCTGCTAAGCAGCTCGCTCTGCAACTTGCGCAGCCGGGCCGAGTACTCGGTCGGTTCCAAGCCCAACTCGGCAGGCCTCTTGCTGCCGAGCTGCTGCAACGCAGTGCGCGCCGCGCGGTCCGCAGTCAACCGGCGCCCACGCTCTGCCGCTGGTAGTGCGTTGAAGCCATCGGCTTCTTCGAGCGCTAGATGCGCCTCGCAAGCGAGCGCCGCGTCGGAGGCGAATTGAACGGCTTCGAACCGCGCCAGCGAAATGGGCAAGATCACCGACACCGCGCGGTCGCCGACCTCCGCCATGTTGTTCAGCAGCAGCCACAGATAGTTCTGCGGCGGCCGCGGCAGCTTGTCGACGGCGTCGACCGGAAGGGTGAAGTAGCTGCCTTCGGTCAGCAGCTCCGCCGCGGCGAGCAGCTTGGCCTGTTCCAACTGCAACTCGGCCATGGTCAGCGCCGTCGCCAGACCATCCCCAGCTTCGGCTAGCCCCGCCACCTGCTGTTCCCGCTGCTCGGTGATCTCAAGACAGTCGTCCCGCAAGCTCGCCAGCGCTCCCGGTAAGAGAGGGCCAAGGGCCTGGAACACGAGGCCATCGCGCTCACCGAACTGGACCGGGTTGCCAATGGCCATCTCCGCGAGCCAGACGTCTGCCTCGCTCGTCGTGACGACCCGCGCCGGCCCGCGACACAGGAACAACAGAACGCCGACCGCGCCCAACGCAGCCGCACCGATCCAAGCGCGGCTCATCGCAACGGCGGGCACTGCCGACAGAGCCCGGTGGAGCTTTGCACGAACAGAGCCAAGCCCGTGTCGCAGATGATCAGGCAGTTGAGCGTCACGAAGTCACCGCATGGCAGCGGCGTCGTTGGCAAAGTGACCGGTGGCGTGAAGTGCCCCGCGGCATAGGCGGCGTGAAAGAAGTAGAACCCCGAGTAGTCGATGGTCATGGTGTTGCAAAGACCAGCCGGGCACGCAGGGTTGAACCGGTAGGAGACCGTCTCCGCCCCGATGACGCAGGACTTCGGCTCGCACTCTTCGAAGTTGCAGCAGCCCGACTGGTCTGGCTGCACCGTACCAACCGAATCGAGGCACGGATGCGTGAAGCCCTGGTGCGTCTCGATGTATGGGCAGACGCAGTTATCCCGGCACACCGGGTCGCCGACGACCACGAGCGGGGACGGCAATGGAGTCGCGGCGAGGAGGATCAAGGCGGCCGCCGTGATCGCGACGATCCCAAGCGTAGATTTGTTGAACACCAACTCTGCTCCTTGCAAAAAAAGGGGGTCTGAAAAAGGGCCGGCAAACGCACCGGCTCACTGGATTCTGAGCGGCGACGCCGACTGTCCCGGCAAAGTGCGAAAACCCCACCGCGACCTACGCCATCGGCTCACTGCCCTTGGTCGGGCGTGCCCAATCGACGCGCCGCGCAGACGATCAGGCCGTGGCCGCGGCCGTAGTCGTGCATCGTCGAACGCAGACGCCGCAGCGACCGCCAAATGACCGAGCGCACGGTGCTCGGCGGCACACCGAGCTCGCGCGCAATGGTCTCAGCCTTCACTCTCTGCTCGAACCTTCGCTTGAGGATGTCGCGATCACGTGGCGGCAACTTCGACATCGCTTGGCGTAGTGCTCCGACCAGCTCACCGACTTCGGGGCGCTCGGGTGGGTCGCCCCTTCGAGCGGCGTAGAGGTTGGCGGGTGCCTGATTGTGCCGATCCAAGTTACGCCGCGCGTCGGCCGCCTTGTTGCGGAGGATGCCGACCAACCAACCGGCAAAGCGGCGCGTCGGGTCGAAACGATGCGCGCCGCGCCACGCCGCGAGATAGGTCTCTTGGATCACATCGTCGAGGTCGGCCGCAGCGATCCCGAGGCGCCGCGCGCGATCGGTTAGCCCCGGCCTCGTCCGCTCGACGACGATGCGAAAAGCCTCCGGGTCAGCGTCGTCCCGAGACTTCAGGAACAGACACTCCGGGCTCGGATCGGCGACTGAATCGTGCATGGAGGAGGCGGGCCGGCCAGGACGCGCCGGCGGGCATAGGGTTCAACGCAAACCCGTCGCCGACCGGAGCCAAAACGGCGACCGCCACCCTGCCAGCGCCACCCGGCCGACCGACTCCAGCCGACACGCCCACGCCACATCACGCGTAGGGTCCGGACGACCGCACGGACGGAACCGAGAGGTACTGTCATTTTTTGGCTCCGGATCGGCACTGGCCCTCCGTTGGGCCTTGTGTGGCTTCCTTGCGGTCTCCGGCTCGGCTTGTCGCGGCTTTCGCAGCCCGAGACAATGCCCTGGTGGACCTGCACGCCTGCCTCGCGCGCGCCCCGCACGACCTTGCGGCGCGCGACCGTCTCGTCGCCCGCTTCTACCCGACCGTGCAGCAAATGGTACACCGCCGGCTCGACGCGGAGCGGCGCAAGGGGAAGCTCGGGCTCGCCGCGCTGTTCAGCACCGGTGACCTGGTGCACGACGTATTCATGCGGGTCTTGCACGGCGTCGAAGTCTTCGAAGGCGACGAGCAGGACTTCGAGCGCTACCTCGCGAAGGCGGTCACGCACCGCCTGCTCGACGCGATTCGCTATCACGAGGCGGCCCGCCGCGACGGCCGACGCGCCGCCCCCGACGACACGAGCGTTGAGCCGGCGAGCGACGAGACGTCGCCGACCGAGGCCGCGACAATCAAGGAAGAGGCCGAGATCGTGACCGAAGCGATGGGCGCTCTCACCGTCAAAGACCGCCGGCTACTGGAGCTGCGGCTCCGGCAACGGACGACCTACCGGCAGATCGCCGAGGAGCTCGGGCTGCCATCCGAGGATGCCGCGCGCAAGGCCATCTGCCTCGCCGAAGCCCGACTCCTTCTCGCCCTCCGCGCCCGGGGAGTCGATGCCTGACGCCGACCACTTGCTCGCGGACTACATCGCCCGCGCGATCGAGCTCCAGGAACTGGGCACCGAGCTGTCTTGCGAGACCCTGTGCCAGGACCACCCCGATTTGATTCCCGAGGTGCAGAGAGCGCTCGAGGGCCGCGCCATGGTCAAGCTGTGGTCCGAACGCCGGACCTCCAAGGCGATGCCAGGCCGCGTGCTCGTCGGCCGCTACGCGGTCGGCGACTGCATCGGCACCGGCGCGATGGGCGCTGTGCACCGCGCCACCGATCTCCAGCTCGAACGCGAGGTCGCGGTCAAGATCATGCACCCGCGGCCGGGCGACGCATCGGAGGCGAAGCTGCGGTTCCTGCGCGAGGCACAGGCGCTGGCCACCCTGCGGCATCGCCACGTCGTGCCGGTGTTCGACCGTGGCGTCACCGAGGACGCCCTGCACTTTCTGGTCATGGAGCTGCTCCCCGGCGCGCCGCTGTCGCGCTTGCTCGCCGCGGTCGAGCAACGCGTCGCGCAAGGGGGCACGCCGGCGACAGAAGACCCCGCGTGGCTCGACGAGTGGCTCGGCGGCCTGCTCGACGCCGACGCCCCGCGCGAGTCCAGCTATGTGCGCTGCTGCGTGCGGTGGATCGCGGAGCTCGCGGCGGGGCTGGCGGCGGCACACGCCGCCGGAATCGTGCATCGCGACGTCAAGCCGTCGAACGCGTTCATCACCAGCGACGGCCATGCCCGCCTGCTCGACTTTGGCGTGGCGGCGCGGGTGAGCGAGGCCGACCTAACGATCGAAGGCACCACGCTCGGGACGCCGATCTACATGGCACCCGAGCAGGTACGCGGCGCCGACGCCGATGCGCAGCTGGACGTGTATTCGCTGTCGGCCACGCTGTACCACATGCTCGCCAGCCGCGCGCCGTACGAGGGTTCGGCGACCGCGGTGCTCGCTGCGATCGGCGACAACGACCCCGAGCCGATCGGCCGGGCGCGCAAAGGGCTGCCGCGAGACCTGCAGGCGATCGTCGAATGCGGCATGGCCCGAGACCGCCGCCGCCGGTACGGCACCGCGGCGGAATTGCAGGCCGACCTGCTCGCGTTTCTCGACGGCAAACCCGTCCGCGCCCGACGCCGATCGCCGATCGTTCGAGCTTGGGACGTCGCCAGGCGCTCGACGGCGGCGCGCGTCGCTGTGCTCGCCGTGCTGGTCACCGCGACCGTGCTCGGGACCCGAGCATGGCTGCAACAGCGTGAGCGCGAGCGTCACCAAGAGCACGCTCGGATCTATGCGGACCTGCCCCCCACGCTGGCCTTGGGCCGAGCCCGGACGATCGACGACGCGCCGGCACGACAAGCGCTGTTCGCGCGCCTCGACCGGGCCGTCGACCTGCGGCCCGAGCACCGACTGACGCGCTGCCTTCGCGCGGCGGTGCGTTTCGATCACGGCGATCTCGACGGCGCGGCGCAGGACTACGCGGCGCTCGCCGGGGCTTTGGCGACGCCTTACGCGCGCCAGCTAGCCACGCGCTACGCGACCGCCGCTCGCGAGAACGGTGCGGCGGGCCTCGACCTCGCCGAGCTGCCGGAGCCCGTCGACGAAGACCGGCTCCTGGCGGCGTTCGAGGCGCTGCGCGCCCGCGACTACGGCGCCGCGCTGCAGCTCCTACCGGCCCAAAGCGAGGACTTGTCCGCGCGGGAGCTACGGTTGTTCGCGCAATTCGGCGAAGGTGCGGCCACGGGAGACGCGGAGCTGATCCGCGGACTGCGCGACCCGGCGCAGGCTTTGGCCGGTGCGTTCGGCCGCCCGACGACCCGCACCCTCTACATCCTGGAGCGCTCGCTTCTGCAGGGGCGGCACTACGCCGACGCCGTCGAGCCCCTCGAGGAACTCGCTGCCCGCGCGCCCGGCGACTACAACGTGATGTTGGATCTCGCGACGGCGTACTCGCATACGAACGCGCTCGAAGCCGCCGAGCGGGCGGCGCGCGCCGCAACCGAGCTGCGGCCAGTGGGCCTCAATCACAAAGCCCTCAACGTCCTCGCCGTGACGCTCGCCCTGCAGGACCGATTCGATGACGCCCTAGCCACGGCTGACTCCATCCCCGACCAAAGACCCACCGCGTGGCGGCGACTGGAAACGAGGGCCTTCGTGCACTTCAACCGCTGCATCGCCCTGCACGGTGAGGATCAGGAGGCGTCATTGGAGGCCGCGAGCGCCGCGCTGCGCGACTACCAGGCGGCCGCAGAGATGGACATCCTCCCGGCCACGATGCGGATGAACCGAGACGCCTGTCGAGCGATCCTCCACGGGAACCGGGACCGCCTATGCCGCGCGTTGCTCCGACTGCTCGAGCAGAACCCGGACAGCGAACGCCACTTGCGCAACGTCGCCATCAACCTTCCCGACGAGATCACCCCGCCACTACAAGAGAGGTTGCGGTCGTTCTTTGCCGCCACCGCGAATTCCAAGCGAGGCCGGCGCTGATCTCGTTCCTAACCGCCCGGAGCCCAACTCATGCCCACCAGCGCCCTCCTCCTGTCCCTCCTCCTTGCCCCCCAGGGAGCCATGTTTGCCGACGCGCCGATCAGTCTGTCCGTCGACGTTCCCACAGCGTTCGAGAACAACCTGTCGACGAGCAACATGTACTACCGCGGCACGGGTTGGAGCGGCGTCCCCGGTGAGCACCCCGATCCGCCGTCCGTCAACAAGGCGTACTTCTCCACCCAAACAGGTGCGAACGTGCCCTGGACTGGGACGGAGCTGGTGATCGACGCGTTCTCCACCAACGTCAACTACCTCGCGGTCACCCCCGCCGGGGTGATCGACAAATCCGTCGTTCACTACACCTACGCAGGCCTCACCCTCTCCGTCGAGAAGGGTACCGTTGGCGAAACGGGCTCCGTCTTCAGAGACAATCCAGGGGACCCAACCGGAGCGGACGTGTACGAGTACATGTTTCCGGGCAGTGAAGGAGTGAAGTTTCCCAACCAGCTCGTACTCGCCACCGACGAAGACGACCTCGTGCTGGAGGGCACCGATCCCGAGATCATCTCGATGGCGCTCTACGTGCCGGCTCTACTGCAAAGTCCCGGCGTTGTGCCAACCCTGAGCGCCGCCTTCGAGTCGGTGGTATTCTCCCTGACTCATTCGTCGGCCCAGGATGCCCCGCCGGAGTGGTTCCAGTCGCCACAACACCAAGGCCAACAGGCCAAAGAGGGCGGCGCGCTGCTCCGCTGCGACTGGGTGACGAGTCCCGGCAGCAACCCCGGCTACTGGCAAGGGCCCTATCTGTACAAGACCGCACAGGAGCTGGGCATCCAGGGCCAGGAGTTGACAGCGGTGGCCTGGCACAAGCGCTTCGTGGGCGGAGCCGAGCAGAACTACATCGCGTTCTCTACCGACTCACTCGTGCTCGACCAGATCCTGTTCAAGAACCTTGGGACATCGGGCCCCACGGTGCCGCTGTCGTACCGGGACGGCAGCGGGACGGTCACGGTGACCTGCGCCATCAAGATCCAAGTGGGCGTCGAGCGAGTCGATGCGCTGAGCGCGTTCGACCCCCGCGAAGACGGTGCGAAGCTGTTCTCCGAAGAGTCGGACCTCGCTCCCGGGGCGCTGCTCGAGTCGACGGCCTTCCGCAACATCGACCCCACAGGCCTCGACAACCTGATCGCCGTGGGCCGCAACCCCGCGGGCGCCGTGCAAGCCAACTGGCTCATGGTCATCGGCAACTGGCCCGATGCGACGCCGACGCTGCACGGTGTGCTGCCGATGCCCGCGGCCGGAAACAACGCCGTCCTCAACGTCGGCAATGTGCCCGCGGCGATGTTCGGGATCCCGTACACGCTGCAGTGGCTCGCGACCGACGACGTGCACACGGGGCCCATCACAGCCTGGTCCGGCAAGCAGCGGGTCATCCTCTGAGGCCCGGGCCGCCGAATCCGGCGGTACGGAGCCGCGACAAAAACCACCGCTTTCGCCCACGGCCCGCCCAGGGGAGCCGAATGCGGCGGCTTTTGTCGCGGCTCCGTACGGCCTTACTTGGCGCTCACGCTGTGCGCCAACACCATCTGCAGCGCGACCTCGCGCTCGCGGTCACTGAGCGCGGCGTGGTTGCGCAACTGCCGCGCCGCCGCCTTCGCGTCCCCGCCGGCCAATGCCGTCGCCACGACCGGCTCGAGCCGGCGCACGAGCTCTTCGCGCTCGCGGCGCGTGGCGTGGCGCACGGCGAGGGGCGCGGTGTCCCAAATGCGCACCGTGCGATCGCCCGAGCCCGACACCAAGAACGACCCGTCGGGGCTCCACGCGATCGAGTAGACGTAGTCGTCGTGCCCTTCCAGCGTGGCGATCTCTTCAAAGCGCTCGGTGTCCCACAGGCGGACGTTCCCGTCGCGACCGCCCGAGGCCAGGCGCGAACCGTCGGGGCTCGCCGCGACGCATAAGACGTCGGCACCGTGGCCGGTCAACGTGGCGACGCGCCGACCACGTAGGTCCCACACCGCCAGCGTGCCGTCCATCGACGCGGTGACCAGCCGGCGACCGCCGGGCAAGAACGCAATCGCGCGGATGGGATCGTGGTGCGCCGCCCAATCGTGATACGCCTTGCCAGTCGCGACATCGATGAGCGCCACGTCGCGCTCCCGGACGGTCAGCGCCAGCACACGGCCGTCGGCGGAGAACGCCGCGCCGAGGCCTTGGCCCTTGACCGAGGCAACGTCGAACGACGCCTCGACCTCGCCCGAAACGACGTCCCACAGCAGCGCCCGCTGGAAACGCTCGACGCTCAAGACGCGGCGACCGTCAGGGTGCACCACGATCTGATCGACGGTCTCCCCAGCGTGCTCCTCAAAGCGCGAGAGCTCGCGGCCGGTGGCAGAGTCCAGGACGCGCACCGAGTTGTCGGTGTCGCCGCTCCACACCTGCACCACAATGCGGGCCCCGTCCGCGGTGAAGGCCGCGGCGAGACAGTTGCTGCCCAGCTCGCCATAGGAGGCGACCGGCACCCCCGACTGAGCGTCCCACCATTTCACGCAACCGGAGCGAAGTGCCGTACCGTCCCAACCCCCCGACAGAATGCGCTGGCCATCGGCCGACACCGCGACCGGATAGACAAACCCCCGGTGCCCGGCGAGGACGCCGGGCGACTGCCCGGCCACCGGCCACGTCTTGCCTTGCGACTCGCTGTCGCACACGATCAGCTCCCCGCTGGGCGCAAACGTGAGACCGCTGATCCAGCCGCGGTAGCCCTGGATGTGCGCCACTTCCTCGCCGGTACGACCGTCCCATACGCGCACGTTGCCGAGATTCCCCGCGGCGAGGTATTGGCCGTCGGCCGACCAAGCGACCCGAGTGACGGCAGAGGCCCCTCCCAACTGCAACACGTGACGTCGCACGAAGCGGCCCTCACGGCGCTCGAACAGGCGCACGGTCCCCCCGGCGCAGCCGACGGCAAGCGTTGCCGCGCGAGGGTCAAACTCGAGACGCACGACCGCGCCCGGCTGCTCCAAGTGAAGCGGCTCCTGCATCGGTGCATGCGAACTCGCGTCCAGCACGTGCACGTGTTGCGCCACTCCGACCGCGAGCACGCTCCCGTCGGCGCTGTAGTCGGCCCCGTAGAGGTCTACCCCTTCCCACAGGGACGCCACCACGGCATCCGTCGCCAAGTCGCGCACCTGCACGGCCTCGTCGGTCACCAACACGTAGCGCCGCAGGCGCGGATGCACCGACCAATCCTCAGCAACGCCGGGACATCGCACCGCGGCAGGCACCTGCGCCCCCGTGTCGACGTCCCACCGCTGGATGACGCCCCGGCCATCGAGGCGCAGCATCTGGCGGCCGTCGGGAAGGAGGAAGTCGCGAACATCGCCGCCTACCGGCACGTCGATCCGCAGCAGCTCTTCGCCGGTGCCTCGATCGAGGACCACGGCGTCCGTGGTCGCCAGGTCCTGCAACCGTAGCCGCGTGCCGTCCCGCGAGAACTGCACGTAGGCCGACGCGATGCCCGGCGGGAACGGTGACCCCAGCGAGGGGTCGAGGCGGCTCTCGTAGTGCCGCCACTCCCAGCCGCGGCGCGGCCGCGGGACCTCGTCGAGGAGTTGCCGGGCAACTTCCACGCGGCCATCCGTCAGCGCGTTGGCCACGCCGCGGATGTTGGCCCGATAGAGCTGCCGCTCGAGCTCTTCCGAACGCTGGCTGGCAATCCAGGCCCAGCGCGCGCTGAACGCGGTCGCGCTCACCAGAGCCACGGCCACGACGATGCCGGCCACGAAGGTGGCGCGGTTGCGTCGCGCAAAGATGTGAACGCGATAGGCGACGCTCGCGGGCCGCGCGGCGATGGACTGCCCCGCCAGGTAACGACGCACGTCCGCCAAGAACATGGCCGCACTCGCGTAGCGCCGGCCGGGCTCCTTGGCCAACGCCTTGTGCACGATGACCTCGAGATCGCTGCGCCAACCGACGCCCGCCAGCCCCAACCGGCTCGGCGGCTCGTGCCGCACGGCGCTCTCCATCTCGAGCATGCTCTTGCCGGTCAGGTCGTAAGGCAGCCGACCGGTCAACAGCTCGAACAGCACGACCCCCATCGAGTAGATGTCGGCCGGCTCCCCCACCGCGGCGGGGTCGGCGAGCCACTGCTCGGGGCTCATGTATTGGGGTGTGCCCAACAGCTCTCCCGACAGCGTGTGCATCGACGCGAGCTCGTCGTCCGACGCGACCGCGCGCGCGAGCCCGAAGTCGATGATCTTCACCTGACCGTCAGCCGCGACCAGCAGATTGCTCGGCTTGAGGTCGCGGTGCACGACGCCGCGCGCATGGCCGTGCACGACGCCCTCGAGCGCCTCGGCAAACAGCTCGACGCGTTGGTGCAGCTCGAGCTTCTCCTCAACGACGTAGTGCGTGATCGGCCGCGCGTTCTCGACCAGCGCCATCGCAAAGAACGGCACCGAACCCAAGTCCGGCACCTCGGACGCGCCAGACTCATAAATCTCGGCGACCGCCGGGTGATGCAACCGACCGAGGAGCTCCGTCTCGTACTCGAAGCGCGCGCGCGCCGCGGGATGTAGCGCGCTACGCGCGACCTTGAGCGCGACGCGCCGCCGCGGCGCGCGCTGCTCGGCCTCGTAGACGACCCCCATCCCGCCGACGCCGAGGATCGAGAGGATCCGGTAGCCGGCGATCTCGCGAGGCGTCCCGCCAGAGGTTGGCGGCGCGGCCGGGCCCGGGGCGTTGAACGCGACGCGCAGCACCTCGGCTAGGTCGTCGCTGCTTCGGGGGTCGTCCTCGTCGTGAAGTGACATGGGGCTCGTCAGCCGCCCCGTCGCCGTTCGAGCGAGCGACGCGCGGAACCACTTGAGGATAACCCTCCCTGGTGATGTGCACGAGAGAGCTAGGATCGCCCGCCCAATGACCGCGCCTCAGCCTCCCCACCAAACGCATTGGACCGTCGTGCTCGCGGCGGCGGACGGTGACCCGACCGCCCGGGAGGCCTTCGCCGCGCGCTATCTGCCCGTCGCACGGGCCTATCTGGGCGCCCGCTGGCGCGGCCGGCCGCAGATGGCGGCGCTCGAGGACGCCGTGCAAGAAATCCTGACCGAGCGCCTCCGCGACGACGGCGGGGTCGCCGCGCTCGATCGCGAGACCAAGGGCAGCTTCCGCACGTTCCTCGCCGACGTCGTGCGCGGCGTCGCCGAGCGGACGGAGGCCAAGGAGATGGCTGCCAAGATCGACGACGCGGCCACGGCCATGGTCGAAGCGACGGTCGCGCCGAGCACGGCCGCGCGGCTCGCGGATGAGGCGCAGCTCAGGACGGTGTTCGATCAGGCGTGGGCGCGGTCCATCATGCAGGAGACCGCGGATCGTCTGGCTGCCGCGGCACAGGCGGCCGGTGGCGCCCCGGCGCGCCGCTCGCAGCTGCTACACCTGCACTACCACGAGCGGCAGCCGCTGGAGCAAGCGGCGGAGGGGTGTGGCATTGCGGGGGACGCGGCCGAGCGTGAGATGGCGCTGGCGCGGGCCGAGTTTGCGACGATCCTGCGCCGGGTTGTGGCGGAGCGCGAGAGCTGCAACGAGGGCGAGCTCGATCGCTGGTGTGCTGAGCTGCTAGTGGTGTGATTCAGGCAGATGGGGCCTTATCCGCGAGGGATCGGCGCCGGTCGCAAGGCGGGTCGCCGCAGGCATATTCGTGGATACGGCGAGGACGACCCAACGCTGCGAACGGCGTTGAGGGCCGCGGAGAACGCCCCAGATTTCTGAATCACAACACTAGGAGGGACTGGGGCAGCTTTAGGGTCACCTCACGCGGGACGTGGATTCAACGCTCAGCCGCGAAGCGGCCGACGACAGCCCCGGGCGGATGGCGTCGAGCGAGTAGCCGGTCAGGGCGGGGCGACCTCCAGTCGCAACGACAGCTCCCTGCAGGGCGAGCTCGACACCGATGAGCGCCGGGTCACCAGGCACGGCAAACCTGAGTGTTGCCCCCCCGGTCGTCGGGATCATCGCCGGCACCGACACTTCCCACGGCGGCAACACGAACAGCGAGCCCATCCCAAGCACCGAGATCGGTCGCGCCGCGATCCCCGCGCCAAACAAAACCAACCCAAGATGAGCGGCCGTGGCGTAGCCCGGCGCGGCGAACAAGTGGACGTCGTACGGCGCGGCGACGACCGGAAAGCGCGAGGCGCGTAGCTGGCGGTGGTGGTTGACGTAGTAGCGGAGTTCCTGGGAGTCGCGAGTGATCAGATCTGGGTCGCCATCGCGATCCAGATCTGCGGCTAAGAGGCGGTTCGTGTTGGAACTGATCGGCGGGAGCCGAGCCGTCGACACATCGACGAAGGTCCCGGCACCGTCATTGATGTACAGTCGGTTTGACCGGCCCCCCAAGATCACGTCGAGGTCCCCATCGGCGTCGGCATCCGCCAGCGCGACCGAGTTCGCGGACGACGGGCTCAGCAAAGGCAGTCGTGAAGACTCGTCCTGGAAGTAGCCGCGGCCGTCGTTCAGAAGCAGTCGATTGCGCTGCACAGTGGTCGCCACGAGGACATCGAGGTCTCCGTCGCCGTCCACGTCCCCCGCGGCGACGTCCGCAACGAAATCGCTGAAGGTCGGAAGCTGTGCCGCAGAGACGTCGGTGAAGAAGCCATCGCCATCATTGACGTAGAGGCGGCTCGCGGACGCGTAGTTGGCGGCGAACAGATCGAGGTCACCGTCGCCGTCAAAGTCCCGCAGGAGCGCCCCCTCGGTCTCCTCCGTAGTGGCGGGTAGGCGGGACGTAGCCGCGACGAAGACACCATCGCCGTCGTTCAGCATGAGGAGGTTGCGCCGCGGCAATCTGGACATCGCGAAGAAGACGTCCTGGTCACCGTCGCCGTCGACGTCACCCGCCACCGTCGCAACGGCGTTCAAAGACCGCCGCGGGAAGCTCTCGACGACCTCGGTGAACCCGCCGCGGCCGTCGTTGCGCCAGGTCGTCGCACCGGACAACCTGGCGGTGACCACGTCGGGATCGCCGTCGCCGTCGAAGTCGGCCACGGCAACCGAGTCAGTCCCCCCCGTCCCGCCGAACTGGGTGCTAGGCGTCAGGATGCCACGGCCGTCATTCTCCAAGATATGGACGAGGGCGGCCCCGCCGGCCACGACGTCCGGGTCACCATCGAGATCGACGTCCGCGGCAATCAGGTCTACGCCACCACCGGAGATTTGGCTCAGCGATTCGCGCACTTCGCCCGCCACGAAGACACTACCGTCGTTGCGCAGGAGCTCGTTGCGGCCGTCTCCGCCCTCGACCAAGTCGAGATCACCGTCGCCATCGGCGTCGATCGCACGCATCACCTTGGTCCCCGGCCGCGTACCGGAGAAGGGCGTCGTGCCCGCATCGACGAAGACCCCGCCGGTGTTCAAGAATAGCCATCGCTCACTGCCCCCGGTCGCGCCGACCATCAAGTCGGTATCCCCATCGCCGTCGACATCGGTGCCTTCGGCGAAATCAGTGCGTCGTGCGCCGCAGGGCAACCGCGACGACACGTCGACGTACGAGGTCCCCACGTTGTCGTACAGATGGCCACAGGAGACCTCGTCCCCCAACATGAGGTCCGCGTCACCATCACCGTCGAAGTCCCGCACGACGAGCGCCGTCGTGGCGCGTTGTGCGGCCGGCATCCAAGTGTCGGTCACGTCGAGAAAGAAGCCTTCGCCGTCATTGAGATAGACCCGACTCTGCTCGCGGTGGTTGGCGAACACGAGATCGGGGTCCCCGTCTCGGTCGACGTCCGGCGCCGCGACGTGCCAGGTGGCACCAAAGCGCGGGGGCACAACGTCGATGCTGCGATGCGCGAACCCCCCACGACCGTCATTCACGTAGAGCCGGTTCACATCGCCACTGTTCGCGACCACCACATCTAGGTCGCCGTCGCCTTCGCGGTCGAGGACGACCAAGGACCGGGTCGGGTCGGCGTAGAGCGCAAACGGATTTGGCGACACCTCGGTGAATCGGCCGGAGCCGTCATTCCGCAGCAGCCGATTCACTTGCCCGACGTTGCCGACGACACAATCCAGGTCCGTGTCCCCGTCAAAGTCCGCGAGCACGACGGCGCGCGTGGCGTCCGCCAGCGCTGGCAGATGCGTGGCCGAGCGATCCGTGAAGGCCCCGGCCCCGTTATTCTCAAACAGGCGCAGGGGCGAGGAGTCGTTGCCGCTGATAAAATCGGCATCGCCGTCGCCATCGACATCACCGACTGCAACCGCCCACGTATCACCGACCACCCCAGGGAACAAGGTCGTCGGCGGCGGCTCCGCGAACTGCTGCTGGGCAACGAGAGGAACGCCCAGGACCAAACTGACCACCGCGAGCGTCGAGAGCAGAGAACGAGACATGCGCATGAGATCCGGCGGACCAACCAACAACCGCTCTGGGCACAGCCGCGCGGCGGCGTTGCATGTGCGGCCGAAAAACTCGCGACCACCAGCGCGATGCCGCAGGCGCGGCTGGCGCTAAAAACCCGCCATGACGAGCAGCGCCTGACCGCCGCTATGCATAGAGCAAGCATGCAATCTTCGCCCCCCGACCAAGGACGCGGTCGATGGCTACTCGCGCTCGTCGTCGCGCTGGCCCCTGGTGCACTCCCAGAACTCACCGCACAACTCCCCTTGCCGCCCCTCTACGCCTCGAGCGGCGGCTCTGGTCTGTCGGTTCTCGATCCGGTGAGCTTCCGCGAAGCGCCGCTCGGCGTCTTTGGCAAAGGCGTAGTGTTCACCCCCGACGACCGGCTGCTGACGACGAGGGGTTACTACACGGACAACTTGGTCGAGCTCGATCCGGACACGCGTCAGGTCATCCGGGACGTACCGATCGTCTCCCGCTACGGGTTTCGTTACACGGTGGACTGGCTAACCTACCGCGCGTCCACCGGGCGGATCTATGCGAAGGGTCGTATCTTCAGCTATCTCTTTCCCATTGTGGTGCTGCTTCGGATCGACCGACAAACCGGTACCGCACAGGAGATTCGACGCGACAGCGCCGCTGGCTACCAATCCGGTGGCATCAGCTTCTCGCCAGACGGCACCCTGTTCCAGCTGGACAACGGCTCGCTCCTGACTCTGAACCCAACCACGGGCGCCACGATCTCTTCCCTGCCGCTGTCAGAACCGGACTACATGGCACTCACAGTGCGGCCGAACGACGGCGCGTTGATCGGCGTCTCCACGTCGGGGAGCTACGGTCGGATTGATCCGATCACCGGCGCCGTGACCGCGTTGGGGGCCGGCTGGGCCTACGACCTCGGGTACCGAACGGCGGTCCGCGGCCGAGGCTGCCCCGGCAGCGCGCCGGTGCTCGGGCCCCGCGGCGTCAGCAGCCCGTCTTCACCGCGATGGGAGGTGCCGTTCTACGCCCCATCCGTTTCGGCGGGCGCGTGCGTCCTCTTACTTTGGGCGCCCGAGCGAGCCGCCCTACCGCTGCCAGTGCCACCCGGGTGTAACGGCCCGGCGGGCACCCCGTGCCAGCTCGCCTCGCCCGCACCCCCTCTAGCGGTCGTGCCCATGCTTCCCGGTGGTTGGACGCCGGGCATTCCGGCTGGGCTACCTCGAGGGCCACTGCTCATGTTGCAAGGTGCATGCATCGACACGACGGCGCCAACCCAGCCGTGCGCCTGGCTCTCGGCCGACATCACCGTCGCGATCGAATAGCCCGAAGCACCCGGGGCCTAGGCTTCATCAGAGATGCAAGTCGTGCTTGGGCGCCTCGTCCGACATCCTTAGCGCCGCGAGCAGCGACTCCTCTTGCCCGGGGTACGTGCACAGAGGGCCGTCACCCAGCGACTTGATGACCGCGCCGCCGTGCTGTTCGACCCGCGCGACATATCCGCCAAGCAGACCGAGACCTTCGCCTTGGCCGCGGCATCGCCGAGGCGCTCGTAGAGGGCCGTGCCGCCGACGACGTCGGCGAACAGGATGCTAAGAGCGCGGGTCGTCGTGCTCACATCGCAGCCGTTTGGCCTGGCGCAGGCAAGGCGGGTCCCTGCCGGCGTGCGGTGCGGACGCATTCGACATAGCACGGCGGGATCGAGCCGACGAACTTCTCCTCGATGCGGCCGTCCACGACGTGCGCCCCGGTCGGCGTGGTGCGGATCAGGCGACCAAAGCGCGCGCCCGGGACGACGATCAGCGGAAAGCGCAGCTTCTGGGAGGCCATGAACTCGACGACCTCGCGCGCCTCGCCCGTCAGCACGCCGAGGACCGGCAGGCCACTCGGCACGGTGTGGATCGCGTTGAGGACCGGCAGCCACGGCTTGCACACGGTGCAGGTCGTCGAGATGAAGACGACGAGGTGCTCGCCCCGCTGGAGGTCGACGGGAGCATCGGGCAGCCACTTGGACTTCCATGGGCGGCGGCTACGGATCGCGCCGAACTCGATCAACGCCGGCTTGCCGTTCCGCGCGCGGTGCCCGGACAGCCGGTAGTAGCCGAGGCCCAACAGCGCGACCGCGCCCACGGCGATCCCCGCCCACCAAGGGCCCACCCCGGAGCGGAAGAAGAAGGCCAGACCGAGCAAAGTGAGGTAGCCGACGTTGACCCAGGCACTCTGCTGCGGGGTGAGGTCGATCAAGCCCTGGTAACACCCACAGCTGGTGATCCGGCCCGCGCGGGCGGCCCGGAGGGTCACGATCGTGAAGACGGCAAGCATCACTGCGGCCGCGACCATGGCGATGCGGGGCACCCATCCCGCCAGCAGGGCCCCGCCCAGGATCATCTCCGCGAGAATTGCAATCGGCAGGAACCAGCGGAGCCGGCGCATCGGCACCACGCCCAGCCGCATGACGTGCTGCGCAAAGATCCCGGGCTCGATGAGCTTCATGACACCGGTCAACAGCAGGACGGCGCCAACCAGGATGGGGCCGGCATACCCGGCCAGGAGCTCGACGACAGTGGTCCAATTCATCGTGGGACGAGGTGGGTTGCGGCAGACAGCCCCAGCGAGGCCTCACCGAATCCCCGTCGGCCGGCGGCGGATTCACCCGAAAATCTCGGATTTGCGACGGCCGCCCCAGGCCGCACCGCGTCGTCAGCTCCTTCCCCGACGCGCCGGTACCCGCCGTAGAAGCGACTAACGCACGAAGAGTGGCACCACCAACGGGACTTCGCCGTGGTCCTGCACGGCGAACCACCCCTCGTTGCGCCCCCCCCAATCGGCCGTAGCCACCGCCCGGTAGCGGCCAGGCCCCAGCCCCAGCTCGATGACCAACTCGCGGTCCCTGACCAAGTACGAGTCGCGGTGCACGACCTCGCCACGATCGGTCATGACCTGCACCGTCGCGTAGTTCCCGGTCATCTGGCCGCGAGTGAAATCAAACTCGACCTCGATCCGGACCGGTGTGCCCACGCGCAGCTCGATCCGCTCCTGCGTCTCGACGCCGGGCATCACGTCAAACTCTCGTCGGATCGGCTGAATGCGGTCGCCGCGAAAGGTCAACGCGTAGCGGCCTGGCGCAAGCGGTCGGCGGGATTGCAGGCGCCCGCGACGCATGCGCAGATGTGAGCCCGTGGCCCCATGCACTTCGCGAATCTCGCCGGTCGTATCGCCCAGCTCCACGCCGTCGGGCAACAACAGCTCTGCACTCCAACGCCCAGAGGCGAGCATCTTGACCTCTCCCATGCGGAGGACCTCGCCTTCCATAAGCTCGAATTGCCCCAGGTACTGGACCGATCGATCCGCTCGTTCGACCCCAGCCTGCACGCTGCCCGCCGGTAGGCCGCTGGCGGCGACAGCCCCATCGGCGCCGATCCCAAACCGGCTTCGCTTCAATGATCCCGGCCGCCAGACGCGTAGGACCCGCGGCTGTGGCTGGCCCGTGACGCGCAATTCCAACCCGCAGCTGGGCGTCGGAACCCGCCACTCGAAGTCCGGACCTCCCGGGCGCACCGTCCTCTCGGCCCAGCTCATCGAGTCGCCATGGGGCGATCCCAAGGCCGCAAGGCGATATGTGCCGTCTCGGAGCCCCGCAGTACTGAACGTGCCGGCCGCTTCACTGAGCACTCGTAGCGCCATGCCCTGCCCGTCCGTCACCATCACCGCCAGCCGTCTGGGCTGCCCGGCCTCATCGACCACACGCCCCACGATGCTTCGCGACCGATCCACAAACGGATTCCAAGTGCGGACTTCGCCATCCGCGACATCGAATGCTTCCGCCACGAGGCCGTTGGTGGCGACAGAGATCAGCTCCAATGCGACTCGGCCAGGTGATACGTTGCGAAGCTCAAATTCGCCGCGGGGTCCGACGAGCGCAACGTTCGAGAGCCGCGGCCAATACAGGCGGTCGCGATTGCCGAGGGCGGGGTAGACCGCCACCAAACCGCGCCGCGAGAGGTTGGCGGCATCGATGACGCGACCGCGAATGGTGGCGCCCCTGACCATGGCTAGCCTGATCGGCCCCAGAACGTCGTCGGGGCTCAGCAGGACGTGACACGGCGCCAACCCGGGGTTCCGAGCGATCACGATGAGGCGCGCGCGCGGCACACCAACGAGCGCGAACGCTCCATCCTCGCCAGCCCTCGTCACCGTTGGCGCGATGGGCGTTCCACTGGGATCCTCGCCGAACACCTCGACGCGGCACCCGCCGACCGCCCTGCCGTCTGGTCCGATCACCCGGCCGTGCACCCTACGGGTGGAAGTGCGAACTCGTAGTGAGAGCTCTCGCTCGCCGGTCCTCTGCAGCACCACCTCCATGGGGGACGACTCGCACCCTGCCGAGGCAGCCCAGACGACCGCTCGCGCGGCGTCGATGAGAGTGAAGGCGAATGCGCCGGTCTCGTCGCACTCAGCGACCGGGATACCCTCATTGCCGCCGGCCAACGCGCTGGCCCAAACCCGCGCATCGGCGACGCCCATGCCCTGGTCGTCGACCACGCCGCCGGTCAACCGCAGCGTGGTCTCGGCGGTCACCCGACGATCGGGCCCCAGATCCACCATCCGCCCCGCCCCCCCGGGCAGGAAGCACAACCGCCCACGCTGGCGAAAGGGCACGTCGTCGAAGGTCGCGACGCCCCTCGCGTCGGTCGTCGCTACGCGGACCAGCCCCTGCTCGAACGCATCCCGCTCGTGTCGATTGGGCATGGCGGCGTGCAGCATGAGCACGGCGTCGGCGACGGGGCGATCTTGGGCGTCCACCACCAGAACCCTCTGGACCACGCGGCGATTCGGTGGGTGCGAGGACGCCACGCCTTCCGGCGTCGCCCCGGCGGGCCGTCGCCGTGCGACGGTTCCGGTGAGTGCGGTCATCGTTGCCGGCGCACCCTGGGCTGTGTCCACTTGCTCTCGATCGGCGGACGGCGGCAGCCGCGGCGCAACCAAGAGCCAGCTCAGCACGAGAACCGCGACCGCGATGCACGCCGCGACCACCGCCGGGCGAGACGGTGGGACCGTCGCCACTGGCCGCGCCCCGACGGCGCGCTGCACGAGCCGTCGCCGCATCGCTGGCCAGGCCCGCCGGGTGGTGACGTACATCGCGACGAGCGGGGCCAAACCGGCGGGCAGCCGCGCGCGCAACTGACGCAGGCCTCGAGCAAGCTGGGTGCGGACGGTGTTTGGATGCCGCGTCAGCGTCGTCGCGATCTCGGCCGGGGCGAGGCCACCGATCAGGTGCAGTTGCACGACCTCGCGGTACGGATCGTCTAGATCGGCAGCGCCTTCTGCCACCAGCTGCTCCAGCTCGGCGAGCCTGGCGCGGTCCACCGGGTCGCCCCCCGCCTGTGGCACCGCGTCGATGGACCGATGCGCATCGGTGGCCCGCGCTCGCTCGCGCGCGACGTTCGTAAGAATGCCGCAGAGCCACGGCATGACGGGGCGTCCATCTTCGAACCGCACCGCATTGCGAATCGCCCGCAGCAACGCATCCTGCACCAGGTCTTCCGCCTCGCCGGCGTGAGTCGCGTGGCGCACAGCGATCCAGAACAACCGCGGCGCCACCTGGTCGTAGAGCAACGCTAGCGCGGCTCGGTCCCCGGTTTCGCGAAACCTCGCGAACAGCTGCTCGGCGGTGGGTGGCGACGTCATGGAGACACAACGAGTCCACCGCCCACTGTTGCGCCTTGGCCCCAGACCGACAAGGGGCGCGGACGCCGCCCGCGTCCGGCACGCGGCTACAGCGTGCACCGCGATCGAGCCCTTCGAGCGGGGCACCACCCCAATCCGGCTGACGCCAGATCCATCGCCCGGGCCACCGCCGCGAGCGGGCTGTCGCGTCGGGCTTCAACTTGCCACGGCGCGACACGCCTCGGTCGTCAGCAGCCGATCACGGCCCTCCAGCCGCCCGTCGTGGTGATCCCCGCGGCGGACTGGAGCAACACCGCTTGATGGAAGAGCACGGCACCGGCCAACGCGGGGTTGGTCAGCGGCACGAAGAGCTGGGTGCGCCCGAAAGGCGCCGCGAAGGGCACGACTGCGTCGGCGCTCACCCAGAGATGGCAGCCCGCCGCACCGATCGAGGACAGCTCCAGCGGCAGCGGCACGCCGCCCCACACGCTGTCCGACAGGCCGAAGATCCAGGCCCCCGTCGCGGGGAAGGGTGCCGTCCGCATCTCGAGCCAAAGTCGACCGCCGACCGAGGGCAGGACGCGCGGGACCAACTGCGGCACCACCGACCCGGCGCCGGCGCAGCCGACGCCCAACGGCGTATATTGGCCCGCGTTCGCCGTGTAGCTCCATAGCGTCGAGTCATGGCGGCCGCTGGGATCCGGCGCGCCGCCGACTTGGAGCACTGAGTGGTCCACCGGGTCATAGGCGATCTCGTAGCCCGCCGCCGCGTTGGGTCCGCCAATGGGCTGCTGGGTCCACGATGTGCCATCCCACTCCCAGGTTTGCTGGATGCCGCCGTACGGAAGGTACAAACCGACCACCGCAATGAGGACCCGCCGGTCGGGGTCGTACACGAGCTTGTCATTCGTGCTCGAGCCGTAGTAGGGGTAGTACGGGGAGTAGATGAACGGCGCGCCGGCACCTGTCTGCCATTGGGTTCCGTCCCACTCGAACAGCGAGGTGCCAAGGACCACCAACCGGTCGCGATCCGAGTCGTAGGCGACGGCGGGAGGAAACCGCATCGACGCCGGGCCCGACGATGGGAGCGACACCCAGCCGCTCCCCGTCCATTCGCGGACCGCCGAGCTCGTACCGCCCTGCACCGCCAGGACTGAGCCCCGCCCGGAGTGGTAGACCAGCGACTGAAACGCGACGGACCCCAACTCAGGGGAGGACCGTGACGTCCAGGTCGAGCCATCCCACTCCCAGGTCTCGGGCGTGGCGAGACCGACAACAACGACGAAGCGGTCGCGGGCGACGTCATACGCACCGTGCCCGCTCCACACCGTGGGCGACGGGCCATCGACCACCCGCTCGGCCCAAGTCGAGCCGTCCCAAGCCCACAGGTCCCTCAGCCCGGCATAGCCGCCATACGTGCCAGTGGTCCCGCCGTGCAACCACAGCAACTGCCGCCGGGTGTCATAGTCGATGGCGGGGGAGGCGCGCCGCTCCGGACTGACCAACGCCTCGCGTTGCCAATCCGTCCCGTCCCACGCCCAGAGATCGCCGTAGCGCCACGTGCCATCAGTGCCACCGTGCACCACCACGGACTGGAGGTTGCGGTCGTAGGCGATCGCGTGGCCTGAGGTTGCCGGCGGTGTCGCAACCGGTGTCGCCTGCACCCACTGCCCGCCATCCCAAGCCCACGTCTCGGTGCTGGGGCCGACGTCAGTGGCACCGCCGAACAACACGACTCGCCCGCGCGCCTCGTCAAACGCCATCCCATGATCCGCGCGGGGCGAGGGTCCCGCCGGCGGCGACAGGCGCGTCCATTGGCTGCCGTTCCACTCCCACGTGTCGCCCAACAAGATGCCGGCGCCATCGCGACCGCCAAACAGAACCGTCACACCGCGCGCGCGATCGTACGCCATGGCGTGACCGTGCCGCGCCGCCGGCGCGGTCGACGGCGACACGCCGCTCCAGGTCGCGCCGTCCCACGACCACGTGTCCCCGAGCACCGCACCGGAGCGGCCACCGAACAGGACCACCGTCTCCCCGGGCGCCGCGGCCATCGCGTGTTCGTAGCGCGCGGACGGCCGCCGATCCGGTGTCAGGAGACGCCACGTGCCGTCGTACCGCCAAGTATCGTCGAGACTCGCCGACGACGGAGCGCGCCCCCCGAACAGCGTCACGTCCCGCGCCGCGCCATCCTCCGCCACCGCGTGGCCCACCCGGCCGGGCGGCGGATCCTCGGCCCGGCCGCGCCAGCCCTGCGTAGGGGTCCACCAAAGCTCGTCCGGCAGCTCTGCTGTCGGGGTCGCGTCCCCGCCAAAGACCAGGAGGCCATCACCCGCGCGAAACGCCAGGGTGTGCCCGGCCCGCGCACGAGTCGAGATGGGCTCGCTAGAGCGCAACATCTTCCAGCCCACCTGCGCTCCGGCGGAGGGAGCGAGAGCAAGCAAGGACAGAGCGGCGAGGCGGCACACCACGCGGCCGGTGCGGCTGGACCAAGGGGTGAGACGGCGGGCAGAGTTCGGCATGGGTCGCTCCCGTTGAGGATTGCAGTCTTACGCGCGCCCGCGGCTGGCGTTCGCCGCCGGCCCACGGGCCTTGCGGACGGTTGAGCGGGCACCCCCGGGCGTTTCAGCCTGGGCGATGTTTTTTGGCTTCCTCCAGTTGGAGGGTGGGTGAGGGAGAGCCTGCGACTGCGAGGGCTCGACCGCCGGCATGGCTGGTTCGGAGGCGGACAGGGCCGGACGCTCGATCGGCCCGATCTGGCGGCTCCCGCAACCCACCTCACTGGAGGAGAGCCTTTTTGCGCGATTCCCCCCGGAAACCGCACGGCCCTGGCGGGGCGTCCGAAAGCCCCCCATGAACTCACAGATCTGATGAACTCGCAGATCTTCCGCCAACGGGCCCCCACCCAGCCCGAGCCCGACCGCCTCGACGACCTCCTCCGCCTGGTCCGGCCCGGCAGCTGGCTGGTCCTATCCACGGTCGCCGCCTTCTTCCTCCTGGCGCTCGTCTGGGGCATCTTCGGCCGGCTGCCGATCACGACCGAGGGCAACGCCCTCCTGGTCTACCCCCGCCAAGTCGTCTCGCTCTACAGCCCCGGCAACGGTCAGCTCGTCGCCCTCAACGTCCGCGTCGGCGACCGGGTCGAGGAGGGCGACGTGATCGGCACGCTCAACCTCCCCGACACGGAGCGCGATCTCCGCGCGCAGCGCGCCGAGCTCGACTCGTTCCTCGCCCGCAACCGCACCATGAGCGAGATGGAGCGGGAGCACGCCGAAAAGGAGAAGGCGCACTTGCAGCGCCAGCGCCAACTCACCGACGAACGCATCGCCGCGATTCGCACCCGCGACGCGCGGCTCACCGAGCGCAAGGCCACCTACAACAAGCAGCAGCGGGCCAATCTGGAGCGCACGATCGATCTTTCCGGCGGGCTCGGCGAGGCGCTGAAGCAGAAGCTCGAGACCTACCGCGCGCTGCGCGAGGAGGGGCTCTCCAACGACGACGCGGTCTACGGCGCGCGCAGCTCCTACGTCGATCACCAGCTCCGACTGGCGGACTTGGCGCTCCGCATGCACGAGCTCGACCTCACCGAGATCGACAGTGAAGAAGCGCACACGCGGCGGCTGGACGACATCGCCGATCTCGAGGTCCGCGCCCAGGACTTCGCCTTGCAGATCGAGAAGCTCGAACAGCAGCTCGTCACCGGCTCGCTCGAGGATCAGACCCAGGTCGAGCAGCTCCGCGCCGAGATCGCCCGCCTCGAGTACGTGCTCGAGACGCAGGGCCGCATCGTGGCGGACCGGCCGGGCCGCATCATCGAGATCTCGACGTCGGTCGGCGAGTTCGCCCAAAGCGGCTCGCGCATCGGCTCCATCGAGATCGACGACCCGGACAGCGCGCTGATGGTGCTCGCCTACTTCACGGTCCAAGACGGCAAGAAGGTGCGCGCCGGCATGAGCGCGCGCATCAGTCCCGACACGTTTGAGCGCCAGCGCTACGGCGCGATCGTGGCGACGGTTGAGTCGGTGTCGTCCTACCCGGTCACCCGCGAAGCGGTGACCAACCAGATCGGCAACAGCGAGACCGCGCAAACGCTCACCGAAGGCGGCCACGGCATCGAGCTGCTCCTGCGGCTGGAGACCGACACCGAAGCCGAAAGTGGTTACCGGTGGACCTCGGGCCACGGCCCCAACACCGCCATCACCGCCGGGACCACGGCGACCGCTCGAGTCACGCTCGAACAGCGCCCGCCGTTGACGCTTCTGGTGCCCTCTCTTTCGGCTTGGCTAGTGGGCGAAGAGTGACCGACGGCGGCAGCACGATGGCCGGGCTGGGCCCGTGGCCGAAGCGGGTGAAAACGCCGACGCTACTGCAGCTCGAGGCGGTGGAGTGCGGCGCCGCGGCACTGGGCATCATCCTGGGCTACCACCGCCGCATCGAGCCGCTCCCCGCGCTGCGCGCGGAGTGCGGCGTGTCGCGCGACGGCGCCAAGGCCTCCAACGTCGTCAAGGCCGCGCGCCGCTACGGCATGGTCGCGAAGGGCTTTCGCAAGGAACTCGAGGTGCTGCCGCAGGTCGAGCCGCCCTACATTGTGTTCTGGAGCTTTCGGCACTTTCTCGTCGTCGAAGGCTTTGGCCGCGAGAAGGTGTTCCTCAACGACCCATCCACTGGCCACACGGTCGTCACCTTCGAGGATTTCGATCGCGAGTTCACCGGGGTCGTCCTCGACATTCGCCCGGGCGAGGACTTCGAGCCAGGCGGCCGCCGGCCCAACACTTGGAGCGGTCTCGTTGCGCGCCTGCGCGGTGCCTGGGCGCCGGTCGCGTTCGGCGTCGCCGCCGGACTCATGCTGGCCGTGCCGGGCCTGGTGATTCCGGCCCTTGCTAAGGTGTTTCTCGACCAGGTGATCGTTGGCCAGGCCACCGATTGGGTCAGCGCGATCCTCTGGGCACTCGCCGTGGCTGCCATCGCGCAGGCTGTGCTCAAACTCATCCAGCTGCGCAGCCTGCGCAGCTTTCGCCTCGGTCTCGCGGCGCGCATGTCGGCGGGCTTTGTCCGCCACCTGCTCGCCCTCCCCACTACTTTCTTCCAGCAGCGGTTCGCCGGGGAGATCGCCGGACGCACCAGCGTCAACGACCAGGTCGCCGAGATCCTCTCTGGCAAACTTGCCCGCGCGGTCATCGACAGCGTGACGCTGCTGCTCTACCTCGCGCTCATGCTGTCCTACGACATCACGCTGACCGTGGTCGTCGTGATCGCTGCCGCCCTCGACCTCGCCGCCGTGCGGTTTGTGAGCACACAGCGTGTCGAGGCAAGCATGCGCCTCGCCAACGAGCAGGGCAAAGCGGACGGCGCGGGGCTCGCTGGGTTGCAGCGGATCGAGACGATCAAGTCCGCTGGTGAGGAGAACGGCTTCTTCGCCCGGTGGGCAGGGCTCTACACCAATGCGGTCAACGCGCAGCAGCGCATGCAGGTCACCAACCAGGTCGTCGGCCTGGTGCCGGGTCTGCTGTCGTCGCTGTCGGCCATGGTGGTGCTGATCCTGGGCGGTTGGCGGGTGATCGAGGGAGCTCTAACGATCGGAACCCTGGTCGCCTTCCAGACGCTGATGAAGAGCTTCCTGCAGCCAGTCGGCGCCCTGGTGCAGCTGGGGTCGACGGTCCAGGAGCTGCAGGGCGGCCTCGCGCGGCTCGAAGACGTGCTGCAGCACGAGCCATCGCCGGCAGCGGGCGTTCCGGCCACGCCCAAGAACGCACCGGACGAGACCCTGGACCGAGCGCGCTTGCGCGGCGCGGTCGACCTGGTGGACCTGACCTTCGGCTACAGCCGCATCGAGGCACCACTGATCCAAGGCTTTGACGTCGCGGTGAAGCCCGGGCAGCGGCTCGCGCTCGTCGGCGGCAGCGGCTCCGGCAAGAGCACGGTCGCCCGACTCATCGCCGGCCTCTACGAGCCGTGGTCTGGCGAGATCCGGTTCGACGGGCAGGCGCGCGGCTCCATCTCGCGCACGCTGCGGTGCAACTCGGTGGCCATGGTGGACCAGGACATCGCGCTGTTTGGCGGCAGCGTGCGTGACAACCTCACGCTCTGGGACGATTCGGTCCCCGACGACAACTTGACGCGCGCCTGCGAAGACGCCGAGATCCTCGACTGCGTCGAGGCGCTGCCCGGCGGCTTCGACGCCGAGCTCGCCGAACGCGGCGGCAACCTGTCGGGCGGCCAGCGCCAGCGCCTCGAGATCGCGCGCGCCCTCGTCAACGATCCCGCGATCCTCTTGCTCGACGAGGCCACCAGCGCCCTCGACTCCGAGACCGAGTTTCGCATCGCCGAACGGATCCGGCTCCGCGGCTGCACTTGCATCTGGGTTGCGCACCGACTCAGCACCATCCGCGACTGCGACGAGATCATCGTCATGCAGCAGGGGCAGATCGTCGAACGCGGCACGCACGCCGAGCTGTGGGCACGCGAAGGCCACTACGCGCGGCTGACCGGTGCCGACCAACTAGCCGCGGCCCAAACCACAGGGCCCCACTCCACAGGACCCCACTCCACAGGGCCCCACTCCACAGGACCCCAGACAACGGCATGAAGACCGCCACTCGCAACGCGTGGCGCGCGCTCGCTGCGGAGCCCATGCCGTGGGTTGGCAACGTGCCCCGCGTCATGGGCGACGAGGCGACAGCGTGGCTAGTGCAGAGTGGCGCGGTCGCGGTGTTTGGCGGCGAGATCCGCGACGGCAAGCCCGTCGGGCCGCGGCGCTTCCTGTTCCGCATCGGCGAGGGCCACGGCTTCATCTCAGTGCCGCGTACCAGTACCGGCTTGCGCCTTCTCGTCGTGCCGGTCGTCGACTCTGAAGTGCTCGAGACTCCGCTCGCCGCCATGCATGCCGCGATCAACGACGGCAGCGGCTCCGCGCTGGCCGGCTCGATCGACGGCTGGATTCGGCGACTGGCACACCTGCTACCCAAACCGACCGAGCCGGACATCGTCGTCCCCAGCCACGGCGGCGACACGCTGACCCTCGAGCCCGGTTGGGCCGTGCGGCCCAACGGTGACGACGTGATCTGGATCCATGCCGACGCCGATCCGCTGCGGCTCGGGAACGCCGACGACGCGACACTGGCGCTGTGCGACGGCACTTTCCCACTGGCCACCGGCCTGTGGGCAACGAGCCCGACCCAACGGGAGCTCGTGACGTCCACGACCGATCGCGTCGCCACCATCGAGCAGCTTGAGACGGGGCTCGAATGGCTGCACGTCGCCGTGCTGGACCACATCCAGCGCGCCACCGCCGAGCAGGACGCACGCGACCGCGATCGCCTCCTCGAGCGCGCGCGTCGCCAGCGGCAAGACCAGGCCGCGGCGCTGGAGGACCTGGCGTCGCTCACCGAACGACGCCGCGGCCTGCCGTCACGCGCGACGCCCCTGCTCACCGCGATGGCGGCCATCGGCGAGGAACTCGGCGTCGCCATCGTCGAGCCGGCGCGCACCGACGACGCACGCCGAGCGCTGGATCCCATCGATGCGATTGCGCAGAGCTCGCGGATCCGCAGCCGCCGCGTCGAGCTCGGCGGCCGCTGGTGGAAACAGGACTGCGGCCCCCTCCTGGCCTTTCGCGACGACGAGGAGGGCAGACCGCTGGCCCTGCTGCGGCGTGGCGGCCGCTACGAGATCTACGACCCGGTCGATCGATCGAGGACACGCGTGGGGCGAGCCAACGCTGCCACATTGGCGACGGAGGCGGTGTCGTTGTACCGGCCGTTTCCGCCGGGCCCGATGAAGCTCTGGAACCTCGGCCGGTTCTCGCTCGCGCCGCACCGCAAGGACTTCGCGTTCGCGATCATGGTCGGCGTGCTCGCGACGCTGCTCGGCATGGCCGCGCCGCAGGCGACCGCGTGGCTCATGGACGACGCCATCCCGGACGCCAACCGGCGCCTCCTCATCGAGCTCGGCCTAGCGCTCACGGCCGCGGCGTTCGGCAGTGTGTTGTTCTCGCTCGCCCAGTCGCTGGTGCTCCTGCGGATCGGCACGGCGTCCGAAGTGGGGATCCAGTCCGCCGTCTGGGATCGGCTGCTGCGCCTGCAGCCATCGTTCTTTCGCCGGTATTCCACGGGCGACCTTTGGGACCGCGTCAGCGCCGTCACGCAGGTGGGGCGACAGCTCAACGGCGCCGCAATCGGCGGCCTGTTTAGCAGCGCGCTGGCGCTGCTAAATCTGTTTTTGCTGCTGTACTACAGCCCGCAGCTGGTCCTTCTTGCGATCGCTCTCGCGGCGGTGACCACGCTCGTCACCGCCACGTCCGGGCGCATCATCCGCAAGACGACCAAGGTCCTGCTGGAGAAGAAGGGCGAGTTCCGCAGCTTTGTGGTGGAGGTGATTCAGGGCGTCGCCAAGCTGCAGGTCGCTGGCGCCGAGCAGCGTGCCTACACACGTTGGGTCCACCGCTACACCGAGCAGCTGCGCTTGACGCTGCAGAACCAGGGCCTCGAAGACGCGGTGGCGGTCTTCAACCAAGTGATGCCGACGGTGGGCACCGTGGGCCTGTTTTGGCTCGCCGCAGGACTGCTGACGCCCGACGCCAACGGCGCCGGCCTCACGCTCGGCACGTTCCTGGCCTTCAACACCGCGTTCGGGACCTTCCTCGGTGCACTGACCGGCGCCAGCGGCACGCTGATCGGGCTCCTCGACACGATCAGCATTGGGCAACGCATTCGCCCCATCCTTGAGGCCGTCCCGGAGTCCGACGACGAGCTGATCGACCCGGGCCAACTCACCGGCCAACTCGCCGTCCACAACCTCGACTTTTCCTACCGCGTCGACGCGCCACAGGTGCTGAGCGGCGTCTCGCTCCACGCCGAGCCCGGCGAATCCATCGCCATCGTCGGCCCCTCGGGCAGCGGCAAGTCGACTCTGGTCCGACTCCTCCTCGGCTTTGAGACGCCGACCTCCGGCTCGATCCATTACGACGGCCAGGATCTTGCGACCCTGGACGTCGCCGCCGTGCGCCGTCAGATCGGGGTGGTGATGCAGGACGGCAAGCTGAGCCAGGGCTCGATCGCGTTCAACATCACCGGCGGGCTCGCGGTCCCCATGGACGACGTCCATGCTGCCGCCGAGGCCGCCGGCTTTGCCGAAGATCTGGCGGCCCTGCCGATGGGGTTGCTGACGCTCGTCAGCGAGGGAGGGGGCAATTTGTCGGGAGGGCAGCGCCAGCGACTGTTGATCGCGCGGGCGCTGGTGCTGCGGCCGCGCGTGCTCGTGCTCGACGAGGCGACAAGCGCGCTGGACAACAAGACGCAGGCGATTGTGGCGGAGAGTTTGCGGGCACGGAATGTGACGCGCATTGCGATCGCGCATCGTTTGAGCACGGTGCGGGATGCGGATCGGATTTATGTGCTGGAGGAAGGGAGAGTGGTTGAGGCTGGGGGGTTTGGGGAGTTGATGGAGGAGGGGGGGTTGTTTGCGCGGATGATGGGGAGGCAGATGGCTTAGTGGTCTGGGTTCCGGGTCAGGCTCCGGCTCCGGCTCCGCCCCCGCGGAACGGCTCCGCTTCCGGACCCGGACCCGGACCCGGACCCGGACCCGAAGCGGAGCCGGGTCCCGGCCAACCGCCCCGCCTCGTCGTCGCCCCGCCACCAAGAAAAAGAGCAGTTTCCTCCCGGAATCCCCCGCTCTCGATGGGCAAGGCTCATGCCAGGGCGCACTGACCTCGCCCCCCCCACCCTTTGGGCCGACGCCGGGCCTCGGCTCGAAGCCCCCTATTGCTGCCCCCGCACGGAGCCAACTGCGATGGATGAACAAAGACGCGGAATCACAGTCGACGGCAAGACCTACTATCCCGGCGACGAGATGGAGTGCGAGATCAACGGCGTAAAGCACAAGATGACCGTCCCGGACGTCGAGGCGTTGACGGAGACCACCAAGAAGGACTTCGAGCGCCGGCAAGAGGAACGCGCGCCTAGCGAGGAGCTGACGGACGAACAACTCGAAGCGGTCAGTGGCGGGCAACCACCTTGGTGCGGGGATATCTGCAGCTTCTTGAACGAGTTCTTTCCGGATCTGTGCCAGTCGAACGAATTCCCCACCTGGTGCTACTGCGGATCGCTCTTCGAGTGGCCATGGTGGATCGACACGGCGGTCTATTGCAGCCATCAAGCTGGGACGACCTCGGACCGCCGGCTCAAGCACAACGTGCGCGGGCTGGACGGAGCGCTCAACAAGCTCCTAGCCCTACGCGGCGTGACGTTCGAATACCTGGATCCCAAGGCGATCGGCGCCGCGGAGGGCGTGCACACCGGTTTCATCGCCCAAGAGCTGGAGGACGTGCTCCCGGACTGGGTGGACGAGCACCCGGGCCACAAGCGCATCACGCCACAGGGCCTCTCGTTCCAAGCAATCACCGTCGAGGCCGTGCGCGAGCTGCACGAGAAGAACGAGACGCTCGCCGCTGAAAACCGCGCGCTCGAACAGCGCCTGGCCCGACTCGAGGCCCTGATGCGCGACGCCGCCCCGGTCTAGGTCACCGCGGGGAGCGCGCCGGCCGGGGTGACCCCGGCTTCGTCAATGGCGCGCCGCGGGCGTGGACCTACTGCCCGATCTGCAACGGCTCTGCCGTGCGGCGCCTGCAGCCTGATCCCGACGCCCCTTGCTGTGGTGCCGTTCGCCACCGGGCCCCGCGGCGACGCCGCCCTGAAGACAGCGCTCAGCGACCCGAGCCTCGTCGGGCAGCGCCTGCTGGCGCAGTGGCTGGTCGCCGGGCCGGGCGGCTGCGGCAGCGTCGCCCTGTCCTTCTCCAACGCTCTCGAGGTCACGACCGAGTAGCGCCGTGGGCGCGCGTCCCGCGCCGATCGCGCCGCTATGATCGCCGGGGCCGACGCTCGCCATGCCCCCGGACCCCGCCTCGTTCTCCCATGGATCCGCACTCTGTTTGCCGCGGCGCTGCAGCTGCCTGCCGAGCAGCGTGACGCGTTCCTCGATGGCGAGTATGACGACTCAGCCGTGCGCGCGCAGGTCGCCGACCTCTTGCGGCACTACGACGAGCGGTTGTCGATGTTCTCGACCGACGCGGCGCCCGCGCGGCCCGCTGCGGAACCGGTGCCGCGACACATCGGCGGCTATGCCATCGTCGAAGTGCTGGGTGCGGGCGGCATGGGCGTGGTCTACCGGGCGCGACAGGCGCAGCCGCAGCGCGACGTCGCCCTCAAGGTGCTGCAGCCGCAAGCCATGCACAGCGACGGGCGCGCCCGCTTCACGCGCGAGGCGGAGGTGCTCGCCCGCCTGACGCATCCCGGCATCGCCCAGATCTATGACGTGGGCACCTTTGACGCCGGCTACGGCGAGCAGCCCTTCTTTGCGATGGAGCTCGTCGACGGCGAGCCGCTGACCGACTACGCCCAACGGTGCCGTCTCGGGACCGGCGACCGGTGCAGGTTGATCGCCGCGGTCTGTGATGCCGTGCAGCACGCGCACGAGCGCGGCGTGATCCACCGCGACTTGAAGCCAGGCATCATCCTGGTGAACGAGCCGGACCCGGGCGAGCCTCGTCCCAAGGTCTTGGACTTCGGCATCGCGCGCACCACCGAGAGTGATCGCGCCGCCACACTACAGACGCGCACGGGCGCTCTGGTCGGCACGCTGGCCTACATGAGCCCAGAGCAGATGTCGGGCGGCGAGCAGGAGGTCGGCCATCGCGCCGACGTCTATGCGATCGGTGTCCTGCTCTACGAGCTGCTGAGCGGCAAGCTGCCGGTCGAGGTCGATGGGTGTCCTCTCTCGGAGATCGTCCGCCGCGTGCGCGACGACGTACCGCCCGCGCCGGCCCGAGGACGCGAATCGACGGCAGAAATCGCCGGCCGTCGTCGGGTCCGGGATGCGGCGCGCCCCGAGCATGTCGAGGTAGTCTTCGTCATTCCTCAGCAACTCCAGATGCTCGAGGCACTCGCCACCGGCGAGCAAGTTGAACGCGATGTTCGTGACATGATCGGACTCGTGGTACGGCTGGTGGAACTTCAGCAGCCGGACCCTCTCGTCGATCTCCTGGTCCAGCCTC
>JBCCGH010000043.1:0-59117 GCA_039029375.1 Planctomycetota bacterium
CTTTGCTCGTGCCGGCGCAGATCGGCTCGTACCGCATTGCAAGACTGCTCGGGCGGGGCGGTATGGGCGCGGTCTACGAGGCCGAGCAGGCGGCGCCGATTCGCAAGGTCGCCCTCAAGGTGATCGCCCCGGGCTTGGTCGCTCCGCAGCTGCTGCGCCGTTTCGAGGAGGAAGCGCAGGTGCTCGGGCGCATGAAGCACCCCGGGATCGCGCAGGTCTACGAGGCGGGCACGTTCGACGGCGAGACTGGGACTCAACCATACTTCGCCATGGAGCTAGTCGACGGGCTGCCCCTGGTCGAAGCGTGCGCCAGCAGCTCGCTCGGTCTGCAGGCGCGGCTCGATCTGGTCGCGAAGATCTGCGACGCGGTGCAGCACGCGCATCAGCGAGGCGTCATCCATCGCGATCTCAAACCCGGCAACATCCTGGTCGATCGTCACGGTCAGCCGAAGATCCTCGACTTCGGCATCGCCCGCAGCACGGACCGTGATGTGCGCACCACCACCCTGCGCACGGATCTGGGGCAGCTGATCGGCACCGTGCCCTACATGAGCCCCGAACAGGCCGCCGGGGATCCACTCGACGTGGACGCGCGCAGTGATGTGTACGCGCTGGGCGTGATCGCCTACGAGCTGACGACCGGCCGGCGTCCGTACGACTTGGACGGCAAGCTGATCCATGAAGCGGTGCGGGTGATCCAAGAGGAGACGCCGACGCCCATGAGCTCCATCGACCGTACGCTGCGGGGCGACGTGGAGACCATCGTCGGCAAAGCTCTGGCGAAGGAGAAGGAACGTCGCTACTCGAGCGCCGCGGCGCTCGGCGATGATCTGCGGCGGTTCTTGCGCGACGAGCCAATCGCGGCGCGGCCACCGAGCACCTGGTATCAACTGACCAAGTTCGCCCGGCGCAACAGGGCGCTGGTGGGAGGGGTCGTCGCCACCTTCGTGGTTTTGGTGATCGGGCTCGTGGGGACGCTGCGGTACGCCCAGCGTGAGGCCGACCAGCGCACGCTGGCCGAGAAGAACGAGACGCGGGCGGCGAACGCAGCGGCCGACGCGGCGGAGAGCGAGGCACTGGCGCGTCGGATTGCTGACTTCCAGTCGCAGCGCCTGGCCGAGGTCGACGTCTTGGAGATGGGCCGCCAGATCCGTGCATCGATCTCCGCCGTGGTGCCCGCGGAGGCCCTGGCGGCAGTGGAGCCCGGCTTGGACCGCGTCAACCTAACGACCGTCGCGCGTCAGGTGCTCGACGCAACGATCTTCGGTCCGACCGCCGCGGCAATCGACGCTGAGTTCGCGAAGGAGCCCACGGTGCGCGCTCGGCTCCTGCAGTCGGTCGCGGACAGTCTCCATGCGCTGGACCTCAACGACAAAGCGCTCGGCCTGCAAAGGACGGCGCTGCAGCTGCGTCGCGACCACCTCGGCGACGAGCACCAGGACACACTGCACTCGATGAACAGCCTGAGCAGTTTGCTCATGACGATGGACGATGCCGAGGGCAGCGTCGCGTTGGCGCGGCAGGCGCTCGGGCACTGGCGTCGCCACTGGGGCGACGAGCATATGGGCACGCTGATCGCGCTGACGCATCTCGGCCACGGGCTGCGCCGGCAGGGCCACTGGGCCGAAGCCGAGCCGTTTCTGGAAGAGGCTTTGGCGACCCGGCGTCGGATCCTCGACGCGGACGCCCCACAGACCCTGATGTCGGTCTTTCTGATGGGAACTCTGCGGTACGCGCAGGGGGACTACGTCGGTGCCGAGACCTTCCACCGGGCGGCGCTCGAAGGGCGGCGGCGCGTGCTCGGGGATCATCGGGATACGGCGGCTTCGCTGCGGGAGCTGGGCGCGGTGCTCACCGCGCAGTCCCAGTTCGACGAAGCCGATGCCGTGCAGCGCGAAGCCTTGGAGTTGACGCAGCGTCTGTTGGGCGACGAGCACTACAGTACCGTCGCGCTCATCAACCGCTTGGCGGTGCGGGCGGCTCAGCGGGGTCGCAACGACGAGGCCGAGGGCTACTTCCGCGAGCTCTTGGAGAACTCGCAGCGTTTGTGGGGCACCGACCATCCGCGCAGCCTCGGGTACGAGCAGAACCTCGGACTGACCCGCTGGCATCAGGGAGCGTTGGAGGACGCCGAGACGATCCTGCGCCGTGTTCTAGACGCCCGCCGCCGTGTGCTCGGCGAACGGCACGAGCAAACCTTGACTTCTCTCGACGAGCTCGGCGGCGTGTTGCGCGAGCAAGGCAAACTGGCGGAGGCGGAGCCTCTGGTGCGGCGCGCTTTGAAGGCCCGGCGCAAGCTACACGGGGCCGAGCACCCGGCCACGGTGCGGTCGATGAACTCCCTGGGCCAGCTGGTGGTGGGACAGGGGCGCTTCGAGCATGCCGAGAAGATCTTCCGCGCGGTGTGGGACGCCCGCCGTCGCCACTACGGCGAAGAGCACGCGCTCACGATGGAAGGCGTCAACAACCTGGCCTTCGCGCTGCTGCAACAGCAACGCTTGGAGGAGGCGGCGCCGTTGTATGAGAAGGCGCTGGAGGTTTCCCGGCGCCTACAGGGGCGCGATCATCCCGACACCGTCATCGCCCTGATCAGCTTGTCCATCTTGCGGCGGAATCAGAAACGGCTGGACTTGGCCGAGCCGCTGTTCCGCGAGGCGTCTGCGGCGGCGACGAGCGCGCACGGTGCCACGCATCCGCGGACCGTTGACGTCACCAGCGGGTTGGCTTTCCTGCTCGCGGATCTGGAGCGCTACGACGAAGGCGTGCCGGTGCTCCAGGGCGTCTTGGATGCCCAGCGCCGCGAGCACGGCGACAACGATTCGGCCACTCTGCTCACGCAGCGACGGTTGGTCACGCTGATGCGGCGCGCGGGCCGCTACGGCGAAGCCGAGCCGCTGGCGCTCCAGCTCCACGCACGCCAACTCGCACGCTCGGGGGCCGAGAGCGCATCGACGCGCCGCGCGATTGAGGCTCTGGCTGCGCTGTATGAGGCCTGGCATACGGCCGATCCGGCGGCCGACCGCGACGCCGAGGCGGCCAAATGGCGAGACCGCTTGCCCAAGGGACAGTAGCCGCGCCGGGAGCGGCGTATGGCAAGCCAGAATAGAGTCGCGGGCGGCGTTGGTTCCGCGTCACCACGGCACGCGGCCGAAGCCGCCGTCGGGCGTGGGTACCCAGATTGCTCCGTCGTCCACGCTCGCATCGAAGAACCCGACGCGATGCCGTTCGGCAAGCCTCCAGACCGCGGCTCGCGCCGCCTTGGTGCCGACGCAGTAGTCGGTGACCATTGAGTCATCGCCCTGGCCGCCCGCGTGTGGACCGTTCATCGCCGGGAGCTGGGCGATGATGTCCCGGTGTCCCGGTGCCCACCAGCGCCGCGCACTCTGTCGCTGCTGGGCGACCAGCGCCGCCGACGTTCGCCGCGGGGCCGCGGCCCCGACCCGCCGCGGCAAGCCAGCACAGCCCGTCGTCTTGGTGGGCTTGCGCAGCCCGATGGCGCCGCGCCGTCGCGCCGTAGCTCGAGTGCTGGTGGCACTCGCCGGCCGCGACTTTGGCTGACCACTCGGATCGGCCGGCGTCCGTCTCGGCCGAGGCGATCAAGGCGGCCGAGCGCTGGTGGCTCACCGAGGGGCGCAAGGATCGCGACTGAGAACGCGGCGAGATCGTGGATGGTGGCCAGCGCCGAGGCCGGTGGGCCAAGGCCGGCTATCCACCAAAGTTGCCGAGTACCAGCACCACGACGGCCACAATCAATCCTACGACCACGTATTGCCACGCCGCCGCCACGAGGCCGACCGCGATGGTCGCACCGGCCAAGCGGGCGCGGGCCTTGCAGATCCACGCCACGATCCCGAGGACGATGGCCAGCAGGCCGGGGCCCATGGGCGCCAGAGTGATTGTGTCCCGCGGACGGGTCGGCAAGATCGACTCCTCCGTCGGTCCGTCGAGCAGCTTCTCGCGGAGCAGCTTCTTACCCGCTTCGAGCGTCCGCTCCTTGATCGATCGCGGCTCTGCCGGGGCGCTAGGGGCAGTGGCGCCGCGAAGCCCATCGGCGAACACCGCAACGCCCAGGGCCACAATGGCGAGGATGAGGCCGATCACTGCGAGTTGATCACGCATTGTGCTCGACTACTTCGCCTCAGGCGTCAAACGCCTCCGGAGCCCGGCGACCGAAGCGCGCCAGGTGCCCGCGTCAGCGGAATCTCCCCACAACTCGGCCAGCTCCGAGTGCTGGCCGAGCACACGATCCACGGCCGCAATGGCGGCCGTGATCATGTCGGTCGATGGCGTCATGGAGTTCGATGCGATCCAGGCGTCGAGGCTCTCCGTGTAGCTGTCCCTCTGCCCTGGCCGGCCGAGGAGCCGGGCGACGGTTTCAGCAGCCGCGAGCCCCTCGCAGGCACTGTCAGCGTCGAGGTAGCCATCGCCAACACTCTTCACCGCCGCCAGCGTGGCGGCGATCTGATCGGCGCCGCGCTCTTCCAGTTCGTACACCCAGTCGCCGGCGGTGTCGTTCTCAAAGACGTCGTATCCCCAGGCTCCCACTGGTGGTCCTACTCGTAGACGGTACGCCCGGCAGGACTCGAGCCTGTGACCTCCGGCTTAGGAAACCACGGCGCTATCCAGCTGAGCTACGGGCGCTTGCAAGCCGCTGCGCGATCGCCAGCGACTCGGCCCCCAAGGTAGCCGCGATGCAAGCGCGTCGCCGAGGTCGTAGCAACGGCCTTCTTGGCTTCTTGGCTTTCGTCGCGCTCGTACCCTTCGCTTTCACTGCCGCCTTTGAGCCCGACTCTTCGCTGCGGCTCAGGCACTCGGACTCACGACCGGGCGGCAACGCCGTTGGAGGCAGTGAGCCCTTGCGGGCCAGTGTCGTCGAGCACGGCGTACTGTAGCACCAGCTCGAGGCCTGCGGGCACGCCGATGGGCCAGCATCCTCATCGACGTACCCCCGCTTGCGGCCAATGCTGCGCCCCCCGGGTGTGCCGGGCTGGGCGTGCGCTCTCCGCCTTGGCGCGTGCATGGGTATCGGTCACGTCGACAGCAGAACGCGTCGCGGTCGGCCGGAGCGGCAGAAAACAGCGGTTCGCTTGCCGGTTGAGGGGTCGCTCGCCGCCCAGGGTTGTGGCGCCCGCAAGGGGCGCCGTGAACTAGGCGCCGCGACCACGCGCCGCAGCAAGCTGAGAGACCCTCTTGTCACCACACCAATCACGCTCTTCGTTGCCACTCCGAGTCGGCGCCACGCTCCGTGCCCTCGGTCGCAAGCTCTCGGTTCGTTCCGCGCTCCTGCCGGCAGCGCTCTTCGCGATCACCGCGCTCGCCCCCGCACAACAGCTTTGCCAGGCGTCGGGTTTCGCAACTGGCACCGGCTTCGGCGGCGTGGGGCGACACTTCTCGCCCGGGGCTGTCGGGGCCACCACACAGCTCATACAGTCCATCGGCCTCGACGAGGTGTACGGCGACGCGCAGACGGCTTGTGACTTGGCCAACAGCATGGTCATCACGACCCTATCGAATGCGGTCGCTCTCCTTGTCCCTGACCTCTACCTGCAGCTGTTGGGCATGGGCTGCACCCCGCTCTATTGGGACTACTACGAGTCCTTCCAGTTCTGCTGGGTGACGATGCGCGTCGAATGGCGAGACGGCTCCGGTAACCTCGTCCACGAGCAGACCCTTGGCTGGCTCTGCGAAGCCGTCCAAAGCGGCATCCAGACATTTGGCGCCGATCTGGCGGGCCTGCTTGCGAGCATGACCCCCGCGGAGAGACAGGCGTTCGAGCAGCTGACGGTCGATGTGTGGATGTCCTGCGACATTCACCGCAAGATCAAGGTCACGGCCTACGGCATTCCAAACACACCGCCGGTCTAGCCCAGCCGACGCATCGACGGCGGCAGCCCCGTCGCCGATCCGCAAAGTGGCTGCGCGCCGCTCGGTGTTCGGCCATGATCACGGACCTGGTCGGCCCGAGCCGCGGACCAACTGCAGCCGGGCATCGAAGGACTCGACGCACGACCCCAGGCTGCAGCGCTCCCCGGGCCATCCCCCGGGGCGCCAATTCGGTTCTTGCGGGGACATGCAGCGTGCGCACCCAGAAGGGCAGGGTGCCCTCTCGATCACAAGAACGGTCGAGGCGGCCCCGTTGGCACAGATCCGGTCCAGAGGAGGATCATCCGTGTTTCGCCTGAACGGAGCCTTCTTGGCCCTCGCCGCAGCCCCGCTCGCCCAGTCCGGACAGATCGGGAACGGCATTGGTGCAGCTCAGCGACCAAACCCATCCGTCGCTCGGCCTCACTTTGACTTCGGTCGATGAGGTCGGCCGGACAATTCCTGGTGGACCAGACTGCCTTGTGGGAGCTGAAGGTCCTTGACCCCGCGGGGAACCTGATCTGTCTGGACCCGACCGACGCCGACCCAGCGTTGTTTGTGTTCACGTCCTCAAGCTGTAGGTCGTGCGGCACGCCGAACGACCGCGCCCCACACGTCAGCGCTCCACTCGGTCCACATGCGTGTTCGACAAACGCGCGGCGGACAGCATGGCGCCATGCACCACTAGGCCCTGCGCGGACAGCAGCTGACCAGCGAGGCTCGGACTCACTGGGACGCGCAGCGGCAGCGCCAGCTCGCCCACCGATCGCGGTAGCAGGACCGGCGACAGCACCACGGTGCGGAACGGGTCGAGACCGAAGCGGCCGTGCGGCGCCACGGCCACGGGCTGCGGCACGGGTGCACCGCCGACGAAGGGCAGCACGAGCGTCGCCGCCGCCGCATACCCCGGCTCCGCGGCCAGCGACAGATCGTAGCGGCGGCCCAGGAACGGAAACCACGACGCCGACACGTGCCGGTGTCGATTGACCCACAGGGTCGAGCGGCCCGTCGAACGGGTCGCCGGCCGTACGACGTCGAGGTCGGCATCGCCGTCCACGTCGGCCAGCATCAGGCCACCCTCGTCGGTGTTGGGTAACCGGCCTGGCGCGTTGCGGAACGTGCCACCACCTTCGTTCAGCTGCAGCGTCACCGTGGAGGACCCCGCCCACATCAGGTCGAGATCACCGTCTTCGTCCACGTCCCCCACCGCCAACGCACGCCCAGGCTCCGGGGTGGGCGGCAACGACGCACTCGCATCCACAAACCGACCGGTGCCATCGTTCAGGTAGAGCGCGTTGCTAGCGGTGTTGGTCCATAGCAGGTCGACGTCTCCATCGTGGTCCACATCTGCCGCCGTCACCCCGAAGGTGTAGTCCACCCGCACCGGCAAGTGGGTGGCCGTCGCGTCGCGAAACCTCCCGGCGCCGTCGTTGAGGAACAGCTCGTTCTGCATCGGCCCGCCGCCGAGCGCGTGGCCGTTGGCCAACGCCAGGTCCATGTCGCCGTCGCCATCAAGATCCGCCGCCGCGACGTCCAACGAGCTCGCGCTCAGGACCGGTGGCGGCAGCAGCGCGGCTCCGTCGACGAAAGCCGCGGCGCCGTCGTTCAGGTAGAGCCGGACGGCCGGCCCAAACCCGAACCCCTTCGTGGCGGTCGTCACCGCGTCGAGATCGCCATCGCGATCCACGTCGGCGAGAGCCACCGCTGTGGTCGTGTCGAGGTTCGGCGGGAGGCTTCCGCCCCCGCCGAAGCGCCCGGTCCCATCGTTGAGCAAGAGCCAATCGGGACGCGGCTGCAGGTGGCCACCTTGGTTGCCGAGCAACAGATCCAGATCCCCATCACCATCCAGATCCCCGAGGGCCAAATCGCGCGTCAGCGGCGGCGCAAAAGGCGTCAGCAGATGCGTCGAGGAGAGGTCGGTGAACCCACCACGCCCGTCGTTCTGGAGGAGGACGAGCGCCGGCCAGGCGCCGACGATGTCGACGTCGCGGTCGCCGTCGACGTCACCGACGGCCATCGCCACAAACCAAACATCGGGCAACGGGCGACTCGCGAGGGGTCCCATCCGGCCACCGCCTTGGTTGAGCCACAAGGTCCGATCCACGGCCGCGTCGGGATCGCCGTCGCCGTCCACGTCCCCCAGCGCCACGGCGGATGTCGCGCTCGCCGCAACGGGTAACAACGTCGCCGTGGCGTCGCCAAACGAACCAGTGCCGTCGTTGCAATAGAGCCTGTTCTGCTGCGCAAAACGAGTGCCGCCATTACCCAACAGGAGATCGAGATCGCCATCGCCATCCACGTCGCCAGCGGCGATGGCTGCGGTCTCGTCCGCATCCAGAGGGAGCGCTGCAGTGGCGTCGACGAAGCGGCCGCCGGGCTCTTGGCGCCAGAGGCGGTTTTGTCCCCGGACGCCGATGCCGAGATCGATGTCCCCATCGCCTTCGGCGTCGAAGGCGACGACCGCGGCGCTGTCGACGGGCGACGCCACCGGTAGGAACGAAGCCGTGACGTCGACGAACGTCCCGGCGCCGTTGTTGTGATACAGCCGATCCTCGCCGTCACTGGCCCAGAACGCGTCAACATCGCCATCGCCGTCAAGATCCGCGGCGGCCACCGCCGCCGAGTCCAGCGCCGACACCGGCAGCTGTGCCGCGCTTGCATCGACGAAGCGCGCGCCGCCGTCGTTCAGGTAGAGACGGTTCTGCCCCCGATTCGCGCACAGCACATCGACATCGCCATCACCATCCACATCCGCGGCCGCCACCGCGGCACAGGGCTCGAGCTGCGCCGGCAGACGGCCAGCAGTGGCGTCGACAAAGCGCCCCGCACCGTCGTTGAGCCGCAGCACATTGGCCCCGTCCGAGCGCGCGACGACGACGTCGAGGTCACCATCCGCATCGAAGTCCGCCACCGCACCGTCATGGCTGACCGCCGTTCCAGGTGCCGAAACCAACGCTCCCGGGTCCTCGACAAGCTGTCCATCCCCGAGCCCACGGTAGACGCGGTCGACGGTCGAGAACGCGAGCAGATCCAGCTGGCCATCGCCGTCGACATCCGCCCACCGCACCGCGCAGGCCAAGCCCTCAGCGAGCGTCGAGCGCCGCGCGTCGACGAATTGCGCTTGTGCCAACAACACACCCGCCCCGAGTAGAACTCCGGCACAGACGCACCACGGCCTGGCCCCGAGGCGAATGACTCCCATCCGCGTATCTTCGGGTGCGGCAGTCGTGATTACCAGGAGCCGACGCCGCCAGCCGTCAGGAGCCAGCGCCGCCAGCCGTCAGGAGCCGGCGCCGCCCGTCAAGCCCAGAGACTACGGCCTGCGGCGTCGGGCACGTAGGGCGCACTTTGCCGATCTTGCAGACCTGATGGGAGTAGACACCCGCCCGAGTGGAGTGATTCAGACAGATGGGGCATCAACCGCGAAGTGTCGGCGCCGCTCGCAAGGCAGGTCGCCGCAGGCATATTCGTGGATACGGCGAGGACGACCCAACGCTGCGAACGGCGTTGAGGGCCGCGGAGAAGGCCCCAGATTTCTGAATCACACCACTAGTCGCCGATTGTCAGGCGCAGGCCCTTGGAGAAGCCGAGCCGGGCGAAGGGGCTGCTCGCGTCGAGCGCCAGGCCTTGGCCAATGACAACACCGCCGACCAGCGCGCCAGTCGCGGGGATCGGCAACGGCATCGCAGCGAACCCGAAGCCGTTGGTCGTTGCGGGAACCGCGGCAAACGGCGCCCCTGGGTCAATGTAGAGCGTGCAGCCACCGAAGAGCGGAACCGCCGCGCTGCTGCCGGAGAGAAGAAGCGCCGCCGGCGCCGCGGCGCCGGCGCGGAGGTCGACGGCAAAGCCAAGGTCGCCCCTGGAGGGCCGGCCGAACGCCTCGATCGCGGGAACACCAGCGGCGCCACCGCAGCCGAGCCCGAACGCCTCGGCGTTGGCCGCGGCCGGCGTGAGGACCCAAGTGTCTCGAGCCCAGTCGCCGCCGAAGACCGTGACGCGGCCGCGCGTCGAGTCGAAGGCGATCGAGGACCCGCGGCGCGGGCCGCTGTTCGCCGGACTTTGCGCGACGCCGAGACGGGACCAGTCGTTGCCATCCCACTCCCAGGTGTCGGTTCCGGGAGTGGTCTGAAACAGCACCACGCGGTTTCGCTCGCCGTCATAGGTCATCACGCCGGCGTGGTCGGGCGAGCGGCTCGGAGTTCGTTGCGTCCACGTGCTGCCGTCCCATTCCCAGGTCGCACCGGGACTCGGTGTTGCCTGAAACAGGACCGTGCGCTGCCGCGCGGCGTCGTAGGCGATCACCCCGGCGCCCGGTGGGCTGCTCGCCGGCGTTCGTCGGGTCCAGTTCACACCGTCGTAATCCCAGGTCTGGCCTCGGCCGAACAGCAGAACCCGCTGGTTGGCCGCGTGGTAGGCCATCGAGTAGCCGGAGCCCGCGCCTGGCGCACGCGTGGTGGTGATCCGCTGCCAGCGGCCGTCGAACTCCCACGTGTCGCGGAAGCTGGTGAAATCGCCGTCGCCGCCGAACATCACGACGCGTTCCCGCGCGGCGTCATAGGTCATCGCGTGCCCACCGCGCGCGGGTGGGACCACGACGCGGAGCCGCTCCCATCGCGCGCCGTCCCAGACGTTCGTCGCGCTCGACGGTGAGGGGCGGCCGCCTGGGTCAAAGAACCAGCCGCCAAAACAGACGAGCCGCTGCCGCGCGGCGTCGTCAGCCATGGCGCTATCGATCACCTCGGGCGGTCGTTCGTCTGTGACCCGCTCCTGCCACGTCGTGCCGTCCCAGCTCCACAGCGCGGTGCGCGTTTGGGCGACGACGCGGCCCGCCGCCGCATCGTAGGCGGCCTGGAGGACGGTCCCTGCTGGACTTTGCGCGGGCGCGCGTTGGGTCCAGTTGACGCCGTCCCATTCCCAAGTCTCCGGCCCGGTCGTGAGCACAATGCGCTGGCGCGCTTCGTCGTAGGCCATCGGGCCACTCGGGGCGCTCGCCGCGGGTGACATCTGGGTCCAGTCGGTCCCATCCCAGGTCCAGGTGTCCGTGAGCGGCCCCGGCCCCTCGCCGCCGTGCAGCACGATCTGCTGCCGCGCCGCGTCGTACACCATGCCGTGACCGTCGCGTGCGGGTGGCGCGGTGGCCGGCGTACGCAGCTGCCACGCGGAGCCATCCCATTCCCAGGTGTCGGTCAGCGTCGCGCCGAGGTAAGGGGACAGCCCGCCGCCGAACAATAGATGTCGCTGCCGCAGGGGGTCGTAGGCCATGGCCGCACCACCGCGCGCGGCCGGCCCCGCGGCGGGGCGCTCGCGCCAGGTCATGCCGTCCCATTCCCATAGATCGCCTCGGGGGCCACCACCGAAACCGCCGAACAGGACAATCACGCCCCGCGTGCGGTCCGCGGAGAGCGCGTGACCCATCCGGCCCGGTGGTCGCTCCGGCGGCTGGACGGCGCGCCAGGCGAAGGCGTCCCACAGCTCCGTGTGGTCACCGTTCGAGCCCGAGGTCGTGGAGCCGCCGAATCGCAGGAGCCGTTCCCGCGCGAAATCGAACGCCATCGCCTCGGGGAAGTAGGTGTCGGGCTCGGCTTTCTGCGCCCAGGTCGGCTGCGCGACGGCTTGGGCGCTGCCGAGAAGGCCCAACATCAACGCAACGACGGTGTTTGCCCGCGGGACGGTGTTTGCCCGCGGGAGAGCGAGCGACGAGGTGAGCCGGTAGATCATCTTGTATGGCCTTTCGCGGCCGGACGCGACTTGAGGCAGAATACTGGAAGCAAGCGTCGTCGGCTGAATCGATGCGTCGAACCGCCACGGTCGTTTCGCCAGAAGTCGGATTTGGCCTCCGCCTCTCGAAGGGAGGGCGTCAGGCCGGGCAACCAGAGGGCCACCCTTGGGGCCGCGCCCGAGTCGCCGCCCACTGAGCAAGCGTTGGTCTCAGCCGGAGCCCCGGCCGACGAGCATTCGTCACTGCCCGTCCGGGGCGGCGCGGGCAGCGCGGAACTGCTTGAGGCGAGCCCGGATGTCTTTGATGAGTTGACCGTCCGGAGCGGCGAGGGAAAGGGCACGGACCTGCACCTCGATGGCTGCGTCAATCTGCCCACCCGCGAAGAGTGCCGTCGCCAGAGTGTCGAGGACGAACGGGTCGTCGCTACCGCTCAGCTCCCGCGCGGTGCTCGCGATCTTGATTGCCAACGCGATGTCAGCGTCGGACGCCGGCATCTCACGCTCTGGATCGACCACATCCCACGCGAGCAGGTTCATCGCGTTCGCCGCGGCCGCGGGGTTCATCTCGCCGAGCTCGAGGGCAACCTCGTACGCGGCCGCCGTCTTGCCGTCCTTGCGCAGTGGATTGAGCCGGCTCTCGATCTCACGTTGCGCGACCACGCGTGCCATCTTGCGAGCGTAGTCGCGCGTGGCCGACTCGAGGTCCCACTCGCCGGCCACGATCTCAGCCAGGGGCTGGTCCATCTCGACGGGATGGCCGATCCAGGCGATCTTGGCGCCGTCGACGATGAAGGCACACGGGATCCCGCGTCGCCCGGCCGCCGCCATCCAAGCCTCGGCCATCCGCCCCTTGTCGCCACTCAACGCCTCGCGCGCCACGGTGTAGCGCATGTTGTCCCGGTTCTTTTGGAAAAACGGGCGCACCCGCTCCACGTCGTCCTCCCACACGCTGACGCCGATCACGGTCGCTTTGTCACCGTGCTGTTCCTGCAGCTCCGAGAGGTGTGGCATGTTCTTGATGCACGGCCCACACCACGTCGCCCAGAACTCCACCACGTAGGTCTGGTCGGGGGCGAACGAAGTGACGGACTCGCCCTGCAGCCACTCCGCGATATGCATCGCCGGGGCGGCATCGCCCACCATCAGCGCGAAGGGCGCGGGCGCGGGCTTCTGGTCGTCAAGACTCGGTGATTGGGCCGCCGCGCACGCGGCGGCGAGCGCAGCGGCGAGGAGGGCGGGTGGCTGCTTCATCGCGTGGCTCCGTGGTTCGTAGCTCGCGTCAACTTATCACGGCGCCCACCGGCGTTCTTGACGACCTTTGCCCGGCTCACGCCCCGCCCGAGAACGCGCGGGTGTGCGCGGATTTCCTTGATGGGGCGAGGGCCCTCTCGATCCGCCTGGCGCTGTCACGGTTGGCGATCTCCCTCCTCGATACCACGCCGCATCGAAACCGACCATGCCGCTCCATCGCTCGCTCGCTGCCGTCCTCCTCGCAACCCTGGCCCCGGCCCAGACGATCGAGCCGACGCATGCGTCGAGCTGCTCCTACGTCGATTTGGGGCGGCCCACGGGTGTCCGGGGCAACCCCGCGGAACAGCGATCGCCGCCGTCGGGCGAGACAATCGCCTCCTCAGCAGAACCTGTGGCAGACCGAGGGGGCTGGGAGGTCACCGAGCGCATGGTAGAAGGCTGCTTCCGCGGCGTTGAGGGTGCGGAAGCCGCACGATTCTCTGAGGGTGAGTTTGAGCTTGTTGTTGAGCCCCCCGATGGCTCGCCGGACGCCGAACCACTATCCGCCGTCGTCGGTGGACGGCTCCACCACGTAGCGGTTGAGTCGGTACTCGCGCACGCGGCTCGTCATGAACTGCGGTAGCCACCCCATGACCCGGTAGTACCAGGGTATACGCGCGAGCAGCTGCGGTGAGGCGTCGAAGAGCGATCGCGACTCAACGAGGTGCAGCCCCGCCCCCCACGTCTCGAGCTCAGCCGGGTCGTTGCAGGCCCAGCGGCACCAGCTCTCCTGCCCGAGGTGACGCATCGCATCGTGGGTACCCTGGTTGTCGATGAACCGCTGCGGCGTGGTGTCCGTCAGCAGCCACGCGCCAGGGAAACGTTGCGCGATGCCGGTGATCGCGGCGCGCGCATCGACCTTCTCGAGGTAGATGATCACCGCTTCGGAGATGAAGCAACACGGACCGCCGATCGCCGCCACCGCGTCGTGCCAGTCGGTGTCGAGCACGCTGCCCTCGAGAATCTTGCAGCGCTCGCGATCCTCGAAGAACCTACGACGCAGTGCGATCACGTCGGGGAGGTCGACGTCGAACCAACGCACGCGCCCGTTGTCGACGCGGTCGAAGCGCGTGTTGAGGCCGCACCCGATCTCGACGACCGTACCTTCCGGGTACTCCTCCAGGAACGCGGTCACGTTCTCGTCAAACATGCGCGTGCGCAGACTCGAAACGCGCATGGACGGACCGCCGCGCCACTTGTCGAAGTCGTAGTCGAGCTGCGCAACGATCTCGACGGCCTTCGGGTCGTCCACGAGCCCACCGCGGCGCGTCGTCTCCTCCGCGCGGCCCAGCAGCGGAATCAGCAGGGTCTCCTGCACCGGTCCCAGCTCCACGGCCACGCTCACGGCGTCCTCCGCGATCGCGCTACCCGCACAACTCCCTGATTCGGCATCGTGCCCTTTGATTTCATGACGTTGACCTCCGCTGGGGGCGAGAAACGCCGCGCGACCGAGCGATGCGGCTGCCGCGGAACGCCCCCATTCTTATTGAGATTGCGACTCAATATCAACCCAATTCGGGCGTCAGAAGAGGAGCCGTTCTCGAGGTCGTCCGCACCCGCTTTCCTGGCACCCAACAGGGGATTCTGGACTTGCGTGCCACAGAGTTGCGGCGGGGACGACAGGAAGGCGTGACGAGTGCTGCGTAGGACATGCCGGACGAGGTGCGAGACCGCGCTCAACCCGCGGCGTGAGTGAATGAGTCTCGCCCGCCTGGATCGCCTCGACGATCTGTGGCGAGTGGACCAGGCCGCCCGGTTCGATGGACCTGCTCCACATTGTTCTAGAATATTGTTCTAGAATATTGTTCTAGAATACTTGTTATAGCTCAAGTATCAGGGCATGCCAAACGCAACCCCAACCCTTCGAGCCGCTCCGAAGCATGAGGGCCATTCCCTGCAAGAAAGACCGACCTCCCACCGCCCCGCACCCGATCCGGGACGGCGGGCCGCGCGGAGACTGAGCCCCCCGGCACCCAAACGCCACCCCGTCCAAGCAGTCCTCCCATCCAGCAAGGAACCGTGACCATGGATTCCAACCGATCGCTATCTCATGCAAATCACCTGCGCTCGCGGACTGCTATCGCACTGCGCGGCATCCTCTCCGGCGCGGCTTTGTGCACATGCGCGTTGGCGCAGAGCCCGGCGGGAGCGGCGCCGCCGGGTCAGGCCAACCGGGTATCTATCAGCGTGATTCCCGAGCGCCCGCGAATCGAGCGGAGCAAAAACATGCTGCATGTGAACTGCGACTTCCAGGTTCAAAACATCGGCGTCGCCAAGCAACTCGACCGGATCGACTTGCGGGTACTCGACTCGAAAGGTGCGCTGGTGCAGAAGAAGTACGTCGACCGTGGCGGCACGGCACCGGGCGTCAATACCATCCGGTGGCGGTCCATCGCCGCCGACTCCACCTGCCACGTCTTTAATCCGTTCCACACGTTCGATACCGAAGTCGAACTCCACACTCTCAAGTTCCTGTTCCGTTTCCGGTACGGAAACCGTGCGCAAACCCAAACGATCACGGTGACACCGGATCTCACGGAGCCCAAAACCCGGCACCGACTACCGATTGAGGGTCGACTGTTGGTTACGGACGGACACGACTTCCTTTCCCACCACCGCCGACTCGGTATGGACCACCCCATCATTGTCGCGATCGGGGCTACCAAGAACGGGAGTCGCTACGCCCTCGATTTAGCCATCGTCGATAAGCAAGGACAAGAGTTCGCAAATTCCGGATCGAAACACGAGGACTGGTACGGGTGGAACGCACCCGTCTTCGCAACGGCAGACGGAGTCGTGGTGGCGATGGAGACCAACTACCCTGACAACACTCTGACAGCGCGCGGCGGCGTCGTCTACAGCTCCAGGATCACGCCCAAGAACCCAGCGTCGCTCCTCGGCAACTACATGATCATCGACCATCAAAACGGTGAGTTCAGTGCTCTGGGCCACCTCAAGATGGGGTCGGTCAAGGTCGAGAAAGGCCAACGGGTAAAAGCCGGAGAGCATATCGCAAACGTTGGACTGTCGGGTGCGACCACGCATATGCACCTTCACTTTCAAGTACAGGACGGCGCGGATCCTTGGCACTCGGAAGGGATACCGACGTACTTCGATGGCTATCGCCGCCACCTCGGTAGCCGGTCCGTGGTCGTGACACGGGGCTCCATCGACAGCGGCGACATCGCCGAGCATATCACCGGAGACAAGCGCGGATCGCGGCGATGAGAATGGCGACACGAATCCTCACCCCCGCCGTTCTCGTAGCCTGCAGCGCGGCGTTGTCCGCCCAGGACTACGACATCACCGCCAACTACACGAAGCGAACGGCGATGGTGCCGATGCGCGATGGGACGCGGCTGCACACGCAGATCTTCAAGCCGCAAGACAAGTCCCGGTGCTACCCGATCCTGCTCTCACGCACCCCTTACGGGATGCGCAACTACGGCCCGAAGATCGTGCGGCGACGACTCGGGCCATCGAATCGGTTCGCCATCGCGGGATACGTGTTCGTCTACCAAGACGTCCGCGGGCAGAACGGCTCCGAGGGTGACTTCGAGGTGCTGCGTCCTCCGCGCCGGAATCGGGCCGATCCTCGCGCCACCGATGAAACCACCGACGCCTACGACACCATTTCCTGGTTGCTGGAGAACGTGAATTGCAACAACGGCAAGGTGGGCATGTGGGGCATCTCGTATGCGGCGTGGCAGACCGTGATGGCGATGGCCGACGCCCACCCGAACCTCTTGGCCGTGTCACCGCAAGCTTCGCCGAGTGACATGTTTCTCGGGGACGACATCCACCACAACGGCGCATTCCGCCTGCACTACATGTTTCATTGGATGTCGCTCATGGGGTCCCTCCGCGGCGATCTGACCGGCAAGAAGGGCGACCGGTTTCGCTACGGAACGAACGACCTCTTCGCCTACCACCTGGCGAACGGCCCACTCAGCACCGTGGACGACAAGATCTTCTGTCGCAAGCTCCCGTTTTGGACGCGCATGATGGAGCACGGCACTCACGACGACTTCTGGCGCCGTCGCGACCCTGTGCGCCTGCTCGATGACGTCCGGCCAGCGGTACTGAACGTCGCAGGGTGGTTCGACGCAGAAGATTTTCGTGGACCATTCGCGATCTACGAGAAGGTCGAGGCCAAGGATTCAGACAACAACAACCACTTGATCGTAGGACCGTGGCGCCACGGTGGCTGGGCTCGTGATCGTGGCGACTCACTCGGCCCCGCCAAGTTCCGCGTGCCCACGGCAAAAGAATATCAGCGCGATATCGAGTTTCCGTTCTTCGAGCACCACCTGCGCGACAACACAAGCTTCGACTTCGGTGGTGTGACGGTGTTCGAGACCGGTGGCAACCGGTGGCATCGCCTCTCTCGCTGGCCGCCCGCCGACGTGGTTCAAGTGTCGCTGCAACTGCGGCCCAATGGCCGAGCCGAGCTGAAATCGTCGCCCCGAGCCACTCAGATTGGTTGCGGCAGCGACCGCGGCTTCGATGAGTTCGTCAGCGATCCGAGCGATCCCGTACCGTTTACGGCCGAGTGTGGCCCGCGAATCGACCCCGGCTATATGGTCGAAGACCAGAGCTTCGTCGCGAATCGAAAGGACGTCTTGTCGTACACGACGGAGCCGCTACCGAGAGACTTGGTGCTCGCCGGCCGCGCCAGGGTTCGACTATTCTTCGCCACCACCGGAACGGATGCCGATTGGGTCGTCAAGCTGATCGACACTCACCCCGACGAGAAGGACCGTGAGGCGGTGGGCTACCAGATCCCGCTGGCCTGCGAGATCTTTCGATCGAAGTTCCGCAAGAGCTTCTCAAAACCAGTACCTCTCAAGCCGGGGACCGTGACGAAGCTCGAGTTCGAACTTCCCGATCGGTACCACCGCTTCCTCGCAGGCCATCGAATCCGAGTTGAGATCCAGAGCTCGTGGTTCCCACTGTATGATCGCAACCCGCAGACTTTCACGGACATCTACCGAGCGCGAGAATCGGACTTCGTCAAAGCAACGCACCGTGTCTACAGAAACCAGGGTGCGATGACACAACTCTTGCTCCCGGTGCAGCCGAACTAGTGTGCCGCGTCAGAAGCGGTACCGATTCCGTTTGGATAAGAGACGTTCGCCGCTCCATTTGCGCCGTCCTCGAAGCCTCGAGCGCCAGTACCCGCGACGACGCTAAATGAGGCACCGGATTCGACTCTGACGATTCCGTGCTCAGCGAAACCCGTTGCGTACAACGCTCCATCCGCCAATGCCAGGTGGCCACAAGCAATGCCCGGCAGTTTCGCGAACTTAGTCACCTTGCCTTGGATCGAGACTCGGAAGAGGATCGGCGATCGAAGGTCCGCGACGAAGAAGGCTCCAGACGGCCCCTGCACAATCGAGTTCGGGCTCTTCATCTCGGGTGCGTGGCGAAGACCGTTGCCGCCCCCTCACTTGCTGGCACTCGAGCGATGAATCCGCCTCAGAAGTTCGCGACGTAGATGTTGCCATCTTGCCCCTCCACGAGCCCAACTGGACCGCCTAAGCCATCGCCACAGACGAGCTCTCTCGCTTTGTTCCTTTGTTCGGAGAAGGGAGCCTTGTTCGGAGAAGGAAGCCTTGTTCGGAGAATGGAGCCGCACGATTGAGTTCGCTTTGAGTCTGCTTGGAGGATGGTATTCGTGGCCAGCCTCGACTGGTGGCACGGCACCTGCGGTTGCGCTCGAAAAGAGTCGGCCGATGAAGAGCAGTCCGATGACCAGAGCACTCGCCAGGAAGACCCCAACTCGGATCGATGAGATCTGCGTGATCGGAAACGTCGGCCGGGGCTACTCTGAGGCAGCCGTGAGCTGCGCCCAACGCAGTTCACAGCCGAGATCAGCGAGACTCTTGGCATCGAAGACGTAACGGGCCTCCAGCGATTGCGGGTGCGCGCGGTCCCTGTCGGTGAGCACGCCCCACACACGGGGGGCGAAAACGGCGACGGATCCATCGTCGAGACTCTCTAGCGCGTCGCGCGGTCGTTCATATTCCCTCGCCGAAACGGCAAATCCGTTACGAGGTAGCAATGCTGTTACATCTGCAGCAACTGTCTCAGCGGTGACCATGTCACGTTCTACAACCCATATCCTGAGGCGACCCTCTGAGGATTCCCGAAGCTCACATAAGCTGATGACCACGTCGGGATCGAGCCGGATTTCCAGGAAGTGCACATCCTTCAGCCGACGCGGCCACGCACGGCGCACGTCGTTGTAGTGGAAGTAAGTAGAGAGGATCACGCCGTCGTTCGGCGGGGCTTCCCCATCCGTGAGTGGCCACGGCCGCGCATCAACATCGAATGTCGCCCTGAGCTCCTTCACGTGGGACTCACACTGCCATGCGCTGCACTCCACGACATACACCGTCGGGCGCGGATTGCCTTCCGCACAACACAAGGTTCGAATTGCGTCCGCCAGGTCACCAGGCACAAGGCTGTGATCGCGCCTCGCGACAGAGACAACGCGTCGAATGAAGGCTTCGAGCGACTCGTTGGCTTCAACCTCGAGCACCCAGGTCCCCTTAGTGCCGCGAGTCTCGACTAGCCCCTCTCGCGCAAGCGCTGCGTAGGCGTGCCTTACGGTGTGCAGATTGACGCCAAAGGCTTCTGAGGCCCGTCGCAGCGGCTCGAGAGCCTGCCCAGCCCCAAGTTCTCCCGACCGTATTCGACTACGGATAACCTCAGCGATTTGGTGGTAGAGAGGGACAGGACTTTCAGGGTCAAGGGAACGCTCCATCGCTTGATATAGAACAAGCTAACAACCGCGCCGCCAGAGGCAAACACCCAACCTGAGTCCCCGGGAAACTGCCCTCTACCAGTACGACAAGTCGCCGGACCTGCGCCGCATCAAGCCCTGAGCGAGAGCGGGCCAACCTGAGCGCTCCAACGTGCGCGCTGAGGTGATCGCCCCCGGTTAGTAGCGGGCCGCGCCAGAGCGCTACGACTGGTCACGCTGCGGACCGCGGACCGCGCTATTCTCTTGCATGCCGGGCGGTCACTGGATCTCTCCACCGTCACCAGAGGGTCATCATGTCTCGTTGCCAAGCAGGCCGTGCGCTCATCGGCCTTGCGCTTCTCCCCAGCCCCGCGTTCGCGCAAGACGCCTGGTTGCCGCAGCAGCCCGTCGAGTTCGCGGACTCGGACCGGCTGTTCCTCGATCCGGCGAGCGAGAGGCTGTCGACGTTCGGCGGCGCGTTCACGCCGCACTCCGGCCAGGGCGCTTACGCTCCAGACGACGTGTGGGTGCGGCGCAACCCGGCGACTGTGCCGCCCGCGCGGCGGTCGCACGTCGTTGCAGAAGACCGGGCACGGGCGCGCACGCTGGTCTTTGGCGGCCTCGGCGCGGGGAGCCCGGCGCCGTTCCTCGGCGACACCTGGGCGTGGGACGGTCGCGGGTGGACCCAGCTCCAACCGGCGATCACGCCATCACCGCGCGCCGACGCGGCCTACGCCTATGACCCGTTGCGACAGCGCGTCGTGCTGTTCGGCGGCGAAGACGCGACCGGCTCGCTCGGGGACACCTGGGAGTGGGACGGCGTGAGCTGGGCGCAGCGGGTCGGAGGGCCCTCGCCCGCGCCCGTCACCGGCGGCGCGATGGGCTTCGACCCGTCGCGGGGCACGATCCTGCTGTTCGGCGGGGATCCCGATCCCGCCACACGCGGCCCCTTCTCCGACGCGTTTTGGGAATGGGACGGCGCGCAGTGGCGGCAGATCCAGATCAGCGGCTACTCGAAACCGCTGGCGCGCGGCTTCGCCTCCCTGGCGCATGACCCCGTCGAGGACCAAATGCTGCTCGTGGGCGGCATCGGCTGCTCGGGCTGCGGCGTGAACCCGACGAACGACACGTGGGCGTATCGCGGCGGTGTTTGGACGATGGTCTCCGGCAGCTGGGGGCCGCGACACAACAGCGTGATCTACGACTCGTCGCGAGAGGCGATGGTCGGCATCCGGACCGGCCAGCTGTACTCGTGGAACGGCACCGCTTGGCTGCCCGCCTCGGGGCCGCCCCCGTATCCGACCGGTTTGTCACTGGGCGCGATGGTCTACGACGCCGCCAACGACGTACTGATGCGCTACGGCGGCTCGATCTTCGACGGGCGGTTCGGCGGCATGGCCACATCTGCGATGGCGCTGTGGGACGGCAGTGGCTGGACCAACTTGCCGTACGCGGCGGGCTACTTCGGCCCCGGGGCGCGCGGCCAGCACGCCATGGCATATGACGACGCGCGGCAACGCACGGTGGTATTCGGCGGGTCTGGTGATTGGGGGGCGGTGTTCGGCGACACCTGGGAATGGGATGGGGTGACCAGGACGTGGACCCAAATCACCACGACCTCGTCGCCGTCTGCGGGCAACCACACGATGGCCTATGACAGCGGGCGCGACCTCGTCGTGCTACTGGAGTGGGCCGTCGCGACGTCAACACCGACGCGCAAGACGTGGGAATTCGACGGCAGCGACTGGACCCAGACCGCGCGGACGTCGTCGCCCACTCAGGACGGCAACATCGCCTACGACCCCGTGCGGCAGCGCACGGTGGCGTTCACGCACGGCGCGGCCGGACCCGAGACCTGGGAGTTCAACGGCGCCACGTGGATCCAACGGCAGCCCGCCCAGTCGCCCGCGGCGACGGGGCCGATGACCTACGACGCGCGGCTCGGTCGGGTACTACTGGTTGAGGAGAACAGTGCGGCGACGTGGTCTTGGGACGGTAGCGACTGGAGCCAGGCCGCGGCGCCGGTCCCGGCCACCACGCCGCGCCGGGACTTCATGCTCGCGCACCACGGCGGCGTCCGCCGCACCGTGTTCTACGGCGGCTCGGCCGGGTCACTCACTTGGACGAACGACACGTTGCTGCTCGGCAAGGCGCCATCGATCCAGACCCACGGCGCAGGCTGCGGGCGCGGCACGTGGGTCGGCGCATTCGCGCAACCGGCCCTTGGGTCACCGCGGTTCGCCGCCGACTTCGGCGGGCTGGCGCGGAGCGCAGCGGCCGCGTTGATGGTCGCCGCCAGCGCCCGCCCGACGCCGCTGCCGGGCGGCTGCACGCTGGAGATCGATCCGGCGACCTGGATCGTGAGCTGGCCAGCCGCCACCAACGCGCAGGGCTTCACGAGCGTGACGCTGCCGATTCCTCTGGAGTGGTCTCTGGTCGGCGCCACGGTCGTCTTCCAAGGCGTCGCGCCGGATCCGGGAAGCCCGTCCTTCGACCTCGACTTCACGCCCGGGCTCGAGGTGGGAATCGGCGGCTGAGGCGACGGCCGTGGCCTTCGACTGGTTCTAACGCAAGCCTGGTCCCGCTCGGGACCTCGCAGCGGCGACCCGCGCACGTCGCCGCCGCCCGCCCGGCTCGTCATCGACGATACCCCGGCCCGGAGCAACTTCGGAGGCGACCCGCAGCCTCCCCCAGCTCCGAGTGGCGGCGCCGCGCCGATGGGCGCCCACTGCGATTCTTGACGCGGGTGTTACTCGCCGATCTCGCGGCGGTGGTCTCGTTCGATGGCGACGTCGCCGCTCCGCGTCGTGGAGGTGCCGGTAGAACGATGACAGCCCGCGAACCAGAATCTGCCGCACCCCGCGGCACACCTCCGGCTCCCGCACGCACAGAGATTGTGATCGACGGGGCCCATACGGCCCGCGACTCGGGCGCTGCCACTCAACGTTGAGTAGATGTTGCGCGAGCCGGCCGCCGGTGTCGGAGGACGGTTTCTGGAGTTCTGTTGCGAGGTGTCGCTGTCGCTTGCGTGGGGAGGGTGGATACGAACCGCCTTCCATGGCAAACGCATAAGGAGCGAATCATGAGAATCTGCATCTTCGGGGTCGGCCTTGCGCTGACCGCGGCACTTCCCGCGCAAAGGCTCGTCTCTGTCGACTGGTCGCCCGGCAGTGTCATCACGGGTGACCTGAACGGAACCTCAGTGGCCGTGACTGGGCTCGAGGACACCGGTATTGGGACGAAGGGCCTGTCTGGCGCCAAGTACTCGGCAGCGCCGCTCTCCGCCCCCACCGAGGCCGTCTTCTACGACGCAAGATCCGACTGGACGGCGACCTTCGACAACTCGGTGAGTGGTCTCCTGCTCTACGCCATTTCGTGGCGCGGCACCTCCGCGGGACCGAGCGTGGTGAACTACACGTTCGATCAGCCGTTTACGGTTCTCTCGGGGTTCTACCAGGGGACGGTCAGCGGCACCACGCTCACTGTGCCCGGAGGGATGTCGGGCTTTCACGGCGGCGTGATCAGGTTCTCCGGGTCGGTCACTTCCGTGTCGTGCACGACCAACTCGACCTCTGGCTCAACTCAGGTCCTCACGTTTGGTTGCCATTGCGGGTCGGTCGCGACCGCCTACGGCAGCGACTGTGGGTTCCCCGTCGGGGTGACCGGGGAGCCCGCGTTGGGATCCTCCTACACCGTCAGGGGCCCCACGCAGAGCCTTGCTGCCGCTGCGGGCACCGCTGCCTTGTTTCTGGGAGCGACCCAAGTGGCCATCGACCTGACCGCCCTCGGCTTCCCCGGTTGCGAGCTCTTGACCTCCTCAGAACTCCACCTCCCCATGCCGTTTGTGCCCAACCCTGGCCCGACGATCACTCTCCCGTTCGGCGGGACCATTACCGGTCCGCCCGTGGACGGCCAGTTCCAGCTGACGATTCCGGTCCCGTCGACACCCTCTCTGGTCGGCCTCCCCCTCTACCACCAGGCCCTCCACGTCGCGATGTTGCCGAATGTGCAGCTCAGTCAGGGGATCGCGGTCACCTACTACGATCCGTAGCACTGACTTGGCGATCGACGGCGGCCCTTGGCTGAGCCGCTTTGAGCTCAGCCCGGGTCACGAGATCGTCGTCGGCTCCTAGGCGATCCCCGGCAGCGCCACGGCCCCACCGCACGCTGGGCACTGCAGCCCATCCGTCTCAAAGATCTTGGTGCACCCCGAGGACTCCGATGTGGTTTGGGTCGCGGCGCAGGGCCCGCTGTGGCCGGCCGGGGGCAGCCGTGGCGTGTTTCGTTCCGACGACGGTGGGGCGACGTGGGCGCGGACGCTCGGCGACGACGCCTGGGTGGGCTGCACTGACTTGGTGCTGGATCCACGCGATCCCGATCGGCTCGACGCTGCGACGTGGCAGCGGCATCGCACGGTCGCGTACCTCGGTGGTGGCGCCGGCTCGGGTCTGCACCGCGCCTGGATGGCGGCCGCACCTGGGAACGGCTGTCGCAGGGGCTGCCTCGAGGGATCGATGGGTAGGATCGGCCTGGCGATCTCACCACAGCGGCCCGATGCCGGGCTCGCCGAGCTCGCGCCGCAGCTGGCCGAGCTGGAGCAGCTGGGGCGGGCACTGCTTGAGGAGCTCAATGCTGCGGGGGCACCGTGGCTCGAGGGCGAGCCGTTGCCGCTGGAGGGCGGTGCGCGAGCTACTTGACGTCGACGACTTTGAACGCGGCCTCATTCGCGACCGCGTACCAGGCGAGGTCGCCTTCGGTCGCGAGCCGGAGGTGCGTGGCATCGGGTGGCGCCTGGCCCCACGTCGGGTCGACTTCGACCCAACGCCCGCCGTCGTGGTATTCGGCCCAGGCGTGGTACATCAGGGTCAAGGGCTTGCGCGAACATGGGACCAAGCCAGAGACCTCTCGGGCCGGAACGCCTGCCGCGCGGGCGAGCGCGACGAACAGGAGGGTGTGCTCGGTGCAGTCCCCGCCCCCTCGTGCCAACACCGCAGCCGCATCCGTGGCGTTGTGGCCGTAGGCCTTCCGCAGCTCGTCGTGCACGTAGTCGCAGACCGCCGTGGCACGGGTCGACGCATCCGCGTCGCTGGGCCAATCGAGTTCGGTGATCACCGCGCACAGCGCGTCGGCTTCAATGGGATAGCGGACGCTGCCCCGCAGATACCTCGCACGGTCGGCTACGCCTAGCGGTGTCGTCGCTGCGGCGCCGTCTTGCGGGCCGAGTGTGATGCGGCGGTGGCCTGCGTCTATTCGCTCGACCCGCTGGCGCGAGGTTTCGGGAAACGTGAAGGCACTGGTGTTAAACACGTCGAAGACGACGCGCGACGGATGCGTCACTTCGCCAAAGCCGCCCTCGACGCGGATGCCTGCGATCGCAAACACATCGGGTACGTCGGCGTCGAGCTGCCTGGCCAGGCTCTCGGGCTCGCGTCGGATCTCGACGAGGCCGCGGAGGCGGACGAGCCGATGCCAGTTGACGAGCTCGAGCTCCGCCGGAGCGCCGCGCATTTCTGTGCGCACGCGGTGGATGAGCGTCTGGACGCCGGCGATCTGGCGATGGTCGCTGCCCATGTAGCGCGCCTGCACCTCGATCTCAGGTTCCTCCTCTTCCAAGTCGACGATGTAGGCCTTCCAGACCTCCGGGGCCGGCTCCCCTGCGACCGACCGATCGAACCACTCGGTGATCTCGAGCTCCTGGCGCAGGCATTCCCTCGTGAGCTGGATGCGCCGTTGGGTTCGGCTGTCGGCCGTCTGCGATCGAATGACGTAGGCGCCGTCTTCTCGCTCCACCGTCCGTGTCGTCTCCACGCCGTCGTGGACCTGCGTGACCTCCATCTGCAAGAGCGGACCGTCGCCGTGGAGTGCATAGCGTCGCGAGTCGGTCCACGCGGTTTCCTCCGTCTGCCCCTCGGCCGCCGTGCGCATACGCTTTTCGGTCACGACCTCGTAGACCGTCTCGCCTCGCCACGGCGTCAGTCGTGTGTGCACGGCCCGCCACCCGATCTTGTGGCCCTCGACGTACATTCCGTACCACTCGCTCGCCGGGCGGAGCTTGATCCATGCGACGAAGTCCGGGTCGGCCGACTCTGGCGGTGTCGAAGCGCCCTGAGCGTCTAGAGGAATCTGGGCGGCGAGGGGCAAGAGGGCCGTGAACCCAACGACGAATCCCAGACCTCTCCGAGCGGATGACATGGCCATATGGCCGAGTGTAGGTGCCGGGTTGTCCGGGGCGATGGTTTGCGGCGATCCCGGAAGACCTGCGGCCTGACGGAGCGTTGCCCAGGCCGGCGTTGCCCAGGCGAGGCTGCGTCAAGAATGCTCGGGCAAGAGATCTGGGGCCTGGGCCCGTCAGAGATGCCTTGGCTCGGCAGTCGGTGCTCACTAACGCGGATCCACTCCGGGGGGAGTCAGCTTACGTTGGTTGTTGGCGACGTGGACGGCGACGGCGCTGCCCTGCGTGCGGTGGGGTGCGCAAGGTGCAGGCGTTCGTGGAGGCGGCGGCGGTGCGGCGTGTGCTCGAGCGCGAATGCTCGCCGAGCCACGGCCCCGACACGTTGCTAGGCGGCAAATAGCTAGTGTTGGAGACGCGATAGTCCCCCGAGAAGGAGACCACCGGCGAGCCCGCGCCGGAGGTCGTCTCCACGGCGCGGATGATGTAGACGTCCCAGCCGACCCCGCCCCGGTTGTCCCACCAGGCGATGTCTGCGAAGCAGCGGCGGAGTAGGTCGCTCCCCACGGCATGCACGGATCTGGGTTGAACGCTCGGCTCGCCTGGCGTGGACCTCGCGTCCACCCGCGCGGCCAAAGCCCCCAGCTACCGTGCGCCGATCGTCCCCGTCAAGGAGTCGGACAGCGACAGCTCCGAGTTCGCGTCGAGCGCGGCGAATTGCACGTGCACTTCTTTGCCGACCAGGGCCGGAGCACCGGGCACGGGGACGGCGGCCACGAACCGGGCGCGAGGTCCCAGCACCGAGGGTAGTACAACGTTGGGGCTGACGTTCAGGAAGCAAGACGGGACACCCAGCACGCTGAGCGATGTCGGCAGCGGCAGGCCGGCCCAGCTGGTCTTCGAGCCGCCGACGAGGAGCACCGGCGCGCGCCACGGACCGCCGATGCCGACCGACCAGTCGTCGCCGATCCAGGGGCGTTCCCAGGGCAAGGGGTTCATGAAGCTGGCGCAGGACATCCCGAACTCGGTCACGATCGCCTGGGTAGTGTTGGTCAACGCCCACGTCGTGCGCGTGCCGAGGACGAAGTCGAAGCTGACGAGGACGAGGTTCTCTCGCACCGGGTCGTAGACGAGATCGAACTCCTGGCCGGCCGGCGGTCGGATCGTCGTCGGCACGGGGCGCCAATCGCGGCCGTCCCATTCCCATAGGTCGTTGAGCGCCGTTGCGCCACGACCGCCGAACAACATGACGCGCGCGCGCGCTGCGTCAAACACCAGATCGCTCGCCACACGTGGGCTGGGCGACACGCCCGGCGTTAGCTCCAGCCACGTCGTGCCGTCCCATTCCCACGTATCCCCCAAGAGCTGCCCTCCCGCCAAGCCGCCGAAGAGCACAGCTCGACCGCGCGATTCGTCAAACGCGATCGCTAGAGTTGCTCGTGGCGACGGCGCGGCGCCGAGGTGTCTTTGCCACGAGGCACCGTCGTACGACCAGGTCACGGGCGCACCGCCAGCCGTGGTCACGACGATCAGACGACGCCGAATCGCGTCGTAGAAACCGTTCAGACGCGTACCGACGGGCACGTTCGTGGCAGGCCACGGCTGCCACCCGGTCCCCAGGTAGGTGGAGACGGCGAGCTCGTTTCGCTGTGAAGAGGTGTCGAACTTGATGCCGAGCGCCACGATGCCGCGACCGGGGTCGTAGACGAGGTCGGCAGGGCTGCTCGCCTGCGTCGGGAGTGACCGCAGCGCCCACGCCGCGCCTTCATGCTCCCAGGTCTCGGTGGCGGCGCTGACGACGTGTCCCGTGCGCGCGTCGAACGCCAGCCAGCCTGGGGTGAGGTTCGATGGGGCGGGTGACGCGCTCCAGCTTGGTTGAGCGGAGGCGGTTGCGGCCAGTGCGACGGGAACGGCGAGCCACGCTAGCGTAGGGCGCATGGTTGTGTCCTCCTTTTGGTGGGGAGCATTCTAGGGGAGACGCTCGTGCGATGCCGCGATGCCCGTCGCCGGGCCCCGGCACGGCTCGGTCCCACCCGCCAGGCCGGTGTGCGCACTGGTTGCCCGCGGCTAGTGTCCTGGATCCCAAATCCGTGCGCACGAGGTGCGACGCTGGGCGTCGCTAGCAAGGAGATCGCCGACGCAGGCATATCCAGGAGAGACGGCGAGTAGGCGCGACGCCGCTAGCGGCGTTCAGAGGCGTGCTTGGTGCGCACGGACTGCGGATCCAGGACACTAGCCCGAGGACTCCACGCTCCTGCGCAGATCCCTCGTCCCAGTGCGGATAGACTCGTGCCCGCGAAGGGCCACGCGGCAGCAGCCACACGTCTCTCGCCGCGCTAGCGCGCGGACGATGAGAGTTCTGCCCAGGAGCTTCTTCGGGTTGTCTCAGACGACGCTCTCCACGATGCAGCGGATCTACGTGATCGGAACCTCATGCTCCGGCAAGACGACCTTTGCTGCCCAGCTTGCCGCGAAGCTGGGGATCCCTCACACCGAGCTCGACACCCTTCACTGGTTACCCAGATGGACCGAGCGATCCCTCGACGAGGTGACCGAGCTCGTGCAGCAAGTCATCGCCCAGCCGCAGTGGATCATCGATGGGAACTACTCGAGAACCCGCCACCTGGTGCTCGATCGGGCCGACACCGTCTTGTGGCTCAACTACTCCTTTGTGACCACCTTCAGCCGGGCGGTCCGACGCACGATCCACCGTTCGTTCACGCGGAAGCCGGTCTGCAACGGCAACGTGGAGACGCTGCGCAAGGCGCTGTTCACCCGTGACTCCATCCTGTGGTGGGTCATCAAGACGCATCGGTCCCGGCGTCGACGGTACTCCAAGCTCTTTGCCGAGCCTGGGTATGCCCACCTCCGGCAGATTTGCTTCACGAGCCCGCGGGACGCCGAGCGTTTTCTCGCCCAGAGCTCGGGGGCGACCGGGGATGCTCCACCGGCAGCTGCGCCGCATGACGACGTGGGTTCGCGGACGGCGCGCTAGGGGCGCGGGTGAGCCGCGTCGGCCAAGCGTGAGGCGAGCTCGTTGCGTCGATCGTGCCGAGCAAGCGGCTCCGCGGCGTCTTTTCTGCGAAACACCAGGCCAGGAAATCGGCCGGCCGGTGTCTTGTCTCTCCGGCAATGCCCTCTCTCTCTGCAACCGATCTGCAGCGACTGCTCGATCAAGCACCGCACGTGCGGGCTCTGGCACGGGCGTTGTCCGGTGAGGACGCCGATGATGTCGAGCAGCTGACCTGGCTGGCCCGCGGTGAGCGGCGCCGACGCCGGCGCGAAGTGGCCGGTTCCAGCGCCGCCACGGTGCCGTCCGCTGCCGAGCTGGCCGAACGCGAAGAGCGTCGGCGCGTGCTGGTCGACGCCGTCAACGCGCTCCCGGACGAGCTGCGGGAAGTGATCGTGTTGCGCTACTTCGAGGGTGAGCCGCCGCGTCGTATCGCGACGCAGCTCAACGTTGCGGTCGAGACCGTCTGGAATCGGCACAGCCGCGCTCTGCGTCTGTTGCGCGAACGACTCGATGCTCGCGGTGTCGACCGTCGGGCCCTCTTCGTGCCAATTGCCAGCGGCGCGACACCGCTGCTATCCGGAGTCCTGGCGATGTCGATGAAGCCCATCACGGTGGCCGTTTCGACGGTCGCAGTCGTGCTTGCGATCGTTTGGTGGCCGAACGCGCCGCGTCCGGCGCCGACGCCCGCGACGGACGCGCCAGGCGCACCAGCAACGCTGTCGGCCGCCGCGCCGGCGGTCAAAGACCAAGTCGAGCCTCCGGCCCGAGTCGAAGCCGGTCCGCGCCTGTCGATCGCCGGTCGCGACGCGTTGGGAGGGCTGCGCGTACGCGTGGTGCGCGCCGGGGGCGAGCTGCCCGCGGCGGGCGTAACCGTGAGCCTGTACCGCAGCGGAGCCGACTCGCGAGTGGGCCTGCGTCGATCGCGGACCGACGATGATGGGCTGGCGAGCTTCCCCGAGCTGCGGCCCGGTGGCGTCGTCGTGTTTGGTGACCGCTTCGGCTCGGGGCGCCGAGCGACGATCATGGCCGGTGAGATCGCCGAGCTGGAGATGTCGTTGCCGCAAGGCATGCGGCTTCAGGGTGTCGTCGTCGCCAGCGATGGCACGCCCGTGGAAGGCGCGGCGGTCGAGTGCGCAATGCCGGCGCTACTGGGTCGTGACCCCGCGGTTCTCGCGAGGACGGGCAGCGGTGGCCGGTTCACGATCTTCGACGCTCCCCGTCCGTGCATGATCGGCGCGCGGGCTGCTGGGCACGCCGCGTCGTTCATGCAGCTCTTGTATCCGGAATCTGGTACGACCGCGGAGGTGCGGATTCAGCTCGGCGGCCCCGGCGGCGTGGTCGCGGGCCGGGTCGTCGACCCCAAAGGAAAGCCCCTTGCCAACGTGCTCGTGGTCGTGGGCAACGGGCCGCTGCAGGGGCTCAACAGCATGGCCTTCGATCGGCGGCCGCTGCCCGCGTTGGTGCACACGGATGCTGACGGCCGGTTCGTGGCGGTGGGCCTGGATGAGGGCGAGCATCCGGTATCGGCGCGGCACCCCGACTTCGCGCCGTGGCGGGGAGGCTGCTACGTCGTGGACTACACGACGAGCGAGTTGCGCATCCATCTTGTGGCCGGGGCGACGCTGCGCGGCGTCGTCCGCGACGGGGCAGGTGCGGCGGTCCACGAGGTCGACGTCGCGATCGGCGCTTGGGGCGAGATCGAGCACTACCGAGCCCAGTCCGCAGCCGATGGCACGTTTGCGCTGCGTGGGTTGCCGGCGGGAGAGCTCACCGTCGCCGCCGAGCACGATGAGCTCGGCGAGACGACGCGGGTGGTACGCGTTGCGACCGGCGCCGTGACCGACTGCGAGCTGGTGTTGTCCACCGGCCTCGTGTTGTCCGGCCGGGTCGTCGATGCCGCCGGCGAGCCGGTCGCCAACGTTGCCATCGAGCTCAACGCCGATGCCACGCGTGACCACGCCCACTGGCATGCCTTTGTGCGCACGGACGCCGCCGGGGTCTTTACCGTGCCCAACTGTCCGCAAGAACGGCCGGTGCGCGGTCGCTCGCAGACCTCGACGATCGCGCCGGTGTCCTGGCCCGAGATCGACCCGCGCCGCAGCCCCATCGAGCTCCGAGTGCAGCGGGTCGGGCCGCCGACGTCGCGGATCGTCGGTGTCGTCGTGGGGCCCGACCGGCGGCCCATTGCTGGAGCCCGGGTGAGCGCCAGGCGCGCGGATGTGAGCTTCTATGTGAGCGAAGACGCCCGCACCGATCCCAGTGGCCGCTTCGACATCGGGCCATTGGCCGCCGGAAGTTGGGAGCTCATCGTGCGCGCCGAGCGGTGGCCAGGCCTCGAGGTGCCAGCCCAGACGATCGCTGCCGAAACCACCTGGGACGCCGGGCTCGTGGAGCTGACCTTGGGCGGTTCCGCGCGCATTCGCGTCGTCGGCGACTTGAAACCGCGTCTCATGGTGTTTGACACCCGGTCCAACGGGCGCTGGATGCTGCGCGGTGATCGCGACCCGGTCACCACCCCCGCGTTGACGCCGGGGGTCTATCGCCTGCTCGTTTGGGGCGGCGGAGCCGCCGCGGCGGCGCGTCCGCTTGAGATCCGCGCGGGCGAGGTCACGGACATCGAAATGCCCACTTCGCAGGGTGTGTCGCAACGGTTCGAGTTTGCGGTGCCTCCGGGCGCCGTCGCCCGCGGGGCGACGCTCTATGTTCATCAGAACGGCGAGCGGCTGGTCGAGGAGTGGGTGCCGGCCAAGGTTGGTGAGCCTTGGGAGGCCGAGCTGTCTTTCGCGCCGGGCGCGTATGAGATCACGGCCTCGGCTCGCCAGCTTCGCGCGCGGTACACGCTGACGGTCGGAAGTCTGGCCGCGGCGCCGGTGCACCTGCAGCTGCGGTAGCCGTTGCGCTGCGGTGCAGTGTCCAGATCGACGCCCGGACCGAGGATGGCCTCTTCCCCGGTGGACGCAATCCCGAAATCGATGACTTTGACGACTCCCTGGTCCGTCACGAGCACGTTGCTCGGCTTGAGGTCGCGATGGAGGACGCCACGAACGTGGGCGTGATGCACAGCTTGGGCCAGCGAGACCAGCAGGCGGACGCGTGCCGTCAATCCCAAGCTCTCGCGTCGCACGAAGTCCGTGATGGGCACCCCCTCCACGAACTCCATGGCAATGTAGGTGACCCCGCCCTCCTCACGGGGCGTCGTGCCGGCCTCGAAGATCTGTGCGATCCCGGGGGGCTGCAAGCGGCCGAGCAGCTCGGCCTCGCGCTCGAACCGCCGCAACCCCTGGACCCCGAACCCCAGGTGCCGCAACAGCTTCACTGCCACAAGCCGTTGGGGTGACAGCTGCTCGGCGAGGTAGACGACGCCCATGCCGCCTTCGCCGATCGGCCGCACGACGCGATACGGCCCGATGGTCCCCGGCATCGCCGGACTGGGGGCGACCGTGTCGAGGAGCGCCTCATTGACGCCACCGAGGTCGCCCTCGGCGAACCCTTCTTGGGGCAAGTCGTCGAGCAGATCCTCGACTTCCGCCCGAACCTCGGGGCTCGGCGCTTCGCGTTTGAGAATCTCCGCGCGCTCCGCGGGCGACCGCTCGTACAGCTCGTGAAAGAGCGCGCGGGCACGCTGGTGGTCTTCCGGGCTCAACGACACCCGGACGATTGTTCGCTCGACAGCGCCCGGCGCACGGACTCGACGTTGCCCCGCGCACGGCGCCGGTCCGCGGTGAGCCCCGCGCGCTCGCGTCGCGATCGAGACTTGAACACCGCATTCCGCCCCGATTCGTGGGAACGCACGCGCAGGTGCGGGGCCGCGGCTCGCCGCCCAGCTCGCGCGCTCGGCTGGATTGACGAGCGACAGGGCGGGGCTCGCCGCTACAAGTCGCCGATGGTGACGTCGAGTGCGTTGGCGAAGTGCAGGTCTGGCACGCCGGTATCCACCGAGCCACCCTGGGCGCACAGGCTCTGCCCCAGGAGCGCCGGGTCGTTCGGGATCGGCAGAGTGAACGCCGAGCCTGGGCTGCCGTTCGTCTGCACCACCGCACCAGTCAGGTCACACAGCAAGTGCCCCGTCGCGATGGTGCCGAGCGGCACGTCGGCCGCCGCGCCGCTCAGGATCATGAAGTCGGCGATCGCGCCTGGCGCGAAGGCGGTGTGGTCGATGACCGGGTCCCACTTGAGACCGAGCGTCGGCGGCCCGCTCAACCCCGGCATGAACGCCACTGGGTTGGGCACGCTGCCGGCACGCACGGTCTCTGTTGCGTCAGCGTCTCGAAACGCGCTGGGTGTTCGCGTTCGACGCGTTCCGCCACGCTCGCGGTTCACCGGCGCGTGATCCACACGACGAATCGACCATGGCGCTCAAAACGAGCCCTTCTTCTGGGGTTCGTGGGAACGTCGTGCGGTAGCCCTCGGAGGAGAGCCAGGTGACTCACTCGGCCAGCGACCAGAGCACTTGGTCCCCGGCGCGGAGCGGCACGACGGTCTCGTCGCCGAACGCGAGCTCCGCCGGGATCTCGGTTGGCGCACGACGGAGCGCCACTGTGCCCGTGTTTCGCGGTAGGCCGTAGAAGTCGCAGCCGCGCTCACTCGCAAAGGCCTCGAGCCGATCGAGCCGCCCGGCTGCTTCGAAGGCTTCGGCGTAGAAGCCGAGCGCGTCGCGCGCGGTGTAGACGCCCGCGCAGCCGCAGGGCGCTTCCTTGGCGTGCCGCGCATGTGGCGCGCTGTCGGTGCCGAGGAAGAACCTCGGATCGTCGCCGGTCGCCGCCGCAAGGAGCGCGTCGCGGTGCTCACGACGCTTGAGGATCGGTAGGCAGTAGTAATGCGGACGGATGCCGCCGACGAGCATGTCGTTGCGGTCGAGCAGCAGGTGGTGGGCCGTGATCGTGGCGCCGACCCGCGCGGACGCGGCCGTCACGAACTGCACGGCGTCTCGGGTCGTGATGTGCTCAAACACGACGCGAAGGCCTGGCAGCCGCTCCACGATCTGGATCAGCTGCTGGTCGATGAATGCGCGTTCGCGGTCGAAGATATCAACGCTGGCGTCCGTGACTTCGCCGTGCACGCAGAGCACGAGGTCGTGCTCGGCCATCGCCTCGAGGGAGCCCCAGATCCGGTCGAGATGCGTGACGCCCGAGTCACTGTTGGTCGTTGCGCCCGCCGGGTAGAGCTTGGCGGCGGGGACGAAGCCGCTCGCGGCGGCCCGCGCGATCTCGTCGACGGCGGTCTTGTCGGTGAGGTAGAGCGTCATCAAAGGCTCGAAGTCCGAGCCGGCCGGGCGGGCAGCGAGGATGCGCCCTCGGTAGGCGGCGGCGTCCGCGGTGGACACGACCGGCTGTCGCAGGTTCGGCATCACGATCGCGCGGCGGAAGTTGCGGGCACAGTCGCGCACGGTGTGCATGAGGGCGGCACCGTCGCGTAGGTGCACGTGCCAATCGTCTGGACGCCGGATGCTCAGCTCCACGTCGGCCACGATAGCCAGCACACGGTCTTGATCCATCGCCGGCGCCCCGGGGGGGCGACGTGACTCCGAAGTGGGTACAGACCCAGCCCACTCCCTGGCCGTCGCCCCCGCTGCCCTCGCGCTGGCGGCCCCGCGCCACCTGGGCGGCCAGAACTACTTCATCCTCGGGTCGCTGTCCGGGACGTCGCCATGCCTGGTCCTTCGAGAAGACGCGCGACCGGCCGCTGACTCTCAAGTCGGCGGCAAAACCCGACCGGCCCCCGCAACGATCCGGCCCGCGGCGCGATCACCAGTACCCTCGGGAACCGCCCCGGGCTGGCAGCCGGGCAAGCTCGGCCTGGGGCGGGGCCCACTCCAACCAGGACGGTTCCGAATGCAAGTCACCCAGGCCGCGCACCTCAACCTGATGGCAACACCAGGGAGCGCACTCACTTCGGATTTGGCGAGGAAGGCGTTCCAGCCCCCGCCCGAGTCCCCCCAACGCACGCCCGTGCGCGACGGCCAACTCATCTCCGACCTCACACGCGTCAGCGCCGCGAGGCAACCGGAGGCGGCGGGCCACGCGGTCGCGGTCGATGGCCGGCTCAACACCGACCTGTCGACCGTATCGTTCAGCGCCAAGCCGGAGCCGTCCGGCTTGCTGGGGCGTCTGCTGGCCAAGATCGGCGAGTGGACCGGCCGTCCGCCAGAGGAATCCTCACCCGGGCTGGGCTCCCGGCTGGAAGCGGTGATGTTCAACCCGCAGCCGGAGCCGCCGCGCCCTCTGTTCTTCGACGGGCGTTTGTTGAACGCGCAGGACCTGGCGCGGGACCAGACGTACTGACCGCGCACGCCTTGGCAGAGTCGGTGGGGTCGGCCGCGGCCGGCCCTGCCGGCCGAGCCGACGCGGCGTCGGCACGCGCGACGATCGCCGTCGGGGGCCATGCGGTACGGGCAGCACTTGCACGCTTAGAGCACGCTCGCCTCGACCACGTTGAGCGTGAACGGCCCAAAGCGAAGCGAACAGTGCGAACGAGACGAAAGCGCGATGCATGGATTCCTCCTTGCAGCGGTCCGACGTCGGGGCCGCCCATTGGATACGCCCGGGCGCCGTCGCCAACCGATGCGACGAAAGACGGGGAGCTGATGGGAATCGTGCGCAGAGGTGACGCGCGACCGCATCGAAACCCGGGCCCGCGCGCGAGGATGTCAGTGGACGCCTCGTCTTCGCACGAGGTGGTGAAGGTGGCCTCGAGGTCCGTCACCGCTCGACCGAGGGCATCGGCCAGGTCGGCGATCACAAGACCATGGTCGTTTGCTGCCACGAAGGCATAGGACAGCGTCCTCGGCTGGCGGCAGCCCGGGCGGGGCGCACTGCTCCACCGCCGTCTTTGGCCGGGTAAGTCCGAGGATTCGCTAGAATCGTGAACCGGCCCAGCGGCTCCCCGCCGAGTAGGCCGCCATGGATCAACCCATTGACGCAGCGGCCTACTTCCTGCGCTGGCGCGATCGCGGCGACACCGCCGCGATCGGCCACGCGTTCGACCTGACTTCACGCGAGCTGTTCCTCATCGCGATGCACCTCACCGGGCGCCGCGAAGAGGCCGAAGAGCTCGTACAGTCGACGTTCTTGGTCGCGCTGGAGCGGGCGCGGGCCTTCGACGACACGAAGGCGCTCTTGCCCTGGTTGTCGGGAATCCTGGTTCGGCAGGCTCGACACAACCGGCGGCGCGCAACCCGCCCGGTGGACGCGGCGCGCGTCACGACCCCCACCGCGGCGGATCCCGCGGAGGTATTGGCGTCGCGCGAGGTCGAAGAGCTCGTCGCCGTAGCCAGCGACGAGCTACCGCCGCCGTACCGCGAGGTGATCACCCTGAGGCTACGCGAAGGCCTGGAGACGCGGGCGATCGCGACGGCATTGGGGCGTCCCTTCGAGACGGTGCGCACGCAGCTGCAACGCGGGCTCGCCAGGTTGCGGAGGCGCCTGCCGCAGGGCCTGCACGGCGTATTGGGTGCAGCCGCACTCTGCGACCTCGACCTCGCCGGGGTGCGCACAACGACCCTGAAGGCGGCGACGCGCGTCGGTCCGTTCGTACCACCCGACGGCGCGACGGCGACGGCAACGACACAGCGACTCGTCGAGACGAGCACGCTGGCCAAGGCCGCAGCGGTCGTGGGCATGGTTCTACTGACCGGCGCAACGGGCCTGTTGTGGCGCAATGGCCCTGGCGACATGCCAGCACCATCGACCAACCAGGTATCAGCCACCATGGTCGGCCAGCCGACTACGGCAGCGGGCCCCGTCCCGGATCCAACCCGACGCACACGCGCCGCGATCGCCGTTCCGACGGTCGAGCCCGACGCCCAAGCACTGCCGCAAGACGCCTCGACGAAGACACTCATGCTCGGGATCGTGGTGCGTGACGAGGACGGCACGCCGATCCGCGATGCAGTCGTGTCGGTGAGCGGTAACACGTGGAACGACAGACCAATGACTGCGGTGCAAACCGACGCCACGGGTGGATTCACCCTGCAGCAGAAGACCGAGGAGCACATCACCTATCGCGTTGAGATCAACGCTGAAGATCGTGTGCCCGTCGCCGCACCGACGACTTTGGCGCCGGGCTCGCGCTGGGACTTCGGCACCGTGCGCATGAAGCCATCCGCGCAGCGACGCGGTCGCATCGTCGATCAGCACAGCCAACCCGTCGCAGATGTGGAGATTGCGATCGCGACCTACGCCGACCGCTTGCTCAACGACCGTCGCGGCAAGGTGCGCTACATCGTCGAGGCCCGCAGCGACCGACACGGCAACTTCGAGCTACCGCGAGGGCTACCGCCCGGATCGCACGGCGTGGTCATCGGCACGCCTGGCTTGGTCCCCGACTCCGCGCTCGAGCTCCGACCGCTCGGATCGCCCGCGAGCACGCTGTCAGTCATCTCCGGACAACCGACCATCCGCGCACACGTCACCGGGCAACGCGGTGCGCCGGTGCCCGGGGTCCGCGTGTCCGCGCGCGCGGGACTCCTCTCCGTGTACAGTGAGTCGGACGCGAGCGGCGTCGCCGTACTGACCAAGCCTCTGGCGGCGAGCTCTCCGGCGCAGATCTTCGTCTTGGGCCACTGCCCACTCTCGGTCTCGCCGCGCCGCGGCGCCGCCGTGCCTGCCACGACGTCCCAGCCAAGTCCCGCGGACGTCCGTGTGCCGTGGGGCGAGGAAGTCGACGTCGTGGTTCGCGCGCCTTCTTCGATCGCCCTGGAGGTCGTCGACCCGTCCGGCGCACCTGTCGAGCGTTTCGGCATCGTCGGCGGCACGAACCGGGACCACAACGCGACGGGACACTACCCCGGCGGACACGCCGAGATCACGGTCAACAACGATCGCCCGCTCGACTTCGTCGTGCTGCCCAAGGACCCTCAACTGGCGCCGAGCCAACGGCTGACCGTGCACACCACCGAGGGCGAACGGCGGCCGCTGCGCATCGAGTTGGCCGCCTCCCACCACACAACCGTCGAAGTCGTCGACCACACCGGCGTGCCAGTGCCGGGCGCGCACGTCGAATGGATCGACCCGGCACCCGGCACCACATTCGACGCAACCGCGTCGGACGACCCCCTCCATTGGCAACAAACCACGGTGCGGGTCGGGGGCAGTCGCACGGACGCGCGGGGCCGCGCGTTCTGCGCAGTACCGCCCAAGCGCACGGGTCTGGTCGTCCGTGCCCGCGGCGCCGGCTTCCTGCCCAAGGTCGTGGCCGGCGCGACAACCGCGCACGGCGGCAAGCCGATCCGTGTCACGGTGTCGCGTGGTGGCGCAATGAACGTCGCGCTCGATCCACGCACGCTGATCGACCAACTCGACCTCGCGCAAGCGGAACGCGAATGGAACGCCTACGGCACGCCCCAGCAACGCAAGCGTGCAGCACAGATGTATCCCGGCGTCGTGTTGCTCGATCACCGCGACACTTCCATTGCCTACCGCGACCGCATCAACCACCCGTTCGATCCGAAAACCGGCAGTGTGCGGCTCAGCGGCCTCGAACCCGGGCGCTACGAGGTGCAGCTCGGCTTCTACTCACCCAATGGTCGGCTCATCCAACCAGACGGTGCGCGATGCGTCATCCAGGTCCACGACGGCCAAACCGCGCGGGCGACGCTGCGCGCTCGTGACGTCCGACTCGGCAGCTGGCGCGGGACCGTGCGGTGGCAGGGGACTCCGTTCCAAGACACCGAGATCGCGCTCAAACGACTCGGCAGTGCGGTCGTCGAAACGTGGGGCCGATACAAGACGGACGACGAAGGCGTCGTCGTCGTGCCGGCCATCCTCCCCGGCGAGTATCGCGTATGCCTCAAGATCGACGGCAATTACCGACCGTTCGGATCCACCGTGCGCATCGAAGCCGGACAACGGAGCACCCGCGACGTCGTTGCCGTCACCGTGCCACTCGACTTGGAGATCGTCGACGCGGAGGGCCAACCGATCCCCAAGCAATGGGTCTCCATCCAGTCACCGGACCGGGGCTGGTTCGCCGGCGTCCAAACCGACCAGGGCGGACGAGCCTCGGTGCAGCACGCCCTGCCGGGCCCACTCAAGCTCAACGTCGGCAACAAGACAGTGGAAATCCACGTGGCGCTGGGCGAACGGGGTCGCCGGACCGTGCGCATCGAGTAGACCGCGCCGCTCACTCAGCAGCAGACGCGTCGCCCCCACGGTGTTGGCGGCGCGGGACCACCAAGGTTCCGATGCAGGACCTGAGGGAGTCCGACTTGGCCGCAAGGCGATGGTCACCGCCTGCCGGTGGCGGGCTCACGCAGCGCGTCGACGCGCTGGAGCACAGCCCGCAGCTTGTGGATGACGACTTCGATGCTGTGCATACAGTCCTGGACGCGTGACAGAGACTCCAGGCTGTCGGCCGGGCTCTCGACCTCGCGGATCTCTGGGTGCTCGGTCAGCAACGCCACCAGCAGGCCGCGTGCACTGCGCAAGTTCTCGACCCCTTCGCTGGCCAGTCGCAGCTTGCGGCGCCCTCGGTCGATGGCGGCGTTGACTTCGATCGCGAGATCCCCCAAAAGTGCAGCGTCCGGTGTGGATTGGTCGAGCTGGCACCGCAACTCCACGAAGTCTTCGCGGACCGAGTCGGAGATCCGCGCGACCGAGTTGGCGATCGCTTGCATGCGTCGACTCATGGCTTGTGGCTGGCGTTGCCGGTCGCGGCGCTCGCAGGCGAGCTCGTACCGCTCCATCGCTTTCTCCGCCTTGATCAGGAGCTCGGCGCGCCGGTCGGGATCCGTGACCTCATCGGCGGTCACCAGCATGCGTTCGGCCAGCGCCTTGTAGACGTCGGCGTCTGTCATGCCGCCGGCCTGGGTCCGGCCGCCGACGGCCAACAACAGGCCAACCACGATGGCGAGGACGGTACGGCAGCGGGTCAAGAGATGCACTGTGAGTTCCTCTACTTGGGCGTCGGGGCATCCGCCCCATTGAGTAGGCCGTCCAGCAGCGTTTCGGCCTCGTCGGACGACAGGTCGGCCACCAACAGCGCCGGGCCGTGGCGCTGCGGGGGAATGCGGATCGGGGAAACCGAGACCGGCGCTGGACGCACCGGCGTGCACGCGACCGCGCTTGGGGCGACGCGTCGAGGCACCACGGTGGTGGGGCGGATCGCGCGGCGGCCCAACGGGCTCTGGATGGGCAGCGGCCCGGCCAGTGCCAACAACAGCGAGCCCCCGCACAGGATGGCCGCGGTGACCACCCGCCGCGCCTCGGAGTAGTATTTGCGCGCGGTCGCCGGGGAGATCCCGAGCCGTGCCGCGATCTCCCGGTAGCCGACCCGACGCCAACGCAGACAGAAGACGCGCCGCGCCGGACGCGGCAAGGCCCGCACCGCTTGCAACGCGCGCCGCCTCAGCTCCGCGAAGTGGGCTTGGTCAGCGCCCGCCAGCGTGCGGTCGATCGCTTCGCCGTCGAGCAAGCTCCAGGTGGGGTCCTTCATGGTCGAACCGCGCTACTACCAGTGGTGTGATTCAGAAATCTGGGGCATTCTCCGCGGGCCTCAACGCCGTTCGCAGCGTTGGGTCGTCCTCGCCGTATCCACGAATATGCCTGCGGCGACCCGCCTTGCGACCGGCGCCGATACCTCGCGGTTAATGCCCCCATCTGGCTGAATCACACCACTAGCGCGCGCAGTGGCGGCGCGCCTGCGACAGCCGTGGGCTTCGCTGACCCCCTGCAGTCTGCGTCGGCGGGTGCGTCACCCGGGCGCTGTTCGGACGTCGCACATTGGTGTGTAACGCCAGCGGCCTTCTTCGGATTTGAGGGCCGTCGGACTCCATGGGTGTACCTCAATGCCGCGCTGCAACTCACTCGCGTCTCTTGTCTTCTGCCTGGCCGCAACAGCTCCTGCGCAGGGCGTTCCCGATCAGGGAGAGTTAGCCCCCTTGTCACGCTTGACGTCGACCGCGGGCGTGACGTGGCTCGAGGGCCAGTGGATCGGCGCCGGACCCGGCTACGAGGCGCGCTTCGACCGCGCTGGCATGACGTTCGTCCCGGCGCTGGGCAAGCGCGCGCCGCGGCTCTTTCCGGTGCGCTTCGAGCTCCAGAGCTATGGGCGCCGGCAGGGGCGCGCGACCGATGCGGCTCCCGCCGAGCCGGCCCGCGACGGCAACGAGGTCGCCCTTCGGCGCCACGGCGTCGCGGAGCAGTATGAGATGCGCGTCGACGGCGTCGAGCAGAGCTTCACGTTCGCGACGCTACCGCCCGGCGGCGGCGATTTGGTCGTGCGCTGCCGTCTCACGACCGAGCTGTCCCTCGTGCACGCAGCGAGCGACGAGCTGCGGTTCGAGCTCGACGGGATCGGCGGAGTGTGCATCGGCAAGGTGGTTGGGATCGATGGCGACGGCGCCCGCGTGGAAGGGGCGATGCGTCTCGATGACGGCGTCCTCGAGCTGACGCTGCCCGCCGCGTTCGTCGATCGCGCCGCCGCGCCGTTGGTGCTCGATCCGCTGATCGGAGCCTACTTCCTGCCGACCATCGGTTCCGACGACGAGGATCCCGACGTCGCCTACGACGCGACCTTCGATACCTACATCACGGTTTGGCAGCGCCGGTTCTCGAGCGGCAACACCTCCATCCTCGGGCAGCGTCAACGCGGCAGCTCCCCCGTTGGGGGTCTGATCACCATCCGATCCAGCGCGTTCAACGGCATCAAGCCTGTCGTGGCGAACATCAGACAGAGTGCTTCGTTCGCGATGGCGTGGGAGGAGAACCGCGACATCATGGGCGCCGGCGTCCATGCCTCGACCGGCGGCGTCACGGCGGTCGTCACGGTCGCGGGAGGCGCCAACCTGCAGCGCAACCCCGACATCGGTGGCGACGCGACGACGGTTGAACAGGAGGCGGTGGTCGTCTGGGAGGACCTCTCTCAGAGCAAGATCGTGGCGGTGCAGCTGAGGATCCCGCCGACCGGCGCCGTCGTCGCGTTTGACGTGACAGAGATCACCGATGGAAGCGACTCCGACCGGTTGCCCGCCATCTCCAAGAGCGCGGGGGCCATCGGTCTCTACTTGATCGTCTGGGAACGTGACCGGGCCTCAACAGACATCATCGGGGGAGCGATCATCAGCCGGAACATCAGTTTCGCCCAGCAGTTCCTCACCGTCGCCGCCTCCAGCAGCGTCAAACGGGATCCAGACTGCGACGGCGACGCCGACGGCACGTGCTGGGTGGTGGGGTACGCAACTGAGGTCGTCGGCAGCGGGATCAGCGATATCGCCTGCAGCGTGGTGTGCTACGACCAGCTGAGTCGCGTCGGTTACGTGAGTGCGCCTGAGGTGATCGTGGAAGGTGGCGCAGTCGACGATCAGATCGACCCGGCGGTCTGCGTGCTGGACGGGAGTGCTCTGGTCGCCTTCCGCGAGCGGGTGCTGGGGGCCTCCCTCTACACCCCCAAGGTCAGGTCGGTCGACCTGTTCGATTGTGGGGTCTGCGAGGGCAAGTCCGCCCTGCAGCCTTTCTATGGTGAGAACGCCGCGTCCATCGAGATCGCCAGCCAGCTGAGCGGAGGCGGCGCCGGCACCGAGGCCATGATCGTTTGGGACCATTACAACGCGACCTACGAGAGCGACGTGCTCGGCCATCTCTACCGTGGCGACGACGGGCTGGTCACCGATCTCGGAGGCGGCTGCGGGTCAGGGGGCACCGCGTACGCGACCTGCGCCCGTTCCGGCAACGGCGACTTCGACATGCGACTGCAGTCCGCCGCTTGGAGCGTCAACAGCTTCCTGCTACTGGCTAGGAAACGCGGCGACTTCCCGTGCGGGCCGTGCACCATCGTGCCGGACTTCTCCTCCGCCGTCGTCTTCCCCGCCGGCGCGACCGATTTCAGGGGCCGCGCCGCGGTGACCACCAGGATTTCGCCCATCCCGACTGTGGTTGGTGTCCAGCTGTACCTGCAATGGGCGATCGTCGGCAGCTCGTGCTACTCGGTCGATTTCTCCAACGCGCTCTCGGTCACGATTCAGTAGGGGAGCCAGCGATGATGCACAAGTTCCACGCGGGGGTTGCCGTCCTCGGCACTCTGATCATGAACGCCGCGACGCCGGCTCAGGCACTTCGACCGTCGGGTCCGCAAGGTGACTTGCAGTCCGTCATGCGCCGCGCCCATGGAGTGTCGTGGCAACGCGGTCAGCTCACTGGTGGGGGCGCCGACTACAAGGTGTGCTTCGATGCGGGCTCGTTCGAACTGACGCCGGCACTCGGGCGTGCCGCGACCAAGAACTATCCCGTCCGGTTCACCCTTGTGTCGATCGACCGAGGCCGCGAGCGCGTTTGGTCGTCCGGCCGGGACGCTGTGGCACCGCGCCTCGACGCAAGAGCGGCAGCGTACGATCGGGGCCTCGGCGTCACTGAGCGGGTCGCTGTGCGTCCGGATGACGTCGAGCTGAGCTTCGAGTTTGGACGACCGCTCGGCCAGGCCGGTGACCTCGTGGTTCGGCTGCGAGTGGCGACCGATTTGCAGGCCGCGGCGCACGGGGAGAGTGCGACCGGATTCAGGCTGCACGCCGAGGATATCGGCGGTGTGAAGATCGGGGGCGTGACTGGTATCGATGCACAGCAGCGTCGCGCTGCCGGCACGCTCAGGTTCGACGGCGATTACCTCGACTTGGTGCTGCCAGCAGCGTTCGTGGATTCGGCGCGCTACCCGCTGCTGCTAGACCCCCCGATTGGGCCCGATTTCCGGGCAACCGCCATCGGCAGCGACGATGTCGACCCTGACGTCGCCTATGACGTGTCGAATCAGCGCTACCTCGTGGTCTGGCAACGCGAGTTCTCTGCGACCTCCTTCGACATCTTGACTCAGCGCATCACCACGACAGGAGCGCTGGACGGATCGCCCGTCGCGCTCAATAGCGGCGGCATCGCCACGAGCCCCACCGTCGCGAACGTGAATCTGACCGATCAGTTCCTGGTGTGCTGGGAGGCGGCCTCGACCGTTTTCGGGCCTTGGCGGATTCTCGGTGCCACCGTCGACGCCGCGACCGGTGCAGCGTCGACGATCGTAGACATCAGCGGCTCCACCGGCAGCCATGTCGACCCCGACGCTGGCGGTGAAGCGACGCTCAACGACGACGAAGCCCTCGTGGTCTGGGCCACCGAAAGCTCCATCGTGATTGCCGAAGTGACTTGCCCGCCTGGCTTACGCCCGTCGCCCCTCTCGACGACAACGCTCCCGGGTGGCTCCGCCGAGGCGGCCCCCGCCGTATCGAAGAACGGCGGCTCCACTGGCCACCACCTCGTGGTGTGGAACCAGCCCTCGTCCGGCATCGTCGCCGCGTGCGTCACGCGCGATGCAGTGATCGTCGACGATTTCCACCTCATCACGAGCTCCGCGGGCAACCCTGACGAACCGGACGTCGACGGCGACGGCACCGACTTCCTCGTCACCTGGCAACAAGACGAGTCCGCGATGCCGAACAAGCACGACACTTGGTGTCAGCGCCTCGCCTGCGCGACATCGATCACCAGCGTTGGGCCAGCAACGGCAGTGGCGAGCGATACGGGCGATGACGAGATCCGGCCCGCGGTCGGTTTCCTGGGCCCAAAGTACCTGGTCGCCTGGGCCGACGAGGTCGACGGCTCGCCGCTCCACTACGACATCGAAGCGGTGTCCGTCGACCTTGGCAGCTGCAACGCGTGCGGGCCGGTGACGAGATTCACTGGCTCCGCGGCGAAGGTCGCCGGCCTGACGCCGCAAATCGGCTCACGCGTGTCCGGAGGTTCGACCAGCGACGAGGCGATGATCGTTTGGATGGACGCTCAAGCGGTGCCACCCTATTCCAGCGAGATCTGGGCGCAGCGGTTTGAGGCGCTCGGCAGCGGCGGACCGGTGACCGACCTGGGGGGCGCTTGCGGTCCCGGTGGGGTCGCCGGCACGAACGGTCCCGCCGCGATTGGCAATCCGAACTTCGCATTCACGCTGACCGGCGCCGACCCGACCGCGTCGATCGCAGTCGTCGTGTTGGCCGCGCCGGGGCCGCGGCTGCCGTGTGGCCCGTGCCAGGTGACCCTGCCGATTGCGCAGGCGCCACGACTGACGGGACCCCCAGGCAGCGCCAGCTTGCCGCTCGCTCTGCCGTGCGACCTGACGCTTCTCGGCGGCCAGATCCAGTTTCAGTGGTGGGCCGTGTTCAGCTCGGCGAGCCCGTGCCAGTTGCTGCCGACGGCTTCGCTCAGTAACAGCGTGGTCGCGACGATCGGGCAGTGACTCATCGACACGTCGCAGACTTGCCGCCTGCGAAATGCGGGTGTCGAAATGCGGGTGTACGGAGCCGGGGTGTACGGAGCCGCGACAAGAAGCGCCGCATTGGGTGGGACTGCCGGGGCTGTTTGCGAGAGCGGTGGTTGTTGTCGCGGCTCGGTACGTCTTCTTGGCCCCCATTGCGGGGAGACGGGTCAATCTACCGCAGGGTCAAGCGCCGACTAGCCTGCTTATAGATCACGCAATACCCACGCAGTCGCGGCAGAGACCCGACTGGCGGCTCCTTCAGCTTGCGCGCCTTTGCATCCACCGGCTCCAGCAGCACCGTGCTCTGACGATGCAACACCGTGCATGAATACAACCCGCCGTTGTGCTTCCACAGCCGCGGGAAGTCCTTGAGCAACGGCTCCGCCGCCCAACCTGGCACGCCCGTCACCGCTGCGAGATCGGGCAGCAGATCCGACGCGTTCAGCAACGCGAGGTCGGCCGCGCACTCGACGCCCAGCGTCGCCAGCCGCGCCGCGAGCCACGCCTCTTCGTCATCGGGCGGCGACTGGGGCGCAGGTCCGTATTCTGTCAACGGGTCGCCGTCCCAGTGCGCCAACACTGCCCAGCCGTGCAGCGCATCGCGCAGTGCGTCTCCGGCGCCCTTGAACAAGCGGTTCTCAAACACGAACGTCGCCACCGCGCGGTGCAGGTCCGCGCCGCGCAACTCGGCGTTGTCACTGGCCAACGTCACCCCGGCGAGCTGCACTTCGCGACGCGCCACGATCCGGGTGCCACCGCGTGAGCTCCTGCCGAGCGTGATGTCGGTGAGCTTGGTCTCGCCGAGCCCCGCGGCGGTGAGTGCACTCGGCGCGGCCGGCAGCACCATACGGCCAATGCCGAGCACCCCGCGCGCCGCCGACAACCACTCGGTCTCGAGAATGACCGCAGCATTGGTCTTGGGCGGTTCGGTCTCCGGATCCACCGGCTCGAACGGAAACACTTGCACCTCAATGGTCCCGTTCGCCCACGGCGTAGATCGACCGTGCTTCTTGTTGGTCCTCGGTCGCTTGACGAAACCGGCGGCGGGCAGGCGTTTGAGGATGTAATCCGCAAGCCCTTCTATCGAGCGACCTTTGGCGGCGATCAATTCCCGCAGCTGGCCGGCGATCGCGTGTGCCTCGTCGAGGCGTCGACCGCTGAGGTGATGTCTGCGCGCATCGCCGTCGCGCAGCAGAATCAGATTCATCGTCACCTCATCGGCGACACCGCGCAGCAGTTCTTCCCGCGCTTCCTGCGCAGCGTCACGGGCAACTCCGGGTAGGTCCCGCAAATCGCGCAGCAGCGATCCGCGCGCCTGCAGCAAGGCGACCAAGTCACACAGCGTCGCGTCGATCGACGACGGTGCGCCGACCAACAACGCGGCTTCATCGGCAGCCACCGGCAGCCGAGCCAACTCACGCCCACGCTGCGTCAGCCCTTTGGCGTCGACGGCGGCCAATGCGGCGAGCCGCTGCATCGCCCGCTCGACCGCGAACTCCGGCGGCGGCGTCACCCACACCGCCCGCGCAAACTGATCTCTAGCCAACCCGAGTTCGGCCGCCTGCAGCATTAGGTCATCGAGCTCGACGCGTTCGATCTCAGGTCGCTGGTATGGCTCCGTTTGGAATCGACTCGACCACAGGCGGATGCAAACGCCAGGAGCGACGCGGCCCGCGCGACCCGCGCGTTGTTGCATCGAGGCCTCGGAGATTGGCACTGTCGCTAACAGCGAGCGACCGGCGCGATGTAAGCGGGTCTTCGCCAGTCCACTGTCGATCACCACCCGCACGCCTGGCAAGGTGATCGAAGTTTCGGCCACGTTCGTCGATAGGTAGACGCGTCGACGGTTCGACGGCTGGAACACGCGACGCATCGCTTCCGGCGGCTGTGAGCCGTGCACGACGAGCACCTCTTCGGCACGGCGTCCGAGCGAAGCCTCCACCGCGCGGATCTCGCGCATGCCCGGTAAGAACACCAACACATCGCCCGCGTGTTCCCGCAGCGCTGTCTTCACTGCATCCGCGACACGCGGTCCGATGTCCTGCGTGTGGGGCTCGATCGAGTTGCCGGCATACAATACGTCGACCGGGAAGGCCCGCCCAGTCGTGTGCAGAGTCTTGGCATCAAGCGTCGCCGCCGCCGCCTCTGCATCGATCGTCGCCGACGTCAGGATCAACGGTAGATTCCGCAGCCGGGGCAGACTCACTGCCGCCGCGACCACCAAGTCCATCTGCCAAGACCGCTCGTGGAATTCGTCGACCACGATCGCTGCCGGCACGCGTTCGGCATCGGCGAGCATCCGCAACGCGACACCCGGCGTGCAGAACAACACACGCGTGTCCCGGCTCGACCGATCGACGAACCGCACGCGGCTGCCGAAGTACCCACCGACCGCCTCGCCACGCTGGCCGGCGAGAAAATCTGCCAACGCATGGCATGCCACGCGCCGGGGCTCGACCACGAGGATCTGTCCCTCAAGGCGTTCGGCCAGCCACACCGGTACGCGGCTCGACTTGCCTGCCCCGGTCTCCGCGGTGACGATGAGCCGCGACGACGCGTCGAGAGCGCGGTCGAAATCCTGGCGGATGTCGTCGATGGGGAGAGTCATGGGGCGATGAGCAGCGTGAAGACCCGGAGCTCATGCGACGCGCCGCGGAGGGGGGGTGATGCTGTTCGGGCGTGAGATCGGCACGCCCGCGCGGGCGACGGAGCCGTCGGATTCGTAATCTCGTGTGACCGTCAAAGTATCCGGTTGCCGATGTTCGCCACCCGTCGAACCCTCACCATCGTGCCGCCTGTCCCTTGCTCAGGTTACGTCTTCGCCACACGGGCGAACCCTCTTGCAGGGCCACGTTCGCCGGACTAGGCCGCTCCTCGAACAGCACGGTCGTTGCAGGCTCCGAGCCCATGGCGTTGCAACGCTCGCGGAATTGTCCGCCAACCGGGAACCATGCGCCGATCCCGCGACCGGGGTGTACGGAGCCGCGACAAAAACCGCCGCATTGGGTGGGACTGCTGGGACTGATGGGGAAGACGCCCGCGGTCGGGTGCCCGGCTGAAGCCAGCGGGGTTGTCACCAAACGCCGGATCCGCGTTCGCCGTTGCAGCGGCTTGCGCGTCACAAGTGGACCGCGTGGCCGTCGAATTAGGTTGAGAATGCGACGTCCGCTCCAGCCAGCGGGGACGCATGAGGCTCTCGTGCCCAGCGTCAGAAACTTGGCCATTCTCCGCGACGCCCACGGCCGTCGTGGCGTTGCTGCGACGTACCGCCGTGTGTCAAAAAGCCGGCCTGCGTGTTCTCATGAAGCGAAATCGTTTCCAGTTGTTCCTCTTGGCGTCGCTCCTCGGCGCCGTCCCCGCCGCGGCGCAGACGGTCCTGCGTGTCGGCCCCGGTGAGCTCTACACCGAGATCCAGCCAGCCGTCGACGCGGCACCACCCAACGCGATCATCCTGGTGCGGCAGGGGGGCTACCGGGGACGCGTGTTCATCCGCAGTCCGGTCCGGATTATCGCCGAACCCGGCACGCGGCTCTTCGATCCCAACGTCCGCGTCATGGGCCTGGAACCGCAGGACGTCGTGCTGCTTCGCGGTCTGATGCCCGATCCAGGCTACTGGAGTCTAACCGACCACATTAAGACCGACGGTGGCATCCTCCTGCTCGAGGAGTGCGACTTCACGGCTGCGCGCGTCGTGGCAACCAACGCCGCGGTGAGTATGACCGGCTGCCAAGTGGGTGCGCTCTCCGCGACCGACTGTGACGTCCACCTGTCCGACAGCGGTGGCGACGGCTTCCTCATCATCGACTACGTGACCGGCGTACCGATCGCCTATCCTTCGATTGCCGCCACGAACAGTCGGATCCTGGTCGGTGGCGGCACCTGGCGGGGCCCGCGCGATTCGTTCGGCTATCGCCCCAACACACCGGCGATCAACCTACGGTCATCGAGTCTGGTCTTGACCGGTGACCGCACGACCCTCATCGAGGGGCGCGCGCTGGCCTCGTCCGCCATCTTGATGTCGGGCGGGAGCGTCCTGTTCCTCGATCCCGATCCGCAACTCGTGGCGACCGGTGGCGCTGAGGTGGTGAGCGGGGGGCGGGTGAACTCCACGCGCATTCCCTACCTACAGGCAGCCGTCGAAGCCAACGAGCTCGTGACTTCGGTGAACACCTTCGCAGGACGTGCGGTGGCCCTCCTGGTCGGTCCGCCGCAGCAGCCGGTCGAGCTCGCGACAACGATCGCCGACCTCTGGACGATCCCTCCCGCAGTCCTCGCGAGCGGGGTCACGCCCGGGTCGACAGTGCTTGAGATGCGGACGGCCTTGCCGGCCTTGCCGGCCGGCATCGCGGTGTCGCTGCAAGCAGTCGTGGCCACCGCCGAGCCCGAACTCTCCAACGCGGCGACGCTGCTCCTACCGCCGTACTAGAAACTAGCTTCCGATCGTGTCGGCGACCCCACACATGCGATCCGCGCGCTGTCGACGGACATCGCCGACTACAACGCTTTCATTGTCGCAGACGCGGACTGGGACCCGGAGTTGGCATGCTGAAGCACATTGCCGCCGTGTGCCGACCTTGCCGAGGCTCCTGTCGCCGCTCGGCTACCGCAGCTTGCAGACCGGCAAGTGGTGGGAGGGCAACTGTCGATGCGGTGGCCTCACCGAGGGGATGACGCACGGCGAACCCGCGCGCGGCGGCCGGCACGGCGACGTTGGGCTTCAGATCGGCCGCAAGACGATGCAGCCGATCTTCGACTTCGTCGACGAGTGCGGTCGCGAGCCGTGATGATTGACCGCTGAGGATCAGGACCACGACGAGTCGTTGAACCCGCGACCCGACCCGCTGTGCGTTTGACGTGGTCGAACAAGAGAGGATTGGGAGGGCGAAGGAGGTTGAGTGTGGGGGATGGCGGGGGGCGTCGTTGTGGGGCGTGAGCAGCTCTGTCTTGGGCTTGGGGCAAGGGCCGCCCGGCCCGACGGCCCGACGGGCGGTGCCGCCCTGCCAATTGGGGGTGTGGCGTTTCGGGGCGGGCGCGGTCGGCGCGGTGAGCGCACGCCGCGGCGGCGCGGGCGGGTAGTGGACCGGAGTGCCGTCGGCGGAAGTGAAGTGAAGGCCCGGTCCCGTTGTTGCGGTGTAGACCCGCCGGCGGCCCTTGGCATCCTCAGCGATCCGACGCAGGGGTCGACCTCCCGGACGCGCGGACTTGTTCGAGGCGCGCCTCGAGTCGCGCGACGACTTCTGGATGCTCGGCGTACCCGATTCACCTCCTCGCCCGGATCCTGCCCCAGGTCGTAGAGCTGACCGCCGGGCGCGTCCGCGGGAGGCGTCCAACGGGAGACGCCGCCCGAGCCCCGGCCGAGGGCCAGCGTCCACCGGCCGACACGGATCGCGAACGTTCCCTGCCCGGAGTGATGGACCAGGTGGTCGCGAGCGGGACCCGCGATCGCGGTGAGCGTCGCGAGCTGGTCGAAGCTGTCGCCCCCCCGCGTCGGACGGGAGCTCGCGGCCGACGATGCCCGGGTTGGCCGCCGCCGTCGCGGAGCTGGTCCAGAGCTCGTCCAGGTTGGCCGCCGAGACCGCCTCGCTCGCGGAGGACCGAGACGCGGCGTCGCGTGGGACGGTCTGCGCGACTGGCACCGGCGCGGCGTTGCTGGCCGGGTTCGGCAACGACGCCGCTCGGCGCCGCCTGCACTCGTCTCGTGGACCTGGCCGCGCCGTGCTCACCAGGGGTGCTGCCGACGAAAGTGCACCCCGGTGCCTCAGCAAGCGCCCGAACTGGGGTGCGACGACCGCCGGCAGTGCGCGCAGGGGCGACGGCCGGCCCGCCACTCGACCAGGCCGGGTCGCCGCGGTTCGAGTCGCCCACCTACAATCCCACGGTGCCGACGCGGAGATCGGTGAACGACACCGTCGGCAGTAGCGAGCACGGCGAAGCCGACGTGCCGACCGTCCACCACTGGAAGGCGAACCGGCCGCCGACGAGCGACAGGTTGCAACCCAACGGCACCGGGAGAACGGCCGAGCCGTTGGTCACCGGCACGGGCACGCTGACCATCGGGATGAGCGCTTGGCAGCCGCCGCAGGGGAAGGTGCTCCCTTCCGCCCCGAGCGCGAACAGCGCGGTCGTGACGCCGGGCTCGGCGCCATTCAGGGTGAAGGCGAAGGACGAGTTCCCGAGCGCGAGCTTGCCGTTCAGGCTACTGGCTGCCGGCACGCCGCATTCCCCGCCTTGGGTGGTGGCGCCGCCACCGGCGCCGACCGCTTCGATCAGCTGCGCGCGGACCTCGGTATTGAAGGGCGGTGCGCGTTCTCCAGACATCAACGCGATCATGGCTTTGTCGCCGCCCGAGCCGCCGCCGGCGCGGGCGGCACCGATCTCGACATTCCCGTCGAAGAGCAGCCCGGTGCCGGCGACCGTCCACTCGTAGCCGCACGGCGCGCACGTGGTGAGGTCCAGCATGAGGACCGCGATGTCGTAGGCGAGCGACGGGTCGCCGGGGGCCTGAGCATCCCCCCAAGCCACCGCCCACTTGAACTGCAGGAAGCCCACGGCCGGATCGCGTTCGTCTCGATTCTGCTCGGCGGACACCGCGGTCGGCCCGGCGCCATTGCTGAACGTCGCGCCGTCGAACAGGAGCTTCTGGCAGTAGATGTCCCGGAGTCCGATGGTCGTCGACGGCTCCAACTGGTCCCACACCACCAGAAACTCGCTGCCGGTGCCGTCGACGGCGGCTCCGCCGGGTACGGACGCGAGCGTGACGACGGGATGGTCGGTCTGGGGCACGACCAGGTCGCGATCAAACGCCGCGGCGCGGATGCCCACCAGCGGCACGTCCCAGACCACGCAGTGAAAACCCGCCTCGCCACCGCTCTTGGTGATTGCCGGCTTCTGGCCGGCGGACGACAACGACACGGTGGAATCCAGGATGGGCGCCCCTGGCCCGGTGGCGTCGACCTTGGCGACGCGGATCCCGGCGCCATCGACCTCCCAAGTCACGAAGCCCCACGGCTGCCCGCCCCTGCGGTCGCCGCTGGCGTCGGGCCGCACTTCGTTCGCCGAGGTCGCCGCAACGGTCGCGGCGGGCGAGACGGCCCCGGTCGCTGCATCGACGGACGCCGCCATGATGTCCCACGGGCCGAAGATCGACGCGCCTTCCTGCCAGGCGACGATGAAGCGGTCGGCACCGTTCGCGGCGGCCACGGTGGGCTCCAGCGCGACGTTGGTGTTGTCGCGGATCACCAGCGGCCCGCCGACGAGGTTGCCCAGCTCGTCCACGAGCTGGCCACGAACACTCACGTCGCTGCTGGAGAAGTGATGCTGCCAAACGAACAGGTAGTGGTCGTCGGTGACTTCGTACGCGACGTCCGGGTTGCCTTCGTCGAACGAAGTCCCCGCCACGACCCAGTCAGTGCCGATCAGCGGATCGAGCAGCAGCGGATACGTCGCGGTATCGACGAAGGCACTGGGAAGGACGAGCTCGAGGGAGTCGGCGTGAGCGCGCAGCGCGCCGGCGACTCGGCGCCCACGAGCGTCAATCCCGGTGACGCCGCCGACGCGAACGCCACCGATGCCCTCGGCGTGGTAGAACGCTCCAGTCGTCTCGTCGACACGCGACGCAAGGACGAGGTCCGTTTGCAGCCGCAGCCGCACGACCAGGTCGCCGGTGCCGGCGGGCGGCGTCGCGAACTCGTAGCCCAGCTCGAGGCCTTCGGTGCGCACGTCCCAACGCTCGCGTGCGCCCGGTGCGCGGTCGTAGTAGGCCGTGCGATCGACTCGATGGACGTCGGTCGGAACGGCGCTGGCGAGGATCGCCTTGCCACGCCGCGCGTGCGCGAAGCGCAGCTCGAACGGATACGTCCGTGACGCGGCGCTGCCGAGGGCCGGCGTGTACGACACAGCATCGCGATCGAACTGAGCGCGGTAGTCGGGACCGACGCCCCGTAGAGCACCGTCGACCTGCGCCAGCCCGCTGGCTCCACGCATCACGGAGATCGGCGCCGCTGGCGAATCCTGGGCGGCAGCGGTGAACACCAGCCCGCTGAGTGCGAGGCTGGACCAGAAGATGTGTCGGTTCTGCATGGTTCTACTCCGCGCTACTCGATGGTGACTTTCAGGGCTTGCGACGTGCCGATGTCGGCGGCGGTGTCCACGATCCACTGGGTCCAGAACGAGGCGCCGACCAGGCTCGACGTCGCCGGCAGCGGGATCAGGAACCGCGAGTCCCCCATGCTGTTGGTGGGGCCGTTCGGTACGACGACGCTCGTGAAGAGGTCGGGCATGATGCGACAGCCGCGGTTCCAGAACTCGTTCGCGAACGGTGAGATCAGCAAGAACGCGTTCGTGCTCGGTTCCGCGCGCTGCACCCGGATCGTGAAGCTGGCGTTGCCCGTGACCGCGCAGGTCGCGAACGCGGTGCCGCCACCGAGGCACGGGCCGCCATAGAAGTCGGTGCTCCTGCCGTCCGCCGCGTCGAACACGGAGCCTTGGATCCCGCGATCGGGCGAGCTCGGGTCCTCCGGGTCCCACAGCACGATGGCCTTCGGCGGCGTGCCGAACAGACCGCCCATGAACGCGGAGATCGCCACGGTGTCGGTGTCCGGGTTGCCGATCTCGATGTTGAACTCGCCCTCACACAGGGTGCAAGTGAACGGGTCGAGGGATTTCACGAACGCGTCGTCGTTGGAACCCGACACCTCGTCGACAAAGCCGATCAGGACCGAGTTACCGAGCCACGCGACGCTGGCCTTCCGCTCGTCGTCGTTGCGGTCGCCCTCGACGACGACCTCGCCGGCGGCGATCACGTAGCTGCTCGTGGCACCGTCGTAGGTCAGGGCCGCGCAGAGGACGTCGTTGTCGCCCGACCCGGCGTCGGTTTCGCGCTCCCAGGCGACGACCCAGTTAGCGCCGTCGCCGTCGACGTCCGGGTTGTCGTCGTCGTCGGTGCCCGTCGCGATGACGACGAACTCGAGGAGATTGAGATTGCGGTCGACGACCCAGCCACGGATGTCGCTCTCCTCACTCGCCGCCGATCCTCTGAACCGGCGATCCCACACGATGAGGTGGCGACCGGCGCCGCCATCGGTCTTGGAGATCGCGGGGTCCAGGTCGATCCACTGCGCTCCGGTGGGCGAGATCGCAGCCGGGATGAAGGGTGACAAGGTGCCGCCCGGATTGACTTGGATCTGGACCGCCTCGATCACGCCTTGGGTGGCGTTGCCCCAAACGGCGATCGCGTCGTTGTCGACGCCGGAGATATCGCCGCCGATGTCCAGGTTGAACTCGACTGCCGTGTTGTTGGTGACCTGAGCGAGAGGCGTCAGCGCGCCTGACGAGGATTCCACTCCCTTCGCCCACACATCCAAGTTCTCATTCCAAATCGCGACGAAGCTCGTGTTCTGTTCCACGAAGCACACGTGTGGATCGAACGCGAGCCCGCCGACGGTCGAGCGAATGAAGAACGTCCCGCCGACCAGCGAGCCATCGGCGCCGATGAAGTTCCCCATGATGTCGGCATCGTTGCTTGCGTAATACCGCGTCCACACCGCGAGGCTGCGCCCGGTGGTCGGGTTGCTGGCAACGTCTGGATCCTCTTCGTCCTGCACCGAAGACACGGCGAAGAACGAGATCAGGGGGTCGAGCGTCAACGGCAGCGTCGCGCGATCCACGAACGGTGCGGGGAGCCGCATCTCGATCTCGCCGGTGGCGGACCACGCAATCGATCCGCGCACGGTACGACCGTCACCGTCGAAGCCCACCACGGGGTCGACCTGCACGTGTCCGATGCCGTCCGCGTCGAACTTGAGGCCGTCGCGCACGAGCTCACCCCGCATGTGCGTGGTGACGCGGCCGCGCACGACGAGGTCACCGTGTCCGGCGGGAACACGATGGAAGACGAAGCTCTGCTTCAGGCCGTCGGCCCGCACTTCGTACACCTCGTCGAACGTTCCGTGCCCGTAGCGCACGATGTTGTCCTGATGCGACCGGGTCGCGCGATCGCGCCCGAGGTGAGCGCCGTCGCGATCGACGGTCGTCAAGGTGAACGTCCAGGGTGACGTGCGGGATACTTGGCGGCCGAGCGCGGGCGTGAACTCCACCTGGTCGTCGCCGAACGCGACCCGGTAGTCGGCGCCGTGGCCGAGCAGCTGCCCGTCGACGAGCTGGACGGCGCCCGTGGTGGGGGCGAACGAGACCGCGGCGGCGCCGCTGGCACCGGATCCAGCGCTGGGATCCTGCCCGAGGAGTGGGCCGCCGACGGCGAACGCAGTGAGTCCGAGGGAGACAAACAGAGGGGATGACATGGCGGTTTCCGTCGTGGGGTCGTGGCGAGCCCCGCCGGGACGGTCCGTCGGGCTCAGCAGGGGAATGCGGGGTCGCACCTCGTCCGGACGCGCTGGTTGAGAAAAACCGTGGACCGCGAAGCCTCGAATCCGAGCCCCTTGTGCCAACGCAGGTTGCGTCGGATCTTGAAGGGCGGTGCACTCGTGACGACTCGCCCGAACAACGCGGATCAGCCCGCGGAGGACCCCGACGTCGATCGGCTCGTCCTCGCCTATCTCGATCGGGTGGAGGCGGAGGGACCGGCGGCCCTTGCGCAGCTATGCCGCGATCACCCGGCGCACGCCGAGCGCCTGCGTGAGGTCGTGCAACGGCTCGACTGCCACGGCTTGGCCGGTCGCTCACCAACGCCGGTCGTGCCCGCGCAGCTCGATGGGTTTGAAATCGTGCGGGAGATCGGCCGCGGCGGGATGGGCGTGGTCTACGAAGCGCGCGAAGTGGCGCTCGATCGTCGCGTAGCGATCAAAGTCATGTTGGCCCACCTCACGAACGATACGCGCACGGTGGAGCGCTTCCGGCGCGAAGGGCGCACCGTCGGTTCGCTGCATCACCCGGGCATCGTGCAGGTGCACGCTGTCGGTCATGACCGCGGCCACGACTACTTGGTCATGGAGTTCCTCGACGGATCGCCGCTCGATGCGACTCTCACGAGCGCGACCGAGCTCGGGCCTGAAGCCTCCGGGGTCTGGGGGCGCGGCCACATCGAGCGCGTCGTGGAGTGGACGGCGCGGCTGGCCGATGCCCTCCACCACGCGCATCGCGCGGGCGTGATCCACCGCGACGTCAAACCGTCGAACGTGATCATTTGCAACGACGACACGCCGGTTCTCACCGACTTCGGCTTGGCGCGCCGCGACGACATGCCCGGCCTCACCCGGTCGGGGGCATTCGCCGGCACACCGGCCTACATGGCGCCCGAGCAGGCCAAGTCGGGAGCGGCGATCGATGCGCGCACCGACGTCTTCTCACTGGGAGCGGTCCTCTATGAGCTGCTCACCCTGCGGCGCCCCTTCGCCGGTGCGACCAGTCACGAGTTGCTCGACAGTATCCAGACCGAGGAACCGATCGACCCGCAGCGCCACAACCGCCGGGTGTCGTCGGACCTCGCGGCCGTCGTTCTCCGCGCTCTGGAGAAGGAGCCGCGGCGGCGCTACCAAAGTGCCGCGGCCTTCGGCGCCGACCTGCGCGCGTTCCTCGACTATCGCCCCGTACAGGCGCGCCGTGCGTCGGCGGCGGAACGGGCCCGGCGCTGGCTCGTGCGGCAGCCGGTCCGGGCGGCGCTCGTCGCGGTGATCGCCCTTTCGGTGCCCACGGTGACCGGCTTGGCCGGTGTCTGGTTCGCCAACCGCGGCAAGGTTGCGGCCGCCGAGGCCCAAGCGCGCCGCGACGCAGTCGACGCCGCGATCGACCTTGCCTACATCTTGGGTTTCGGCAGCCAGCGCGATGCCGCGGTGCAGGAGCTCGAGCGGGCATTGGTGCTCGAACCGGACAGCGTGGAGGCGCTCGCGGGACTCGCGATGCACACGCTCCGTGCCGAGGATGTGCGGCGACCGTCTGCCGCGGCCGGTGCGTCCACCCTGGCTCTCTTGGCGCCTCGCGAAGACATGCTGGCCGAGCATCGAGTGCTCCGCCGGATTCGTGCCTGGGCCCTCGATGCCGTGGGCCGCGACGGTGAAGCGCAGACCGAACTCCAAGCCCTCGGGGAACCCAAAGAGTCGCTCGAGGCGTTCTGGACCGGCCTGAACACGATGCGCACGGTGGAGCGAGAGTCGGGCGGTGCTCCGGCAGCTCTGCATCACTTGCTCGATGCGGAGATGCTTGCCGTGCGCCCGCGGCCGGCGATCTACATCTACCTCGCGCACGCCGCGGGATCTCTGGAAGACGAGTCCACGGCGCGTCGCGTCGCGCGCGCACTGCAAGCGCTGTGGCCGAACTCGTTCCACGCGCATCGCGGCGTGGGCTTGGCGTTGTTCGAGGTCGACCCTCCCGCCGCGGTGGCGGCCTACCGCCGCGCGCTCGAGATCCGTGAAGACCACGCGACGCGCAACAACCTTGGCCGGGCGCTGGCTCGCATGGGGCGGAGTGAAGACGCCCTCGCGGAGTGGCAGCGCGTCATGGCCGTCGACCCGAATGATGCCGCTGCGTACGCTCTCGCGGGCCGCGAGTATTTCGCCCGGTGGAGCGATCCCGAGACCGCGATCGAGTACTTGCGGCGCGCGGTGGAGCTGGATGTCGACCAACCGGTCGCCTGGCACTACTTGCTGTGGGCGTTGGCCAAGACTGCGCGGCTCGACGAGGCGCTGACTCTCGGGCGCCAAGCCGTGGCGGCATTGCCCGAAGAGGTCAGTCTCTGGATCTCACTGTCCAACGTGCTGGTGGACCGGGGCGAGGTCGACGCGGCCATCGCGGCCCTCACGGAGGCGGCGCGGATCGCGCCGAGCCATCTCCGCGTGCATACGCAGCTGGCGCAACTGTACGAAGGGCTCGATCGCCTCGACGACGCCCAGCGCGAGAGAGAACTCGAGGTCGCGGTCGCGGGGCCGCAGCGCGACGCCGAAGCGCGGTATGACTTGGCGGTGTTCCTTCTCGCTGACCGCGACGGCACCCGACGCGATGCGCCGCGAGCGGAACGAATGGCAGAGCAGCTGGTGGCCCAGTGGGCGGACGATCCGTGGTACCTCGAGCTGTGGGGTGCCGCGCAGCAGGCGAACGGTCACCCCGAAGTGGCCGTGAAGACCTTCACGCGAGCGCGGGCCGCGGCGGATGCGGTCGAGCACGCCAATCGCAAGATCCTGTCGCGGCGCCTGGCCCAGCGCATCGAGAAGCTCGAAGCGCAGCTCGCCGATCAATAGTGGGCTGCTTCAAGAGTTCGGTGCATATGTCGGTGAGGTATCTGTGTTGTTCGCCAGGCGCTGTTGCCGCAGGGCTTGTCGGTGGACAAGTTGAGGCGACGCAACGCCTCGAACGGCGCAGAAGGCCAGCGAAATGTGTGGCGAACTCTTGAAGCGCCCCACTAGCCCCCGGCTTGGTCGCGGGCGAGCGCGTCCGCCAGCTTGACCAAGGCGCGACCGAGCAACTTGCGCGCCGCATCGGCGGAGCGATCCATACGCGCTCCGACTTCCGGCAACGGTAGTTCGGCGAGCCGCGCGAGGGCGATGACCTCCCGATGCTCCTCGTCGAGCGAGTCCATCGCTCGCTCCAGCTGCTCGATCTGCTCGCTCGCCGCCACGGCCTGGCTCGGTGTGCAAATCGACGCGTAGCCGCGCGCGAGACCCGCGTCCTCGACCGGCTCGGCCTCGCGGCGCAGGTCGCGCTGCTCGGCGTGGTGGAAGCGGTACTTCTCGAGGATCTTGCGGCGAGCCGCGGTAAACAGCCAGGCGCGAAACTCGACTTCGCCGCGGAAGTCGAAGCCACTGCGGCCGGCCAGTAGCGCCCGGCAGACCGTCTGCACGATGTCGCCGGCCGACTCCCGCACGCGCACTTCGGGTGATAGGTGAGCCCGCACGAACGCCCGGAGCCGCGGCAGGTTCTCTTCGACCAGGCGCTCGAGAACCGGGGCGCCGCTCTGCGCCAGCTCGAAGGTGCTGGGCGGGGGTTCTGGCCTTTCGGTCACACGTCTAATCTAGTGTCCTGGATCCGAAGTTCCTGCACAGATGGCACCCGTCCGGCCACCGCTCGCTGCGTCGCACCTCCTCGACGTATCCACCAATATGCCTGCGTCGGTGCTTCTTGCGAGCAGCGTCCGGTCACGCACCCTCTGC
>JBCCGH010000044.1:0-58192 GCA_039029375.1 Planctomycetota bacterium
GCCGGTCGCAAGGCGGGTCGCCGCAGGCATATTGGTGGATACGGCGAGGACGACCCAACGCTGCGAGCGGCGCTGAGGGCCGTGGAGAAGGCCCCAGATTCCTGAATCACACCACTAGGTGGCTCGGTCCGTGCGCTCAGCGGCGCGAGAGACGCGAGCCGCGGAAGCCGCCTTCTTGCACGCTTGCCAAGGCGTAGTGGCTGCGCAGGTGCTTGAGGAGCGCCGGCGCCGAGACCCAAGCGGCGGTCTCCGCAGCACCGAGAAAGCGCTCCGCGCCCTCGGTGAGAAACACCGCCATGCCGTCGTCGAGCGCTTGCCCGAGGATTTGGTCGATCCCCTGCAAGAACAGCGGCAGCTGCGATTCTGGCACCGGGACCCGTCCGATCAGGTCGGTCACGAAGAGATACTCGACCTCCGGCAGCTGCACGTGCAGGGCTTCGAGGTCTTGGTAGTCTCCCACGACGAGATAGGCGGGCTTTGGCCCGGCGGCGGTGCGCAGGCCGGTCGCATACTCGTGTGAGGCCTGCGGTTGGTCGTGAGCGCGGATCTGCAAGAAGCCGATCCCGGCGGCGAGGACGACCATCGCCGCGACTAGGACGCGATGCCACGCGGCTGCGGTGATGAGCGCCGCCGGCCACACGAGCGGCAGCAAGTAGGCGCCGCGCTCCGACGCGTCGGGGAAGTGGGCTAGCAACACGACAACCAGCGCCAGGTAGGGGAGCGCGCCCAGCAGCAGGCCGATGGTCTCGGCGACGAGCCGGGGTTTGCCAACGCCGGCGAGGAACGCGACGCAGAGAGGCGCCATCGGTTGGAGCCACTCCTTGCGGAGCTCAGCCCACGCCAATGCTGGAGCCTCTTGGGGCCAGTCGGGCCGCGCCGCCAGCATGAGGATGTTGTTCTTGAGATGGACAGCGGCGTCGTACTCCCGCGGGAAGCCGAGGGCGCCCACGGCCGCGGGCACGCCAAAGATGGCGGCCCCCTGCACGGCGACGGCGAGCCCCAGCAGCATCGCGTGGGATGCGACGCCGAGGCTCGGGTGGCAACGGCGTGTACGACACCAAAGCACGCCGATGAGCCCGCCGGCCATGAGGTGCGCGGAGGCGTGGGCGGACGACGCGAGACCGAGCGCCAGGCCCAGCCCGAGTGCGGTGCCGATCCGAGGGGTCACGCAGAAGCCCGCCGCCGCCAGGCTGGCGAGCCCGGCCGTCATGTAGAACGGCCCGTGCACTTCGACGACGGTCGCGAAAAAGAGCATGGCCGGGCATGCCGCGACGAGCGCCGTGGCGAGCATCGCGTCGAGGCGCGGCAGCCGGAGATGGCGACACGCCAGGTGGATGAACGCCACGCCGATGGCCATGCCGATCGCGCTGGCGAGCCGAGCACTCTCAAATCGCGACCACCCAAGCTCGCCGGCGACGGCGTGCACACCGTGTAGGAACGGGAAGTAGAGCAGGTGGTGCCCGTGCAGAAGATCTCCCTCGCCCAGACGGTCGAGGAGCACATGGGCGTCGCGGTTGAACAGCGTGCTCTGGCCGAGGCTGACGTAGGCCGCCAGCGCCGCGACAGCGAGCCACAACGCGTCCAGCGCCGGAGCCGGCGGGGGTGATGCCCAAGGCGGCGTCGGGATGCGCGGATCGAGTTCTTTCATACCGCGCGGCCCGCCGTGCCCTGGGGAGCTCGCCTACGGCGCACGGTCAGCGACGGCTCGCCGGCGGCGCATCGAGGGTGACTTAGACACATTTCATGGGCGGCGCCGCGGTGCGATCGGCGCCGCGCGATAGTGTGTCGTGCTGCGTGGCGAGCGCCAGCCTTCGTTTCGTCCGCATCGCGGCGGTGGGAGGGGCTGGCGTCGCACTGCCTGTTTGCCGCACTCTGTCTCAAGCGACCATGAAGCGATCTTGCGCCCTTGTCCTCCTCCTCCTCCCCCTCGGGGTGTCGTTCAGCGCTGATCGCGCCAACGGCCAGCAGCCGCGCCGCTGCGCCACTCCCGTCGCGGATCCGGCCTGGCCCGAGCCCGACGTGCCGGGCGACTGCGCCTACAGTTCCACCAATCCCACCGGCGAGTATGCAACTGGCGAGACCTACCGCATTCCGGTGGTGGTGCACATCATCACGACCGCGGCGGGCACGGGCTTCATCTCCGAGGCGCAGGTGCGCACCCAAATCGACGTGCTCAATGAAGATTTTCGCGCCCAGGCCGGATCGCCGGGTGCGCCGGGCTTCGACACGGGCATCGAGTTCTTTCTGGCGACGACGGATCCCAGCGGCCAGCCCACCAACGGCATCACTTACAGCCAGAACGATACGTGGTTCTTGGATCGCGGCTCCTATTGGACCAGCTTGGCGTGGGACACGAGCCGCTATCTGAACATCTACACCAACAGTGCGGGTGGCGCGCTCGGCTACGTGCCAGGCTTGCCGCAGACCGGCGTCGTCGGTGCCAGGTCCGACCGCGTGGTGATCTTGTGGAGCTCGTTTGGTCGGCCGGGCCCGATTGGCCCCCCGTACAACCGCGGCCGTACCACGACCCACGAGGTCGGGCACTACCTCGGCCTGTGGCATACCTTTGACCGCGGCTGTGGCACGTCGTCCTGCTACACGACCGGCGACACGATCTGCGACACGCCGAGCGAGTCGCAGCCGCACTACGGTTGCCCATCGTCGGCGTCGTGCGGGACGCCCGACCCCGTGCGCAACTACATGAATTACAGCGACGACTCGTGCATGTTCGAGTTCACGAGCGAGCAGTCGCGCCGTATGCGTTGCACGATCAAATACTGGCGACCGCGGCTGGCCGGCGTGTGCGCGACGGCCGGCGCGGTCAACCGCAACCCCGGCACCAACCCGCAGAGCTACACGGCCGCGGCGCCGGTCTTGGGGGCGAGTTGGACCGCCACCGTGGATCTGTCCACGACCGGCCACACCAACGCCTTGGTCCTCGGTTATCTGGGCTCGGCGGACATCGCAATCGGCGGCGGCTTGCGGCTCCTCGTCGATCCGTCGTCGGGCCTACGGTTGGCGTTGCCCGGGACCGGCGCGCCCCTGGCCCGCGTGTCGCTCTCCGTGCCGGCGACGCAGTCGCTGTGCGGCTACACGCTCTATACCCAGGCGCTGCACTACGGCGGCGGCAATCCAGGTACGCTGTCGAACGCACTGGACCTGACGTTCGGTCAGTAGCGGCGCACGGCGAGGGGACTGCGTGGACGTCTATCACATCTGGTGCAATCTGAAGGAAGGCGTCGACGACGTCGACTTTGCCGAGCGCGCGCGCGCCTATCTCGACCGGCTGCGCGACCAGGGCGCGCTGGTCGGGTACCGGATCACGCGCTGCAAGCTCGGGCTGCGCCCGGCGCATATGCAAGAGTTTCACATCACGCTCGACTTCGAGGACCTGGCGCAGCTACAGGCGGCGTTCGCGGGCGTGGCGAGTCGCGCCGATCCGATCGAGGAGCTGCACCACGCGGTCAACCGGCAGGTGAAGGATGTGACGTTCGCGCTGTATCGCGACTTCCCGGACTCGCAGCGGGTGCGCGGCCAGGAGCGGTTCTGAGAGAGTGAGTCTTGCAAGTCATGTGGCTGCGGGCTCCGCGAGCCGGCGCTATAGGTCGTAGTGCGCCAAGTCGACCGCCCGCATCTGCTTCGTCGCCGCATAGATCTGGCCGGCGTGTCCCGAGAAATGCTCGAGCACGTGCAGGACGGCGCCGACGCCGGTCTCTGCGAACTTCCGCTGAAACGTCCTCGTCGCGAGCATGTCGCCGGCACTGAGGCGATCCACGATGTCGCACGATTCGGCCACGGTCTCGCGGAGTCGGCGGAGCAGGGTCGCGCTCGCCGCCGTGGCTGCTCCCGAGGCGGCAAACTCGGCGGCGCGATCGCGCCCGTCTCCGATCCCGCCCAGCCCGGCGAGGACCCACTGACGGACGTTGCCTTCGAGGTGCAGGAGCAGGTTACCGATCGAGTTGCTGCGCGCGTTCTCGCGGTGCCATAGCTCGGCGTGGCCGAGCATGCGGACACAGCGTTCGATGCGGGGCACGTACTCATCGAGCATGCGGCGGCGAAACTCAGCGGCGATGGCGCGGGCGAGGGCTTCGGCGGGTGCAGCGCTCATGCCGGGAGCATACGGCCCGAGCCACACCACCGATGCGACCGGGCGATCGCCGCGGGCGAACGCTGTGACAAAGCGGTGACGAAGGTGCGGGGGGGCTCGGCCGTCTTGGTCGGCATGATGCGCGTCGACGCCGTGGTTGTCGTTGTTCTGTCCCTTTCCTGCGCCCTGGCGGCGCAAGCGCCGTCGGGCGTCCCCGAGCGCCCAGCCCTGCCGGTCCGCGAGGTCACCGTCTTCAAGGACGGCCACGCATTCGCGGTTCGGCGCGGCCGGTTGCCTACCGACGCGGACGGCAGTGCCGCGCTCGACGACCTACCCCGCCCGGTTCTCGGGACGTTTTGGCCCTACAGCGCCGATGCCCGGGCGCGCCTGCGGGCCGTCTCGGTCGGCCGAACCAAGATCACTCGGTCCCGCCCTGCACTCGGCTTGCGCGAGCTCCTGGAAGCCAATCCCGCCGCGCAAGTGATCGTCACCGAAGTCGACCGCACGTACTCAGCGGAGATCGTGGGTTTGCCGAGCCGGCCGGGCGACGGCGTCGAGCTTCGCACCCAGGGGGACGTCGTGCTGCTGCGGACCGCGGACGGCGTCCGTGTGGTGCCGTTGAATCGCATCGTCGACGTCACGTTCAAGGACGAGCTCGCGCACGTGCTGCCGGTCGAGGAGGTCGGTGAGCGCCTGCGGCTCCACTTCGACTGGCGTGGCGCCGCTCCGGCCGCCGAGGTCGACGTCGGGTTGATGTACCTGCAGAAAGGCCTGCGCTGGATCCCGAGCTATCGCGTGCGGCTTGACGGCGACGGCAAGGCGAAGCTCGAGCTGCAGGCCACCCTCATCAACGAGCTGGCCGATCTGGTCGACGCGCGCGTCAACCTGGTGATCGGTGTGCCGACCTTTGCGTTTGCCGACACATTGGATCCCGTGGCGTTGCAGGAAGCCGCCGCGGCCTTGTCACCGTACTTCGACAGCGCGGCGCAGACCGCGCACGCACTCTCGAATGCGATCATGACGCAGACGGCGCGGATGACCGAGGTGCGCCGGAGGCCTGCCAGCGCGACCCCGTCGGCATCGGCCGCGGCGGGCGAGGCGCTCAGCCAGCGTGCCGAGGACCTATTCGTCTACCACGTCGAGGGCGTGACCTTGCGCCGCGGCGAGCGGATGGTCTTGCCCGTTGCCGAGCTCGAGATGTCCTATCGCGACGTGCACCGGCTGGAGGTGCCGATCGCGCCGCCTGTGGAGCTTTGGCAGCATGTCAACGACTCCCGCGCCGCGGACGTGGCGGCTCTGCTGCACGGGCCCAAGGTCGTGCACGCCATTCGGCTGCAGAACGACAGCGCGGTGCCCCTCACCACGGCGCCCGCTCTGCTCATGCTCGGGGACCAGATCCTGTCGCAGGCCATGATGACCTATACCGCGGTCGGTGGCGCCGTGGACCTCGACGTCACGACCGCGGTCGATGTGCAGGTGCGCAAGGTCGACGAGGAGAAGAGCCGCGAGCCCAACGCGATCCGCTGGCGTGGCAAGGACTACCTGCGGATCGACTTGGCCGGTCGGCTGGAGCTGACCAGCTACGCCGACGAGGCGATCGAGCTCGAGGTCGTGCGCCACGTGCTCGGCAACGTCGACGGCGCGCCGGACGGCGACGCGGTGCGGCGGCACGCGCTGGAGGCGTTCGATCGGAGCACCGTGGGCGGCCGGCCCGAGTGGTGGAGTTGGTACCGCTGGCCGTGGTGGTGGCATCACTTCAACGGCCTCTCCACCGTGACGTGGCGGACCCGGCTTGAGCCCGGCGCCACCGCGACGTTCACCTGCGCCTGGCACTACTTCTGGCGCTGACGGACCGTGCTCGCCGGGCGCCGGGGCCACCGCGTATGGTGCCGAGCCTCCGCCGCGATGACCGAGATCTCCAACCAGCCCACACCCGCGGGCCGCCCTCCGTGGCTGTTTCCGCTCCTCGCGGTGCTTCTCCTCGCCGGCCCATTCGGCCTCTTGGTCTGGTGGGCGGCCGTGTGGATGACCGAGGCGCGCCGGCCCGAAGCGGATCTTCTGCGCTTCGCGATCGAGGAGATGACGGAGGGCGACAAGGCGGAGTTCTACCGACGCCTCGCGCAGGAGGTGCCACACCTTCGCCAGGCCGTCCCGGAGCCTCGCGTCGGCTACACGTTGCAGCAGAATGTGACCAAGCGTGTCCGCGGCGCGGAGATCCGAACCAACGGCGCCGGGATGCGCAGCTCGGTGGAGTATCGCGCCAAGGCCCCTGGGGTGTTTCGCATCGTGTGCCTGGGCGACTCGATGGTGATGGGGACCGGCGCGCCAGAGGCCGATCGCTGGGGCGATCAGATCGCCGAGATCCTGCACGGGCTTGGGCAGGCCAACGTCGAAGTACTGAGCTGCGGCGTCGACGGTTGGACCGCGGTCAACGCCGCCGCCTACCTTACGAGTCGCTTGTCCGAGTACGACCCGGACCTGGTCTTGGTGATGATGCTCGGCAACGACATCAGCGATGGCTATGGCGTCCGGGGCGACGGCCAGTCGACCAGTGCGTTCTCGCCACAGCACCGCGCGCTGGGCAGCGGCGTCATGATGAGCAACTGGCCGAACCAATTCGGCGTGCTGGAGCACAATCTGCTGAATGCCGGTCTGGGAGAGGAGAGTCGGCGGCGCTACGAAGAGGTGTTCGCGGGTTGGCGACGCCTTGAGCAGCTCCTCGCCGAGCGTGACGCACGGATGCTGTTCGGCGTCCTGGATTCGCATCCGCTGTTTGTCGAGCTCTGCAAGGCGTACCGAGAGCAGGTCGGGATGGACAGCCCAATGATCGTGACCAGCTTCTTTGGCAAGCGGCTACCGCACGATCCGCACCCCAACCGCGAAGGCCACGGGATCCTGGCGAGCCACTACTTGCACGCCATCGCGGCGCTGGATTGGCTGCCCGTCGACCGCGCGCGACTACCGGTGTTGCACGACGGGCTCGAGCTCGCGGCGACGCCGGCGCCCGACTGGGGGCGCGTGGGCGCGCTGCAGCGGCAGCTCGCGTTCAGAGTGCCCGAGGCCATCGACGGGGCGACGCTGGAGCCGGCCGAGGTGCGGGCGTTCCTCGGCGGCATCTATCCGGCGAAGCTGGACGACCGGCTCGGCAGCCCGCCGTATGGCACACCAAAGGCGGCGCTTCTGTTGCGTCGGCGAGACGGTGCGCGGGCCGTGCAGGTGACGGTCGAGGTCCCGGCGCGGGTCGAGCTGTTTCCCTTCGAGCTCGCCGTGCACTTGGACGGCGTGCCCAGCGCGACATTGCAGCTCGTGTCGGTGCGCGACGCGGGGGAGCACCGCATCACCGCACCGATCCCGACGGGCACCGCGGGGCCCGCGCTCGATGTGATGCTGCGCACCGACTCCTACTGGACCAGCATCCAGGCGCCCAAGATGTTCAGCTATCGGCTGCTCGACGTGCGACAAGTCACGCACTAGGCGGATCGCCGCGGCGCGCTAGTCCGCCAGGAGTGCGTGCAGGGCGCTCGTCACGTCGGGGTGGCGGAAGCGAAAACCGCGCTGTTCGAGGGCCTGCGGTGCCACGCGTGTGCTGGACAGGAGCAGCGCGTCGCCCATTTCGCCAAACAGAGCGCGCGCCGCGAGCGCTGGCATCGGCAGCAGTGTCGGGCGGCGCAAGGCGTGGCCGAGCGCGGCGGTGAACTCGGCGTTGGTCACCGGCTGCGGCGCGACGGCGTTGCAGGGGCCGACGAGTCCGTCGTCCGTCAGGCAGTGGCGCAGCACGGCGACGAGATCGTCAATCGAGATCCAGCTCATCCATTGCCGGCCGGAGCCGATGCGACCCCCCAGGCCGAGGCGAAATGGGGTGCGCATCTTGGCCAGCGCACCGCCGTTCGTGGACAGCACGACGCCGATGCGCGGTCGCACCACGCGACACTTTGACTCCAGGGCCGCCGACGCCTGCTCCCAGGCGACGCACACGTCGGCCAGGAAATCGTCCCCAGGGGCGCTGGATTCGACCATGACCTCGTCACCGCGGCTGCCGTAGTAGCCGATCGCCGATGCCCCCACGAACACGCGTGGGGGCGCGGTGGCCAGGGCCTCGCAGAGTAGCCGGGTGCCGTCGACGCGGCTGCCACGGATGCGCGCCTTCTTGGCATCGGTCCAGCGGCCTTCGGCGATGTTCTCGCCCGCGAGGTGCACCACCGCGTCGAAGCCGGCGAGTGCCTTCGCATCGACCAGGCCGGCGGCAGGATCCCAGCGGACGCCCGGGGACGCCGGGCTGCGGACCAGGTGCTCGACGTGGTGACCGTCGATGGTCAACGCCTCGGTGAGGGCGCCGCCAACGAGGCCGGACGCGCCAGACACCAGGACCCGTAGAGAAGGGGAACTCGCCATGTGGGCAGGGTGGGCGATGGCCGAGGCTCAGGCAAGGCACCGTTACGTCGCGTTTGTGCGAGACTATCAGCGCCGCCACTTCGTCGACCGTCTCGTACCGAGGTCCAAGGATTGATGCGTAGCCCCTTCTTCGCCGCGGCGGCTGCCGCGCTGCTCGGCGCACCGAGCGCACAGACTCCAATTCTCAGCGTTGAGCCCGCCGCGTCCTACGGCAGCACCGTGGATAGCGTGCTGATCGGCCCGCCGGGCCAGCCCTACGCGACGCTCGCGGACGTCGATGGCGGCCCGACGCCGCTGCGGGGCCAGAGCCTTCTGCTCGGTCTCACGCCGGCGCTCGCCGTGATCGATGCCGGCGTCCTCTCCCCGGGTGGGCTGCGGGTGCAGCAGCTGCAGGCGCCGCCGGCGGCCGGCGCGCCCCGCGCGCTGCTCTATCTCCAGTCGTTCGTGCCGGACGCCAGCGCGCCCGCCGGGATCGCGACCAGCGGCGGCGAGAGTCTGCTGCTGCATCCCGCGACCGAGCTGGTGATCGTCGACAAGATCCTCGATGCGCAGGCGCAGGGCTACACCGGTGAGTTTGATCGCAGCGTCTTCGGTCGCCTGCAAGGCTTGCCGGCGCGGTTTCGCACCCAGACGATCGAGCTCGCGGCAGGCGCGCTGTTTGGTCAGCCGGTCGCCGGGCCGCTGAATCCCGAGGGTGCTCGCGTTCAGACCGTGTATCGGGCGGTCGACCTCGGCGCGACGGGTGTGCCGGAGATCGTGCGCGCGATTCGCTGGCGCTCGTTCGGTCCAGTGATCGACGACGACTTCGCGCAGCTCGCGATGGACCTGTCGCACACGTCAGTCGTGCCCGACTACACGGTGGGCCTGTTCAGTGCCCTGCCGATGTTCCCGCTGTCGGGCTTGGTGCGCGACTTCGGCACGAACCCGCGCTCCGGGGAGACGCCGGTGCGCGTCTACCAAGGACCCTACACGGTGCGGGCGGCCAGCCTGCAGCCGGATGGCTACGTGCCGTACCCGGCGCCGCAGACGCCGTTTACTTACAACGGCACCGACAGCCTGCTCATCGACTTCAAGATGGCGGCTTCGAGCGCGGTCGGTGGCAATGGCCAGCAGGTCCGGCTCATGGTGCTGAGCTCGGCGCAGCCGTTCTCGCGCGTGCACTCGCAGGGCCTGCCGGGCCAGCCGTTGGACCCGTTCACCGTGACCTCCGCGACGTCGGGCGGCAACGAAGTGCACGACCTGCAGATCGAGTTCGCGCAGGTGCGCAGCCAAGTCGTGTCGCCCTGGCAGCCCAAGCCGGTGCGTCCGCCGATCGGTGCGGTCGTGGCCGCCTCGATTCCTGACGGCGCCTCGGTCGAGGTCGAGTTCCGCGGCCGCTTGGCGCCCGGCGTGGTTGGTCCGTGGCTCAAGAGCTTGGTTGCGGTTGGTGGCTCCGCGGAGTTCCAGACTCGCATCACGCTCAATGCCGATCTGACCACGGGCGCGGCTCCCTCGGTCGACGCGGTCTACCACGTCTTCCAGTAGCCGCCCGTAGGCGTCACCGGTTGTGCGGCGATCCTCGGGTTGCCGTGGCGGCTCGGTATAGTCGCGCGGCATGGGCAGCCCGTTGGAACGGCGCGCCGCGCGCTGGCGTCATTTGCAGCAGGAGAACCTGCTACGTTCGCTCACCGAGGTCATCAACAAGGTTCCCGAGGGGATCAACCTCGGCCAGGGCGTTTGCGACCTCGACACGCCGGGGCCGCTGCAGGTTGGCTCGGTCGCCTCCATTCAGGGCGGGGATCGCCAGACTTACACGCACTACACCGGCTTGCCGGAGCTCAAGGCGGCCATCGCCGCGAAGCTACGGACGTTCAACGGCCTGGACTACGGTGCCGACCAGATCTTGGTCGCCACTGGCTCGTCGGGGGCCTTCTTTGCCGCGGCCACGGCCCTGCTCGATCCGGGCGACGAGGTCGTGCTCTTTGAGCCGTTCTACTCCTACCACCACACGGCGCTGCGGGTGCTCGGCGTGCAGCCGGTGTGCGTGCCGCTGCGCGGCGCGGCGTTCGACTTCGACCCCGAGGCGCTCCGTGCCGCGCTGACGCCGCGGACCCGCGCGGTCATGGTCAACACGCCCGCCAACCCCTCGGGCAAGGTCTTCACCCCCGCCGACCTCGACGCGCTGGCGGCGGTCCTGGCGGACACCGACGTGATGGTGTTCACCGACGAGGTCTACGAGTACATGTGCTTCGACGGTCGGCGGCACGTGTCGCCAGCGACCGTGCCCGCGCTCGCGGACCGCACGCTCACTTTTGGCGGCTTTAGCAAGACCTTCTCGATCACGGGCTGGCGCATCGGCTATCTCGCCGGTCCGGCGGACGTCGTGGATGCGGCCGGGCGCGTGTTCGACCAGATGAACGTGTGCGCACCGCGGCCGTTGCAGCGCGGCGTGCAGCAGGCGCTGACGGAGCTGCCGGCGTCGTTCTACACCGAGCTGCAGGCGGGCTACGAACGCAAGCGCGATCGCTTTTGCGCGGCGCTCGCCAACGGCGGCTTCCGCTTTTCGCCGCCGCAGGGCGCCTACTACGTGATGGCCGACTACCGAGAGGTGCTCGGCGATCTCGAGGCCTATCCCGCGGTGCTGCAGTTGATCGAGCGCGTGGGCATCAACGGCGTGCCCGGCTCGATCTTCTACGAGGATGGTGCGTCCGTGCGCACCATCCGCTTTCAGTTCGCCGTCACACCCGAAGTGCTCGACGACGTGTGCCGGCGGCTCGAGTCGCTCGGCGCCGGCTAGTGGCGTCGCGCGTGGCTCATTCGCCAGCGGTGGGCTCGAGCCGGTGCATGCGCTTCTCGAGCGCCTCGAGCCGCGCCTCGACCTCATCGCGCCAGCTCTGCGGCGCTTCGGCTTCGGCTTTCTTGGCTGCGGCGTCGTCGAGGGCCCGGATCATCTCGACCGCGCCCGCGGCAAACGGCGCGAACCCTTGGATGAGGATCGAGTTGCCCGTCGCGCCGATCGTAAGGGCGGTGTTGGCGCCGGCGCCGACCGAGAAGAAGGGCCGCAGCTGGTTCGTCGCCGCGGTTGGATTCAGGTTGCGCAGCGGCACTGACACCAACACTGGCAACCGCGAGGCGCGGCGCTTCATGAGCTCGTCCGGGCTTATTGGTGCCCCGCTCGTGCTGAGCAGCGTGCGCTGCGGGCCGGCCATGGCGACCCACTGATAGATGCCGCGCTCCTCATCGATCGGCAGCATGGCGATGCCGCGGGCGAACGCCAGCTCACTGACCACGGCTTCGCAGCCGGTCCGATCGAGCACTAGGCGGCTTTGCAGTCGCACCGAGAGATCGGCGGTATTCCGGAGGTCGTCGGCCGAGTAAATGTGGTTGCGGCCGAGGAACTCTGCCGCGCGATCGATGAGGTCGGGCACGTTGTGCTCGCCAGCCTCCAGCACGAATTCGCCGGTCGGCGTTGGCGCGGGGAGAGACGGCGGATCGCTGGGGACGGGCAGCGCCGCGAAAACCGCCAGGACGGCGGCGGTGGGTGCAAAGCAGAACATTGTGGTTCCTCGTGGTTTGGAGTCGGCGCCTTGGACATCGACCCGGGTCGGGTTCTTCCCGCTGGTTCGCCGGTATCTTCGTGTCCATGCTGGTCTGGACCTCGGCCCTCCTCTTCGTCTTGCCGCAGGGCCCCGTGAGCGGCGGGACTGTCGACGCGGGGCGCGTCGCGTTTCGCCAGGCCTGCCTGGACGCGACGACCGACGCGCTGGTCTTGAACGTCGCGGCGCACCCCGATGACGAGGCCGACCGCACGTTGGTTTGGCTGCGCCACAGGCTCGGGGCGCGGACCGTGACGCTCTACACCACGTGCGGACAGGGCGGTCAGAACGCGATCGGTCGCGAGATCGGTCTCGCCCTCGCGCGGATCCGCGTGCGGGAGACTCTGGCGGCGGCGCGGCACACCGGCGTCGACGTGCGGTGGCTGGGCATGCCGGACTTTGGCTACTCGAAGACCGCCGACGAGACGCACGCGGTGTGGGGCGAAGCCGAGCTGGTCGCGCGCACCGGGACCGTGATCGACGACTTGGACCCAGACGTCGTGTTGACCAACCACGGCCCGGAGCGGGGCCACGGTCATCACCGCGCGACGGCACTCGCGTTGCGCCGCGTGCTGCTCGACGGACCGCCGTCGCGCGCGCGCCCGCTGTTCGAACGCGTCTTTGGCGAAGACACCGAGCACGACTGGTCCTGCGACCCGCACGAGATCGACCCGGTGCGCGGCGTGACCTATGCACGCCAAGCCAGCATCGGGCGCCACGAACACCGCACGCAGGGGCCGTGGTCGCCACATCGGCCGCTGCGCGCGTCCCCCGACCGGTGGCGCTTGGTGACGGGCGAGGCGTCTAGCAGTGCTACGCCACTGCGCGACGTGCGCCAGTGCCTCCGCTCCGTGCTCGACGCGCCGACCTTCGCCGCGGCGTGGCGTGACGCCGGACACGATCTCGACGCGCTGCGCCGCGCGCTTGCGGCGTTTGCTTTAGATCGGCCCGTGGCCGAGCACGTGCGTGCGGCGCGCGAGCTGCTACCACCGCTGCGCGCGGTGGCGGCGGCCCTGGCGACCCAGGCCGATCAGGCGCGGGTCGTTCGCCGGCTGTGGCGTCGCATCGACGCGTTGGAGCGCGTGGTCGTCGCCGGCTCGGGGGTCTGGGTCGAGACGTGGCTCGCGGACGCGCGGCTGCAGAGCGATGGTCGAGGCGTGGCCCAGGTGATCGTGCACGCGGCCGACCCCGCGGTGGTGACCAACGTGCTCGCATCCTGTCGCGGTAGCGTCGGTGTGCCGATCAAGGACGATCCGCGCGGCGCGCGGGCGCTGCGCATCGAATTCGCCGGTCCCCGTCCTCCGCCGGAATCCCTGCAGTACGCGGCTGCGTTTGAGCCGGAGTGGGTGCACGTCGACGTTGCCTTCGCGATCGACGGGCTGCCGATGAACGTGTCACAACAGCTCCCCGCGGACCGCGTTGCCGACGTCGAAGTGAGCTGGGGGCGCGACGAGGTTTACCTACCGATCGGTGACGATGCGGCCCGGGCCTTCACCTTGACCGTCCGTCATCACGGTGCGGAGCCGCTGGAGGCGGCGGTGGAGCTCGAGTTGCCAGCGGGCGTCGACGCTGAAGTCTCGCCGCGCCGGCTCAGTCTCTCCCCGGAGCGGGCGCAGGCTGAGGTTCTGGTGCGCCTGCGTGGCACCGGCCCGGCGTCGGCCGCGCGGCAAGCGGTGCGCGCGCGGGTGGCCGGCGCGACGGCGTCGATGGGCCTGGAGCGGCTCGAGGCACGCGTGGGCGACGGCTTTTCGGTGGGTTTGATCGCCGGCCCGGACGACACGCTGCGGCGCACGCTCGCCGATCTCGGGATTCGCTACCGCGAGTTGGACGCCGCGACTCTCGCCGCCGCCGACCTCGCCGACGATCAGACGGTCGTCCTCGACCTGCGCGCCTACTATCACCGGCCGGACCTGGCGCATCACCGCGAGCGCCTGCTGCGATTCTGTCGCCAGGGCGGCCGCGTGCTGGCCTTCTATCACAAGCCGGGCGAGTGGAACGCCCGCCCTGGACGGCCGTCGCTGGCGCCGTTCGAGCTCGAGGTTGGCCGGGCCCGCGCCAGCGAAGAGGACGCGGAGGTCCGCTTCCTGCGGCCGGAGCACGCGCTGTTGAACGAGCCGCACCCGGTGACCAAGCGCGATTTCGACGGCTGGGTGCAGGAGCGCGGCCTCAACTTCCCGAAGTCGTGGGGCCCGGAGTGGACGCCGCTGCTGGCCATGGCGGATACGGGTGAGGAGATCCACGAAGGCGCGCTGCTGTATGCCCAAGTCGGCGAGGGAGACTTCGTCTACTGCTCGCTGGCGCTCTACCGGCAGCTGCGGGTGGGGCATCGCGGCGCCGCTCGGCTGCTGGTGAATCTGCTCAACGCCGCGCCGGCCGACGCGACCGGATCGCGCTGACGACCCGGCGCCCGGCGCGCCGAGCTCGCTGACTCCCTGTTAGGGGTACGCGAGTTTTCTTCGAACGTGCGCGTCAGGTGCTGGCGCGGCTTTGCGTTCTCCCGCTCGAACAGCCAGGCGCCCCTCGCCGGCTGGGAAGGCGATCATGGAGCAGGCAAGCCGAGTAGGTGTGGCCCTGGCCGGATTGGGCACGGCCCGACCGGGACTTGAGGTCCCCGGCGCGGAGCTCTCCAACGAGGCCCTCGCGGCCCTGATGCGGCGGGCCTGCGCCGCGGCGGCGGAGCTAGGTGAGCTGGTGGGCCCACCGAGCTCCGCCGAGTTCCCCTCTCAACGGGTGGGGATCGAGTGCCGGCGGGTGCTCGACGCCTCGTGTTCCGTTCGGGATCTCGCCGTCGCCGCGGCGCGCGCCGCGGTGGCGCACGCCGGTGTCGACGCGGCGGACATCGCCGCGGTGGTCGTCAGCACGGTGACGTGGGATGCCGTCGTGCCTTCGGTCGCCAGCAGCGTGCACGCGGCGCTCAACTTGTCGCCGCAAACGGCGGCGTTCGACGTCGGACTAGGGTGCAACGGTTTCTTGGCCGCGCTCGACGTCGCCGCGAACGCGCTGCGCGCGGGACGGGGACGGGCCGTCGTCGTCGTGGGGGCGGATGCCATGTCGCGAGTCCTGGATGCCACCGAGCGAACCACCTGCACCATCTTCGGTGACGGGGCCGGCGCCGTCGTGCTGCAGTGCACGAACGGGTCTGACGCGCTATCGCCCATCCGCTCGTTCACGCTGAGTGCCTTCGGTCCGCGGATTCGTATTGCCCCGGCTGGCGCCAGGCCGCTGCGCCGCTTTGTCGCGCGGGGCGGGCGCGTCGAGGTGGCCGAAGACACTGCCAGTCGACTGCGGGTCGAGATGGATGGCCGGCGCGTCTACCGCGAGATGGTGCGACTGTTGCCGGAAGTCATGACGGGGTTCTTGCACGACCACGGGCTCGACCTCGCCGATGTCGATCGCATCGCGTTCCATCAGGCCAACGGCAAGATGCTCGCTGCGGTCGCGCGGAGTCTCGGGGTGCCGGACGGCGCCGCCACGGTGCTGTCGAACATTGCGCGCTTGGGCAACACCACGAGCGCGTCGATCCCGCTGCTACTCGAGGATGCTGCGGCCAGTGGCGCGCTGTGCCCCGGCCACCGTGTGTTGCTCGTCGGCTTTGGGACCGGTTACTCGATCGGCCTCGCGTTACTGGACTGGCCAGAGTTCGCCCGCCCGGTCCATGGGGCAAACAGCGACGGATAGGAATGAGCATGACAACGGTGACGGAGATCGACGCGGGTCACGAAGGTGCGGTGGCCCTGCTGGACCGGACGCAACGCGACTTGGAGGGTGGCGCGTCCCACCGGGCGATGCGGCGGCTGTTCGCTGGCTTGCAGGACGTGCGCCGGCAGCTGTCGCCCGTCGAGTGGCGGCGCTTTGCGACTGAGACCGCGATCCATCATCCGGTGCGCGCGCTGTTGCATCGCGACCCCATGACGCGGCGCAGCTTCGACAAGCCACGCGGCTACTCCGGTGACGCGGTGCTGCTCGACTACATCTACCGCGTGCTCGGCGCCGAACCGACCTGTTCGATCGGCCGGTCGGTCTACGACTACGCCGTGGCGCGGACGGCGGCCTGTGGCGTGCGCCATCGGCGGGACCTTCTGGCCCGGGCCCTGGACGACGCCGCCGATGAGAAGGACGGCGGCGCGCACGTGCTGTCGGTCGCGTGCGGGCATCTCCGCGAGGCCGAGCTGTCCGCGGCGGCGCGCCGCGGCGGCCTCGATCGGCTGCTGGCGCTCGACGCCGACGGCGAGAGCCTCGCCGCGGTCGCCGCGGCGCATGGCCCGCGCACCGAATGCTTGCGCTTGTCGGTCCGTCGCCTGCTGACCGGGCGCCACGATCTCGGCCGCTTCGACTTGGTCTATTCGGCCGGCCTCTTCGACTATCTCGCCCTGGCCGTCGCGCGCCGCTTGACGCGGCGCATGTTCGACCTGCTACGGCCCGGCGGGCGGCTGCTGCTCAGCAACTTCGTCCCTGGGGTCTCCGACGCGGGCTACATGGAGAGCTTCATGGGATGGGATCTAATCCTGCGCACACCGCCGCAGCTCGCAGAGGTGGCGGCTGAGCTGCCGCGTGATGCCATCCACGACTTGCGCCTGAGCACCGATCCGTTCGGCGCCATCGCCTACCTCGACGTGCGCCGGGCCGGTCCGGCCCAGCAAAGGTCACCAGGAGACGCCGGGGTCGCACCGTCCTCCTGAGCGCTGGCACGACCTTCGTCAGCCCTCGGTTCGTTCCGTGACCGAACCTTGCCAGGTAGGGCGCGGCCGTCTTCTCGGGCGTCGCGCCAGCCTGCCGTGTCGCCCCGCAAGCGAGAGCTGGCGAAGGCCGCGAGGATTCCCAAAACGACCCGTGATCCACGGGGACCTGCGGGCACCTGCCGGGAGGACACACTCCCTTCAACCTGCTGGAGACCCGATGACCCTGTCCTCTTTCATGGGTGGGCGCACGCTCACCGTATTGGCTTCGCTGGTCGGCGGAGCCGCCGCACAGTGCGATTCCCGCGACGTGCTTCTCGCCCCGACGACGCCCTCCTCGACCTGGACCCTCGAGCACTTCTCTGCACCAGCGCCCGAAGCGGACCTCGTTTCGCAAGGCGTGCTCCCGGTTGGCGGCCCCGGCACGGTGGTGGACGTCGAGCCCGGCGAGCGCTTGCGGCGCGGTATGTACCGCGTTTTGGTCCACGAGCCCACGGCGATGGGGGTCAAGTCGTTGATCTACTCGTTCGACAGCCCATTCCTCGATGCGCCGGGCTCCGTGGCTCCGGCCCCGCCCGTTGAGTTTGGTACGGATCAGCTCGTGCTGGACATCGAGAACGACCCGGCGTTTACCACGAACGAGCCCTACTGGGTCCTCTACCTCCAGGACCCCGCTACTACGTCGCCGGACCTGTACCTGGCACGCTGGAACTCGACCGGGCTGGTGCAGGAATTCCATCTCAACACGAAGGTCGAGACCGCAGGCGCGGTGGCCGTCGATCCTCAGTCGGGACTGGCGTACGTGGTCGTGTACAACACTGTGAGCAAGGCGAACCATCTGTACGTGGCGAATCCTCTGACGCTCACCGTCTCGGTCTCCCAGATGATGGGGCTGACGCCCACGTCGGACATCGTGCCCAATGGCGTCGCGATCACCCACAAGGGCACCGGCAAGATCGTGGTCACGGGGCACGACCCGGTCAACCCGTCGCTGTCCCGGGTGCAGCGATACGGGCTCGCCGGGACGCAGCAGCCATTGTTGCTGGAGTCGTTGTCCCTCCAGTTCCACTCCCCGAGTGTGGATTACGACGGGGACTACTACGTGTTGATGGACAACCACGGGGTCAATACCACCGCCATCCTCTACGTCGATGCCTTCGACGACACGAGCATCTGGTTGGACGACTTCTCTCAGAGGTCGTTCGACGCGGGTACTTGGATGGGTCGGACCGCGTGGAGCACCCACGCGACGGCGGGGACCCAGCAGCTGTCCGCCGTCATGGCGACTCCGCCGCTGATCGGGTCCGCGCTGGTCTACACCGTCAACGTAGCCCAGGGGACGACGCTCCTGTGGATGTTCTCCGACCAGTTCACTGTGCCGGGCAGCACTGCGCTTGGACCGAATGCGGAGCTGCTCGTCGACCTCGGTTCGCCGAACTCCGGGGCGGTCGGTGTCGTTGCGGGCGTCGGCGGTACCGTCGGGGTCCCGGGCTTTCTGGGGTGCTCGCTGAACGGCGGCGTGATGCAGACCCAGTTTCTGGTCGACCTCGGCGGGAGCTTCGCGACTTCCAACCTGGTCTCGATCACGGTGGGCCACGAGCCAAACGAGTAACCCACGCGTTGAAGCCGGTCGCCGGCCAGGCGACCAGGCTGAGTGGCGCCAGCAGCATCGAAGAAAGCCTGTGTCGTGGATTTCGTTACAGGCTCTGAGGGCTGAGCGTGTTGGAGCCGCTCCCATCCCTGCCTCTGTTGCGCATGGATCGGTGGTCTTGTGGCATTCTGTGCACGTGCCCGCGCCGAGGGGCCCGGCCACTCTGCCACACCCCGGGCGTACCGCTGACCATCTTGACCCACTCGTGCTTGCGCTTCTCGCCGCTGGATGCCTCGCTCTGCCGCAGAACGGTGCGGCGCCCGATCCGCTCTCTGGCGCGGTGGCAGCGTTCTGGGACGCTCCTACCGTCGCAGCCCGCGACGCGCTCGCGGCCGACCTTGCCGCGAGCGGCGCACCGTTCGACGCGGTGCTCGGCGCGTTGCGTCTCGGTCGGTCCTACGCCGCCGACGCGCCGACCGGCGTCGTGCTGCGCGTGCGAGACAACGCCGATGGCGTGCGTCATCCCTACGCCGTCGTGGTCCCGACGCACTACACGCCCGCGCGGGCGTGGCCGGTGCGCTTCGATCTGCACGGCGGAATGGGCGCACCGGCTTGGGACGAGGGCTCCGGTGACTGGACCGGCGGGTGGTCGCGTGCCGACGACCAAATCGTCGTGTTGCCAGCGGGCTGGGACGCGTCGATGTGGTGGCAAGCGAGCCAGATGGAGAACGCGCTGGCGATTCTACGCGAGGTCCGTGCGACCTGGCGCATCGACGACGACCGCGTCGTTCTGCACGGCAATTCCGATGGCGGTGCAGCGCTCTTCTTTCATGCGATGCGGCAGCCCGACTCCTGGGCTGCGTATGTGGGGTGGGTCGCGCCACCAGATCGGTTAGTGCGCGCGGAGCTGCGGCCCGACGGGCAGCTGCACCTGTCCAACCTCGTCGGCCAGCGTTTTCACTTGGTGTATGGCGGGCGTGATCGGTTGGTACCGTGGAAGCACGCCAAGCGCTACCTCGAGCTGTTCGAGGCGAGTGGGGCGTCCATCGACGCCCATCTGCTTCCGCGGTCGGACCACAGCCTCGACCTCAAGGCCGAGCACCACGACAGGACATTCGCGTTTGCGCTCGGGGCGCGGCGCGACCCGCTGCCGGATCGCATCGGCTGGGCGACCGAGCGTACCCAGCGCTACGCCCGGCGGAGTTGGCTGGTGATCGACGCGCTCGACCCTCCTGGGCCGGATCATGAGGTCGACGAGTCGAATCTGCTACCCCGCTGGGGCACGCCTCTGCAGCTGCGCGGTCCGACGGTCGACCGCGTCCCCTGGGGTCGCGTTGAGCTCGAGCGCGAGGGCAACCGCGTCCGCGCGACGGCGCGGCGCGTCGAGCGATTTCGGCTGTTGATTTCGCCCGAGCAGTTCGACCTTACTGAGCCCATCGTTGTGACGGTTGACGGCCACGTCCGCTTCGAGGGCCGCGTCGAGCCGTCGGTCGCCACGTTGCTCCACTGGGTCGCGCGCGACGACGAGGTCACCCGGCCGTTCGCGGCCGAGGTGGCGATCGACCTCGGCGGCCGCTGATCGCGAGCCGTGGCTGGGCGCGGGGGCCGCGATGCGCCGGTTGCGGTGAACCACTGCGGTGCGCCGGGCCCTCTACGCACCCTCGGCGCGCCGTACGCGCAGGAAGAGGATGCCGCCGGTGTCGGGAGCGCGCTCGACGTGAGCGTGGGCGATGCCTGCGACATCGACCCCGGCGCACAAGTCGTGCATCTCGGTTTCGTCGCGGTAGACGAGGTTCCAGTCCATGCAGGCCTCCATGTAGCCGGCGCCAGCCACGCCCGTCGCGAAGTTGGCGATCACCAGTTCGCCGCCGGGGCGCAACATGTCGAACATCCGCCGGGTCAGCGCGCGGGCGGTTCGCTGGTTGAGATAGTCGAACAGGCCGGTCGAGTAGGCGAGATCGAAGTCGCCGAGCGGCTGCCGACCGGTGAGCAGGCCGCGGACGCGGCCGGGCATGGGGCGGACGGCGCGGATGCGGGCGTAGTCGCGCGCGATCGTCGCCAGGCTGCGCTCGTCTTGATCGAACGCGACGACTTCGCGGAAGCAGCCGTCGCGGCACGCCGCCGACGCGCCGACCTCGCGGAGGTGACCGGCGGCGATCGAGACCGCGCGGCCGCCCGGCTGTCGGCGCCCGATCTGGTCGAGCACAGATGCCAAGAACGCGCGACGCCCACGCACCGCGCGGCACGGGAGCGTCTTCATGGCGGCGGCGTAGAGCGCCCGACCGCGCGACGTGCACGGCGGGAGCACGGTGCCTTCGCCGTAGCCGTAGATGTAGTCGATCAGCTCGGCGTCGCCCGCGTAGCCGCGGGGCTTGTCGAAGGCGTGCCGCGTGAACGGGTCCTGGCGCAGGACTCGCATGAGCGGATGCTCGCGGAACGTGTGGCGCGCGAACTGACGCCACGCCGCGGCGCCGAGCTCCCGGCGCAAGCGGTCGAGATCGACGATGAGCAGTGGGAAGGCACGTTCGACGTCGCCGTGCTGGATCGCCTCGGCGACGCGGTTCAGTGTGGCGAAGGCGGCCGGGTCCAGCTGATGGTCGGTGGGCGTGGGCATGGGATCGTCGCGGAAGGGCGTCTGCTCGAGGGGCGCTCAGGCGCTGCGCGTTGGCAGCTACTGGCCGATGGTCAGCTCGATCCCTTGCGAGGTCGCGAGCTGCCCAGCCTTGGCCGCATCGACGATCAGCCACTGTGCGGACAGCGTGCCGCCGAGGAGTGCGGGGTTGGCGGGCACGGGCAGCGGCAGGCTCACCATGCCGACGGGGTCGGCGATGCGCGGCACAAACACGGCCGTGCCAAGGTTGCCGAACACGGCGCAGCCGGTGCCCGGGACCACTTGCGCGGGGCTGGGGACGCTTAGCATCAGCGAGCTCGGCGCGCCGGGCAGGGCGCCGCGGAGCTTGATCGCGAACGACTCGCCCAAGGCCGGCCGGCCGCGGACTCTCGCCCGTGGCCGCCAGCCATTGGAGGAGTCGCACGACCCACCGACCGACCGCGAGTAGGCGGGCCTGCCGGTGGTGTCCAGGTCGTATACGTCGATGCGGCCCGTGGCGCCGACCACGGGGATCTCCGGGTCGCCGATCCCGAACTCGGGGTAGCCGTCGCCGTCGATGTCGCCGAGCGCCGCGGGGTGGCGCCCGCCCCGCGCGATCGCGAGCAGCGTGAAGTCGACGCCCGAACGTACGGCCCAGTCGTTGGACCCGGGCATGGGCAGCCCGAAGTCCTCGAAGCCATCGCGGTTCAGGTCGCCGAGGTGGGCGACCGAGGGACCGGCATCGCTGAACGCCGCGAGAAACGGAAACGTGGGCGCTCCGGATTGGAGATACACCGTCGGGGTGGCGGTGACGCTGCGGATGTCGGTCCCGACCAGATAGTCATCCCGACCGTCCCCATCCAGATCGCCGACCCCGGCAATGTCATAGCCGTAGCCAAAGGCGAATCCGCTGCCGCTGGTGTACAGCGGGACGGTGGGATCGCGGCCGGAGTACACGTAGACCAGACCGCTCCCCCCGCAGGCGCTTGGAGTGATGTAGTCGCCGGGGGCGCCGATGGCGAAGTCGTCGAAACCGTCGGCGTCGACATCGCCGAGCGCCGCGAGGGCGTTGCCGAAGCCACAGGCGACGAGGCCGGTGTGGCTGGCGAGCTCCTGCTCGGTGCGACCCGAAATCAGGTACACCCGGTTCTGGCCGCCCACGCGTTCGACCAACAGCAGGTCATCCCAGCCGTCTCCGTCGGTGTCGCCGACCCATTGCACGGCATGGGCTGAGCTATACCACGCGCCACTACACGGCGGCGGCGCGGTCTCGCACAGGTTGACGCCGCTTTGGTCGCGTACCGCCAAGACCCCGGACTCGGCTGCGGAGAAGTCGAAGGGCCCCACGTGCGAGAGGAACAGGTAGTTGAGCGTGCGCCCTGAGCGAAACTCGACGTGGCCGTTGCCCGAGGCTGCAAAATCGTCGTGGCCGTCGCCGTCGTAGTCGCCGATGCGCTCGATGCGCGTCCCGACGTGGTCGGCGGGCGTTCCCAAGACGGTCGCGGAGGTCCAGATTCCGTCGAACACGCGCAAGGCGCCAGCCGCCCGGCTCGCGTCTGGCGCGCCGGCCGCGAAGTCGGCAAACGGATCCGGCCGGCTGCCGAGGCCGAGGGTGCCGCCGGCCACTGCGTGGCCGAAACGCTCCCCGTCCTCTTGACCGGCGACGACGCGCAGGAGCCCATAGTCGCGGGTGACGGTGTTCAGTCGCCCCGAGACGACGTACACCTTGCCGCGACCCGCCGCCTGCGGCGCGCCCACGGCAACGTCGGCGCGATTGTCGCCGTCGAGATCGCCGACCGCGGCGACCGAAGTGCCGAGCTCGTCGCCGCTGTCCTCACCGAGCATGCGGTAGAGGCTGGCGCCATCGACGCCGGAGACGATCTCCATGGCGCCGTAATCCGGGCCTCCAGCCCCGCCAAACGGCGGGATGTCGACGCCTGGCGCCCCGACCACGAAGTCCTCGACGCCGTCGCCGAGGATCCCGGGGCCAACATCGCCTACTGCGCACACGGCGTGGCCGAACGCATTGCGCGCGGCGCGGCCGCGAACGTCGCGGATGAACCTCCCGCTGAGACCGCCGTGGATCACGACGCGGCCCGCCTCGGTGAGACCGCTGTGCGAATAGCGGGTGCTGCCGACGACCAGGTCCCGGCGACCGTCCCCGTCCAAGTCGCTGATTCCGCAAACCGAAGCCCCGGCGTGCTCGTTTGAGGTGCTGCCGTAGACGACTTGGAGGACCGAGCCGTCGCGCCCTGAGAACACGGCCACGCTGCCCGCTTCAAAGGCCAAGAACAGGTCGGCCTTCCAAGCGCCGACGGCGACGTCGTCGTGCCCGTCGAGGTCCAGATCACCGACCCCGGCGACGGACCAACCAAACTCGTCGCCGGCAGTGGCTCCCAGGGGTTGCAGATAGGAGATCGCGCGGCCGGTGTTGCCGGAGAATACCGCCGCCGCGCCGGCGTTGGCGCCCCCCCGGTCATCGCCGGGCGCGCCGACGATCACGTCGGGGACCCCGTCTCGGTCCACGTCGCCAGCGGCGGCGACCGCGTGCCCAAACAGGGCGCCCACTGCCCCGGTCGTCCGCCACAGCTCGCGGCCATCCCGGCCCGAGATCACGGCGATCTGACCAGCAATGGCGGCGTCGCCCGGCCTGCCCACGCACAGCTCGGTGTAGCCGTCGCCGTTGACGTCCCCGACGAACGCGGCCGACGCGCCTAGGCGGCCGCCGCGACCCACGCCCTGCACTTCGAGGGTGGGCGCTTGGGCCGATAGGATGGCTGCGCCGGCGAGGGCGAGCCAGGCGGCCAAGCTAGACCGCCGCAGGAGGAGGGTGTTCATGTCGGTCGGTCCAGCGCCAGCGCGGCGGACTTTCCATCACCGGATCTGCCGCGCGGGTCGCTCGATCCTGTTTCTCGCGAACCGTGATGGGGTCCGCAGAGTCCGGGCGCTGAAACCCCCGGACCCGAGGTTTCCGGCCGCTGGAACCCGGACAAGAACATGCACACCACCCGCTTGCTTCTCGTCGCGCTCGTTGTGTTGCCGTGCTGCCCCCGTGCCGCGCCCCAGGGGACGGCACAACCGATGCTTTGGGAGTTGAACGGCGCCTCGGCGGGCGCCCAGTGCGGCACTGCGGTTGTTCGAGTCGGCGACCTCTCCGGCGACCAGATCGAAGACTACGCCGTGGGGTATCGCGGTGAACGGACCGTGCGGGCGGTTTCGGGTCGGAACGGCGCCGTGCTGTGGACGCAATCGGGCGCCGAAGGCTTCGGTCAAAGTCTCGCGGCGATCGGTGATCTCGACGGCGACGGCCTCGGCGAGATCATCGTCGGCGCGCCGTTCGCGGATTTGGGCGGCACTGACGCCGGGCGGGTCGAGGTGCTCTCGGGCGCGGACGGCAGCCTCGTGCAGGTGGGCATCTTCCCGTTCCGAACGGCACTGGCGTGGAACGGTGATGCGCCCGGAGATCGGCTCGGATGGAGCGTTGGGGCCGGCGACCTTGACGGTGATGGCGCCGATGACGTCCTCGTAGGCGCCCTGTTCGCCGATGATCCGGTGGTCGGGACGGTCGACACCGGCATGGTCACGGCCTTTAGCGGCCTCTTAGGCTTACGGCTGTTTCGCTACTACGGCGACCAGTCCGGCGAGCGGCTCGGCGCCTCGGTGGCGTGGACGACGGATGTCACCGGCGATGGCGGGCCCGACCTACTGGTCGGCGCGCCGCGGTTCGACGCCAGCGCTGGCGTTGACGCCGGGCGGGTCGTGGTGTTGGCGTACGACGCTTTGCGTGCGCGGATCGCGCACTACGTCAGCCTCTTCGGCACCGAGTCGGATGAGCTGTTTGGGACCGCCGTGGCGCTGGTGGGCGACGTCGGCACGACTGCACAGCCCGGCGTCCCTGGCGGTCCCGGCGTGCCTGACTTCGCGGTCGGCGCGCCCAACCACGGCCCGACCAACCACGGGCGCGTGTACCTGATTTCTGGGGGCGAGCTGCGGCAGAGCCCCGTCATGCACACTTGGGAGGGCGAGTCGGACGGCGATCAGCTCGGTCGTGTCGTGGCCGGGGTGGGCGACCTGGACAGTGATGGCCTGGGCGAGATCGCGTTCAGCGCGCCGAGTGCCGACAAGTTTGGGCAGGACTCGGGGTGCCTGTACATCCACGCCGGCAGCCTGAAGGGCCTCTTCTGGCTGTTGGCCGGCGACCAGCCTGGCGAGATGTTTGGTTGGTCGTTCGCGTTTGGTTCTGGGCTCGGCTCGTTCACGGTCGGCGCTCCGTTCGGCGCGAGCCTCGGGTCGCCAACGGCGGGGGCGGTGCGGCGATTCACTTGGGTTCCTGCGACGTTCAGCGTTCCCGTTCGCTCTTGGCCTGGCCCCGCGCCCCGGGCATCACAGCCGGCCCTGGCGACGCTGCCCGACGTGGACGGCGACGGCGTGTTTGAGGTGGCCGTGGGCGACGCCGGTGGCTCGATCGAAACCCGGAGCGGCGGCGCCGTTCTCTGGAGGCGTACGGAAGTGGTGCTGCCCGGCCACTACTACGGCACCTGTCTCGCCGCCTTGGGCGATGTGAATGGTGATGGCGTCGGTGATCTCGCCACGGGCTCGGAGGACACCACGGGTGGGAGCGCCGGTGGGCCCGGGTTGCTGCAGGTCTTGTCCGGCCTTGATGGCGTGCTGCTCCATCACTTGGTGGGAGACGCGCAGGTCCGCCGACTCGGCGAGTACGTCGCCGCCGCCGGTGATCTCGACGGCGACGGCTACGCCGACTTCTTCGCGACCGCGGTGGAGATGGGGGTGCCCGGGACCACGACCTACCGGGCCTACTCCGGCCGCAACGGGCGCATCCTCACCGAGATTCGCTACCCCGGCCCACAGCGGCCGGTCGTGAGCATCGAAGACGTGTCGGGCGATGGGTTGGCCGACTGGGCCATCGTCGACGACCAGAATCGAGTGGTCGTTTGGGAAGGACGGCGCACCCGGCTCCTCGCACAAACCGCGGTTCTCAGCGATCCCATCGTGGCGTTGGCGCCACTGCGGATCGCCGCGATCGGCGACGCCGCCGACTTCGCCGTCATCGCGACCGATGGGGTGGTCCGCGCCTTTGACGCCGCCTCGGGGGCGGTGCGCTGGATCGCACCGCTCGCCTTGCCTCAGGGCAGTCGATTCTCGTTGGCACCGGCGGGCGATTTCAACGGTGATGGTTGGCCCGACCTCGTCGTTGGCGGCGCGGATGCCGCAGCTTTGGGCGACGGCGGCGCGGCGCGGATCCTCTCGGGCGTGGACGGGTCTGTGCTGTGGCACACGCAACTGGAGATCTCCCTATCAGGGACAGCGGGCAGCGTCAACTTCGGCATCGACGTCACGGGAGCCGGTGATTGGAATGGTGACGGCCGCTTGGGCGTCGCCGTCGGCATGAGCGCCTATGATCCGGTACAAGCCAGGGGACACCGGATGTGGCTCACCTACGGCCGGACGCTCAGCGGCACGCCCTTTCGAGTGACACCGCGGGGTGTCGGTTGTCCCGGCGTCCAGCGCCAACCGCGTCTCGACACGATCGGCGCGCCGGCCGTGGGGTCGAGCACTAGAATCCAGTTGCGCGCCGCACCGCCAGGGGCCGCGGCGGTTCTCGCCCTGGGCGCGTCGGCGCACCTCGACCTCGGCCCCCTCGGCGCGCCCGGCTGCGTCGTGCGGGTTGGCTTGTCTGCCGCAGCGCTGCTACCGGCGGCGGCGGGGAGCGTGGGGGTGACGTCACGATCGCTGTGGGTGCCGCCGAACCCAGCGTTACTCGGCGGCGTCATGACGGTGCAATGGCTGGTGGTGGACGCAGCGGCGAACCCCTTCGGGCTCACCGTCTCCGACGCTTTCGACCTCGTGATCGGCGGTTTGCGTCGTTGACCGCTCCTCTGATACGCCTAGCCGCAGATCGCCGTGGGCTTCGCGGTCTCACCCGGAAGCGCGCGCGGACCGACCCCGGTTGTCGCCACCCGGTGAACGGCAATAATCCAGCGGGTGGAACACCCCCAGCCGACGCCAGCACCCGATTCGGATGCCTGGATGGCGGAGATTTACGAAGATCTTCGCAGTGCGGCGCACCAGCTGATGGGGGACGAGCGGCGGGATCACACGCTGGACGCGACCGGTCTCGTCAACGAAGCCTACGTGCGCCTGGCCGAGGGTGGGAAGCGGGAGTGGAACGACTCGGCCCACTTCCGGGCGACGGTCGCGCGCATGCTCCGCCGCATCTTGGTGGACCACGCGCGCGGTCGCCGGCGCGACAAGCGCGGCGGCGGCCAGCAGCGGGTGACGCTCGCGACGCACTTGCTCGCCGATCTGCGGCGCGACGTCGATGTGCTCGAGCTCCATGAAGCGCTCGCTCGACTCGAGCAGAACGAGCCCCGCGCGGCGCAGGTCGTCGAGCTCCGCTATTTCGCCAGCATGACGATCGAGCAAGTCGCCCACCACCTCAACGTGGGCAGCGCGACCATCGAGCGCGATTGGCGTTTTGCCCGCGCCTGGCTGTACAGCGAGCTGTTTGCCGAAGACCCGCGACTCGACGACGCGGCGAGCCTCTGAGGGACGAGCATTGGCCGGCGACAGCGCACAACCGCCGAACGCAGTCCAACGCGCGCGCACGATCTTCGAAGCCGCGGTCGAGCAGTCGCGCGACGCTCGCGACGGCTATGTCGAAGCCGCTTGTGGGCAAGACGTCGGCTTGTTGTCACAAGTACAACGGCTACTCCGTGCCGACGCGCTGGCGCCGTCGTTCCTCGAGTCGACGCCGGAACCCGATGCGGCGGCGGAACAAGGAGCGGCAACGTCAGGCAACGGTCAGGCGGAGAGGCTGCAGCTGCAGGACGAGCTCGGGCGCGGGGGCATGGGTGTCGTGCAACGCGGCTGGGATCCAAACCTTCGGCGCTCGGTGGCCGTCAAACGCCCGCGCCGACCAGGGGGCACGCCGAGCGCCCGCGAACAGAAGCGGCTGCGATTGCTCGAAGAAGCCCAAGTGCTCGGCCAACTTCAGCACCCAGGCGTCGTGCCGGTGCTGGAGTTCGGCGCCACCGACCAAGGCGAACCGTGCTTCACGATGCCGATCGTCGACGGCGACGACTTTGGTGCCATCATCACGCATGTCCACGCGGAGACGGGTGATTGGGGGCTCGCTCGGGCCATCGGCGTGTTGCAGCGCGTCAGCGAGACGGTCGCGTACGCCCACTCGCGCGGCGTGCTGCATCGCGACCTCAAGCCGCAGAACATCATGGTCGGGGCATTTGGCGAGGCCTACGTCATGGACTGGGGTCTCGCCAAAGTGCGGGAGGCGGTGCATGCGCGCGAGGATGGCCACGTCACGACAACCCGTGGTGATCACGCCGAATCCGACCCGGACTCACCGCTGCTGTCCGCCCCCGGCGACGTGCTCGGCACGCCGTCGTACATGTCGCCGGAACAAGCCGCTGGCCAGATCCGCGCGGTCGATGTCCGCAGCGACGTCTACAGCCTCGGGGCGGTGCTCTACCACCTGCTCTCCGACGCGCCGCCGTATCGAACGACCGACGACGCAAGCTCGGATCGACCGAAGTTGCTGGCCCGGGTCCGCAACGGGTCGCCGGCGCCGCTTCGAGTGGTGGCGCCAAACGCGCCGGTCGAGCTCGTCGCCATCGTCGAGCGCGCGATGGCGCGCGACCTTGCAGACCGATACCCCGACATGATCGCGTTCGGCCGCGACTTGCGCGCGTACCTCGAAGGCCGCGTCGTGACTGCGCATGCAGTCGGGGCGTGGCCGGAGTTGCGCAAGTGGACGCAGCGGCATGTTGGCTTCGTCGCCATGCTACTGGCGCTCCTGGTCGCCACCGGTGGCGTCGTGACCCTCGCGGTGCAGTCGAGCGTGCAGCGCCAGATCACCGAGGCGATGCGCGCGGAGTCCCAGCGTCGCCTGGCGCTGCTCCGCGAGGGGCAGATCGGGTCGTCGCTGGGTTCGTTTGTCGACGATTTCGAAGATGGCCGTTGGTCGGGACGATACGAGGTGATCGCCGGGCCCGGTTACTGCGCAGAGGCCGACGGCGCCCTGCGATTGCATGTCCCAGGCGCAGCGAACGCCGAAGCCTGCGTGGGCCTTAGCGCTAGGAGCGCCGTCATCGCCGGCGACTTCGACCTGTCGGTCACCTTCGCGCTCGATCAATTCCCAGTGCCCGAGCGCGGTTATCGGTGGATTGGACTCAATGTGCGTAGGGCCGGTTCGTCGAGCCCATTGATCGCCGGCGTGATGCGCTATGTCGCGGCGATGCCGCACGCCGGATTTCCGACGGCGTCGGGCTATCGGACGTTTGGCCGCGCCTTCGACGAGTCGACCTACGTGGCTTCGGTGGACACAGCCGGGCGCTTCCGCGTTGCGCGAGCAGGTGATCGTGTCACGACCTATCGTTGGCACCAGGAGCGATGGGATCAGCTCGCGGTGTACGAGCAGCCGTCGACGCCAGCGGTGTTTCGCCTGTATTCCCTAACGTCGCATGACATGAGCCCGCACGCCGTCGCGTTCGACACCCTGCGCCTCGCGACCGACGATCGGGCCACGAGTGGCGATCTCGTGTACGACTTCGAGGATCCGTGGCTCGACGCGACCCTACGCAACACGGGGGAAGGCGGGGTTGTGAACGCGGTCGACGGCGAGCTCGTGATGGAGAAGCTGCCGCGCACTCCCGGCGTGACGACGGTGGCTCTTGATGCGTCGGTCGCCGTGTTGCGCGGCGACTTCGAAGTGGCCGTCGACTATCACCTGCTGTCCGCGTCACCGCTGACCGAGCATGCGTTCTTTGCGCTGCGCGTCCACAACCTGTCACGCGAGCACGTCGCGACCATCGAGCGATTCATCGCCTCGGACGTGCAGCCCTCGAGCCGTCCGAGTCGCCGCACCTACAAAGCCTTCACGAGCCTCGCTGCGGGGGGTGATTCGACCTACGTGCCCTCAGATCACCAAAGCGGACGGTTCCGACTGCGTCGCACCGGCTCACGCGTGTGTATGGACTACTTCGATGACGGGTGGCGGACGATCTTGGCGCGGGACAAGACGGGCGAAGACCTGACGTTCCAACTCGATGTCGGCACGACGTGCGCCGAGACCGCGGTCGCCGCGGCGTTCGACAACCTAGGAGTCTCGGGGCTCGCATTTCGCGGTCGCTAGCGCTCTCAGAGCGCCCGCGAGCGGGTTCGTCGGGCAACCGCGCGCGCGACTCCGGTGTCGGGCTCGTTCGACCCATCGAACTGATCTTCCTGTCGGTGCGGCGTGATGCGATTACGGCTGGTTGTGCGCCGACCGTCCTGTGCACGTGGACGGCGTACTGGCTGCGCGAGAGCCTGCCCGAGGTCGGTGCGGGTTGCTCAGCCTGAGGTCACGGCCGTGGCCGATCCCCCCGACGTTTAGGTTCGCAACGCGCTGCGCCCAGTCAGCGCCGCTCGCCGCCCTGCTCGAGCACCATCCGCATCAGGAACGCTTGCGTTTGCCTTGCGGCGGGGCTGTCCCTCAGGAGGTGGAACACTGCGGTGAAGTGCTCGTGTCCATCGACGACATGGCGGTAGACCGACACGTCGAACCGAGTCCCTTCCCGGTCGAGGCTGCCATGCTCGACGCGCTGAGCCTCCGCGGCCGCCCCGACCTGCCGCAGAGAAGGAGGCTAGAGGATCGGCGGTGCTGAGGAGGACGGGAAGATCGTGATGCGCGTCGCGGTTGCGGAGCCGCCAAAGAGCAGGAGCACCGCCGTCGTGCCTTCGTGCATCGCGGTGCCGCCGACCGCTGCGATGGCGTCGACCAGGACGAAGGGTACGGCGGGGACGGAGACGGTGTACTCGCCGTTGGCGTCGGTGACCGCGGCGATCGGCAAGCCGCGCACCGAAACCAGCGCGCCGGGCACGGGCGTCCCATCGGCCAGTCGGACGCTACCCGAGACCAAGATCGAGGTTTCAGCGACGACTGGCGACGGGCGGTCGACCTGGGAAGGTGAAGCGATCGCGACACCAACCAGACCGAGGGCCGCGATCGCGGCGTTCAAACTACTTCTCATCAGGGGTTTGCCTTTCGTTCGGTGGGGAGAGAACGGCGTCGAGCCGGGATGGCTTGTTCACCGCACGGGCGCAAGCGAGCTCAACAAACTGGGATGGACCGGCTCCTCGATGCGCGATGAGGTGCGCGATTCGCCCGGGACGCTGGCAAGCTCCGCGAGAGGAGGGTCGGTGCGCGCTCTCAAGGAGCGGGCGAGGTCGGTCCCCACACCGTCAGCCGTGGCCCGCGGGGCGGAACACGTAGAACGGCATGACTCGAGTCTCCCTGCGCACCCGCAGTCCGAGGTTTGTGAGCTCCTGCCGCAAGGTCTCGCGGTCGAGTGGCTCCATCTCGAAGTCGTAGGTTGCCGTGAGCCCGGTCTCGTCGACGCAAGGCATGTCGCCGGCGACTCGGCGCAGGTGATCTGCCAGCACGCCGATGGGCTTCTTGACGGCCTTGATCCACGACCCACGGACCGAGCGGGTGGATTCGCGCGCACTCGAAACGGCGGGCCCGGCTACCCCCGGGATGCGTTCCAGGACAATTACGTCCATCTCGGCCTCCTCGGTGATCACCTCGAACGCCAAGCGATGCTCGAGCATGTCCTTCACCAAGGGCAGTAGCTCGTCGCTGCGTGCCTCTGGTACGGCGGCGTAGACGGACCACAGCTCGTCGCTCTCGGGGAGATCCGAGCGGTATTGAGATGCGGGCCAGTCGTACACCATGCGCAGGACGAGGTCGCGTGGCATGCCGCCGATCGTGATTTGCCAGTCGCGACGGATCATTGAGCGAGCGCGCTCCCCTTGGTGCGGCTCCACACGCACCTCCGGGCCTGCGGGTGGCTTCATGTCCCTGACGCCTTCGTACTCCGCGCGTCGCGTGGTGCGCTTGACGGGAAGGTCGAGGGGCTCGTTGGCGAGCGCGCGCTCGATGACCGCTGCGGTGACCTTGTCGCTCCACGTGCTCGCGACGATCCGGCCTTCGCGGTCCACGATCACGGTGTGCGGGATCGACACCGGATCGAACGCGCCGAACGCGGTGTCGTTCCCGTCCAAGCCGACCCAGCCTCCTCGCGGTCTTCGCGAGAGGAAGCGCTCGACCCGCTCTTCTTCTTCGCCGGTGATGGCCAGGAAGCGGACGTTTCGGTCGGCGAATCGCTCGACGAGCGCGTTCGCCTCGGGAACGTGCGACACGCAGGCCCCGCACCACGTGGCCCAGAACTCGATCACGACGACGTTGCCGCGAAGGTCGCTCCAGGGGGGCGGCGCATCGGTGGCTGCGCCGAGGATCTTCGTGAGCCCGAGCTCTGGCGCCATGTCGCCGATCGCGGGAACCGAGGCCTGGGCACGGGTCGCGTGAGAAGCCAGCAGCAACGCGGCGCTGGCACACAGGGTGGGTACGGACTTCATGCGTCGTTTCTCCTTTGGGGTGGGTCGGAGGCTCAGAATCTGAGCCGGTTCATCTCTCCAGGGCGCAACCGGAGTGCCCGCCGCCCGACCTCACGGCCGTCGCGGTACAGCACCAATTCGATGGCACCGCGCGGCACCAGAAGCACCTCGGACAACCCGTCGGTGAGAGGGAAGCGCCGCCAGTAGACGCGCCGGATCGGTCCTTCCCGAACCAGCGTCTGCAGCTCCTTGGCGTTGGCGTCGATGAGCGCTGCCGAGTCGATGCCGAGTGAGGTGTCCGCGACGACGATTTGGAGATGCGTGGCGCGCTGCGCCACCAACTCGACCGCGCCCGTCGCGGGACATGGCTCTTCCGTGGGTGTAAGGCTGGGGCCGGCGACCTGTAGCTGCACCCCGACTCGGTCCACCGGCGGCAGTGAGAACGATCCGTGCGAATCGGTCACCGCGGATGGGCCCGTCGCCTGGGTGACGATACTCACGTTGCGACTGGGGAAGGCTCGCGCGGCGCGCCCCTCGCCGACGATGGTGTTGTTCGATCCGACGTTGCTCCACTCGGGGAGGTTGCGCACGGCGCGGACCGTTGCGCCAGGGACTGGCTGTCCATGTGCGTCGACGACACGGCCGCGCAACGTGGCGCAGCGATCCAAGTCGAGCACGAGGCGCGGGCGGTCGTGGCGCCGTATCGCCGAGCTGATGACCCAAGCCAGGGTGTCTTGGTGGATCGCGATGAGGCGACTCGAGCCGTCGAGGAAGCCCGACATCGCGAACGCACCCGCGGCATTCGTCGTCGCGCTGTTCGATGCTGCTCCCGGTGGGCTCTGATCCTGCCTGATGGCCTGCGCCCAGAGCTTGACGTTGCCGAGGCCTCGCCCGTGGCTGTCGATCACGCTGCCCTGCACCTCGAACTCGCGTTCGACGAGGCGCAGCACCAGTTCGTAGGTCGACTCGCGATCGATCGCGGTTCGCAGGGGGCGAAAGCCAAGCGCTGAGACGACGAGGTCGTTCGCCTCCATCGCGCGCGGGAGCTCGAACCGCCCGTCCGAGTTGGTTCTGTCGTTGATCGTGCCGTGATCGATCCGGGCCCCGGCAACTGGGCGGCCGCGCGGGTCGAGCACCCAGCCCGTCACCATCCCGTCACTGGGTACGCGATCCAGGATGACCTTGCCTTTGGATTGCGGCAGTTCCGACAGCGTGACCTCGCGGCTCTGGTAGCCGTCCGCGGCGATCTCGAGCCTCAACGTCGAGATCTGCGGAGCGTCTGGTACGACGAAGTTCCCGTCGGAACCGGTCTCGACAGCCCACTCCGGTGAGTGGGAGCCGTCAAGCCGAAGCCCCAGACGGCGGCGAAAGTCGACCGGTAGTCGCAGGCGTACCCGCGCCGCCTCGATGCCGATGCCGGTCCGGTTGTCGACGCCACCGCGCAGGTCGACGGCGGGCACGACCACGACGGTGAGCGTCCCGTCGCTGCCATCAGCCTGGGCGTACCCGGCGAGAGCCGTGCACATGCCGGGAGCGGCCGTCCCCACGAAACCCGGGGCGCCCGTATGCAGAACGAACCCGCCGGTGTCGTCGGCCTCCAGGCTCGAGGCGGCGCCATCGTCGCGAGGGGTGAAGCGCAGCGGATGACCGGCCATGGGGCGCCCCGCCACGTCCAGGACACGACCGCGGATGGCCAACCCCGTGGATCGGTCCCCGCGGTTGGCGGCGTCGGGCGGTGGGGGCGAGATTCGGCCGGATATGCGCGGTCGCGTCGCCTGCCGAGAGTCTGCAGGCAGGAGCTCCTCGCCCGTCTTTGCCGAGCTCCAAGCAGCGGCCGGATTCGTCGGCGGACTTGGTGCGGTGCGCCACACCATCAGCGCTCCTGTCGTGGTGCCGACGACGAGTACGGATGCGGCGACCGCCAACGACACTCCGGTCTTGTGCGCGACGGGTAGCAGGGGCACGAATGCGGCTACCCACGCCCGGCGATCCCCGCCGTGGGCAGCGTCGAGGCTCTTGCGTAGCCGATCGTGAGCTCGCTGTAGCCGCGAGCGAACGGTCGAGGCCGGCACGCCGTGCCGCGAGGCGATGGTGCGTGGTGCTTCGCCGCGAAAGTACCGTAGGAGTACAGTGTTACGGTACGGCTCTTCGAGGGCGGCGACGCACTCCACCAACCGCCGAAACTCATCGGCGTTGGCCGCCAGATCGTCCGTTGCCGGCAACTGCTCGGGCTGGGCCACGACGCGCTCTCGGGCATCGCGTGCCATGCGCTCGTTGTGGCGAGCTCGGACGACGTTGTGCACGATCTGGCCGAGCCAGCCCCGGAGATTGCGGGTGTGCCGCGGCGGCGAACTCAGGGCCCGAGCCCAAGCGTCTTGAACCACGTCGTCTGCCTCCCCGTCGTCGCGGACCAGTCGCAGAGCCAGGTGGCGCAGCCAACCCGCGTGGCGGAGCAGCTCTTCGACGGAGATGGCGGCGGAGTGGTTCATCGTTGCCACGTCCTCAATGGCACCGTCGGGCGTGGCGTCCCAGTCGGTGGGGTTTTTTGGTGAAGTTGCGGTGGCCGCCTCACGACGGCCGGGCTCGTGTAGGGTCGGACGATCGCCGTGCTCGGGCCGGCGCCCCGGCCCGCTGCGCGGCCCTTCACTTCCTCGCGACGATCGAGCTCAAGAATCTGACAAAGCCCGGGCCGCCTCGATGGAAAGGTGAATTGCCTGAGCTCGGCTGCGTCGCTTGCGTGAAACCGTTCTCGGTCGTGATGGACTGACCACCGTGGACTCACCCCGCACAGAGAAGCAGGCGCATCGAGCGTTCCGGCGCTATCAGGAGACCGGTGATCCAGCGGCGATTACCGCGGTGTTTGATCTCACCGCTCCCATTCTGCTGGGCCTGGCCGTGCACGTGCTCGGAGATCGGGCCCAAGCCGAAGACGTGGTGCAGACGACCTTCCTCGAGGCGATCGAGGCCGCCGATCGATTCGACGCGCAGCGGCCGCTGCTGCCCTGGCTCAGCGGCATTCTCATCCACCACGTCCGTCGGGAGCGGCGCCGCGCAGGCCGGCGCGTTGATGCCGAGCGCGTGCGGCCACGGGAATCGGTGTCGCCGGCGGACCTCGCCGCGGCCCGGGAGTTCACGGAATTGGTGACGGCGGCGCTCGAGCAGCTGCCCAAGGTCTACCGCGAGGTCCTCGAGTTGCGCCTCACGGGTGGGTTCGAGCCGCGAGAGATCGCGGTCCTTCTGAAGCGGCGACCGGAAACGGTCAAGACGCAACTGGTGCGTGGGTTGGCGCGGCTGCGGCAGCAGGTTCCCGAGACAGGATTCGTCGCCCTCGCCGTGCTCTTTGGCGGAAGCGCGTCGGCGGGGACGGCCAGCGCCGCCCTTCGTGATCGGTACGGCGTGGGGCCTGGGCACCAACGGACTCGACTCGGCCGTCGCGGCGCGATGGCCATCACCCTAGGGGCGGTGACTCTGCTCCTTTGGGTTCCGTTGGCCATGTCCCGCAACGACTTCGCGGAGCGCGAAGGTGCGGCGTCGGCGCCACCCGAGCGCGTAGGTCAAGCGGGAGATGGGGTGCGTGGCGCCACGGGGGACGCGACTCGAGCTGGACCGGTGCGGCACGTTGTCGCCAGGGAGCCGCGACTCGCCGCGCGTGTCCGCTGGAGCGATGGCTCAGTGGCTTCCGGGTTGGTCGTTTCTGCTCGCCCGGCCGAGGACTCGTCTTGGTTGCGCGAGATGCGGGCCACGACCGATGCGGAGGGCGTGGCGACCTTCTCGGCACTTGGGCAAGACGCGGGCGCGTGGCTTCTCCGAACGAGTCGTGGTGAGCCACCCTCGCGGGCGGTTGCAGGGTTAGGTGAGGTAGAGCTCACTGTGCCCGAGGGGATCTCGGTTGCGGGTGTCGTCCTGAACCAAGACGGTGGCCCGGTGCCGGGTGCGCGTCTCTGGCTGGCGCCGCCTTGGATGCCCTTGGATGCGGGTGCCGAGGTCGGAACCACGAGTCCGGACGGGAGCTTCCGCCTCCGCGACGTGCCGGCGGGCTCGGTGCTGGGCGCCCTCGCCGATGGGCTCGCGGGAACGCCCTGCATCGTCGTCGGGGACGGTCCAGAGCAGCGCGTGGAGCTTCGCACTCAGGGCCGGGCGCCAGTGCTCAAAGGAACGGTCCGAGCGCCGGATGGCTCTCCCGTCGCGGGAGCGGCCGTCATGGTCGGGCGCGCCGTTCATCCGCGTCTGCAGCGGGCCTGTCCGCCGCACCGGGCTCGGACCGGCGCGGATGGTGGGTTTGCCTGCGCGAATCAGTGGAGCGATCTCGCCAATCCCATCTGGGTGGGAGCACCGGGGTTCGTCGCCCATATGACGACGCCGTCGGCGTTGGACGCAGGGACCGAGTTTGTCGCTCAGGTCGCGCTACAAACCGGGGTGCGCATCGAGGGGGTGGTCACACGATCGGACCGGACACCGGTGGCTGGTGCGCACATCGAGGTTCGGCAAGCGGATCTCGACGTGCCCGAGAGCTTCGTGTTTGGCGGCCCGCAATGGGCGCGCATCGCCACCCGTGCCGACGAACAGGGCCGGTTTGACGTGGTGGACGTGCAGCCCGGCGAAGTGAAACTGTTCGCGACGGGCTCGCGCGGAGAGCGGGTCGTCGCCAAGCGCCGGATTGGCTTGGCGGCAACGACGAGTTGGGATGTCGTGCTACCGGTCCCGGTTCGGTTCCGCGGACGGTTGTTGGATCGCAACAGAACCGGGCAGACCGACTGGGATGTCGAGCTGCGCAATTCCGGCGCCGCCGTTGAGGCGATCTCGAGCACTCGATCCGACGGCGAAGGCAGATTCGAGTTCGACGGCTGCGTGCCCGCACGGGAATACGCGCTCGCCGTGCGCCAGCGCGGCAAGGCAGTGCTTGGCGAGTTCTTATCCGTGCCGGTGTCCGTTCACGGCGGCGAAGAGATCGAGTTCGAGCTCCCCGACTGGGCCATCGCGGAGAGCTTTGCGTCGTTCGAGCTGCAGCTCGCGCGCCGGCCGTCGCCAGATGCGATCCGGGTCGTCGTGCACCACACGAACGACGAGTGGATGACGTTTGCCCAGGACTACGTCGCGCAGCTGGACGGCAACCAGTACCTCGTCGGCCCGCTGATGTCGGGCCGCTACGAGTTCCGCATCGAGCACCGCGACGTGGGACAGCTCTGGATGGGTCCCGTGGACATCGGTCCACGTCAGCAGCTCGACCTCGGACGTTTCACGTGTGAGGTGCCGGGCCAGCTCCGCGTCCGTGCGCGGGGGCCCGGCGGTTCGTCGGTCGTTCCTGAGAAGCTATCGCTGTCCTGGGACGGTCACCCATCGGTGCTCGCGCTGCACACCTACACCGAGACCGAGCTCTTCCTGCAGCCCGGGGAGTACCACGTCGCGGCGATTGCGGACGAGGGCGCCCATCGGCGAGAACGCGTGGTGATCGCTCCCGGAACGGTGACCGATTTGGTCCTCGATCTCGAGCCGGCTGCCCGGTTCGACGTCAGGTTCCGCGGTATCGCGACGCCTCGGTTCTGGGTTCATCTGAGTTGGTATCGCGATGCGACGTTGATCTATCAGGACCGGCTCGTCGTGCGTCACCGGCACCAGATTCTGCCCATGGCGCTCCGCTACGGGGGCTACCGGGTTGTTGCCGAGGGCGCCTTGGGAGGCGTGACGGAGACGTCGTTCACCGTTGGACCAGGTGACCGCCGAGACGCGGTCACCATCCGGGTCTCGGAGAAGCCGGACTGGGAACGCTGAAGGTCGGGCCGGTCGCCATCCAGGACGACCCAACACGCGCCCACTCGACGCAAGCGCCGATCGGGTCCCCGCTGCGAGCGGCGCTGAGGGCCGTGGCGAAGGTCCCAGATTTCTGAATCACACCACTAGCCATCACAACGCACCAAGCACCACACAACGGAACGTCCTCATGGGCCAAGCTCCTCTCGCGCTGCTCGTGGCATTGTCCCTCACCTCTGGTGGGGCGACGGCGCAGTTCGCCAATCCTGGCGCCTACACTTCACCCGGATCGGCGGGGAGTACCGCAGGCTTCAACCTCCTGTTCTTCGGCAACAGTTACACCATCAGCTCCGAGAATCCCCGCGTGCACACACCGTCCTACGGTGGAGCGCGGGGTGTGCCGGAGCTGGTGCGTCAGATCGCGATCGCCGCCGGCCACGCTCCGCCCTTCGTCAAGAACGTGTACCACCTCAATCGAGGATTGGACTACCACCTGGCGCCCAGCAATCCGTCTCTTGCTCACGTCGACGAGCCCGCGCTCGATGGTGAGACCTGGGATTTCGTGGTGTTGCAGGGGTTCAGCACGCGTTCGACCGACCATCCCTACACCGGCAACCCGCGCCTACACCAAGAGAACTCGTGGCGGATGTTCGAGGAGGTACGAGCTGGCACGACGAGCCACGTCTCGCAGCACCCGTCGGTCGTGCCCATGCTCTACCAAACCTGGGCGCGTCACCCGGACCACTGGTTCTATGACGTCTCGTCCTCTTTCACCGCTGGCCACAACATCGCGATCGGTATCGCGGCGTGGCGCGGCGGGCCGTTGTTCGCCGGGCCCGCCGAGATGGCGGAGCAAGTGCGCACCAGCTACGACGAGGCCTGCCGCTTGATCGAGGCGCGCACGCCGGGGGCCGCGCCGCGCATTGCTCCGGTGGGAGACGCGTGGGAGGCCGCGGATTGGGGGACCGGCTTCGCCAATCTGTATTCCAGCGACTACTACCACGCGAGCAGCCACGGGGACCTGCTCACCGCCCTGACGCTCTACGGGACGGTCTACGGCGATACCAACACCTCGGCGCTCGTGGCGAGCGGGGTCCTGTCATCGTTGTTGACCGCGATCGATGTCGACGCTGGCGACGCAGCGCGGCTGGCGGCCTGGGCAGATCAAGCGCTGTTGCAGCCGCCGGTCCCGCAACCGCCGCAGTTCCCCGGATCCGCCATCCTGGTCGATTTCTCCGGCCTCGCGGGCGTGCCGACCGGGCCCGAGCAGCGACCGGTTGTGGGTCGGTACTACAACACGATCTCGGATCCCACCGCCGGTGGGATCGCGGATTGCGTCGACACCGAGAACCGCCCAACTGGCGTCTCGGTGCAGATCGTCGATGCGTTCCCCGGCGACACGGCGGGCGGCGCCAACGGGGGCTTCATCAGTGCGGTCAATCTGACGGGTTCGCTCTACGAGGGCCGCGCGCAACTCGACTCCTTCTACGTCGGGTTGGGGGCGGGCTTCACCGATGCGTTCGCCGCGGTGGAGTTGCAGAACCTCGATCCAGCGCAGCGCTACGACCTGGTCATCTACGGATCGCGCGAGTCGTTCTTGTATCCGCCGCGGATCGGGCACTACTCGATTCCCGGGATCGGGACGAGAGTCCTCGACGCCTCGCACAACATGAATCTGGTGGCAAGTTTCTTGGACGTGCCAACCGACACGAGCGGGAGACTGCGCCTCGAGGTCACCAACGGTGGGCGCGATCCGGGATTCGCGTATTTGGGAATGCTCGAGCTGCGCAAGAGCGCGCGTCTGACCGGTGGGGGGGCACTGTCGCCGGGGCAGCCGGTCACCATGAACTTTCAGGCCCCGGCTCATCCAGGGGGCGTCGCGGTGACCGGTGTCTCCCTGGGCCTTGGCCCCACGCTCTACGGTCCGCATCTGCTTCGTGCGGACATGGACCCATTGTTTGGCGCGACCTTTGGTCGGAACTCTGCGGTCCTACTCGAGTTTCTCACCGCTCTCGACGGCTCCGGAACCGCCCGCCCGTCCATCGCCTTGCCCCCCGTCCCGGGGCTCCGCGGTCTGACGATGCATGCCACCAGCCTGGTGGCAGACGCTGGCGCTCCGGGTGGGGTCGCGGTGGTATCGAATCCTTGGTCCCTGCGAGTGCGCTGAGATGCGGTGGGTGGTCTATGGGTTGTGCAGCCACGCGCTGCTGGCCGCGCTTGCGACAGCGCAGGAGCCCGCGGATGCCTCCCAGGCTCAGCCCGACGTTTCGTTGCACATGCCCTTGGGCCTCGCCCTGGATTCACAGGGCGTCATCTACGTCTCGGAGCGCTCGGGCCACCGGATTTCCTCGTTCGATCCGCAGACCGGAGCGGTTGCGATCGTGGCTGGGACGGGCGTCGCGGGCTGCTCCCCCGATGGGACAGCCGCCGCCAAGGCGCAGTTGCGATCCCCCGACAGCCTGGCTGTGGATGCGGCGGGCAACGTCCTGTTTGCCGATCGCGGCAACGGTTTGATTCGTCGCATCGACGCGAAGACCGGAGAGCTCACGACGGTGGCGGGGTCCCGGGAGAGTCGCAACGTCGAAGACGGCATCGCGTTGGAGTGTGCCCTTAGCGGCCCCTACTCCGTTGCGCTGACATCGTCCGATGACGTTCTGTTCACCGATACCGATCGCCACCAAGTTCGGCTCGTCGACTTGAAGCAAGGGGAACTGCGAACGCTCGCGGGAACGGGTGAACGTGGGTTCTCGGGCGATGGGGGATTGGCGACGGAAGCGTGCCTGTCCCGCCCCCACGTGGCCATCGAGATGCGTTCTGGCGATGTCATCATTGGCGATTCATTCAATGGTCGAATCCGGCGTATCGATGCGGCCACCGGGGTCGTGACGACGATCGCCGGGAACGGTGTGGTCGGTTGCGCTCCAGACGGTTGCCCGGCGCTGGCGGCGCCGTTCGGCTTCTTCGGAGGATTTGTGGAGGCAGAGAACGGCGACCTCTTGTTCACGGAGTGGGTCAACGGACGTGTTCTTCGCCTAGAGATGGCAACGCAGACGATCCGGGTCGTGGCTGGCACTGAGGACGAGGCGGCGTCCACGCGAGATGGCCAGCCGCCGCTTGCGACGCGCTTTGGTGCTCTGGCCGGCATTGGGATCGACCGTCGCGGGCGGCTTCTGGTCGTGGCGGCGGACGCTGGATTGGTGCGCAGGATCGATCTCGAAGCGGAAACTGTGGAGACGATCTTGGGGCGCTGAGCTTGGCCTGGTGGTTTCAGCGTCAGGGGTCCGCGATGATCGCGTGGGGCTCGGCTGCTGGGGGTCGAGGTCACCGGCGCTCGGCTCACCGGCACCGGGGGGGCTCGCATACCGCGGGCGATAGCCCCTCGGAACGCCGAGCTCTTGCCGGCGAGGGGTCGCGGGAGTGAACCGTCGAGCCGCAGTCAGCGTTCCAGCGTCGCGCGTCGCACGATGGCCATGGTTGCTTCCATCCCGTCGTCCGTGAACAAGGTCGGGCAGTCCGGGAGCTTGGGAATTTCGAAGCGATAGCGGTGCCAGGCGCGGGCCCATGCCGCGCCGTGCGCTGCTGCCGCCGTTTGATCCTGGTCGTCGCCGCGATCCAGCCAGCGCCGATACAGCATGTAGGCGGCGACGTAGTGGTGGCATGTTTCGGCCAGTGCGAACTCGTACTCGAGAGACGTAAGGACGCGCTGTGCGAGACTGGCGTCCAGGGCGGTCTCGGCCACCGCGCAAACGTCCCGCTGCCCGTCGGGCCAAGCGAACACCAAGGCCATCGGCCCGGGCTGGAGCGTGCCGCCACGCACCGCGATCCGCAGGGTGTGCGCCCGCTGACGGCGCGCCACGCGCGGTGCCTCGATCGCGACATCGACGTCGCCGTCCTCCGTCGAGAGGACGCGCGCCAAGCGATGCCGCAAGTTGCCGGCGGCCTCACCCACGTCGGTCGTCGCACCCAGCTCGATCTCGTCTCCGGCGATCCGCAGACGCACGCGACACGTCCCGCGTCGCGTCGGCGTCCAGACTCCGGTGCGTGCGCGTGGCTCCCGCCAGCTTGGTCGACGGGCGGCCGGGTCGATGGTGGGCGCCGCCTCGGTCGCGAGATTGCGCATCTGGGCGATCAGGGCCAGCGCCTCGGCTTTCTCGGCGAGGATCGGTTCAACGCGTTGACACGCGTTGTCGTAGATCTCCTCGATCCGGCTCTCGCCACGGATCTTGTCGTCGCGGATCCAGTTGTGGGCCGGCGCCCAGCCCGAGTGCTCGCGGCAGTACTCGGCGAAGTAGCGCAGCTTGAGGACCGCATCGTCGGACAGCTGGAGCAGCTCGGCGAACGCCGGCGCGGCTACGGCGCCGAACGTCAGCGCGGCCCAGTCGTGGGCCAGCTTCATCGGTGTGGCCCCTGGCTCCCAGGCCAGCTTCGCCAGGGTCCAGATGTTGGCCTCGTTCCACAGATCATCGACGACGTGTGGGCCGCCCCAGCCGCCGCCGTGATGCGCGTGCCATACGCCGACGCATTCCTTGGCCGCCGCGAGACGGTGGCCGGCGGCCGCCTCTTCGCCGATCCAGTTGGGGAACGCGCCCTTGCCCTCGTACTCGCGCTGACACTGAAACTCGACCAGCTGCGGCACGCCGCCGACCCCGATCGTCGGGTTGGGGAAGTTGTAGCGCCAGAAGTCGGTCTTCGTGTACTTCACCGACCACAGCACCCTCTGCCGCTCGGGGATCAGCGCCAAGACCGCGCGCAACACGTCGGGGTCCGAGTGCATCCGGTCGTCGTGGGTATCCCACGTGCGTTGCACGTAGCGGACGTCGGCGTCGCCGAGCCCTGCCAGTGCGACGCGGATGACCTTCGCCGTCCGCTCGGCGTAGCTGAGGTGTGCGCACCGCTCGCAGTAGGCCGGCTCGTCTTTGTTGGACGCGACGCCGGAGCCGATGTAGGCGCCCCCGCTCAGGGAGGCGTAGTTCTCGCCGAGGCGCACCGCGCAGTAGCCGAGCTGCGGGTACTGCTCGGCGAGCGCGCGGTACTTGGCGCGATGCAGCTCCCACAGACGCGGCGCGGCGGCACAGAGCTCGCCGTCGCCACCGATCTCCGTGATCTGGGCGCCCTCGCGCTGCGCCAGCAACGCCGGCAGCTCGAACTCGTCGCCGACCGCCACGACCTCGAGCCCGAGCTGTCCGGCCCGCTCTAGCTGGTTGCGCAGGATGCGTGCCGCGTCACTCGCGCGGTCCGTGGGCTTGAAGCCGGCGAAAGAGACGACGCGCGAGACGCCCGGCGCGTTGCCCCACGCGTTGTAGCCGAGCAACAACGCTTGCTCCGGGGTGCAGCCGCTGGCGATGCGGATCTCGAAGTTCGGCTCGCGGCGCACCGTCGTCGTGCGCCAGCCTTGGGGGTCAAGCCGCACGCGCTCGGCCAACCACGCCAGCGCGTACGCATCGGCGCGTGCCGATCCGCCAGCGGCGTACACCCGATCGCCATCACCGTGGACGACGAAGCCGTCGGCGTCGAGGTCGTCCGGGAGATGGGTTGGGGGCAGCCAACGGTTGTGGCGCCCGACGACCACCGCGCCGGCCGGGAGGGCGTCGACGTCGGCGGCGGCGACGCGATGCGGCTGCAGCCCGGCGCCGTGCAGCGCGTTCTCGAGCTGCTGGGCCCCGAGCCGCAGGGCCGCGCTCGGTTGCGCGGGCAGGACGAGGGCTTGCTGGGCCTGACCGGGTTGCGCCAGGACGACGCAGACGAGGCAGGCCCAGAGGTGCACCGTGGCGCGCATGAAGGTGTTTTCGGCGCGTCTCGGCGCGGGCCGGGACATCAAGTGCCCGCCGCAAGCACAGCGCCCGCCGCATGGGGCGCTTCGGCGCGGTTCAGCCCGGCGTCAGCCGTCGGACCACACGGCGAGCTCCATCCCACCGGGGTCGGTGAAGTGGAAGCGTCGCCCGCCGGGAAACGAGAAGATCTCCTTCTCGATCCGGCCGCCGGCCGCTTGTACCGCCCGCACACTCGCCTCCAGGTCGACGGAGTAGAGGATCACGAGCGGCCCGCCGCGTTGGACCTCGGGCTCCTGCCGGATCCCGCCGACCTCGCCACCCTCATCGCGCTGGATGCCGACGTAGTCGGGGCCGTAGTCGGTGAACTTCCACCCGAACGCGTCGCCGTAGAAGCGCTTCGCGGCCATAAGGTCGGGCGCCGCGAGCTCGATGTAGTTGATGGTGTGGTGCTTCGGTTCCATTGCGCTGTTGCTCGTGCAGCCGCCGGTGAGAAGAGCCATGGCGAGCGCCAGGGCCGGGGGGCTTGGTCGCATGGGCGGCGAGACTAGCGCCTGCCTCCTGACACCGTGGTGTCAGGAGGGTTGGTCTACGCGAACACCACCAAGAGATCCTGCGCCTGCACCGCACTCTTGAGCGCGGGCACGACCTCTTTGACCTTCCCGCTGCGTGGCGCGCGGACCACGGTCTCCATCTTCATTGCCTCGAGCGTGAGCAACGGCTCGCCCTCGGCGATGTCGTCGCCAGCGCTGGCGTGGAGGGCGATCACCGTGCCAGGCATCGGCGCGCCGACTTGCAGCTCATCGCCCTTGTCGGCCTTGCGGCGGCCTTCCTCGGGCGAGGCAAAGGCGCGGTCGCGGACGCGGATCTGTCGGCCCTGACCGTTGAGCTCGAAGTAGACCGTGCGGTAGCCGTGTTCGTCGGGCTCGCCGATCGCCGCGAGCACGATGACGAGCGTCTTGCCCGGCTCGAGGTCGACGTTGATCTCTTGCCCGACCTCTATGCCGTAGAAGTAGGTCGGCGTGTCGAGGACCGACACGTCCTCGTGCCGGTTGACGAACTCGAGGTGGTCTTCGAGGACGCGGGGGTAGAGCGCCGCGCTCACCGCGATGTGCTCGGGGATGGGTCGTTCGAACCGGCTCTCCAAGTCGCTCGCCAGCTTGCGTAGGTCGATGGGCGGCAGGCCGTCGCTGGGCCGTCCGTCGACGAAAGGCAGGCCCTTGAGCACCGCTTGGCGCAGCTCCTTGGGGAACCCGCCCGGCGGCCGTCCGAGGTGGCCTTGGAAGTACTGCACGACGCTGACCGGGAAGTCGAGGCGCGCGGCCTGGTCGAGCACGCGCGCGTGCGTCTGCGCCACCATCTTGTCCAGGTCGGGAGCCAGGACGAGGAGATCGTTCTGCACTAAGAAGATGGAGAAGTCGCCGACCATCTTCGAGCTCGGCGTCACCTTGGGGATGTCGCCGACCAGCTGGTTGACCACGGCGAAGGCGTGCTTGACCTCGTTCCAGCGATGCATGAGGCCCATGGAGGCGACCTGCGGCCGGAGGTTGCTGTATTGGCCGCCTGGGATCTCGTGGTAGTAGACCTCGGAGGTGCCGCTCTTCAGCCCGCACTCGAACGGCAGGTAGTAGTCGCGCACCACTTCCCAGTAGTCGGCCAGCGGCTGCAAGGCTTTGTTGCCCATGCCGGTTTCGCGGCCGCCGCCGCGCAGCGCCGCGACGAGCGCGTTCATGCTCGGTTGGCTGGTCATGCCGGCCATGGGCGCGAGCGCGATATCTACGATGTCGACGCCGAAGCGGATCGCCTCGAGCAGCGTTGCCACGCCGTTGCCGCTGGTGTCGTGGGTGTGCAGGTGGATGGGGATCTCGACCGTGGCCTTCAGCGCCTCGACCAGGCTGCGGGCGGCGCGGGGCCGCAGCAGGCCCGCCATGTCTTTGACGCACAGGATGTGCGCTCCCATGTCCTGAATGCGCTTGGCGAGCTCGGTGTAGTAGTCGAGCGTGTACTTCGTGCGGCTGGGATTGGCGAGGTCACCCGTGTAGCAGATCGCGACCTCGGCGATCTTTGGCGTCTTGAGGATTCCCGCGACCGCGACCTGCATGTTGTCGAGGTCGTTGAGGCTGTCGAAGACGCGGAACACATCGATCCCCGCGAGCGCTGCCTCCTCGATGAAGCCCTCGACGACGTTGTCGGGGTAGCTCGTGTAGCCAACGGCGTTGGCGCCGCGGAGCAGCATCTGCTGCATCACGTTGGGGATGGCCTTCTTGAGCTTGCGCAGGCGGTCCCAAGGGTCTTCGTTCAGAAAGCGATAGGCCACGTCAAACGTGGCGCCGCCCCAAGTCTCGTGACTGAACAGGTCCGGTGCCAGGTGCGCCGTCGCGTTGGCGACCCGGAGCAGGTCGAACGTGCGCACGCGCGTCGCCAACAGTGACTGGTGCGCGTCGCGCATCGTCGTGTCGGTGAGGAGCGGCCGCTGCTGCTCGAGGACCCACTGCGCCAGGCCGCGCGGGCCGAGCCGTTCCAGGATCTGCGCGGTCCCGTCGGGCGGGTCCCTCTCGGGGACGATCGGGATCGGCGGCTCGAGCAGCGAGGTGGGGATGAGCCGCTGCTCCTTCTTGATCGTCGGGTGGCCGTTGACCAGGACGTCGGCGAGGTACTGCAGCAGCTTGGTGCCGCGGTCGCGGCGCCAGTCGAGTTCGAAGAGCTCCCGCGAGTTGTCGATGAAGCTCGTGTAGGTGTCGCCGCGAGCGAAGATGTCGTGGTGGAGGACGTTCTCGAGGAACGGGATGTTCGTCTTCACGCCGCGGATGCGGAACTCGCGCAACGCCCGCTCGGCCTTGGTGATGGCGCCGCGAAACGTCAGCGCGCTGGCGATCATCTTCACGAGCAACGAGTCGTAGTGCGGGGAGATCTGTGCCCCGGCAAAGCCGTTGCCCGTATCCAGGCGGATGCCAAAGCCCGCCGCCGACCGAAAGGCCTGGAGCCGCCCGGTGTCCGGCATGAAGCCATTGGCCGGGTCTTCGGTCGTGATCCGGCATTGGATCGCGTAGCCGCGCGGCTGGATGCTGGCCTGGCCGAAGAGGCCGAGCTCCTGCGAGCCAAACGAGTGGCCTTCGGCGATCCGAATCTGTGACTGCACCAGGTCGATGCCGGTGATCTGCTCGGTGACGGTGTGCTCGACTTGCAGGCGTGGGTTCACCTCGATGAACCAGCTGTCGTCACCGGCGACGAGGAACTCGACCGTCCCGGCGTTGTGGTAGCCCACGGCCTTGGCGATCGCGATGGCGTCGTCGTGTACGCGTTGCCGCACAACCTCGCTGAGGTTGGGGGCCGGGGCGATCTCGATGATCTTCTGATGGCGGCGCTGCACCGAGCAGTCGCGCTCGTGCAGGTGGATCAGGTTGCCGCGCAGGTCGCCGAGGATCTGCACCTCGATGTGGCGCACCCGCGGCAGGAACTTCTCGAGAAAGACATCGCCGCGGCCGAACGCCGCCTCGGCCTCGGAGCGCGCCTGCGCGATCGCCTCGTGCAGGTCGGCGCGCTTGGTCACGACCCGCATGCCGCGTCCACCGCCGCCGTGCGCCGCCTTGACGATCGCCGGTTGGTGCTCGTCAAAGAACTCCTCCGCCCGCTGCGCGGTACCGGCGTCGTCGCCTTCCAGCGTGATTCCCGGCACGACCGCCACGTTGGCACGGTCGGCGATCTTCTTCGCCTCGAGCTTGTCGCCCAGCGCCCGGATGACCTCGGGCCGCGGGCCGATGAACCGGATGCCGCGCTTCTCGCAGGCCTCGGCAAAGTCGGCGTTCTCGGATAGGAAGCCGTAGCCCGGATGGATCGCGTCGACGTGCGCCCGCTCGGCGATGTCGAGGATCTCGTCCTGCGCGAGGTAGGCCGCGACCGGCGCCTTGCCCCGGCCGACCAGATAGGCTTCGTCGGCCTTGTAGCGGTGTTGGTGCGTGCGATCTTCTTCGCTGTAGATCGCGACTGTGCGGATGCCGAGCTCGCTGCACGCTCGAAAGATCCGGATGGCGATCTCGGAGCGGTTGGCGCAGAGGATCTTGCGGAACGTCGTGGTTTCCATGCGTGGCGGGCCGGCGGGGGGACGGGACCGCGCGGCGGGCAGACGATCAGTTTAGCCCGCCGTTCGCCGGAGTCCCGTCACTCGTGCCAATCAGGTGCGACGAGGCGGCGCTTGCCGTCCTTGCTCTTGGTGGCCGCCTCGCTGCCGGCGAAGTCGCGGTCCCACAACTGGCACGTCACCTCTTTGTGGCGCTGGTCGAGGCCCTCGCAGTAGTTGGTGAACTTGCAGCGCCGGACCTCGGGACCACGGCCCAGCTCGATCTTCCGAAACCAATCGGGGTCGGCCAGGGTTTGGCGCGCCGCGGCGACGACGTCGGCGTCCCCGCGCGCCAAGATGGCCTCGGCCTGGTCGAACGCGCAGATGCCGCCAGCGGTGACGACGGGGGTCGCCAAGTCGGCCGCCCGCAGCGCCCGGCGGATCCCTGCCGCCAGGGGCACGTTGCGGCTGAACGGGCCGGCATCGTCGCTACGCACCGTTGGCATGCATTCGTGCCCGCTGCGGCCGGTGTAGGGATATGCGGCCTCGCCGATGCGCGGTTGCTTGGCGTCCTCGAATTTGCCGCCCTTCGACACGGACACGTAGTCGAGACCGGCCCGGGCCAGCTGCACCGCGTAGAACTCGGCATCACTCAAGCGACTGCCGCCTTCGACCACCTCGTCGCCCAGGATCCGAGCGCCCACGCAGTAGTCGTCGCCGACCGCCGCGCGCGTCGCCGCGAGCACCTCTAGGGGCAGTCGCACCCGGCCTTCGCGGGAGGCGCCGTACCCATCGGCGCGCTCGTTGAGGGCGGAGAGCAACGACGCCATGGTATAGGCGTGGGCGTAGTGCAGCTCCACGCCGTCGAATCCGACGGTGCGAGCGCGCGCGGCAGCGGCGGCGAAGAGGCCGGGCAGCACCTGCGGCAGTTCCCGTATGTGCGCCAGCTGCAGGTCGTTGACTGTCTCGCGGTAACCCATCGTCAGATCGCGGAGCTCGCGCGCGTTCAGAATCGCCCCGAGCTCGTCGTCGGGCAGCGTCATGAGCGCGTCGCGTAGGGCCGGGTCGTCGGCGTCGCGCAGGCTTGGATCCCGCGCCGCGAGGGCGTCGCGATGCCGGTCCGTCAGCGCCAGGAAGCGCTGCAGATACTTCTCCCGCGGCGGTCGCCGCTTGATCGCCAGGAAGTCGATGATCTGGATCAGCAGCCGGGTCTGCCCGTCGCTGGCCTCGCGCACGGTCTCGACCAGCTCTTGCAGCCCGGGCAGAAAGCGCTCGTGGCCAATTCGCAGCAGCGGGCCACTGGGCACGTCGCGGATGCCGGTGGCTTCCACGACCAGGACCCCGGGGCGACCGCGCGCGAAGCGGGCATACCAGTCGAGGACGTTCGCGGTGACTTCACCGTCGTCGGTCGCGCGCCACGGCACCATCGCCGGCACCCACGTCCGGGTCCGCGCGGTGAGCGGGCCCAAGCGAATCGGCGTGAACCAGCGGGCGCGCTCCGCCTCGGCGCGGCTGGGCCAGCGGGTCGCCGGCACCTTGTGCCACACCACGGGACGAGCGGCGTCGGTCATGCGCCCTCGGGTACCCGGTGGAGCGGCTCCGGGCAAGGCCCGGTGCTGCGCTTGCGCCGTCCGCGCCGGTCGGGTCACGTGGGGAGCGCCTCATGACCGTCCGCGACCCTCTTCCTCAAACCAGCGTCGATCCCGGCCCGCCCCGCCGCCGGGGCCGACGCTGGGCGCGGTGGGGGCTGCTCGCCGTCGGCACCCTCGGCGCGCTCTTGGCGGCTGAAACCGCGGTGCGCCTGGCCGTTCCCGTGCAGGTTGGCCCGGTGTTTACCGAGTGGGATCCCGTCACGGGGCGGCGCTACAAGCGGCGGTTCGCCGGCACACTGACCGCGCCGGAGTTCACCGCGGAGTGCTACTACAACTCCGCCGGCCGACGCGGTCCCGAGCCGCCGAGCTCAGGGACCGGCTGCGTGCTGTTCTTGGGGGACTCGTACACCGACGGCGTCGGGGTGAGCAATGGCGAGGAGTATCCGGCGCTGATCCGCGGTGCGCTCGAGCGGCGCTACGATGCCGGCGTCGTGCCCGTCGTCAACGCCGCGCTCAGCAACAGCGGCAACGGCCGTTGGATCCATGAGCTGCGCGGTCCCCTCGCGGACTTCTCTCCGCGCCTGGTCGTGCTGCAGCTGTTTCGCAACGACTTCACCGACAACATCGCCGAGCACTTGTTTACGCGGATCCCCGCAGGTGGGCTCAAGGAGCACCCGCCGCGACCGCCTGGTCTCAAGCGCCGGCTGCAGCCCGTGCTCGACAAGATCCCCGGCCTCAACTCGTCGTACCTGTTTGCCTTCCTCCGGCAACTGGCTGGGAGCCGACGGTCGGGCGCGCCGAGCGATCCGCAACGCAGCCACGTGGCGGCTCGGCTGACGTTTGCCATCGTCGAGGAGGCGCTGTCGATCTGTCGGGCCCGGTCCTGGCCGACGGCGATCATCTCCATCGAGATCGAAGGCGAGGACCTCGCCTCGCTGCGCGCGTTGGCCGGGCGCTTTGCTGCGCCCATCATCGAGGTCCAGAACCGCGCCGCGCGCGCCGACCTCTACTACCCAGTGGACGGCCATTGGAACCAGGCCGGGCATCGGTTCATGGCCGACTTGATCCTGGAGTCCTGGTTGGCGCCGACGAGCCGCTACCTCGAAGGCCTGTAGTCGCGCGACGAGCGGGGGCGGCTACCACTCGTTCTGGCGGCCGAGCCGCTTGGGCTTCTTCTTGTCCTGCGCGACTTCCCAGCCGGTCCAGTACGCGAGTCTGGCGACGCGCTCCATCTTGCCGCCGTCGAGCAGGTCGACGTGGTCCGTCACCTTGTGGTAGTCCTCGTGCTCGCCGTCACAGAAGAACACGACCGGCACGTCGGCTCTGGCGAAGTTGTAGTGGTCGCTGCGCGTGTAGTAGCGGTCGCCCTTGGTGAGCTTGAGGCCGATCTGCGCGCCGAGTTCGTAGGCCGTGCGCACCATCGTGTTGTAGTAGGCGTGCTCGAAGCTTGGCGTGGCCGCGATTTGGCCCGGGCCAGCGAGGCGAGTCGAGCGCCCAATCATGTCGATGTTGACGTTGGCCACGACGCGCTTCATCGGCCACGTCGGGTTCTCGGCAAACCACTTCGAGCCCCACAGGCCTTCCTCCTCGCCCGAGACCGCCAGGAAGATGACCGAGCGGATGGGGCGCTCGCCCTTGGCGAACGCCGCGGCGATCTCGAGCAGGCCGGCGGTGCCCGAAGCATTGTCGTCGGCGCCATTGAACGCATCGCCGTCGAGGCGCATGCCCATGTGGTCCATGTGCGCGGAGTAGATGACCGCCTCTTTGCTTTGGGTCTTGTCGGCCCCTTCGAGCACGGCCACGACGTTGACCGCCTTGGCCTTCTTGTCCATCTCGACTTGGACCGCGATGTTGATCGTGGCGGCTTCGTCTGGTTCGCCAGACACGACCTGGCCGTCGACGCGCAAGCCCATGTGCTCCATCAGTTTCAGCGCCAACGGTCGCCCGAGAAAGACGCCGGGTACCGAGTGCGCGAGCATGCCCCGGTTCTTGATCTTGCCGTAGGCCAGCATCGGCTTGTTCGGCGTGAGACCGCTGGCGCCGTTGAAGGTGTTGGCCACCGGGCTGTCCTCGGACAACAACAGATAGAGCGCCGCTCGCGCGCCACGCTTCTTGAGCTCGCGGCTGATGGCCGATGCCCGCTGGAACGTCAGCGAGCTGCGCGTACGCCGGCGCGGTCCGCCGTCGGGCTCGGTGAGCACGATGACCGGGATCTTGGTCTTGAACTTGCCGCGCGGTAGCAGGTCTTTGCTACCGTCACCGCAGAAGGAGAGCGGTCCCTCCAGCGGCCACCGCGTCTTGCCCTTCCCGCGGATCAGGCCAAAGCCCGCATGCGCCTGCACCGCGCCGAAGGAGATGGACGTCCCCTCGGGATTGAGCGACTCGCGGTTGAGCGGCCACGCTTGGTAGTAGCTGCGCGAGCCGTCTTTTGGCTTGTCGCCCAGTGGTGCTAGGCCGAGCGACTCGAAGTGCTTGGCGATGTATTCCGCAGCTTTGCGTTGGCCTTCACTCGAGGTGTAGCGGCCGCCGAGCTCATCGGAAGCGAGGTAGGCGGCGTGCTCGAGCAAGCCGGTGCGGTCGATTTCCGCCATGGCCGGCGGAGCGCCGGGGGGCAGCTCCGCCGAGGGCTCCGGCGCTTGCGCTGCTGCCGGTGCCGCGGCGATCAAGACGAGAACAAGCCAGTGGGACGATCGCGGCATGGCGGCGGATCATACGCAACCCGGCGGCGCGCGGTCCCGGCCGGCCGCGTTTAGCTGGCGCAGAGGCCGGCCGCGACCGCCTCGATCTCGTCGGTGGTCAGCTCCGGGAAGATGGGTAGGGCCAGATTGGACGCCGCCTTGTGCTCGGCCACGGGGAAGGCGCGGCGCGCCGACGGCAGATCGCGAAAGCACGGCTGCCGGTGGAACGGCAGCGGGTAGTAGACCGAGCAGCCAATCTCGGCCTCGCGCAGCCGCTCCCGCAGGGCGTCGCGCTGGTCCGTCGGCACGTGGATCACAAACTGGTGATAGGCGTGCCGGTCGGGGACATCCGTCGGCAGCTCGATGCCCCGCGCGTCGCCGCCTTGGGCTGCGACGAGTTTCCGATAGAGGGCTGCGTTCCCCCGGCGGGCTTCCGTCCAGCTGTCCAGCTGCCGCAGCTTGACGCGCAAGCAGGCGGCCTGCAGCTCGTCCAGCCGGAAGTTGCCGCCGATGAACGCGTGCTCATAGGCGGTCGTCTGGCCGTGGTGCCGCATCTGCCGCATCTTGGTGGCGAAGTCGTCGTCGTTCGTGGCCAGGAAGCCGCCGTCGCCGGTCCCGCCGAGGTTCTTGGTCGGGAACGTCGAGAAGCAGCCGCAAATGCCGAATGTGCCCGCGGCGCGGCCATCGACCCGGGTGCCGATCGCCTGCGCAGCGTCCTCGACCAATGGGATGCCGCGCGCGGCGAGCAGGCTCGTGATCTCGGCGACGCCCTGGGCCGAGCCGTAGAGGTGCACGAACACCGCGGCCTTGATCGGACCCGAGTCGAGCACCTCGGCGAGCGCCTCGCGGTCGAGGTTGCACCAGGTGGGCTCGACGTCGACGAACACCGGCTCGGCGCCGAGGCGCGCGACGACGCCGGCCGTCGCGAAGAACGAATACACCGGCACGGCGACGCGGTCGCCGGGGCCGACACCGAGACCCATCAGCGCCGCTAGCAGTGCGTCAGTGCCCGACGACATGCCGATCACATGCTTGGCGCCGATCGATGCGGCGAGCTCGCGTTCGAGCGCTTTGCCCTCTTCACCCAACACGTAGCGCCCGCTGCGTAGGACGCCGAGGGCGGCGGCTTCCAGCTCGGGCTGGATGGTCTCGTACTGTCGCGTGAGATCGAGGAGGGGGACCGGCATGAGTCGGCGCATGATAGGTCTTGCACCGCGGCGCCGGGCTCAGAATGCGTCGTCGACGACCGTGAAGATCGAGGGGTTGGACAGCTCGAGGCGCGGGGTTCGGGTCGTCACCACCATCTGCACGGTGGCGTTCCAGGTCGCCAGTCCCGGTGGCAGCGTCGGGATGCCGATGCTCCGCGAATCTCGGTTCACTAGCGCCAGGAGTCGATGAACTTGGCGAGCTGCTGCCGGCGCTCGGCGATCCAGCGGTTGATCGAGAGGAGTGATACCAGGCGCAGCACCTCTTCGAACTTCTGCCGCTGCTGTTCTTCGAGAGCCGCGGCGGCGGCTTCCGCCGGGTCCGGGTCGCCCGGCGTGGCTTCGGCCGGCGGGGGCTCGGCCGGCTGGGGCTGGGAGGGGTTGGCGGCCGTGGGGATTGGGTTCGCGAACAGCTCTTCGCCCTCGGCCGGCTCGGCCGGGGCCGGGAGGACCTCCCCGGCGCCCGGTAGCGCGGGCGGCTGCGGTGCCGCCGGTGTCAGCGCCTTCTCTGGCTCGAGTAGGCGCCAAGGCCCGAAGTAGACAAACACGGGCAGGGGGTTGTGCTCAAGGCGTGGCATCGGGGGAATGGTCCGAATCGATGCCCCGGTGATCGTGCGTCCCGCCGCCCCGTTGCGCATGATCTCTGCGAACCCTCATCTCGCCGCGGCTTTCGTGCCGATCGATCCGATGGCATCGGGCCGCCGCCCAGCCACCCCATCCGCCGATGCTTTCGATCATCGTCCCCGCCCACAACGAGGAGCGTCTGCTCGGCGCGACCCTCAACGCGCTGCAGGCGGCCGCCCGCGGGCTCGATCTCGCGACTGAGATCGTGGTCGTCGACGACGCCTCGACCGATCGGACCGCGGCGGTCGCGGTCGCGGCCGGGGCGCGGGTCGTGGCCATCGACCGGCGTCAGATTGCCGCCGCGCGGAACGCCGGCGCGGCGGCGAGCGAGGGCGAGCTCCTGCTGTTTGTCGACGCCGACACCTTGGTCGATGCCGACGTCGTGCAGGGCGCGGTCGCGGCGCTGCGAGCCGGCGCCGTTGCCGGCGGCGCATCGGTGGCGTTCGACGGCATCGTGCCCCGGTGGGCCAGCCGCGGGCTGCCGGTCCTTCTCCGCCTGTTTCGGTGCGCCCGTGTCGCGGCCGGGTGCTTCCTGTTCTGCCGCCGCGCGGCGTTCGACGCGGTGGGGGGCTTCGACGAGAAGCTCTATGCCAGCGAAGAGGTCGCGTTCTCCCGCGCGATGGTCCGGCAGGGGGACGTCGTCTTTCTGCCGCAGACCGTCGTGACCTCCGGGCGCAAGCTGCGCCGGTTCTCGGGATGGCAGATCGCGCGCATGTTCTTTGGCCAGGCGTTGCGCGGTCCCTGGTCCTACCGCAGCCGCCGCGGTCTCGAGTTCTGGTACGCCGAGGGCGCGAACCTCGACGAGCCGGCGCGCTAGTGGTGTGGTTCAGGCAGATGGGGCCTTATCCGCGAGACATCGGCGCCGGTCGCAAGGCGGGTCGCTGCAGGCATATTGGTGGATACGGCGAGGACGACCCAACGCTGCGAGCGGCGCTGAGGGCCGTGGATAAGGCCCCAGATTCCTGAATCACACCACTAGCCGGCGCCCGCCCCCGCGTCAGCCAAACGCCAGCCCGCAGTCGGGGCAGCGCGGCTCGGTGGGCTGAAAGACCGTCTGGCACGCCGGGCACGTGGTCTGCTCGGCCTCGAGATCGACGACCGTCTGCGCCGCCTGCCGACCGGCGTCGTCGAGCCCGTCGAGCCAGCGCTGGTCGAGCATCTGCAGCGCCGCGTCTCGCTGATGGCCCGCGACCGCGAGCCACACCCGGGTGCCTCAACCGTTGAGGTTGCCCTGCGGCTGGCGCACCAACTCGGCTTGGAGGCCGCGGTCGCGCAGGAAGTCCCGCACCTCGGCCAGGTCGGCTGGCTTGCCTTGCAGGATGACGGCCTGTTCGGTGTCGGTCACGGGGGTCAGTGTATCGCCGAGGCTGGTGTGCCGTCGCTACTCCGGCCCCTCAATGACGATCGTGACGCCGCGGCGCCGGAACGTGGTTCGGCCCCGTCGCCACTCGAACTCGCCAGAACGTCGCGTACGATCGCGGAACATGTAGGTGCCTCGGGACAGAACGACCAAGCGATTGGCAGTGTATGGCCGCCCACCATCACCCCCGGCGCGCGACGACGGCCGAGTTGCCCACGCCCAGGCACCCGTGCGCCGGCGACCACCACACCACGACGCGCGGGTCGACAAACCCGACTTCGCGCAGCTGGTCGAGCAGGTCCCAGCCGAAGTGGTACCAGCACAGCGCGCCCTCACCGTCACGGAACGTATCCCCATGGAACTCGGGTTCGACCAGGTGCTCGAGCTCGCCCGACGCCGTGCGCCGCACGCGCACGAGCGTGTCCTGGTCCTTGATGCGAAACGGCACGCTCAGCATCAGCGTGCCCCCCGGCCGCAGCACGCGCGCGCACTCGCGCAGCGCCGCCATGTAGTCCGGCACGTGCTCGAGCACGTCCATCGAGATGATCTGGCGAAAGCGCCGGGCGCGAAACGATAGCGCGGTGAGGTCCTCGTGGCGGATCTTGTGCTCGTCTTGGCGGTGCTTGCTGCCCGACGCGTGGTCGCGGCCGACGAACTCGCTACCGACGACACGCCGTCGATGCTCGGCGAGCCAGCGGTAGAGCGGCGTCACCTGCTCGGTGATGTAGAGGCGATCCCAGGCGCGCGGCGCGGCGAAGCGGCGGTACACCTCGATCATCGCCCGCGCTCGCTGGGTCAAACCGCAGCGCGTGCAGTTGAGCGTCTCGCGCCAGTTGGGCGGCTCGCCGGGCGCGGGGCGGTCGGCGGCGAAGTGGCCGACTTCGTGGCAGACCTGGCAGTGGCCGATCAGCTCGATGTGGTCGTCGGGCGGTAGCGCCGCGACGAGGCTCTGCTCGGCGCGGTAGCACGCGCCAATGCGCGGGAACGCCTGCTCGAACTCGGCGAGCGAGGTGAACGCCTCGAAGTCGAAGGGCGCGGCTTCGGCGTAGGAGCGGAGGTCGAGCGGGTTCATGGCAGCAGCGGCAACCGTAGGCAGAGCGCTTCGGCGTCGTTGCGAATCAGGAGATACGGTGCCACTAGCGCTGCGGTGTTCCAGGTCTTGGTGCTCAGCGCCGGCGCTCGGGCCAGTTCCCTGTGTTCCGTCGGGGTGGCCTCGACCAGCACGAGAGCGCCGTCCTCGGCCGTGATGAGCAGCAGGTCGTCCGCGAGAATGACCTGCCCGTGGCCGTAGCGGCCGCCTTTCCACTGGCGTTTGCCGGTCGCCACGTCCAAGCAGGCGAGGATGCCGTCGTCGAGGCCGTAGACATAGCCCTCGCGGTGGACGGGATTGGCGAACTTGGCCTTCAGTCGCCGGCTGCGCCAGACTTGCGCCGCGCGCAGCTCGCCCTCGCCGCCGGGCTCGATCTGCAGCAGCACGCTGCCGACGCCGTAGCCGCTGGACACGAGCACGCGGTCGCCGGGCAGCGCCAACGCGTCGGCCACGTTGGGGGTGCGCCCGTTCCACGGCACTTCCCACAGCGGTTCGCCGTCGCCGATCGCGTGGCCGGCGATCGCGCCACCAGACACCATGAGCAGCTGTCGCACGCCGGCGAGCGTCGCGAGTCGCGGTGAGGCGTAGGACGCGCGGCCCCGCCCGGCGCGCCAGCGCGGCGCGCCATCGCCGGCCGCGAACGCCGCGAGCATGCCCTGGCGGTCGCCGCCGGCGGCGACGACCACCAAGTCATCGACCAGGAGCGGCGACGTGCTCACGCCCCACTTCGGCTGCGACCCGTCGGCAAACGTCGACTGTGACCAGAGGCGTTGTCCCGAGCCGCGGTCGAGGCAATTGAGCAGGCCGGTGGCGCCCACCGCGTAGACCCGGTCGCCGATGACCGTGGGGGTGCTGCGTGGTCCCGGTCCGGCCAGCCGGCTCTCGAAGCGTGCCTCGTCGGCGTGCACCCAGCGCACCGCACCGGTCGCCACGTCGTAGGCGACGACTGCCTCATGCGGCCCGCGCTGCTCGAGCGTGAACGCGGTGCCGCCGGCGACCGCAAACCCCGACCAACCGGCGCCGATTTCCTGCCGCCACACCACGGTGGGCGGCTGCACGTTCCAGTCGCGTGCCAGCCCGGCGCCGCGCACCGTGGCGTCGCGGTGTGGCCCCAAGAACTGCGGGTAGTCGCCCTGGGCGCCGCGAGGCGTCGCCGTGCGGCCGGTCGGCGTCGCGGTGGGCAGCGCCGCCGCGGCCTGCGACCCAAACCTCCAGCGCAGAATCGGCATCAGGTCGCCGGAGAAGCCGCGCAGGTCGAGCAGCGCCAGACCGGCCAACCCCATGCCGCCGAGCGCCCCGAACACCCGCCAGCGCCCGCGCGCCGTGAGTCCGGCCGCGAACGCCAGCCAGAGGAGCAGGCCCGCGCCCACGACCACCGCCGCGGTCTGCGCCGCGACGACCCGGTCTTGCGCTGATCCGCCCGGGCGCAGGCCCCAATTCCAGGCCGCGAACGCTGCCGTCAGCAGTCCTAGGACCGCGAGCAGCCACCACTTCGGACGGCGGCGGGGGGGGCGGGCGGTGGTCACGCGGGCGGATTGTAGCCCCGATCCGCGGCCGTCCTCGCCCGCAACCGCGGGCCCTCGATGCTCTTAGCCCGGATCATGCACGAGGGTTTGCGTCCAGTGCGTGAGAGGACCGCTGTGGCAAGGAAGACGAGCGACCGACCGCGGAGGCGGGGTGACGCCCCGTCGAGCAGTCTGTCGCTCGCCGGCATCAAGCCGGCAGGCGCCTCTGGCGCCTGTCTGAC
>JBCCGH010000045.1:0-57159 GCA_039029375.1 Planctomycetota bacterium
GATTCGATCAAGCGGGTTGAGATCATCGGCGCGGTGCGGAAGCGGCTGCTGCCGGAGTTGAACGAGCTGCCGCCGGCGTTCATGGAGCGGGTGACCGCGGCGACGACGTTGCAGGAGATCGGCGTGTGCCTGCGCGAGCTGCTCGGCACGAGCGGGACCGCGGCATCCACTTCAGCAGCTGGCCCAGCCGCTCCCCCGGCGCCGTCGGCGAGTGCGCCGGTGGCGGACGTAGACGGAACGCTGGTGGAGTTGGTGGCGGAGCGGACCGGGTATCCGGCGGACATGCTGGACGTGACCGCGAACCTGGAGGCGGACCTCGGGATCGATTCGATCAAGCGGGTCGAGATCATCGGCGCGGTGCGGAAGCGGCTGCTGCCGGAGCTGAACGAGCTGCCGCCGGCGTTCATGGAGCGGGTGACGGCGGCGACGACGCTGCACGAAATCGCCGACTGCTTGCGCGAGCTACTGGGCGGCGCGGCCGCCTCACCGCCGCCGGCGGACCTCGCGAACGGCGTGACCGCGGGCGCCACCAACGGCGCGACTCACGCCGCCGTGGCCGATTGCCCACGCTGCGTCGCCGTCCCCGTGCCCGCCGCGGTTCTGCCCGGGGCGGCGCCGACGGGCCTGATTCTGCTCACCGATGACGGGCGCGGCATCGCCGCCGCGGTCGAACAGCAGCTGAGCGCCGCCGGTGTGCGCAGCGCGCTGCTGTCTGAGGCCGACTTGGCCTCGGCCGAGGCTGCCGCCGCGGCGATCGAGCGCCGTCGGGTCGAAGGTCCGATCGGCGGCGTTCTGCACCTCGCCGGTCTGCGCCAGGCGCCGCCTTTAACGGAGCTGCCCAGCGTCGAGTTTGCCGCGCGTATCGACGCCGAGGTCAAGCCGTTGCTGTGGATCCTGCAGGCTCTCGGTGCCGACCTCACCGCCGCTGCGGGGCCGTGTCCATTGACGGTGCTCGCGGCCAGCATTGGCGGCGGCGACTTTGGCGCCGACGACGCCGGTGAGGCTGCCCACCCGTGGCGTGGCGGTTTGGCCGGACTGCTCAAGACCGCGTCGCGCGAATGGCCTGTCGCGCGTTTTCGCGCGGTGGACTTCGACGCGGTCCCATCGCCACAGCAACTGCTCGACGAGCTTGCCTGCGACGGCCCCGTGGAGATCGGCCACCGTGGCGGCGAGCGGCTCGGGCTCGCCCCGGTCCGCCAGGCGGTCGATCCGGGCCGCCCGCGCGTGGCGTTGCCCCCCGGGGCCCTGGTGCTCGTCACGGGTGGTGGTCGCGGCATCACCGCCGAGGTCGCGCAAGAACTGGCGGCCCAGACCCAGGCAACGATGGTCTTGCTCGGCCGCTCGGCGCCACCCGGCGCGGCCGAGGATCCGCGCACCGCGGCGGTGACCGATCCGGTCGAGCTCCGCCGCGTTTTGGCGCAGGTGTTGCAGGCGGCGGGTGAGCGCCTCTCGCCGCGCGACCTCGCCAAGCGCACCGATCGCCTCCTCGCCGAGCGTGAGATCCGGCGCACGCTCGAGACGATCGAGCGTGTCGGCGCGACCGCGCACTATGTCGCGTGCGACGTACGCGACCGCGGTCAGCTGGCCGAAGTGGTGGAGCGCATGCAGCGCGAGCACGGTCCGGTGCGAGCCTTGGTGCACGGTGCCGGCGTGATCGAGGATCGTCTGATCGCCGACAAGACGGCGGCGTCGTTCGATCGCGTGCTCGGCACCAAGCTGGACCCGCTCCTGCATCTACGCGATTTGCTGGACCCGGCCGAGCTGCGGTGCTGCATGTTGTTCTCATCGGTCGCCGGCTTCTTCGGCAACCCGGGGCAAGGCGACTACGCCGCCGCCAACGAGATCCTCAATCGCCTGGCGCGGCGCCTGCAGCACGATTGGCAATGTCCCATGGTCGCCATGAACTGGGGCCCCTGGCGTGGCGCCGGCATGGTGACGCCCGAGGTCGCGCGCCAGTTTGAGTCGCGCGACGTCGGCATGGTCACGATCGAAGCGGGGCGGCGCGCCGCTTGGGATGACTTCGGCCGGCAGGGCGCCAGCGACGTCCGGGTGCTGGTCGGCCCTGGTCCCTGGGTCGATGATGCGCCGGTCGCGTCGCGTGCCGCGACCGGTCCGCTGCTGCGCGGTTGCTCGACCCAGTACCCGGCGGCGGGCGTGGTCGAGGTCGACCTCGAGCTGTGCGCGACGGCGCACCGGTTCCTCGCCGATCACTGCCTCGACGCCAAGCCCGTGCTGCCGCTGACCGGTGCGCTCGAGCTGCTGGCCGAAGTGGCGCAGGCCGCGGAGCCGTCCTGGCACCTCGTCGCCGTGCACGACCTGCGCATGTTCTCCGGCATCGTCCTCGACGACGGCCGGCGCTCACTGCGCTTGCGCGCCGAGCCCACCGAGGGCACCGCTGAGGGTGGTCGTTGGCGAGTGCGGGCGATTGATCCGCGCCGGCCCAAGGTCGCCCTCTACGAGGCGACGGTCGAGCTCGCCGCGACGCGACCGGCGCCGCCGGCGCCGAGTGTCCTGCCGCCGCCGCGGCAGGGGCGCGCCCTCAGTGCCGCCGACTGCTACGACCGCTACCTCTTCCATGGCCCGGCGTTCCAAGTGATCCACGGCATCCGGTCGCTCGACGAGGGCGGGATTGACGCCAGCCTCGACCCAAGCGGTGAGGCGGCGGCGGCGGGCTGGCTCGTCGACCCCATGGTGCTCGACGCGGCGCCACAGCTGGCGATCGTGTGGGCCCGCGAGCAGTTCTCGACGACGCCGCTGCCCAACCGCGTGGCGACGTATCGCTGCTTCGACGACCTGAGCAAGGGCCCCATCGAGGCGCTATTCCGGCCGACCGCGGAGAGCGACCAGAGCAACGTCAAGGCCGATGTGTGGTTCGTGCGCGGCGGCGTGGTGGTCGGCCACATGCAAGGGCTCGAAGGTGCGGCCAGCGCCGAACTGAACCGTCTCGCGAGGAGCGTGCTCGGATGACGCCTCCCGAGACGGCGCGAGGCGCGGAGGACGTCGCGATCGTCGGCATGTCGTGTCTGTTCCCCAAGGCGGACACGCCGTCGTTGTTCTGGCAGAACATCGTCGGTCGCGTGGATTGCGTGACCGACCCGCCGCCGGATTGGCAGGCCGAGTGGTTTCTCGACGCCAGCGGCGCTGATCCCGACCGGGCATACACCGGTCGCGGTGGCTACCTCGGTGACCTGTGTCGCTTCGACCCGTTGAAGTTCGGCATCATGCCGAACTCGGTCGAAGGGGCCGAGCCGGATCAGTACGCGGCGTTGCGCTGCGCTTACGAAGCGCTGGCCGACGCCGGGATTCAGCCGGGCAAGGAAGCCGTTGAGAACTGCTCGGTGATCCTGGGGCGCGGCACCTACGTCAACCGTGGCTACATCTCGCTGCTCCAGCACACCTATGGCGTGGACCAAGTCCTGCGAGTTCTGCGCCAGATCGAGCCGCACCGCAGCGAAGCCGAGCTCGAGGCGATCAAGCGGGAGCTCAAACGCAACCTGCCGCCGCTCAACAGCGAGACCATTCCCGGACTCGCGCACTGCGTGATGGTGGGGCGGATCGCGAATCGCCTCAACTTGCACGGCTCGGCCTACACCATCGATGCGGCCTGCGCGTCGTCGTTGATCGCGGTCGACCTGGCGATGCAGGAGCTGCGGGACGGCCGTTGCGATCTGGCGCTCGCCGGCGGCGTGCAGGTGTCGACGGCCGCCATCATCGACATCCTGTTTTGTCAGATCGACGCGCTCAGCCGCAGCGGCAAGATCGCGCCGTTCTCCGATCAGGCCAAGGGCACCCTGCTGGGGCAGGGCTGTGGCGTGATCGTGCTCAAGCGCCGGTCGGACGCCGAGCGCAATGGTGACCGGATCTATGCGGTGCTGAAGGCGGTCGGTGTGTCGTCCGACGGTCGCGGTGCGGGCCTGTTGGCGCCGCGCTCCGAGGGCCAGCGTCTTGCGCTCCGGCGCGCCTACGACCTGGCCGGGGTCGACGCGGGCTCGGTGGGCCTGATCGAGGCGCACGGCACCGGGATCCCGATGGGAGACTCGACCGAGGTCGAGACCCTGCGGGCGTGCTTCGACGGCGCGCCGGGCTCGATCGCTCTCGGTAGCGTGAAGTCGATGATCAGCCACCTGATCCCAGCGGCTGGGGTCGCGTCGCTCATCAAGGTCGCCCTGAGTCTCTACCACCGCGTGCTGCCGCCGACGCTGCACGCCGAGAACGTCAACCCGGCGCTGGAGCTGGAGAAGACGCCCTTCTTTCTCGCCGCGGAGACCCGGCCGTGGATCCACGGCGATGCTGCGATACCGCGGCGCGCCGGCGTCAACGCGTTCGGCTTTGGCGGCATCAACGCGCATGCGGTGCTCGAGGAGCATCCCGACGCGGACGCGGCGGACGCAGAGGCCTTGGAGCGCGAGTGGCCCGTCGAGCTGGTCGTGGTGTCCGCCGCCGACCGGGCCGGTCTGCAGCGGCGGCTCACCGACCTCGCCGCGTGGCTTGATGCGGCCGAGGGTGTGCGCCTCCTCGATGTGGCGGCGTCGTGCGCGCACGAGTCTGGCGCGGCGCGGCTGGCGATTTGCGCGACCAGCCTTGGCGACCTGGCAACAAAGGCGCAGGGTGCGGCGGCAAAGCTGGCCGAGCCCGGGCGCGACAAGCTGCAGCAGCGCAGCGGCGTGTTTTGGTTTGCCGAGCCCCTCGTGCGCGCCGGCGCCGAGCCGGCCGGGATCGCGTTCGTGTTCCCCGGCGAGGGGGCCCAGTACGTCGGGATGATGGACGATCTGTGTCGCCACTTCCCCGAGGTGCGGCGCGAGTTCGACCTGACCGACGCGGCGTTTCGCTCGATCGGCGAGCCGCTACCAAGCCGCGCGGTCTTCCCGTTGCCGAGCGAGCGGGACGACGCGGAGTCGGCGTTGTACGCGATGAGCACCGCCGTGGAGGCGGTGACGACGGCGGACCGTGCCATGCTGGCGCTGCTGCGTCGGTTTGGCATCCACCCCGACGTCATCGTCGGGCACAGCAGCGGTGAGTTCGCGGCGCTGCTCGCCGCCGGCGCGATCGACCTGCACAGCGACGACGAGATCGTGCAGGCGATCGTCGAGGGCGCGCGGTGCACGCGGCGGATCGTCGAGTCCGACTTGGTGGAGAAGGCCGTGCTCACGAGCGTCGGCGGCGTCGACATCGCCGCGGTGCGCGACGTCGTGGCGGGCGCTGCCGGCGAGCTCACCCTGGCGCTCGATAATTGTCCGAAGCAGGCGGTCCTGGCCGGCGCCGCGCCCGCGTCCCGCGACGCAGTCGACACGCTGCGACGGCAGGGCGCGCTGTGTGAAACGTTGCTGTGGGACCGCGCCTACCACACGGATGGCTTCGCCAAAGCGTGCGACATCCAGGATGAGTTCTACCGGACGCTGCGCCTTTGCGCGCCGCAGGTGCCGCTGTGGTCTTGTGCCACGGCGGAGCGTTATCCCGCCGATCCGGTCGCGGTGCGCGAGCTCGCAGTGCGGCAGTGGCGCAGCCCGGTGCGGTTCCGCGAGACGGTCACGCGCATGCACGCGGCCGGGGCGCGTGTGTTTATCGAAGTGGGGCCGCGTGGCAACCTGAGCGCGTTCGTGCGCGACACACTGGCGGGGCAGCCCCATGTCGCCGTGCCCCTCGACTTGCCGCGCAAGACCGGCGTGCAGCAGCTGTGCTGGGCGCTCGGCATGCTCGCGGCGCACGGCGTGCCGGTCGACCTCCAGGCGCTCTACGCCCGGCGCCGTCCGCAGCCGCTGGATCTGGCCGCGGCACCGCCCAAGGCGGGCCGCCCGGCGCCGGTGCTGCGCCTCGATCTACCGGGGCTCGACCTGAGCGACGCCGCGGCGCGCGCCTGGCGTGACGCGGCGCCGACGGCTGCTCCGGCTGCCGCGGCGGCGCCGGCGAGCGTGGCCCCGACGCCGCGGAATGGCCACTCGGCGGACCACGGCAGCGCCAGCCCGCCGCCGCCGGCATCGCCCTCCCCGCCCGTCCTAGGCGCGTCGGCGGCGTTGTCCGCGGTGGCGGCCGCGCCGGTGGCTCCGGCGGTGGCCGACGCGCGCCGCCAGGTGTTTGCGGATCACCAAGGCACGATGCGCGCCTTCTTGGACGTGCAGCAGCGGCTGCTCGGTGGCCCGGCAGCGGCCGCGGGCGGGCCGGCGGCGCCGCCGGTCGCCACGCCGGCGCGGTTGCCGGTGCCGGCGCTGGCCGTCGTTGCGCGCGACCCCGCCGGGACCGCGCTCGTGGCCGAGTGCACCCTCGACGTCGCACAGCATGCCGTGCTGCTCGACCACACGTTCGGCCGGCGCGTCTCGCAGCGCGATCCGACGCTCACCGCGCTGCCGGTGGTGCCCTTGGCGCTGCAGATGGAGCTGATGGCGCAGGCCGCCGCGGCTCTGCGTCCGGGCGCGCGCGTGGGCGCGCTGCGCAACGTGCGCACCCTGGCCTGGCTGGCGCTCCCGGCCGGCCGCTGCCATCTGCGGCTGGAGGCGCGGGCGCTGCCCGACGCCGTCGCCGTCGCGCTGTCCGAGCTGGATGCCGCCGGTGCCGCGGTCCGCGTCGCCGAGGCTGAAGTGGAGCTGGTCGCGGCCGGATCCGCCACGGCCGGATCTGCCACGCTGGGCCCAGCCGGTCCCGCCGCGGCGACCGACCGGCCGTCGCGCTGGCTGCCGCAGTACCTCTACACCTCCGGCTTGTTCCACGGCCCCTCGCTGCAGGCAGTCCGGTCGATCGACGGCGTTGGTCCGGGCGGGATCGTGGCGCGAGTGGTCGACCCCGGGCGCCTCGCGGGTGCGCACATCCCGGTAGCCTTGATCGACGGCGCCGGTCAGCTCATCGGCTACTGGGGCGCCGAGGCCGACTTGGTCATGGCGTTCCCGACCGGGCTGGATCGAGTCGAGTGGGTCCCTTCGGCGCCGGCCGGGACCGAGCTCGCTGCAACCGGGCGGGTGACGCGCCCGGCGGCCGACCGCTGGACGTCGGATGTCGAGCTCGGTGCCGCGAGTGGTATCGCGCTGCGCGTCCTCGGTCGTCGCGATCAGGTCATCGATGTGCCACGCGAATTTTGGGAATACCGCGTCCACCCGGCGCGCGTGGTGTTCGGCACCGACGTGTCGGCGCTGTTCGCGTCGGTGCTGGAGCCGGCGGGTGCCGTTCTCTGTGCGCCCGCCAGTTTCCGGTCCGCCGTCTTGACCGAGCAGGGTGGCTTTTGGGGCACGGTGCTCGCGCACCTCGTGCTGAGCCGGCGCGAGCGGGCAGCCTTCGCCGCGCTTGGCTCGATGGCCGTGACCGATCGCGCTGCGTGGCTCATGGCGCGGGTGGTCGTCAAGGACGCGTTGCGCCTGCAGGGCGCGCGCTTCGCCGGAATCTCGTCGCGTGGGATGGCCGACGAGGAGGCAACCCTGGACACCGCGAGCCGGTCCGGGAGGACGGCGGACGGGCGTCGGGTGGCGATGGCGCAGCACGGTCGCGACGCCGTTGCGTTGGCCTACGATCCACGCCGGCTCGGCGCGGCGAGCCTGGGGCTGTGGTCGGTCTCGAGCCCGACGGATCTCGATACCGGGGCCGAGTCGATCGTCGCGGCGGCGGCGCAAGCCGCCGGTGAGCCGCTGAGCGCGATGCAGGCGGGTGCGCGCGCGGCGCTCGACGCGGCAGCGCCGTTGCTCGGCGAAGCCCGCCCGGCGCTTTTGGCGATGGACGCGACCGCGCGGCGCGTGCGGTTGGGGCGCGCCGACGGCGTGGCGGTGGATGCCCAGCTCGGCGTCTGGGGTGGGCGGGCGATCGCCCTTTGCACTCTCCCCGCGTAGGCGGTGGGTGCGCCCGGAGCGCCTGGCGCCGACGCTACGGGCAGATCCGGGCCGGTGCTGGCGGCCCCGGGAATCCTTCCCCCGCTTGCGGCTGGTGGGCCTTCCGGGCCAGGCGCTATGCTCCGAGCCGTCTCGTGGTCGCTGCACCTCCGCCCCCGCTTTGGTGGGTGGCTTCAGCACCTCGCCTTCACCACCCCGGATGCCGGGTCGGTCCTGCACAGACCGCGCCCCTGGTCCGGTTCCATGCTTCCCAGAGGAAGAGGAATGAACACCAGAGTCTTCGCCCTCAGCGCGCTCGGCGCCCTCACCCTTGGCGCCAGCCTCTTCGCCCAGCCAGCCCCGGTGCTGCAGCTGGACGGACAGACCTCCATCACCCGGAGCCTCGGCGACAGCTACGACATCACTCTGACCGGGACGCCAGGCCGGTTTGCCGCCCTCTTCCTCGACGTCAACCCAGGCCCGATCGTGTTGTTCGGCAAGACGGTCCCGCTCGGCCTGACGGCCTCGCTGGTGACCGTGCCGCTGGGCAACCTCCCGGCTGGCGGGACGGCGACGCTCACCACGCGGATCCCGAACTGGAAGCTGCTGCACGGCGCCCAGGTCTTCTTCGCCGGCGTCGTGTCGGAGACGGGGACGGTGCCAGGGCTCAACTGGAGTAACGGCGCGGACCTGACGATCAACGATCGCGGTGCGCAGCTGGCTGGTAACTCGCTCGGTCAGTACCCGTTCTTCGAAGCGGTGCGGGCGATCAACCGGGGCTCCTCGGTCGAGGTCGCGGTGGACACCTCCTGCTACCCGAGCACGGCGGGCGCGGCGAACCTCTACGTCGTCGCCTCCAAGACCGCGGCGCAGTGGGATGCCGACCCCTCGCTCACCGACGTCCGCGGCGGCTCGCAGGCGATCACCCTGGCGGCGGCGACGCTGAACACGGTCACCGTGACCGGCTCGCTCGCCGGGCCGGATGAGAGCGCAGGCTCGGGTGACACCCGCGTCGGCATCGGCTACGACGTGGTCGTCGACGTCAACCGGGACGGGCAGCTCAACGGCGCCGACCTGATCGATGGCTACGACGACACCCAGGCCGGCTTCTACATCTGCCGCGACACCGCGCGTGGCGGCCTCAAGACGTCGGCGAACCGTGGCCCGTACGGAGTGACCGAGATCCTCTACTCGGGTGGCGCGCAGCTGCAGCAGGACACCTACTACCCGACGAACATCGCGTCGTTGGGTCGCCTGCCGCTCGTCGTGGTCAGCCACGGCAACGGTCACAACTACCAGTGGTACGACCACATCGGCTATCACTTGGCGTCGTACGGCTACGTCGTGATGAGCCACTTCAACAACACGATCCCCGGTAGCCAGACCGCGGCGATCACCACGTTGAACAACACCGACTACATCATCGGCAACCAGGGAACGATCATGGGCGGCGTGCTCAACGGGCACATCGACTCCAACAACATCACCTGGATCGGTCACAGCCGCGGTGGTGATGGCGTGGCGCGCGCGTACGACCGCCTGTTCCGCGGCTCGTTCACGCCGACGAACTACGCCAAGGCGGACGTCCAGCTGGTCTCCAGCATTGCACCGGTCGACTTCGGCGGCACGACGGGCAACCCGGCGTCGCACCCGCGCGACGTGCCGGCCTACCACCTGTGGGTGGCGCAGGCGGACGCCGACGTGAACGGCTGCCCGACCTTCGGCAACCAGATCAAGTGGTACCTGCTGCACGACCGCGCCCGGCGGAACCGCGCTTCGACGTCGCTCTACGGCGTCGGCCACGGCGACTACCACGACGGCGGTGGCAGCTCGGTGGCCTCAGGCCCGTCGCTCATCGGCCGCAACAACACCCACGGCATCATGCGCGGCTACCTGCTGCCGCTCGTCGAGCACTACATCCGCGGTGACGTGCCGTCGCGCGACTTCCTGTGGCGCCAGTACGAGTCGTTCCGCGCGGTGAGCGCGCCGACCGGGGCCAACATCGTCGCCAACCTGGTCTTCCAGGACGAACGCGCCAGCGGCAAGTTCGTGATCGACGACTTCCAGGAGTTCCCGAGCGAGAGCGTCGCCAGCTCTGGCGCCGCGGTGACCCGATCCGGGCTCGCCAACTACAACGAGGGCCGCAACGCCGACAACAACACGAACTTCACCTGGCAAGCGAGCGACCCCTTCAACGGCTGGCTGCACGACTCCACGAGCGCGCAGTTCCGGACCAACAGCTTTGGCGTCGTCTTCGACTACCAGAGTGACTCGAACCTGACCTACACGATGTTGCCGGGTCAGCGCGACTTCTCGGACTTCAACTACCTGTCGTTCCGCGCGGCACAGGGCACCCGCCATCCGCGCACGACGGCAGAGCTCGGTGACGTGACGTTCACCGTGACCCTTGAGGACACGAGTGGCGCGACCTCCTCGATCAACATCGGCGCCTACGGCGGCGGCATCGAGGAGCCCTACCAGCGCAACACCGGCCCGAGCTGCGGCTCTGGCTTTGGCTGGAACAGCGAGTACGAGACGGTGAAGATTCGCCTCGGCGACTACCAGAACAACGGCTGCTTCGACCTGCGCAACGTGTCGAAGGTCATCTTCAACTTTGGCCCCTCGTGGGGCTCGTCGCAGGGCCGGATCGGCCTGGACGAGATCGAGCTGACGCTCGAGTGATGCGCCGCAGCCGTCGCCGCCGAGCGCGGCGACGGCACTGCAGCGCCCCTGGCGGTCGTCGCTGACTGCCGTTCCCGCCCGGCAGGCGCCGGGCGGACCACTTTGCGGCGTCCATCGCTATGCTGCGGGGACCACGGCCGCGTGGGCCGCGCGCTCGCGAGGTCGTGTCGTCTCGACCCGTGCCAGGAGTTCCCATGACCTCGCGAGCCCTCTTCGCCGCGTTGTGCGTTGTCGCCGGCGGCCTGCTCAGCCCCGCCGTGTACGCGCAAACGACTCTTACGCTGGATGGCCTGAGCGCCAAGACTGCGACCGTCGGCAGCTCTGTGCGTTTCGCGATCAGCGGGACGCCGGGGCGACCGGTGGCCCTCTTTGTCGACGTCGATCCCGGCCCGACGCCGATCGGCGGCCAGTCCGTCGCGTTGGCGTTCACGCCGTCCGCGGTCGGCGAGGTGTTCGTGATGCCGGCCGGCGGGTCGCTCAGTCTCGACAAGCTCATCCCGCTCAACGAACGTCTCCACGGCACCCGCGCCTACTTCGTCGCGGTCGTCGACGAGGACGGCACGCTGCCGGGATTGGCGTGGAGCAACGGCGCGGATCTGCTGGTCGTCGATCGCGACGTCGAGCTAGCTGGCCATTCGTTGGCGCAGTTTCCGTACTTCGAGCGCGTGCTGGCGGTCAACCGTGGCTCCGCGGTCGACGCCGCGGTGGACGTCGGCTGCTATCCGGCGCTGCAGGGAGGGACCGCGGACCTCTACGTGGTCGCCGCCAAGACCGCGACCCAGTGGGATGCCGATCCGACGCTCGTCGATGTGCGCGGGGCGCCGCAGAGCGTGGCCTTGAGTGGCACCACGCTGCAGGAGAATACGTTTGCTCTCGACGCCGGCACACTGCCCGGGCCCGACGAAACACCGGGCGCCGGTGATACGCGGATCGGCGTGCCCTACGACGTGGTGGTCGACGTCGACCGCGACGGCCGCTTCGGCGGTGCCGACTTGATCGATGGCTACGACGATCGCGAGGCCGGCTTCTACGTGGTGCGCGATACGGCGCTGGGTGGCATCAAGCCCGACGGTGTGGGGGGCCCCTACGTCGCGCGCGAGATTCTCTACAACCGCGGGACCTTCCTGGCGCAGAACACCTACTACCCGCGCGATCTCGCCATGATGGGCAAGCTGCCGCTCGTCGTGGTGAGTCATGGCAACGGCCACGACTACCGGTGGTACGACCACATCGGCTACCACCTGGCGTCGTACGGCTACATCGTGATGAGCCACCAGAACAACACTGGTCCCGGCAGCCACACGGCCGCGCTCACGACGCTGCAGAACACCGACGAGATCATCGGCTTCCAGTCGGTGATCCGGATGGGCGTGCTCGACGGCCACATCGACTCCAACAACATCACCTGGATCGGCCACAGCCGCGGCGGCGACGGCGTCGCGCGCGCGTACGACATGCTGTATCGGGGGACGTACACGCCGCAGAACTTCAGCATCGACGACATCAAGCTGGTCTCGAGCATCGCGCCGGTCGATTTCGGCGGCACGACCGGCAACCCCGCCTCCGACCCGCATGACGTGCCGGCGTACCACCTATGGGTGGCGCAGGCGGACGCCGACGTCAACGGATGCCCCGGCTCGGGTGACCAGGTGAAGTGGTATCTGCTCCACGAACGCGCCACCGGGGCGCGCCAGTCGATCTCCATCCACGGCGTCGGGCACGGCGACTATCACGACGGGCCGACCGGCTCGGTGGCATCCGGGCCTTGCCTAGTGGGGCGGCCCAACACGCACACGATCATGCGCGGCTATCTGCTGCCGCTGGTCGAGCACTACATCCGTGGCGACGTGCCGTCGCGGGACTTCTTGTGGCGTCAGTATGAGGGCTTCCACGCCGTGAGCTCGGCCGCCGGGGTGTGCGCCAACGTCAACCTCAACTTGCAGGACAGCCCCGACTCCGGCAAGCTCGTGATTGACGACTTCGAGACGAACCCCGACCCGGCGACGGCGAGCTCTGGTGCCGCGGTGGTCGTGCAGGTCGACAACTATCTCGAGGGCGCGCTCGCCGACAACAACGCCGACTTCACCTGGACGTCGAGCGACTCGTTCAACGGCTTCATCCAGGACTCGACCAGCCCGGCGTTCACCACCGGGAGTTCGGGCGCCGTGTTCGACTACCAGGCCGATGCGTCGATCAGCTACGCGCTGCCCGACGCGCTCGAGGACTTTCGGCCGTTCGAGTTTCTGTCCTTCCGCTGCGCGCAAGGCACGCGGCATCCGAGCACTCTGGCCGAGCTGGCCGATCTCACGTTCACCGTGGAGCTCGAGGACGCCGCCGGTGTCCGCAGCGCGATTCGCATCGACGCCTACGGCGGTGGTGGGGTCGAGGAGCCCTACCGGCGCAACACCGGGCCCATGTGTGGGACCGGCCGCGGCTGGAACAGTGAGTTCGAGACGATTCGCTTGCGCGTCGAGGACTTCCGCAACAACTGCGGCCTCAGCCTGCGCTGTGTGGAGAAGCTGACGTTCTACTTCGGTCCGTCGTGGGGCTCCTCGCAGGGACGCCTGGCGCTCGACGAGATCGAGCTCACGACGCAGTAGGGCCTAGGAGCCAGTAGGGCCTAGGAGCTCAGCCGCCGACCTTGCCTTCGTAGGTCGTCCACGCCACCGGGCTCTCGCGCATGATCACCTTCACGTCGCCGCGGAACTTGTCGGCCATGGCCGCGGCGATCTGTCCGTGGATGTACTTGCACAGGAACTCCGTGGTCGTGTTCTTGCCCTGAAGGAAGGGCAGCTCGTCCAGGTTCTTGAAGTTCATGCTGCCGAGCGTGTTGTAGAGCGTTTCTTGCGCCGTCGCGAAGTCGCAGACGATGCCGTCGGGGCTGAGCTCGGGCGTCGTGAACACCACCTCGACGTCATAGGTGATGACGTGCAGCAATTGCGCGAGGCCAAAGGTCTCGCCTTGGAGGGAGTGGGCGCACTTCAGATAGTCGCGGATCGCCAGGGTATACATACGTCGCAGAGTCTACGGCGAGAGGGCGCCCAGGTCGGCAGGCTCGCTGCGCGGAGACAGTACATTTGACGACCATGGATCCAGCGGCCGAACCCCAACTGCCCGGTCGGCTGGTGTTCGTGTTGCCCGACGATCGCCAGCGCATCTCCGGCGGCAACCTCTACAACGCCCGGTTGCTCGAAGCGGCGCGGGAGCGCCGTCCGGTCGCAGCGATCGACGCCGCACGATGGCGCGAGGAGATCGCCGCGGGTGAGATCGGCACCTACGTCGTCGACACCGTCTTGCTTCGCGATTTCGCCGTGGCCCTGTCGAGCAAGCCGGCGGGGCAGCGCTGGCTGTTGCTGGTGCATCACTTGCCGAGTCTCGAGCCCGGCTTGGCCGAGGATGCGCCGGCGCGTCACGACGAGGCGCGGGTGCTGGCGGCGTGCGATGGCTTCGTGGTGGCCAGCCGCTTCACCGCCGCGTTGCTGCGCGCGCGAGGGCTGGGCGCCGTGCCGATCGTCACGGTGCCGCCGGCGCTGGCCGTCGGCGCCGCTGCCGAGCGGCGGGCCTGGCCGTCGGCGCCGCGGGCGCTGATGGTGGCGAACCTGATCGCCCGCAAGGCCGTCGCCCCGTGGCTCGAGCATCTCGCGCGGCGCGTCTTGCCGACGGATCGTTGGGGGTTGGACCTCTTGGGGCGCGACGATCTCGAGCCAGACCACGCGGCGGCGTGCCACCAGATCGTGGCGGCGACGCCGCTGTTGCGGGACCGCGTGTGTTTCGTCGGCGCGGTATCGCCGGAGGCCATGTCGACCTACTACCAGCGCGCCGCCCTCCTGGTCTCGGCGTCGGCGATGGAGACCTTTGGCATGGCGCTTCAGGAAGCCCGCGCGCATGGGTTGCCGATTCTGGTCCGGGCTGGCGGTCACGCGGCTGCGCACGTCGAGCCCGGGGTCACCGGCTTGGTGTGCGATCGCCTCGATGAGCTGGCGGACGCGTTCGTGCAACAACTGCGCGAGCCGACGGCGTTGCGCTCCTGGTTCGATGTCGCGCAGGCACGGGCCGCCGCGGCGGTGGCGCGATGTGGCGGGTGGACCGAGGCAGCGCAGTCACTGTTGGCGCAGCTCGCCGCCGCCGACTACTCGTCCCACAGGCCGGCGATCGAGTAGGCGCTGCCCGGGATCGCCCAAAACGAGCCATCGACGTAGCGGCGATGCCGATCGAGCGCGTCGAGCTCCGCCAAGTCCGCGGCGCTCAGCGTGACGTCGAGTGCCGCCAGGTTCTGGGCCAGCCGTTCGGGACGGACCGACTTGGGGATGACCGACGTGCCACGCGCGAGGGCCCAGCGCAGCAACACCTGCGCCGGCGTCGCGCCGCATTGCCCGGCGATCCTGGCGACCACTGGATCCTGGAGGAGCACGGGTTCGTCGACCTGGCGCAAGCCCGCGGGACGATCGGGGGAGCCTAGCGGTGAGTAGGCCGTGACGTGCACATCGTGCGCGGCGCACCACGCGAGGAGATCACGCTGCTGCAGGTAGGGGTGCCGCTCGATCTGGTTGACCTCGGGGCGTCGGGCGGCGCTGGCGCAAAGGGCTTCCAGCTTCGGTTGGCTGAAGTTGCTGACTCCGAGGTGCCGGCAGCGACCGGCCGCGGCGGTGGCGTCGAGTGCTGCCCAGGTCTCGGCGAGCGGTAGCTCGTCAAGGCTGATGAGTTGGTCGGCTCGCTCGGGCACGTGCACACCCTTCTTCTGCGCGACGGGCCAGTGCATCAGGTACAGGTCTAGGTAGTCGAGCTGAAGGTCGGCAAGCGTTCGCTCCAGGGCGGGCCCGACGTCGCCGGGGGCGTGCGCATCGTTCCAGAGCTTCGAGGTGATCCAGAGGTCGTCGCGCGTCACGACGCCTTTTGCGATGGCGGCGGCGAGCGCCTGCCCGACCTCGGCCTCGTTGGCGTAGATCATGGCGCAATCGATGTGCCGATAGCCGCGGCGCAAGGCTTCCCCTACAGCGCGCGCGACATCGCCGGGTTCGCTCTTCCAAGTGCCGAGGCCCAGGAGGGGCATGTGATCGCCGTTCTCGAATCGCACGGTTTGCATGCCGCCAGTACAGGCCCGACGCGCCTGCCCGCAAGGGAGAGGTGCGGTCAGCGGCCCAGGGCGCGGCGCGCGGGGGAGAAGTCCGGATCCAGCCGCAGCGCGCGTTCCAGCAGCGCGGTGGCGCGCGGCGCGTTCCCGCGCTGCTGCTCAACGACTCCGAGGTTGGTCAGCGCGGTGACGAAGTCGGGCCGGATCTGCAGTGCCCGCTCGTAGGCCGCGGCGGCGTCGTCGCGACGCCCGGCCATGAGGAGCGTGTTGCCGAGGTTGAGGTGGCCCTCGGCATAGTCGGGGGCCTGCTCGACGGCCCGGGTGAACAAGCGCAGGGCTTCCTCGAGCTGACCGCCTTGGGCCGCGAGGGTGGCGAGCATGCCGGTGGCGCGATAGTCGTCGGGATCGATCTGCAGGGCGCGGGAAAACGCCATGCGGGCTTGCTCGCCGCGGCCGAGGGCGAGCAGGGCATCGCCGATGGCGCGGTGCGCCGCCGCATAGTCGGGGGCCGCCGTCAGGGCCCGTTGCCCGAAGGCGATCGCCTGGTCCGGCTGTCCGGCCTCCGTCAAGGTGACGCACATCGCCAGGTTGGCGCCGACGTGGTCGGCGCGCAGGGCCAGGGCTTGGCGCAGCTCCGCCACGGCCTCGGCGCTGCGGCCGGCGTCGCGCAGCACCGTGGCGTGGTTGGTGTGCGAGACGGGATCCGTGCGGCGTGGGTGGCTGCTGGCGAACGCGCTCAGCACCGCCGCGCCGAGGGCCAGCGTTGCCGGTATGGCGAGGCTGCGCCACTGCCCCCGCTTCATCGCGTCGGCCGCGCGCACGATGCCCGCGGCGGCAAACCACACCAGCACCGGGACCAGCGGCATGCGGTAGCGCGCGAGCACGAAGAACAGCACGAGGGACACCGCACCGAGCACCAGCCAGCCATAGGCGAGCCAGAGGCCCCGCCAGCGGCGGCGAGTCAACGCGAGGCCCGCCACGGCGAGCGGCAGCAGCACTCCGAAGTGGAAGACCCGGTCCAGGACTCCGACCAAAGTGGAGTGCTGGCGGTAGAGGTAGTAGTCCTCGGTGTCGAACGCCTCGTAGGCGGCGACGAGGGCGAGCGCTTTGCGGCCGAGCACCGTCAACCAGTCCAGAGGGTGCGCGCGGATCCAGGCCCAAGCTTCGGCCAAGAAGTGGGTGGAGACCTCGGCCGCGGTCGGCTCGCGGCCGAGCCGCTGCCGCGCCGCCGCGACCCAGGCCCGTTGCTCCAGCTCGGCGCGCCCCGTCCCGCGCTCGAAGGCGAAGTAGGTGCCGGTCGCGTCGGCGTGATTGCCCATGGCGAAGTTCTGCCCCAGGTTCGGGGTGGTGAGCACCAGGTCGCCCAGCACGGCGTTGTTGCGCAGCGCCCACGGTGCCAGCGGCAGCGCCAGGCCGAGGGCTAGGGCGGCGCTCGCGGCGGCGCGGCGGCCCCGCGCTGCCGGGCTCGTCAGGATCCACGCGACCGCCAGCGGCGCCAGGATGAGCGCGTTCTGCCGCACCAACGCCAGGGCGCCGAGCAGTACCCCGGCCAGCCCGGCGCGCTGCCAGCGCCCGGCGGTGTCATGGGGCAGCAGTGCCGCCAGCGCGCCGACGCTGAGGGTCACCGCCAGGCTAGTCTTTTGCACGATCCCGTCGAAGAAGATCGCCGGCGGATAGAGCGCGAGCAGCAGTCCGGCCAGAGTGCCGACACGACGGTCGAACAGGCGTTCGCCGAGGCGCGCGAGGAGCGCGCACGCCGCTGCCCCCAGGACGCATTGCAGGATGCGCGGCGCCCAGATCTCATCGCCGACCGCGAACGCGGCGCTGAGGGCGTAGGGGTAGAGCGGTGCGAGGACGAAGTCGGCGGGGCCGAGCAGGTCGCCGGCGAGAATGCCGCGGGCCCGCTCAACGAACACTCCGGCGTCGGAAACCGGCTGCGTGAAGAAGCCGAGTTCCTGCACCTGAGCCAAGTGCAGCAGGCGGACGGCCAGTGCCAGGACGAGCACCCAGACCCACGGCGGGGCCCAGGGGGCCGATGGGCCGGTGGCAGGGGGGGAGGTGCGGGTCGGCACGGGCGGGATCATCGCAGCTGGCGAATTCCTCGCCAGGATTCCCGGTGGGGCAACGAGGCTGGGCGGTCCTCCAGGCGCGTCCTCGCGCTGGTCGATCTCGGAACTGGCGGTCCGCTGCGGCGTCCCCCGCGCGCCCCTTCGCGACCCAGACCCACCGGAGACCTCTCCATGCGCCTGCTGACCCTCGCCGTTGTCCTGACCGCCGCGCTGGTGTCGCCGTTGCCGCCGGACCTTGGCCACGGCGCTGGGGACCAGGGGCGACCGCTGGCGGAGGACGGGCGGGTGGCCCAAGTGCTGGACCGGCAGGGCTCCGCCCTGGTGCGACCGATCGGCGGGCAGCGCTGGACGCCGCTCGCGCCGCGCGACGTGCTGCAGCCCGGCGATCAGGTACGCATCCCGCGTCGCGGCGCCAACGCCATCGAGCTCGAGCTGGCGCCCGGGGGCACGGTGGTCCTGGGGCCCGGGGGCTTGCTCGACCTCCCGCAGCCCGGCGTGCTGCATCTGCTCCGCGGGGACTGCGAGATCGCCGCCGGCGGCGCCGCGTTGCAGGTGGTGGGACCGGCGACCGCGTCGATGATCGTGGCGTCGGGATCCACCGCGATCCTCCGCGCCGCAGCCGACCTCGAGAGCCTAGCCACCTCACCGCCCTGGCTCTCGGGCTACCGCGGCTCGACCACGGACGAGTGGATGGGCTCGCTGATCGCGCAAGTCGACGGCCGCGACGTGCCGTTGTCGGTCGGCGTGCATCACGTCGCGGTCGAGATCCGGGATCAGATCGCGCGGACGACGGTCGAGGAGTCGTTCGTCAACGCCACCGATAGCACTCTCGAGGGGGTCTTCTACTTCCCGCTTCCCGCGGACGCTTCGATTAGCGGGTTCGGCATGTGGATCGGCGACGAGCTCGTCGAGGCGGATCTGGTCGAGAAGCAGCGGGCGCGCGCCATCTACGAGGACATCCTGCGGCAGCGCAAGGACCCCGCGCTCCTCGAGTGGGCGGGTGGCAACCTGTTCAAGGCGCGGGTGTTTCCGATCTTTCCGCATTCTGAGAAGCGCATCCGCATCCGCTACACCCAGGTGCTGCCGTTGCAGGGCGACGAGCTCCGCTATCAGTACCCCTTGCGCAGCGAGTTGCTGCGTGCGCGCCCGGTGCGCGAGCTGAGCGTGCGCGTGGCGCTGCATTCGACGACACCGATCGCGGAGGTCCGTTGTCCGAGCCACGCAACCCGCGACCGGGCGACCGAACACGCGGCCTCGATCGAGTTCGACGCCGAGGAGTTCTCGCCTCAGCGGGACTTCGAGCTCGTCGCGCGGCTCGATCCCGGCCACCCGCTGACGGTGGCGTCGCACCAACGCGGCGACGACGGCTACGTGATGCTACTCCTCGCGCCGCCACCGCTGGTGAGTGCGCCCACCGCGCGGTCGCTGCTCGGCGACGACGGCGCCCTCGACCTGCTGCTGATCGCCGATACGTCCGGGTCGATGGACGCAGCGGCGCGGCGGGCGCAGTCCGAGCTGGTGGCGGCGTTCTTGGGCCTGCTCGGTTCGCAGGATCGCTTTCGGCTCATGACGTGCGACGTCGAGCCGCGCTGGTTCGACGTCGAACCTGCCGTCGCCACCGAGGAACGGACTGACGCCGCGCTCAGCTTCCTCGACGCCCGTGCCTCGCTCGGTTGGACCGACCTGGACGCAGCGTTCGACGCGGCGTTGCCGGGGACGACGGCGCGGACGCTGGTGGTCTACATCGGCGACGGGACGAGCACGACAGGGGACGCAGATCCCGTGGCGATGGCGCAGCGGCTGCAGCAGCGCCACGGCGGCATCCCGGCCTCTTGTCACGCGGTCGTCCCGTCCGCGGCGCACGAGCGCGTCGTCCTCGAAGCCATCGCGGCGATTGGGGGCGGCTCGGTGCGCCGCGTCGGCGACGACCCCGCGGCGACCGCGTTTCAGCTACTCCGCGAGGCGGCACGGCCGACGATCAAGGACCTGGCGATCGAGTTCGAGGGATTGCGCACGGCGCGGGTCTATCCGGCGCGCCTACCCAATCTGCCGTTGGGGGCCCAGCAGGTCGTGCTGGGTCGCTTCATGCCGACGGCGGGGGCGCAACGCGGCACGGTGATCGTCCGCGGCACGCTGGGCGGCGAGCCCGTCGAGTATCGCCGCGAGCTGGTCCTCGAGCCGGGCGACTCCGGCAACAGCTTCATCCCGCGGCTGTGGGCGCGGCGTCACCTGGATGCGTTGCTCCAAGAGGGGCGGACCCCGGAGATCCAGGCGGAGGTCGTGTCCTTCAGCCAGGAGTACGGCATCGTCACTCCGTACACCTCCTTCCTAGTGCTCGAGACCGATCGGGATCGCGAGCGCTACGGCGTCCAGCGCCGGGTGAAGATGCGCGACGGTGAAGCGTTCTTCGCGGATGGTCGAGACCGGGCGAGGATGGACCTGTTGGCGCAGCAGATGCGGGTCGCCCGTGGCTGGCGGCGCCACCTGCGCCAGCAGATGCTGCAAGAGATCGCCACCCTCGGCGAGTTCCTGCATGAGGCGGCGGTGGGTGACGTCGTCGTTGGGTCGTTTGCCGGCTTCAAAGAACGGGCTGGCGCGGCCGGTCAGCGGCGTTCGGAGGTCGACTTCGCCGATGCGCGGTCCGACGAACGCGCCCAAGACAGCGGGCGCGAGGCCGCCCCGGAGGAGCTTGAGCGCGACGACGACGCCCCGATGGAAGTCGAGGAGGAGCTGGTCGTCAGCAGCAAGGACGAGCTTTCCGCCGCGACACGCCAGCTGTCGAAGAGCGCTGACTTCGCGCACGGGGCGAGCCCCGTGCGGATGCGTATACAGGGCTTGGGGCGATCGTCGGCCGAGTCACGCTCGCGGCTTGCGGATGGCTGGGCCCACCAGCGCCCGCGGCGCATCGACTTCGCCGAGCTCGGCTTCCCGGGCCTGCCCGACGCGCCGGCGGCAACGACGCGCGTCGAGGCGCCGCAGTGGCCACCGTCCGCGGCGGAGTTGCTCGTGGCTTTGGACCGTTCGGCCGCCCTGCGCAAGCGCGCTGATGCCGTGCAATTGCGGCAGGTGACGACCAGCTATGACGGCCGGCGGGGAGAAGCGACCGGCTCGCAGCGCATCGAGGCTCACTTCGGGCCGCCGGGTTGGTTGGTGCGCTCGGCGCCCGATGGCGGCTGGCCGACCGCGCAGTGGGTCTACGAGGGGCAGCGCGCGATCGTCACCGACGGTCTGCGTCTCGGCCGCCGGCGCCCGGCCGGTGGGCGGGACAAAGACGACTGGCCCGTTTGGCTCGGTGACTTGTCGACGATGGACCTCGCTCGGACCTACGGGAGCTACGCGGCGCGGTTGGTGCGGGAAGCGAACGGCGTGGCCGAGGTCGAGTTGGCGGCGCCGGCGCCCAACACCCACGTCCTGCAGCTGCACATCGACCGAGCGCGGCGCTGTCTGCGGGAGCTGCGGCAGAGCTACGACGGGAAAGCCTTCACGACCATTCGCTTTACGGACTTTGTCGAGGTCGCGGGTCGTTGGTGGGCGCGGGAGGCGATCCATCGCAACCCGCTCGGCCAGATCACGCAGCGCCGGCAGCTGCAGGTCGAGGCGCGCCACCGCCGCGAGCTGATCGCGGTGCTCGGGCAGACGGTGGCCGCTCACGCCGACGCGATCTGGCTTGGCCCGACGGACCCGCCCGTCGCCGCAGCGCGCGAGGCGGTGCGGGCTGGCCGGGCCGGCTTTGCCGAGCACCTGGCCCTGGTGCTGGACTACGCGTCGACGCAGCAGTGGGAGCCCATGTGGTCGGCGTGGCAACCCGCCGCGCGGGTTGCAGCCGGCCGGCCTGGGCTGGCGTGGTTGCGCGTCGCGCTGCTCGCGCAGAGCCGGCACGGCACCCAGCTCGTCGCGGCGCTGCGTGAGCTCGGCCAACGGATCGTCGACAGGCCGGGGCCGGCGACCGAGGCGATGCTCGAGAAGTGCATCGCGTTGGCGCGGCCGCGCTTCGAGGCGCACGAGCTGTTGGCGTTGCTCGACGAGCTGCGGCCCGCCTATGCTCGCGGTCCCGGCGACCGGTGGCGTCAGAAGCTGCGGTGGCGGCGCCTGCGCGCGGAGACGCTGTTGCGTGTCGGCGACGCCGATGCGGCGCGTGCCTTGTATGGCGACATCGCGCTCGAGCGACCGTTCGAGCTGCGCGCCGTCACGGATTACCTCGGCGCTCTACAGGCCGCCGGTCGTCGCGACGAGGTGCGGCGGGTGGCCCAGGCTGCGCTCGCTGAGCAGGACTGGCGGGGCGACGAAGCCGACCGGCTGTATCAGACGCTGACCGACGAGCTATGGCGGTGCCGCGATCTGCCGGCGCTGGTCGAGCAGCTGGAGCGTTGGGTCGCGCGCCGCCCAACGCGTGAGACCGCGTATCAGCGTTGGCTTTCGATGCTCTTGTTGACCGGTGCTACGGACCGCGCCGACGCCTGGGTGCGCGACCGGCTGGTGGCGACATGGGACCGCGACCTCGAAGGGCCGGAGTTCGCAGAGCTCGGCGCCGCCATCGGTTTCGCCCTGGGGCGGGGTTGGAACTATTGGGGACATCGGCTGCGCGAGGATTGGCTTGGCCCGTTGGCCGATCTCGCCCGCCGGCTGGCGCAGCGCGATGGCCAAGGCGCCAGCTTGGCGCAGCGCATTCTGCACGACGGTCGCTTCCAGCAGACCGACGCCGCGGCGGCGTTGCGGGGCAACCTGCTTGACGATCTGCTCGACGGTGCGATCGAAACCGCGTCACCGGCCCGTTTGGCCGTCTACGTCCAGTGGCTGCGCTGGGGGCGCGAGGACGTCGAGCCTAAGCCCTGGCGCCGCGTCAGCGAGCGGCTGCGGCAGCGCTTTGAAGCGACCGCGTTGGGTTCGGACCGCGAACATTTGGCGCGTCTGGTGCTGGCGCTGCTGGATGGCCGCGGCGAGCGCGAGGCCGCGGTCGCCTTCTTGCGCGGGCGCGTGGACCGTGTCGCGAGCGACGTCCGCGGCGCCGTGGCCACGGACCTGTTGCACCGTTTGGCCGATCTGGAGTGGTCGACGGAACGCGAGGACGAGATGCTGCGCCTGGTGCCGGCGGTCCAGCGGCCGGAGGCGACGGAGGAAGCGCAGCGCGAGCGCGCGGCGCGCACCCTGCGTTGGCTCACCGAGGTCTTGTTGCACCAGCGCTACATCGCGTTGCTTGGGCCGGTGGCCGAGCTGGAGGCTCTCGAGCGGCACGAGCGCCGCACGCGGGAGCGCACGGCTCGGCGGCGTGCGCGCGCTGAGCTCGCGGCCCGCTTCGGGCGCGAGCGCGATCGAGCCGATGCGGTGCACGCGGCCTGGTTTGAGCTCGAGCGTCTCGGGCAAGAGGCCCGTCTGGGAGCCGACGTGGTGGCGACGGATGGCGCGATTCGCGAGCTGCTCTTCGGCACGCCGCCCAACAGCGAGGTGGCGGTCGATCGACAGCTGCGAGAGCGCTGCGCGTACGTGGTCGCCTATTGCGCCGCGCACGCTACGGCGCCAGAACGGCTGGGTGACTCAGCGCTCGAGATGCTGCGGAGCCTCGATGCCCAGGAACGGCGCTGGGAAGCCGACGGCGTGCGCCGCGGTCCCTATCAGGTCGACTGGCGTTGGCACGAGTTCCGGTTGCTAGTGGGCCTCGATCGCCTGAGCGCGCTGCGTCGCGAGCTCTCAGCATGGCGGGCGTCCTCGCCCGGCGATCCGCGCTGGCGGCGGGCCTTTGCCTACGTCGCTGCCGAGCAGGGCGATCTCGGCGTTGCGGTCGCGGAGCTCGAGCCGTTGGCGCGGGCCGCGGAGCTCGAGCCGCAGGACTACGAAGCCCTGGCCGACTGGCTCTTGGCCAGCGGCGAAGTCGATCGAGCCGCGGCGGCTCGCGCGGCCCGTTTTGCCGCCGAGCCCGAGCACGCGTTGGCGCAGCGTCTACGTCAGACCTACTACCGACTGCGCCGCGACGGCGAGGGGACGCCAGAGGAGCTTCAGGCGGACGACCTGTTGGCCCTCGAAGCACTACTGCGGCGCGCCACGGACCCGGCGCGCTACATCGGGCACGCCGAGCAGCTCTACTCGATCGGGAAAGACCATCGGTGCCTGGCGGCGCTCGCCGAAGGCGTCGTGGGCCACACACCGCAGGGGGTCTACGGCGTGCTCGAGCGGGCGGTGGCGATCGTGCGCCAAGTGCACGAGGAGGCTACCTGTATGGCGCTGGTCGCGCGGGTCGACGCGCGGTTGCGAGATGCGGCGAGTGGGAGTGCCGAGGCACGTGGCCTGCTGCTGCTACGCGCGTTGGCGGAGCGGCGCGCGGCCGAGGTCCTCAATGCGCCGGGGCCCCACGCCGCTCGCGGGCTCGCGGCTTTGCAGCAGGCGTCGCGCGGTGCTTGGGGGCCCGGCGAGCGTCGGCTGATGGCGTCGTTCTTGGCCGCGCTGGGTCGCATTCCGCAGACCGCGTTCGCCGCGGAGCAGCTGCGACAACTGCGGCAGCTGTACGAGGCGCAGCCCAAGGGCAGCGAGGATCGGTTGCGGATCGCCAGCGCTTGGCATCGCACGCAGTGGGCCTACGGCGAGCACGACGCTGCGATCATGGGGTTGAAGGCGGCATTGCAGGAGTCGCGTGAAGGGCTCGCCGGAGTGCTGGCGGCCGAAGGCCTCAGTGCGCTCGAGACCTTGGTCGACTGGTTCGAGGCGCGGCGCCACTTCGCCCGCGCGGAGCGCTGCCTCCTCGACGAGCGGGAGCGTCAGCCCGCTGGGGCGCAGCGCCAGCTGCTTGGGCAGCGTCTCTATCGGCTCTATGTCAGCTGCCTGCGTCAGCGCGGTCAGACGTCACTGGGCCGCGACGCGACGCTCTATCGCGGCGCCAAGGAGCTCCTCGAGGAGGCGCTGCGGGGCGAGGGGCCGGAGCAGATGCCCAACACTTTGGGCACGCTGTGCCAGCTGCATCGGGCGGCGCAGGAGCGGGCCGGGGTCACCGAAGCCGGCGAGGACTTGCGCGTGTTCGCGACCGAGCGGCTGCCCGGCTTGCTCAATCTCGTCCCAGCCGACGCCCCGGCGATGGCACTGACGGTGGCGCAGACCGTGGAGGGTCTCGTGGGACCTCGGGCCGCGTTGGCGATCTTGATCGAGCGCCTCGAGGTCGAGCCGAAGTGGTTGGAGAGCACCGGTCAAGGCGGCTGGAATCGCTTCGCCTGGAACCTGGCCGAATGGCGCGAGGAGGCCGGTCCGCTGGGCGAGCTCGAGCCGCGGCTGCTGCGCTTGGTCATTGCCGAGCTGGCGCGGGATCTTCGGTCGGCTCAGGCGCGGACGCGGGCACTCTACGCCAGGCACTCCAGTCGTTTCTGGGAGGAGAAGGCCGGCGACTTCGAGGCTGTGGCGCGAGCGGTCATCGGCGAGAGCCTGCAGGCGCCGGCCCGCTTGCTCCACGTGGCCGACTACCTCTGGCAGGGTCTAGAGCGCCGCGACCTCGCCATCGCGACGCTTCGCGCGGCGCGCCAACGCGGCCAGCTGCGCGTCGACGGCGCTCTGCGGTTGGTCGGGTGGTTGCACCACGAGCGACGTTTCGATGAGTCGGTCCCTGTCGTGAGTGACCTCGTGGCGTCGCGACCTGATCTCGTGGCGGCGCGCACGCTCCTGATCGCCGGGCTGCACGGGGCTGGTCGGGACCAGCAGGCGCTGGTCGCGCTCGCCGCCGCCGAGCAGCACTTGCGTGGCAAGGAGTGGAGCGAGGCGCTGGCCCGCACGTTGGCCCAGACGGCGCTCGAGTGTCGGCTCTACGCGCCGGCGGTGCGGCTGTTCGAGGAGGCGATCGCGGCGCGGCAGCGCCGGCCCGCCGGTCGCCGTGGCGGCGACGCCGAGCTGTCGGCGGACTACGCCGGGCTGGCCCGCGCCCACAGCGGCCTGGGGCACGTCGACGCGGCCGTCGATGCTGCCTGCGGCGCCGTTGTGGCTTGGGGGCGCAGCCAGCGCAATCGCGCCCACGCGCTTGGCTCGCTCCGCGACGTGCTCGGGAAGATCGAGGACTTGCCCAGCTACATCGCTCGTATGGAGCAGCGCGTCGCCGAGACCAGGCTCGATGCCCCGGTGATTCGCAAGGCCGTGGGGATGGTGCTGTTGGCCAAGGGCGATCCTGAGCGCGCGATTGCCCAGCTGCAGGCCGCGAGCGCGTTGCAGCCGCACGACGCCGAGGTGCACCAGGCGTTACTCGTCGCGCTCGACGCCACGGGTGACGCGCGCGGCGCCTGCGAGGCGCTTCGCGCGGCGATCTGCGCCGCTCCCGAGGACCTCGAGCTCTACCGCGAGCTGGGCAAGCGCTTGGCCGGGCTCGGCGACGAGGCTGGGGCCGAACGCGCGTGGACGACGTTGGTCGAGGTCCTCCCCAACGAGGCCGAGAGCCATCGCCTGTTGGCGGAGGAGCTCGAAGCCCAGGAGCGCTTTGCGGAAGCCGCAGCGCAATGGCGGCAGGTCGTGCGGGTGCGGACCGATGAGCCGGACGGCTGGTTCCGGTTGGCGTCGTCCCAGGTCGGGGCTGGGCAGGAAGAGCGTGCGCGCGAGACGCTAGAGCACGTGCTCGAGACCCAGTGGCCGTCGCGCTTTGGCGGCATCAAGGAGCGGGCTCTCGAACTACTGCGGCCGTTGCGCCCCTCCTCACCCAGGTGAGACGAGGCGCTCCGTCGCCGCGCCGCCCGCAAGCGCGGCGCTCATTCTCTGGCCGGGCTCCTGGCAGTTTTTCGTTCTCCTTTGCGCCATGCATGGGCGCGAACCAGTTTCAGGAGAGAACGATGTTCATGAGCCCGTTGGATTCGATGTGTCTCAGTCTACGCCGCGCCGCCGCGCGGGGTGTGTTTGCCTTTGTGGCCGCGGCCTTGGTGCCGCTCGCCTCGATCTCAGCGCAGGGTTCCTGCCACGGCACCTGGGTGCCTGACTGGCACAAGCTCGTGTCGGTGGAGGAGTTTGGCGCTGGCGCACGGTTGCTGGAGCTGCGTCTGAATTGGCCAGTGTCCCGTTTGGAGATGACCGGTGAGGTGCTGGTGACCGGCGGCAATGCCGAGGGCCCCGGCGTCTTGATGTTTGGTTCCATGGTGCCCCAGCCGCTACCGGGGCGTTTCGTCTTGCTCCAGCAAGTGGCTGTCGCCGTGCCGTTACAGTTCGATGCGGACCATTCGACCCAAGTGCCGCTCAGCTTCGCCGGCATGGCGTGTCTGCTGCAGCAGCAGCGCTCCGAACAGGTCACGCTGCAGGCGTTCGCGCTGAACCTGCAGGAGACGGTGCCAAACCCGCTGATGAGCTCGGCCGCGCTACGGATCACGATGGGGGTCTAGAGGTCCGGCCGGAAGGGGCTCGCTGCGCGAATGGCATTTTGGCCGGCCCTCAGCCACGCCTACGGCGCGAACACTCGGGCGATCACGCTGCTGGTCCCGGCGGCGCCGAGTGCCGTGTAGATCGCGAGGCGGTTGCCGAGCCAGTCGGTGGCGAGCCGCACCGCCCGGACGCCGGTGTCGATCACCTCGGCGTTGACGGTCAGCGCTGGCGAGAGCTCGAGCGAGACCAAGGAGCCGCTGGCGAGCGCGACGAGTAGGTCCGCTCGGCCGGTGGTGGGCTCGACCGCGAGGTCGAAGTCGGTCGGGACCAGAGTCGTGTTGACGTCGGCGCTCCAGGTGCCAGTCGCGCGGTTCAGACGCTTCAGCCATAGGGTGCCGAGCGTCGCGTCTTGCCAAGCCACGAAGACGTTGCCGGCGGCGTCGGCCCCCAGCCTCGGCCCCTCGGGACTGGCGACGCGGGTCGTGATGGGGCTGAACGCGGCGAACGCGCCGGTGGCGGCGACGCGAGTGCGGGCGAAGAGGCCGGCGGGACTGGCCGCCACGATCGTCCAGTTGCCGCCCAAGTCGAACAGGTGCTCGATCGAGTACGTCGACGTGGGGGCGATGCCGATGGGGAAGTCGGGATTGGCGGCGCTGCCCGGGCCCGAGGACAGCATGACGCGCTGCGTGATGCCCTCGAGAATCGTGGCCACGTGGAGCCCGTTCGCGGCCAACGGGAACGCTCCGAACCCAGTGACCGCGAACGGCGTGTAGCTCGGCAGCGCCTGCCCCGCCGAGTACGTCGAGCTACCCGGGGGCGCGTGGAACAGCGTCGTCTCGAGGCTCGGTACCGGTGGGGTCACGGTGACGTACACGTTGCCGAGCAGCGTTCCCTGGAGGTCGACCGTGAGGTTGTTCACCGGCCAGTCGACGAGGCGGCCGGCCGTCGTCCAGCCCGTCGCGCTGGCAAATCGAAACGCCACGACTTGCGTCCGTGCCGGATCGGTCGCGATCTGCAGGATGGCCGTGGCGTCGCCTAGCCCGTCGGCGTGCAGGTGGAGATCATCGACACACTGGCTGCAGAACCCGGTGCCGTCGAACAGCTTGGTCGGCGTCCCCACCGCACGGGTCACGCTGTCAAAGGTGGCGACGCTCACCTCTTCGCCGCTGACCCAGGCCAAATGGCCGTTGGGGCCGAAATCGTTGAGCGCCACCGCCGGGCTCTGCTTTGGCTCGGTCGAGGTGTCGATCGGGATCGGCGCGCCCCAGCCGGGCTGCGCAGGGACCGCGGCTACCGCGCCGAGGACGCCGAACAGTACCAGGCGGAAAGGACTGGGGTTCATAGACAGTGTATTGTGCCCCGGTCGCTCGATTGCGAGAAGTCGCCGGGTGGACGACCATCCCACCGGCGGATCGTCAGCGGAGCGCATCGAGGTAAGCCTTGCTGCAGCTCTCCTCCGCGCCGACGATCGTGGCTCCGCTATGACCGAAGAGCCGCTGATCCGGGTCCGACCGTACTCCGCGGGAGACGAGGCGGGCATCCTCGCCTCCTTCAATGTGGTGTTCCGCGAGGTCTGTGGCGCCGATTTCGTCGACCGGGACTTGGCCACGTGGCGCTGGCAGTTCGCCGAGAACCCCCAGGGGCACCGGATTCTGGTGGCGGCGACCGAGGACGGTGTCATCGCCGCTCACTACGGCGGGCTGGTGTATCCGGCCGCGACGGCGTTCGGCGACGCCACGTTTGCACAGGCGGTCGACAGCTTTGTGCACCCAGACTATCGCCGCGGACTCAAGCGCCCGGGGCTGTTCGTGCGGACGGCGCAGCCCTGGTTCGACTTCTGTGCGGAGAGTGGCGATGTCCTGACCTATGGCTATCCGGTCCCTGCCGCCGAGCGGATCGGCCGGCGTCTCGTGGACTACAAGATGCTGCGCGTGGTCGACTACTTGTGCGCCGATCTCGGCGCGGCTTCGGCCGCGGCGCCGGCCGCCGTCGACGTCGCACCCTTGGCGCAGCTCGGACCGGAGGTCGATGCCCTGTTTGCGCGGGTCGCCGGGGAGCGCGCCTGCTGGACGCGGCGCGACGCGAGCTACCTCGATTGGCGCTACCAGCGCGCGCCACAGGGCGGCTACGAGATCTACGCAGCCCGGCGCGATGGCGCGCTGTGCGGGCTGATGGTGCTGCGGCCGGAGCACGAGCTGGTTCCGGACGCCTGCACCATTGCGGACTGGGTGGTCGGGACCGAAGACACCGAGACCGCCGATGCGTTGGTGGCGGCGGCGGTCGCGCGCGGCCGTGAGCGCGACCGGCGGACGCTGCTCGCGGTGTTCGCCGACGGCGCGCCAGAGCACGCGGCGATGCAGCGTCGGGGGTTCGTGGTGACGCCGTCGTCGAACTGGTTGGAGCGGCGCCTGGCCTACCGCAGCTTCCACGAGCAGATGACGGCGGAATGGCTGGCGGAGCACTGGTGGTACACGTTGGGCGATTCGGATTTGGTGTGACCGGGGGCTGCTGGGCGGCGTTTGCCGGGCGCCGAGTGAGGGCCGCCGGTCCATGAGCCGCGGGAGGAGTCGTTTGTTCTGGCTGCTAGGGACCGTCGTCGGCGCCTACGCCGTGTTGGCGATCCTCGTCTACCTAATGCAGGATCGGATGGTGTTCTCGGGCGCGGGCAGGGGTCGCGGCCAGCCGTTGCCGGCGGTGCAGGGCGTGTCGGTGGAGACCCTGGCGGTCGAGGATCCCCCTCTGCGGGTTCGCCTCGCCGTCGGTGAGCCGTCCGAGCCGCCCCGGGGCGTGCTGCTGTTCTTCGTCGGCAACGGCGAAGACCTGCGTTCGGGCGTGGGCTGGGCCGGCGACCTAACGGGCTATGGTGTGTTGACGATGGTGCCCGAGTATCCGGGCTACGGTGACAGCGACGGGCCGCCGTCGCATCGCGCCTTCATGGCCACTGCCGAGCGGGCGGCGGCCGAGGCCGCGCGACGTGCCACAGCCCTCCGGGTGCCCCTGTTCGTCGGCGGATCTTCGTTGGGGACGTTCTCGGCGGTCCACGTCGCCTCGCGGGGCGTGGCCGAGAGGCTGCTGCTCCTGGCGCCACCGACGAGCGTCGCCGAGGTCGGCGCGCAGCGGTTTCCGTTCCTGCCCGTCCGGACCCTGGTGCGCCAGCCGTTCGACAACCTTGAGCCCGCGGCATCCGTGCGGTGTCCGAGCCTCGTGCTGCACGGCGACCGCGACGTTGTCGTGCCGGCCGAGATGGGGGAGCGCGTGGCGGCAGCGTTGGGCGGCGAGTTCATTCTCGCGACCGGCCACGGCCACACGCGTGACCCGCTGGCGCCGCGGGGCCTGTGGGGGGCTCGGGTCCGCGCGTTTCTCCTGCAATGAGCTTCGCCCGCGCGGCGGTCGCGGCGCTGGCAGTGGCGGCGGCGTGGACTTGGTGGTGTCGGATCGATGTATCCGCGGCCCCTGAGATCACGCGCTTTCGCGATGACGCCTACTACTACTTCGCGTGGGCGCGCAGCGTGGCGGCCGGCGATGGGCCGTGTGTGACCGCCGGGCAGCCCACCAATGGTGTGCACCCTCTCTTTGGCTGCCTGCTCGCGCTGGGCGCGCTCTTCTTCGGATCGAGCGCGTTGCCGCCCTTGGCACACGCGCTGGGTCTGGCGCTGCACGCGGCCACGGCGGGCGTGATCGCGGTGCTGCTGTGGCCCCACCGGTGTGCGGCCGCGGCCGCGGCCTTGCTGTTCTTGGGGTTGCCGGCGCCGTTGACGGAGGCCCAGAACGGCCAAGAGACCGCCCTGGCGGCATTCGGCTGCGCGGTGTTGCTATTGGCCTGGTCGCGTGCCAAGGGCGATCGGTGGTTCGTCATCGCCGCGGTCGGCGCCACGCTCGCCCGCAGCGATCTATGGCTGCTCGTGCCGTGGCTCGCGCTGCAGCGTCACGGGTTTCGTCCTCGCGCTGTGGTCGCGCCGGGGTTGGCGCTCGCGGCATACGTCGCGGTGTGCTGGGTGCTGTCGGGCTCCCCGGTGCAGGACTCGGCGGCGCCGATTCCGTGGTTGTTTGATCAGCACTTCAACAACGGCGATCCGAGCGGTATGGATCGACTCCGTCGTCTGTGGTGGTGGCTGCGGCCGTGTTTGCTCGACGGGCCGTGGCACCACATCGCGCCGGTGCTCAGCGCCGTCGTCGTTTGGGTTGCGGGCGGCGGCGCATGGCGTCCGGTGTTGCGTTGGTCGGCACTGCCACTCGTCGGCCTTGCGGTGCTGAGCGGTGCGAGTGGCTTGGGCGTGGCGGCGCTCGCCGCGGCGCTGGTCGCCGCGCTCGGCCAAGCCCCGGGCGATCGCGGCGGTCCGCCGGCGCGCGCGCTGCTCGGCGGTTGGCTGGCGATCATGGTGTTGCACTACGCCGTGCGGCACTACCCGCGTCCTTACTACTTTGTGCCGCTCGCCGTGCCGTTGTGCTGGATCGGTGGTTGGCTGTTGCAGCAGCGGCCGCGGCTCGGCCTCGGCGCGCTGTTGGCGACCGCGGCGTGGAGCGCCGTGACCGCGCCGCGGCCGGCCGAGCAGCGACCTTGGCAGGAGGAGTCGATCATGGCGGCTCGCTTCCTGCCGCTGTTGTTGCCGCAAGCAGCACCGATCGGCGCCTTCAATGCGGGGATCCTCGCCTGGCGCTATCCAGGCCGCGTCGTCAACCTGGACGGCGTCGTCAATCGCCCGGCGTTTGAGGCGCTGCGCGCGGGGCGCCTCGACGACTACCTCGATCAGGAGGGCGTCCGGTTCCTCGTCGACGCCCCGGTCCAGTTCGCCACGCGCGGCGGGGACCAGCGCGTGAGCCACGCCAGTGGTCGCTTCTTTGGCCCTGACTTCGACCCGGCGCTCGACTTGGTGGAGCTGGCCCGGTTCGACGTGCCCGGCGCGGATGCCGGTCGACCTGCCACGGACTCGGTGCGGCTCTACTGGCGCCGCGGCCGCGGCGCTCCGCCGGTCCTGCCTCCACAAGCGCGTCCCGAGGGGCGACCGGGGTCGCGAGTGCCGCGTGTCTTGGCGACGGTGCACGAAGGCCGCTACGTCCTCTGGCATGGGACCGAGGCGGGCTCGGTTCTGCGCGTGACACGGGACGGCGGACCGTCACGTGAGCTGGTGCGGGCCCCGGCGCCGCCGGTCGTTCAGGTGGTCAAGGTTTGGACCCCGCAGCCCGGCCGCTACAGTCTGGCCGACGACTCCGGTCCTCTCCCGATTCTGACGTTCGAGCAGCCCCCTCCGCCATGAACAACACGAGCCGCCTCACCCTCGTCGAGCAGTTTCTTCGCGACCAGGCGCGCACGCCCGGCGCGACCGGTGAGCTTTCGACCATTCTCAGTCGCCTCACCTTGGCCGGCCGCATGATCGCGAGCGAGATCATGCGCGCTGGGTTCGTGGGCAAGCTCGGTTTCACCGGCGAGCGCAACGTACAGGACGAGGAGGTGCGGGCTCTCGACGTCATCGCCAACGACATCTTCATCCAGGTGTTCGAGAACATCGATTCCGTGAGCTGTATGGCCTCGGAAGAGATGGAGGACATCTATCGCTATGAGGGGCAGAAGCCGGGCAAGTACCTGCTGCTGCACGATCCGCTCGATGGCTCGAGCAACGTCGACGTCGACGGTGGCATGGGTACGATCTTCAGCATCCACCGGCGGCGGGAGTCAGGCGATATCGTGGCGCAGGAGGAGTTCCTACAGAAGGGTGTCGACCAAGTCGCGGCCGGCTACATTCTCTACGGGCCGTCGACGATGTTCGTCTACGCGATGGCCGACGGTGCCGTGAATGGCTTCACGCTCGACCGCTCGATTGGTGCGTTCTTCTTGACGCACCCGGAGATGAAGATCCCCGAGGGCAAAGGCACCTACGCGGTCAACGAGTCGAACGAGAGCAAGTGGGACGAGAAGACTGCAGCGATGGTGCGACGCTTCCGGCTCGGCCAGGCGGAGGTCGGCAAGCGCTCGGCACGCTACGTCGGTGCGTTGGTGTCCGACTTCCACCGGACCATGATCAAGGGCGGGATCTACATGTATCCGGGCGAGGCCAAGAAGCCGGAGGGCAAGCTGCGCTTGCTCTACGAGTGTTCGCCGCTGAGCCTGATTGCGCGCCAAGCGGGCGGTCACGCGACCGACGGTCAGCGGCCCATCCTCGACCTGGAGCCCACCGAGCTGCATACGCGTTGCCCGCTGTTCATTGGTTCGCAGGGCGACGTCGAGGAAGCCACGCGGCTGCTGCAGTAGGGCGCGCACATGGCGGGGCGCGCGAACTACTGGGACTACATCCGCGTCGAGGAGCTCTTGTCGCTCCAAGGCGGACTCGAGCGCGATGCGTCACATGTCAGCAACGATGAGCTGCGGTTCATCACGATCCATCAGATCGATGAGCTCTGGTTCATGCTGGTGCTGAGGGAGCTCGCCGAGGCGCGCGACCTGTTCGGTCGTGACCACGTGCCGGAAACCGCGCTCGCCTCTGCGGTGGCGGCGCTCCGGCGCGTCGTCCTGATCTTTGATCTCGCGGCTCGTCACTTTCGCCTGATGGAGACGATGCGGACGCAGGACTACCTGCAGTTCCGCGACAAGCTGTCGCCGGCTAGCGGCTTTCAATCGGCGCAGTTCCGCGAGATCGAGATCTTGCTGGGCCTCGACGAGGCGCAGCGTTTGGCGTTTGGGAACGAGTCGAGCTACCTCGACGCGATGCGCGAGCCGGACGGCTCGGCCTCGCCGGCGCTGCGACGGGTGCAGAAGCGACAGGCCGAGCGACCCACGCTGAAGGACGCCGTGTACGCGTGGCTGCGGCGCACACCGATCAGCGGCTCGTCGCCGACGGACTCGGGCGACGAACGGATCGTGGGGGACTTCGTCCAAAGCTACCTCAACAGCCACTCCCGCAGCCTGGACGAGACCAAGCAAGCGACGCTGAAGATGCAGGCGCTGACGGCGGCGGACGAGGCGCGCCTCGACGCGCGATACGAAGCTGAGCGGCAGCAGGCCCAGCGCTATCTCGAGGCGCTCGACGCGGGCGATGACGAACGTGCCAGTCGGCGCCGCCTGCGCGCCGCGATCTTGTTCGTCGACACCTATCGCCAGTTGCCGTTGCTGTCTTGGGCCGGTGAGGTCGTCGACGCGCTGATCGAGCTCGAGCAGGGCTTGCTCGTGTTCCGACAACGGCACGCTCGGATGGTGGAGCGCGTGATTGGTCGCCGGGTCGGGACCGGCGGGTCGGAAGGCGTCGCCTATCTCGACCGGACGGCGCTGGAGTATCGCGTGTTCGGCGACCTCTGGGCGGCGCGGACGCTGCTGCTGCAACCTGACCAGGTGCCGCCCGTTCAGAACGCCGAGTTCTACGGCCTGCGCAATTCCTAGCGGTGTGATTCAGAAATCTGCGGCATTCTCCGCGGCTCTCAACGCCGTTCGCAACGGCGAGCGGCGCCGATACCTCGCGGTTAATGCCCCATCTGGCTGAATCACACCGCTCGTCGGCGACGTCTCCCCTCATCCCAATGCCCGCTCCAACGCGGGCCGGATCGAGGGGGTCGCGCGCCTCAGTTGGAGGAGATCGCCAGCGGCAGGAAGAACTTCTCCTGGCCGCGCCCAAAGGTGACTTCCTGCCGCGTGCGGTGGAAGTCGGCGATCTGTAGCAGCGGGTTGCCGAGGGTCTGGCGCGCCGCCATGACCTGGTAGCGGCCCGGCGGGGCGCGCTTGCTCATGGCGAAGTTGCCCTCGTTGTCGGTGATCGCCTCGCAGTTGAAGACGCCACCGGCGGCTGGGGTGTCGGGGTCGGCGATCGAGCTGATCGTGACTTTGACCTGCGCGGCGGTCGACCCGTCCACCCGCACTTGGCCGGTGAAGATCGTGCCGGGTTCCATGACCATCGGCGGGATCGACACGGTGCGCCCGTCCTCGACGACGTTGTTCTTCGAGTAGACCTCGAAGTACTCGGCGTGCGCGAACTTCAGCTGATACGAGCCGGGGTTCAGCAGGGCGAAGCGGTAGCGACCCTTGGCGTCTGTTCTGGCCGACTGACGGGTGATCTTGAAGGGGATCAGGCCCTGGAACATCTGCGTGAACGGGTTCTCGTCCAAGTGGTTCGGCAGCGTGCTCACCTGCACGTTGGCCAGCGGTTGACCGCGCGAACTGGTCACGGTGCCCTCGAGCACGCCGCCCTCGGTCAGCCGCACTTCCACAGTGGGTGCGTCCTGGCCTTGCACGATCTGGAAGGGCTCGGAGAAGGCCTTGCAGTGGTTCTTGGCCTCCACCTGGAACACGTACGAAGCCGGGTCGAGACCACCGACCGTCGCGGTGCCGTCCTTGCCGGTCTTGGCCTGCTTGGGGGGGATGTCGGTGTTGCCGTAGTGATCCTGACCCTCGTAGTAGGTCTTCACCGTGAGCAGGAAGCGCGACATGACCCGGCCGTTCTTGTCGAACACGCGGATCTTGGCTTCGCCCTGACGCTCCAGAACCACTTGCAGCTCGCGGTCGCCGGCCTGGATGGGCTTGAGCTCCGCGCGGACGTAGCCGGGGGCGATCGCCGTCACCATGTAGGGGCCGTCGAGCAGACCGATGATCTCGAACGATCCGTCCTGGCTGCTGTGCGAGGTGCCCCGCGCCGGCGCCTTGTTGCTGATCGCGGTGGCCTCCACCTTGGCGCCGCCGATCGCCGTGCCGGTCGCATCGACCACCAAGCCGCCGATCGATACGCCAGGCTGGAGCTCGAACATCACCTGGTTCTCGCTGTTCGCTTCCAGATTGACGTTCTGCTTCTCCAGGCGAGCGTAGTCAGGAGCGACGGCGCCGACCGTGACTGGCCCGGGCGGCGCGTTCTGTGTGCGGAACGTGCCGGTGTGGTCTACCTTGACGGGGATCCCCTCTTCGCGCCCCGGTGTGGGGCTGATCGAGGGGAAGAAGTTCGCCGGCTGAATGAACACGGTCGCATTCGGCACCGGCATGCCACCGCTGCCAGCGATGGTGACTCGGCCCCACAGCGTGGTGCCCAGCTGCAGCACGATGTCGCCGGTGTCATACCACTGGCTCGGCTTGATCGTGATCGGCGGCACTTGGGCGTCCACGTAGTCGTCGGTGACGATGCGCACTTCGTAGCGCTTGCTCGCATCGGCGACTTCGAGACCAAGGGCGAAGCGACCCGCCTCGTCCGTCGTGCCCCGCGCCAGCGGCGGGTTCCGGATCCCCTTGTTCACCAGCATAAGCTGCTTGAACACATCGGTCCCGGGTGCCTCGACCAGGTAGACCTTGGCCGAGGGAGGCACGGCGCCAGTGGGATCGAGGATTCGGCCGCGAACCCCCTGCGAGAATTCCTCGGGCGCCTTGGCCTGGACGACCTCGCGTCGCTGAACGGCCGTCGGCTCCTGGCGATCGGGCGTGGCGACCATCGAAGCCGGGGTTTCTTCCTGCTCCGGTTCGGGCGCGGCGACCGCCGTCGGGCGCTGGATCGGCGCCTCGCCAGGGTCGCCGCTCGCCAGCATCACGCCGATGACGGCGACGACAAGAATCACCAATACCAGGATGGTCTTCGCGGCTGCATTCATCGAAACAAGCTCACATTGCAATTGGGGCGGCAGCGTGGCTGCGCCAGACCCACGCCCGGGGGCGGGCTCGGCGGCGGTGCGGCCGTGGCCGGGAGACGAGGTTGGGTGTGACGATATTCCCGCCACCCTGCGGCCTAGTCTCAATTTTTGGCTCCGACGGCTCCGACACCCTAGGCCGGCGGCGTCCTTACGATGGGCCCTGGAGCTCCGGGGGGTCCTGCCGCGCCGCCTCGTCGGCGAGGAGGTCGAGCAGGTCGATACGGCAGGTGCCACAGCCGGTACCCGCCCGAGTCGCTTCCTGGAGCTGCCGCAGCGTTCGGGCGCCGCCGCGGATCGCTTCGATCAGGGTGTCCCTGTAGACCTGCATGCAGAAGCAGATCTTCGGGTTGTCCGGTTCACGGACGGGCCGCGACCCCGCGTCAGCGTTCGGCGGGCTTGGCACCAAACATTTGCCAGAGCTGCTCAGCGATTTGCGGTGCAGTGAAGCCGAAGTGTGCCGCGAGCTCGCCGGCCGGGGCGCTGGCGCCGAAGGAGCTCACGCCCACGACGCGCTCGATCGAGCCGGTCAGCTGGCACCAGATCTCCGGGCGCCCCATTTCGACAGCGGCCACCGGCAGGTCGGGCGGCAGCACCTCATCGCGGTAGCGGTGGTCCTGCTCTAGGAACAGCTCGAGGCACATCACGCTGACCACCCGCAACTTGAGCCCTCGCGCGGTCAGGCTTTCCGCCGCGGCGATGGTCGGCGCCACCTCCGCACCCGTCGCAACCACGGTGGCTTGTGCTCCTGCGGCCGCGCGCACCAGATGGGCGCCGCGCAGCAGATCCTGGTTCGTGTGGTCGGCGGGGCGGGGGATCTCTGGCACGCTTTGGCGCGTCAGAGCCATGGCCACCGGGCCGTTGCGGCGACGCAGGGCATAGGTCCAGGCTGCGGCGACCTCGGCGCCATCGGCGGGACGGACGACGTGCAGGTTGGGGATCAGGCGCAGCGCCGCCACATGCTCCACCGGCTGATGGGTCGGCCCGTCCTCGCCAAGCATCAGGCTGTCGTGCGTGAACACGAAGGTCACCGGCAGCTTCATCAATGCGGCGAGCCGGATGCTCGGGCGCATGTAGTCGGAGAACGTCAGGAAGGTGCTGCACAGCGGCAAATAGCCACCGTGCAGGGCCATCCCGTTGGCGATCGCCGCCATTCCGTGCTCGCGGATCCCGAAGTGCAGATTGCGAGCGTCGAAGTTGCCCCGTGCGGCTGCCGGCGCGGCCTTGATGCTCGTCTTGCACGAGGAGTCCAGGTCGGCCGAGCCTCCTACCATGGAGGGCACTAGCTCGGCCGCGGTCTGGATCACCTTGCCGGAGATCGCGCGTGTCGCCGCGGCATCGTTGCCAGCGGTTTCTAGGAGGCGCGCCAGGATGTCGTCCGGTACGCGCCGGGCCGCGAACGCCGCGTGGTGTGACGCGCGTTCCTGGTCCGACTTGCGCCACGCGTCAACGCGCGTCTCCCACTGCTTGCGCGCCTCGTCGTTCTCGCGGGCGCGGGTCCGGAAGGCCTCATGGACCTCCTTCGGCACCCAAAAGTCTTCGGCCGGCATGCCCAGCGCAGCTTTCGTGGCGGCGATCTCGTCCGCGCCCAGGGGCGAGCCGTGGGACCCGGCGGTGTCGACCTTGTTGGGGCTGCCGTAGGCGATGTGGGTCCGGCAGATGATGAGCGTCGGCCGCTCGCTCTCGGCGACTGCTTGGTTGATGGCGGTTCGCAGAGCGTCCACGTCGTGGCCATCGGCGCGCAGCACGCGCCAGCCCAGGGCCTCGAAGCGCAGCTGCACGTCTTCGGTGAAGCTGAGCTCGGTTTCCCCGTCGATGGTGATGTGGTTGTCGTCGTACAGGTAGACCAGGTTGTCCAGGCCGAGATGGCCGGCCAACGAGCCCGCCTCCGAGCTGATGCCCTCCATCAAGTCGCCGTCGGAGACGATGCCGAAGACCCGGTTCTCCAAGTCGACGCAGCCAAAGCGCGCCGCCTCCATCTTGGCGGCCAACGCCATGCCGACGCCGTTGCCAAACCCTTGGCCCAGTGGCCCGGTCGTCGTCTCGACGCCCGCGGTCTCGCCGAATTCGGGATGCCCCGGGGTGCGGCTGTGCAGCTGGCGGAAGTTCTGGAGCTCGCTCATCGGCAGCTCGAAGCCCGCCAGGTGCAGGAGCGAGTAGAGCAGCATCGAGCCGTGCCCGGCGGACAGCACAAACCGGTCACGCCCCGGCCATTGAGGCTGGTCGGGGCAATAGCGGAGCACCTCTAGCCAGAGGAGCGCCGCCGCATCCGCCATGCCCATCGGCATGCCGGGGTGCCCCGAGTTCGCTTTTTGGACGGCGTCCATCGACAGCCCCCGAATCGTGTTCGCGGTGAGTGTCAGCAGGTCGGACGAAGTAGCGGTCATGCTCGGCTGTTCTCCCTTGGCGCAGGAGTGACGATACCCAGCCGCTGCCGCCGGCGCAGCGCCGCCCTGGGTTTTGCGCGGCAAAGGTCGGCGGGCGCGCGGAGGCGTCAGTGCGCCTCGCGCACCAGATTGACGTTCCAGGCGGGGATCCGCACCTCGATCACCCCCGCCGCTGGCTGTCGCAAGATGCGCGCCTGACAGCCCAGCCGAGAATCGAGGCTGACATCCCGAGCTTCGTCGAGCTGGTCTTCTTCATCCTCGGTCGCCTCGCTGAGAGCATCCGCGCCCGCGAGGATCTTGACGTGACAGGTCGAGCAGGCGCAGACGCCGCCGCAGGCGTGGTCGAGGTCGATGCCGTTCGCTTCCGCGATCTCCAGCATCGTTTGCCCGATCCGCGCCTGCAGCTGGGTCCCGTCGAACTGGATCCGCACGAGGTTGTCGCTCATTCCTCTGATTCCGTGAGGGACTTGCGCACCGCAGAGCTGATCACGTCGTCGGCGATGTGCGCTGTCGCCTTGGACAGCTGCTCCACCGTCGCGCGCAGCGAGGCGGGGTCGTCGGCGAGCGACTTCTCGACCGCCCGCAAGGCCTTCTTGACCGGATACACCTGGTCGGGTGGGAGGTCGCCGAGCTCCATGGCCGCGGCGGTGCCACGCACCATGGCCTCGGCCTTGTTGCGCAGCTCCACGTCTTCGCGCTCGGCCATGTCCTCGGCCGCGTGCTCGATCGACTCCATCATCATGCGCCGCACCTCTTCACGGGTGAGGCCAAACGAGGGCACGACCTGGATGCTCGCCTGCTGCCCGGTGCGTGTTTCTCGAGCGGTGACCCGGAGAACGCCGTCGGCGTCGACGAGGAACGTCACGGCCACGCGCGGGTAGCCGGCGGGCGCCGGCGGGATCCCGCTCAGACGGAACGAGCCGAGCTTGCGGCAGTCGTCGATCTTCTCCCGCTCGCCTTGATAGATGTTGATGTCGACGCCGGTTTGGTGGTCGACCTGGGTCGAGAACTCCTCGGTGACGCTCGTCGGGATCGTGGAGTTGCGCAGGATGAGCTTGCTCACCACGCCGCCCATGGTCTCGAGTCCCAACGACAGCGGAATGACGTCGAGCAGGAGCACTTCGCGATTGCCGCCGGCCAGGATGTCGGCCTGAATGGCCGCGCCGAGCGCCACCGCCAGGTCGGGATCGACTTCGGTGTGGGGTGGGCGGCCCGTCAGCTCCTCGATGCGGGACCGCACGAGCGGGGTTCGCGTCGAGCCGCCGACGAGAACCACTTCGTCGAGCTGGTCGAAGGTGAGCTCCGCGTCCTGCATGGCCCGGCGACAGCAATCGAGCGTCTGCTGCACCAAGGGCTCGATGTCGGCCTCGAGCTCGGCGCGCGTGACGCTGAGCTCGACGCTCGCGCCGGCGATCTCGATGGCGAGCGAGGCTGCCGGCTCCGAGGACAGTTGGATCTTGAGCCCTTCGGCCGAGCCGCGCACGGCGTGCATGACGTGTGGCGCTAGGGCGGTCTCCTCGCCGAGCCGCTCGCGCAGCACCCCGAGGATCCGATCGCTGAGCAGGCGATCGAAGTCGTCACCGCCGAGGTGGGTGTCACCATCCGTCGCCAGCACCCGGAACACGCCGCCCTCGATCTTCAGGACCGACACGTCGAACGTGCCACCCCCGAGGTCGTAGACCAGGACCGTGCCGTCGCGCTTGCCGCTGATTCCATAGGCGAGCGAGGCCGCGGTCGGCTCGTTGACGATCCGCAGGCACCGCAGGCCGGCGAGCTCGGCGGCATCCTTGGTCGCCTGGCGTTGCGCGTCGTCAAAGTAGGCCGGCACCGTCACGACCACGCCGCGGATCGGGGCGGAGACCGCCGCTTCGGCGAGGCTCCTGACCTTACGCAGCACCCGCGCGGAGATCTCTTCGGGCGAGTACTGCCGGCCATCGATCTCAACGCGGGCGAGGTCGCGTTCGCCGCGCCGCACTGGGTAGGGCAGGCGCCCGGCCTCGTCGTCGACCTCGGTCCCGGCGCGCCCGATGAGCCGCTTGATGCTGTAGACGGTTCGCTCGGGGAAGTCGATGGCCGCGGCGCGGGCCTCGGCCCCGACCAGCTCGCCCGTCTCGACGAAGGTGACGACAGATGGGACCAGGGCCTGGCCGTCGCGGTCGCGGAGCACTTTGGGGCCGCTCGGCGTCATCACCGCGGCGAGGCTGTTGGTGGTGCCTAGGTCGATGCCGAGGACGACGCCGGACTCAGATGTAGCGGATTCGGTCACTGGTTGGCTTGCAGGTCAGCGAGAGCTTTGCGGTAGTAGCGCGATTCGTGCAAGGCAGTGGCCGCCGCGGCCCAGTCGCGCGCCCCAATCTTGCTCGTGATGTCCTCGAGGGAGGCCGCGATGCTCCGCTCGAGCCGGTTGCGGAGATCGTCCGCCTCGGCCCCGCGCGCGACCAGTGCCGCCTCGGAGATCTCCATTGCTTCCATGAGAAACGTCGGGCTGAGCTGCTTGGTGCGATCGAGGATGCCGGGCTCGCTGAGGTTGAGGAGCGCGGTCGCGCGAGACCACGGATCCTTCAGACGACGATAAGAATCGTTGAGTTTGGCCGCGCGCTCGAGCACCAGCTGCTGTTCCTGTGGCGACTCGGTCGGCTGGTGGTCGGGGTGGCACTCGCGGGAGAGTGCGAGGTAACGCCGCTCGAGCTCACCAGGGTCGAGGTCCATCGACGGCTCGACCCCGAGCACGACAAAAGGGTCCAAGGGGCTACGCGGAGAACGAGGTGCCGCACCCGCACGTGCCGGTGGCCGACGGGTTCTTGAACTCGAAGCCGCGGTTGAGGAGCTCGTCGTTGAAGTCCAGCACGGTGCCGCCCATGAAGAACTCGCTCTTCTTGTCGACGACGTAGCGCACGTCAAACATCTCGAAGGCGATGTCGAACTCCGACGGCCCGCTCGAGTCGAAGTCGAGCACGTAGCTGAAGCCGCTGCAGCCGCCGCCCTTGGCGCCGATGCGGACCCAGGTCGTGTCGCGCGGCATCTCGTGCTCTTCCATCACGCGCACGATCTCCTGCGCTGCGCGTTCCGTCATGTGCACCCCGCGCCCTTCCTTGGGCGGCCCAAGCTCGGTCGAGTCGGTCTTCGCGTCGGTCACTGCAGTCTCCTGATCAGGCGGTCGTGCTCGAGCCAGCGGCGTCGGTCGCGGGCTGGCCGTTCTTGCTCTGGTAGTCGGCGATGGCGGCTTTGATCGCGTCTTCGGCCAGCACCGAGCAGTGGATCTTCACCGGCGGCAGCGATAGCTCCTCGACGATCTGGGTGTTCTTGATCTCACCCGCTTCGCCGATCGTCGTGCCCTTTAACCACTCGGTGGCCAGCGACGACGACGCGATCGCCGAACCGCAGCCATAGGTCTTGAACTTGGCGTCGACGATCTTGCCATCGTCGTCCACCTTGATCTGCAGCTTCATCACGTCGCCGCACTCGGGCGCACCGACGATGCCGGTGCCGACGCTGGCGTCACTCTTGTCGAGCGAGCCGACGTTGCGCGGGTTGTTGTAGTGATCCAGAACCTTGTCGCTGTAGGCCATGTTTCGTTGTTGGTTGATGGTCTCGGGTTGGCGGCGCCGTGCTCAGTGGCTGGTCCACTGCACTTTGGACAGGTCCACGCCCTCTTGCACCATTTCCCAAAGGGGGGACATCTCGCGGAGCCGCATGACTTCCGTGCTGACGCAGTCTGCGGCGTAGTCGATCTCTTCTTGCGTGGTGAAGCGGCCGAGGGAGAAGCGGATGGAGCTGTGCGCGAGCTCGTCGCTCGCGCCCAGTGCCTTCAGCACATAGCTCGGCTCGAGGCTCGCCGATGTGCACGCCGAGCCCGACGACACCGCCATGTCGCGGATCCCCATGATGAGGGACTCGCCCTCGACGTAGGGGAAGGACAGGTTGGTGAGGTGCGGCAGGCGATGCTCGGGGTCGCCGTTGGTCACCACGTCTGGGATGCGCTGCCGCACCAGCGTGTCGAGGCGATCGCGCAGCTCGATCAGGCGCGGCACCTCTTGGTCGAACTCCTCGCGCGCGAGCCGTGCGGCCTCACCCATGCCGACGATGCCGGGGACGTTGAGCGTGCCAGAGCGCATGCCGCGCTCGTGGCCGCCGCCATCCAGCATCGGCGCGAGCCGAACCCGCGGGCCTTTGCGGCGCACGTAGACACAACCCACGCCCTTCGGGCCGTAGAACTTGTGTGCCGACAGCGACACCAGGTCGAGGTCCTGTTCCAGGACGTCGAGCTTCATCTTGCCCGCGGCTTGCGTCGCGTCGGTGTGGAACAGGACGCCCCGTTCCTTGCACAGCCGGCCGATCTCGGCGAGCGGATGTGCGGTACCGATCTCGTTGTTCGCGGCCATCAACGAGACCAAGATGGTCTTGTCGGTGATGGCGTCGGCGAGCTGCTGCTGGTCGATGTGGCCCTTGCTGTCCACCGGCAGCCACGTCACCTCGAACCCTTGTGTCTCCAGGTTCTTCATCGGATCGAGCACCGCCTTGTGCTCGGTCACGCACGTGATCAGGTGGTTGCCCTTGGCCCGATACATCTCGGCCACGCCCTTAATCGCGAGGTTGTTGCCCTCGGTCGAGCCGCTGGTCCAGATGATCTCCTTGGCCTGGGCGCCGATGAGCTTGGCGACTTGCTCCCGCGCTTCTTCGACCGCGGCCTCGGCTGTCCAGCCAAACGAGTGGCTGCGACTCGCCGCGTTGCCGAATCGGTTGCGGAAGAATGGCAGCATCTTGTCGACGACGCGCGGGTCGGTCGGGGTCGTCGCGCTGTAGTCCAGGTAGATGGGGAACTCGAGGGTCATCGCGTGGTTGCCGAGGTCGAAGGGGCGTTGAGGTCGTTGGCGTGAGAGGGGGCGTCGAAGACTGCTGGTGCTTCGACGAGCTCCGGTAAGCGCAGCTCGTCGAGAATCGACGCGATCCGTTGATGCAGAACGCGCATGGGCCGCTTCGACGGGCAGAAGCTCACTAGGCTGCACGCTGCAGGATCGCTTTCGGCGGGGTTGTGATCTTGGGCGCAGTCAACCAGAACAAAAGGGCCTTCGACGATCTCGAGAATGCGGCCGAGGCTGATGTCCGTGGCTGGTCGCGCCAGCCGGTAGCCGCCGTGCAAACCGCGCGTCGACTCGAGCAGGCCGCCCTTGGCCAGGTCCTTGAGCAGGTTGGCGACCACCGCTTTGCTGAGGCCGGATCGGTCGGTGATCTCCTGCGCACTCACCACGCCGCCGCCGGGAGCCGCGCCGTGCGTGGCGAGGTAACCCATGATGAAGACGGCGTAGTCGCCTTTCTTGGAGATCCGAAGCATGTGAGTGCCTTGCGTCGGCGCGGTGGCCGCGCAAAAGTAGGCCCGATTCGGGGCTCTTTGAATCCTATCGAACAAAAGAGCCCTGATCTAGGGCTGGTTGTCTTTCGGCCACGAGATTCGGCATAACGAGTTCAATAATGCGGCCTTACGACCGATTTTTTGATGATCCCACGAGCGGTGACCTGGTGCGAGACCAAGCCCCGTTTGGGGTCCTGGCGGTGCGTGGTCCGGATGCCGTGGAGTTTCTCCACAGGCTCTGCTCGCAGGATCTCACGGCCGCGGCGCCCGGCGATGCTCTCCCGGCCGCGTTCCTGAACGCCAAGGGCCGTTTGGTGGCGACCTGCGTGGCCGGGCGTCTCCCGGACGGGGCCTGGCTCGAGGCGCAGGCTGGGCAGCTGGACACGATTGCCGAGCTCCTCGAGCGCTACCACTTCTCTGAGCGCCTCGAAGTGCAGCGGCGCGACTGGGTCTGCTGGGAGGTGCTCCAGCCCTCTGCCGGGAGCAAGAGTGACACCTGCGTCGAGCTGGAGGGCGGTGGCGTTCGGTTCACCGGCGGGCGGCACGGCGTGCGCTGGGTTCGTTGGCACGCGGCCGCCGCGGCGTTCGCCGACGCGGCGCCGTGGTCGGCGCCGGCGCCCCAAGCGCTGAGCACTGAGCTGGCGGAGGCGTGGCGGATCTGTGCCGGGCTCGTGCGTGTCGGCGAGGACTCCGATGCCTCCACGCTGGGGCCGGAGGCAAGCCTCGATGACCACCTGTCGCTGACCAAGGGCTGCTACACCGGTCAGGAAATCGTGGCGCGCATCGACACCTATGGGCACGTGAACCGGCGCTTGTGCCTCCTCGAGGTGGATACCGTCGCGCCGTTCGAACCGCCGACCATGCTCGTGGAGCCCGACGAGGGGGATCCCGTCGGCCGGGCGATGACCTCCGCGGCGTTGCCAGACGGCCAGCGCCGGGTGGCGCTGGGCTACCTACCGGCGGACTTCTGGGAGCCCGGCACCGAGTTGCGCCTCGGCGATGCGGCCGGGCCCCGGGTCACGGTGCGGGCGTTCGAGCCCGCCGAAGAGAGCGCGTGACTTTGACTCACGGTTTATGGCCGGCCAGCGCCGCGAGGACGTAGCAGCGACCCGACGTCGCGGTCAGTGTGGCGTCGTCGACCCCGAAGGCGGCCGCGCGGTCGTCGAGGTTGCCCGCGCCCGCGAGCAGCGCCCGGCCTTCGGTGCGGCAGTAGACCGCCCACTCCTCGGGGTAGGCGCCGTGCCGTTGGCCGGGCAGCGACAGGGTTTGCCCCTCGGCCAGTACCGCCTCAAACACGCAGAGGCCGAGCGCCTTGTAGTCCACCGGAAACACCCAGCGCGTCTCGACGCCATCGATCGTCAGGATGCTGGCGCGTCGCGGCGGGATGGCCTCGGCGGAGTCCGGGAAGCTCTCGATCGGCTGCCACGAGCCGCTCGCGGTATCGAACGCTTTGTTGCTGCCGGCGAGCGGTAGCAACGGCTTCTTCGCCGGAGCAGGCTCCGGCTCGACGGCGGGGGCGGCCTGGATCTCCGGGCGCCGCGCCGAAACCAGCACGAGCTCGCCAGTGCCGCCGGCGACGCGCAGCCGCGCCTTGGGCGGTAGGTACAGCGTGACCGGGCGCCCTTCATAGGGCGTCGCGCGGGTGCCGCGGCTGGCCCAGCCGCCGCTGTTGGCCTCGAGGTCGTGGGTCCCGGTGAGCACCACGAGGCCGCTTTCCTCGCTCTCGCCGGTGCGGTGCTCGATCTCACCGCCAGCGCCGTCGAGGACCCGCAGTCCGGTGATCCACCGCGCCGCATCGTCGCGAAACACTGTGCACCGCTCGCTCTCGGCAGCACCCTCGATGAAGCGGGGCGCGGTCATCGCGGTCCCCCGGCCGGGGGCGGCGCGTTGGCCGCGACCAGCTGGATGGCTGCCTCGCGCAGCAGCTGATCGCGTAGCTCGCGGGCGAACGCGCGGCGCATGCGGAACTTCATCGTCGCCCGGTTGGGTGGATCCTCCACCGCCACGACGCGCGCCAAATAGACCCCACGGTCGGTCGACAGCGGGCCTAAGACCTCGCCGACGCCGGCCTCGAAGGCCGCCGTGAGCACGACCTGCGGCAGCTCCTTGCCGCCCAGGTAGTGCCAGCCAACGTCGCCGTTGGACATCTTGCTGTAGGCATCATCGCTGTAGCGGCGGGCCGCGTCGGCGAACGGTAGACCCTCGGCGATCTGGTCGCGAACGCCCTCGGCCTTGGCGATGGCGGCGTCGAGCATGGCGGCGTCCGTGCGAATGGCGATGACCTGGAGGCGGCGCCGAGCACCGTAGGAACGTTCGATCGCCGCTGGCTCTTCGTCGATGCGCCGGTCGAGCTCGGCATCCGGGTGCAGCTTGCCGATCAGCTTCTCCTCGAGCACCTGCGCGTGCAGCACTGGCGAGCGGCGCAGCATCTCCGCGTCCATCCCCTGGGCGCGCAGCAGGTCGTCGAACTTGGCGCCGCGGTACCGCGCGTCGTTCTCGGTGCGGCGCCGGCGTGCCTCGACTTCGGCAGTGAGCTCGCCATCGCTGACGGTGACCGCGTGCTGTTCGGCCAGCGCCTGGATGCGCCGCTGCAGCACGACCTGGCGCACGTAGCGCTCCCGATCCGCTTGGTCCATCGTCTGCAGGAGGACCCGGCCGAGGTCGAGTCGGCTCACCGAGCGGTCGCCCACGCGGGCGATCACGCCCGGCGGTAGGCGGGCGGGCGCTTGGCGCTCGTGCCGCTGGCGCGCCTCTTGGAGCCACAGCTGCAGCATCGATTCGCGCACGGGCTCATCGTCGTCGAGCTCCAGCGATGCCCGCACCAGGCGCTCGTGCGCCAGTTGCAGTTGGGCGTACTCGTCGAACTCGACCGTCGACATGCCCTTGCTCGCCCGCAGCTGCGCGAGATCCACCCCCGCGGCGAGCAGCTCCCGTTCTAGCCGGGCGACGTAGCGCAGCGTGGCGTCGCGCCCGGGCATGAGGCCCTGATCGCCCGCGGCCGACCGGATCAGCTCCAAATCGATGAGGTAGGCCAACGCGCCGTGGCCGCGCTCGGTGTCCTGAAAGCGACGGCACAGCTCTTCGGCCACGTCGTCGCGCGACACGGTGCGGGTGGCGCTGCCTTCGGTGTAGCGCGCGATGACGTCGCTCTGGGCGGAGAGCGACAGCGTCGCGAGAAGCGGCGCGAGTGCCGCCGTAAGCCACGCCAACGGAGCCGTTCGGGCGGCTTCGGACCCCGTGGGTAGCCGAGTGTGCGACGGTCGCATGATGCGCTTATACCCGTCCCGGGCCGCGCCCCGAAAGTGAGTTCGGGCCCGGTGGGCGGCCTCGGGGCGGCCTACAATCGCCGGCGATGAGCTCTCGTAGCGACGCACTCAAGTATCACGCTGCCGCGCCCCAGGGGAAGATCGAGGTGCGGCCGACCAAGCCGTGCTTGACCCAGCGCGACCTGACCCTGGCCTACACCCCGGGAGTGGCCGAGCCCTGTCGCGCCATTCACGCCGACCCGGAGAAGGTCTTTGACTACACCGCCAAGGGCAACCTGGTGGCGGTGGTCACCAACGGCACCGCCGTGCTCGGCCTCGGCAACATCGGGCCTGAGGCGGGCAAGCCGGTGATGGAGGGGAAGGCGGTCCTGTTCAAGCGCTTCGCCGGCATCGACGTGTTCGACCTCGAGCTGGATGCCCCCGACGTCGAGTCGTTCTGCGCGACGGTCAAGGCGATGGCGCCGACCTTTGGCGGCATCAACATCGAGGACGTCAAGGCCCCGGACTGCTTCTTGATCGAAGAGCGGCTGCGCCGCGAGCTCTCCATCCCGGTGTTCCACGACGACCAGCACGGCACCGCCATCATCATCTGTGCTGGCTTGGTCAATGCGCTGCATCTCGCCGACAAGCGCCTGGAGGACGTCCGCTTCGTCTTCTCTGGGGCTGGCGCCGCGGCCCTCGCGACAGCGCACCTGCTGCAGTGTTTGGGCGCCCAGCGAGAGAATATTTTGCTGTGTGACAGCAAGGGTGTGGTGCGCGCCGGCGACCCGTCATTGGAGCGTAATCCGTTCAAGGCGCGCTACGCCGCGAAGACTGAGTTGCGCACCCTCGAGGAGGCCATGCGCGGAGCTGATGTCTTCATCGGCGTCTCGGTGGCGGGTGTCGTCACACCGGCGATGGTGCAGTCCATGGCCGAGCGCCCGGTCGTCTTCGCCCTCGCCAACCCCGACCCCGAAATCCCGTATCCCGAGGCGCGGGCGGCTCGGGCCGATGCGATCGTCGCCACGGGGCGCAGTGACTATCCCAACCAGGTGAACAACGTCCTGGGCTTCCCGTTCATCTTTCGCGGCACGCTCGACGCGCGGGCGACGACGGTCAACGAAGCGATGATGATCGCCGCGGTGAACGCCCTCGCCGAGTTAGCACGTCAAGACGTCGGTGACGAGGTGAGCGCAGCCTACGGCGGAGTGCGGCTGCGCTTTGGGCCTGAGTACATCATCCCCAAGCCGCTCGACACACGGGCCCTGTTGTGGGTCGCCCCGGCGGTGGCGCTCGCGGCGACGATGTCGGGCGTCGCGCGGCATCCGATCAACGACACCGACGCGTACCGCGAGCTGCTCGAGCGCCGGCTCGGCAAAGAGCGCGAGGTCATGCGCTTTGCGGTGACGCGCGCCAGGCACCGACCGCGCCGCGTCGTCTTTGCCGATGGCGAGAGCGAGAAGGTCATCCGCGCGGTTGGGCAGGTCCTCGAGGAGGAGATCGCGCAGCCCGTCCTGATCGGCGCCGAGCGGGTCATCCGGGCGCTGAGCGCCGATCTCGAGCCGAGTGTCCAAGAGGAGATCGACCGCGGGCGCTGCAAGGTCGTCTACCCACCGACCTCCGAACTCGCCGCCGTGTTCGAGGCGAAGATCTTCGAACGCCGCGGCCGCAAGGGCATGACCAAGCGCGACGCGCATCGCCTCATGCGGACCCGCAACTGGTTCGCGGCGATGATGGTGCAGGAGGGGCTCGCCGACGGGATGGTCTGCGGGCTCGGCGGCGGCTTTCCGGAGACGCTGCGGCCGGTTCTGCGCGTGATCGGGCCTTCGGCGAAGTATCGCCGTGTCGCCGGCGTGCACCTGATGATCATCCAGAACGAGATCTTCTTCTTCGCCGACACCACCGTGAATCTGGATCCGTCGGCCGAGGAGCTCGCCGAGATCGCCTGCATGTGCGCAGACCTCGCGCTTCGGTTCGACGTGGTGCCGCGGGTCGCCATGCTGTCGTTCAGCAACTTCGGCTCGGTGCGCAATGGTCGATCGGACAAAGTGCGTCGCGCCACGGAGCTGGTGCGCACATGGCGCCCCGAGCTGGATGTCGAGGGTGAGATTCACGCCGACGTGGCGCTGCTCCCCGACGTGGCGAAGTCGCTCTACCCGTTCTCGCGGATGGGGGGCAAGGCGAACGTGCTGGTCTTCCCCTCGCTCGAGGCCGGCAACATCGCGCAGAAAGTGGCGCAGTGCGCCGGTGCGGAGGCGACGATTGGCCCGATCCTAGTCGGGCTGAACCGGTCGGTGAACATCCTCTCGCCCTATGCGGGCGTGACGGACGTCGTGCTCACCTGCGCGATCACGGCGATGATGGCGGAGTCACGACCGGGTGAGGCAGAGGCGCTGTCGCGCCTCACCGAGATGCACGACGCTGCCGGCGCCGGGGGCTAGAGCTCCAGCCCCGGCGCGGGCGCTCCTCACAGGAACCTGATCCAGCCGGCCTGCGTGCTGCCGAGCATGTTGAACGACCCGTCCAGCACGTAGCAGTCGAAGCCGAAGTGCTGGCCGCTGAGCGCGGGGTTCGGGCGCAGCGGATACGGGAAGTCGGTGTCGCCGCCGATGCCCGCCGCATCCAGCTGGATCACGAACGGCGTGAACGAGGCGATGAACGGGCTCACGATGCTGAGCTCGAGGTTCGAGCCGAGGATCGGGAAGCCGGCGGGGAAGTAGGCGCCAAGGTTGAAGAATGGGATCGCGAACCCGTTCGGCGCCTGCAGCGCGCGCACCCCAATGCCGAACGCGCCGCCGTTGATGGCCGCATCCGACCAGTAGGTGGCGATCGAGTGGCCAGGCAGCGGCGTCTGGCCGGCCGGCGGCAGCCAGCCGAGACGGCCCCAGTCGGAGAACAGGGCGATCGTCGGCTCTGGCTCCGTGTAGGTGAGCCATAGGTGTGCGTTCACGCGCGTGCCCGCGGAGCGTGGGAACGCCAGCGACGGCGTCGGGTACCGGAAGCCCCAGGTGTCGTACGGCGTGAAGCCGTCGCTCCAAGTGGTGAGGTAGCTGTGGGAGCCGTCTTTCCACTCGTTCTCGCCGCCCTGCCACGTCAGGGAGAGGCCGACGTCCGCGGTGTTGGGCGACGAGGTCGTCACCGGGATCGTCACGGGCAAGAACGTGCGGTTGACCGCGTAGGTCGCCCCAGGGCTCGGCACAGGCATCTCAGCGACCGAGTGGAGGATGTCGTTGAAGTCGGGGCGCAGGGCGCCGGGGACGGCCGGGCGCGCCACCACCGACATCATTCGCACTTCGGCCTCGTAGTCGTTGGCCCACACGCCGCCCACGGTCTCGCCGGAGACGATGGTGTTGTGCGTGTAGCCGTTCACCTGCCGCTGCCCGAAGCGGAAGTTCGACTGTTGCGTGATGACGCGCCACGACAGCGTGCCGGCGAGGACACCAGCGCCCGGGTTGGCGATGGTTCCCTCGGTGTACTCGGGCGGACTCACCGGACCCCAGTTGTAGAAGTTCATCGTGGTTGGGCTCATCGTCGAGATGCTGAACCACGGCTCGTTGTTGCGAAGGACTGGGTTGTTCACGGTCATCGGCTGAGCCGACAGACCGCCGGCGCACAGCGCCGCGAAAAGGCCTAGCGAGAGAGTTCTCATGATGCCGGACAGGACAGTCGGACTCCGGGCTCGGCGGGGCGGCCAAGCCAGGTGAGGAAGATGCGCCGGGGGGCGCGGGCAAGGGGGAAGTCGGTGGGGGCGGCGGTCGGCCGGCCGAACGTGCGAGCGACGCTCATCGTCCCTCGCCTTCGAGCGGCTCCACCGCCGGTGGCTCGGCTGGCGCGGCGTCGACCGGCGGTTGGCCGAACGATGGGTCCAGCGGCACGTCGTGACTGGTCACCGGTTCCATGCGCTCTTCGCCCATGAAGGTGGTGGGGGTCCAGCGCACGGTGGTGATCGAGCCATCGGCGTGCTCGTACCACTCGTAGCCGCCGCTGTCGGTCCTCTTAGCGACCACCGGGGGCACGGGGCCCCAGCGTGGATCGCGGTTGATCTGCGGTGCGTACGGCACCCCATTCAGCAGCGGTAAGAAGCTGCCATCGGGACAGCGGATGCCGCTCGTGAAGCCGCCGGGCAGCGTCATCGCGACCCGCGAGTTGGGCGGCAGCTTCTGATAGAACTCAGGCGGTAGCTGGGGCTCGTTCGCCGGGGCGCTGCCCTGCAGCTGCGCGGTCGCCGACTGGTCGGCTTCGGGCGTCGGGGCGGCCTCGATGGCGGCGCTAGGCTGCGGCCGGGGCCCACGGACCGTGGCCCACACTACACCTGCAGCCGCGAGGAACGCCCCGCCCACTAGCAGGACCCGGGAGCTGCGGTTCATCAGGTTGTCTCGTCGCTTCGTCGCGGACCGCCGAACGGCCTGGTACTGTCGACGTGACGGCGCAACCTGTCAATATGTTCCACCCCCGGTCCAGCGCCCGGCCGGGGCGGCGCGGGGAGCGTCTCGTGTCGCGAATCGGCCTACGCCATCGGGACTTACGCCCGTTTCGGCCGGCGCGTGGGGCCTAGACCGTGACCGCGGCGTGGTCGGCCTGGAGCACCGTGACCACCGGCGCGCCGCCCTTGGCCCGCACCTGGAGGCGCGAGCCGGCGCCGAGCGACTGCTCCAGGATCAGCTCGGTGAGCGGGTCCTCGATCTTGCGCTTCACCAGGCGGCGCAGCTCGCGAGCGCCGTACTCCTCGGAGAAGCCCTCGCGGGCGATCGCGTGGCGCACGCCGGGCGAGAACTCGACCTTGATGCCCTGCCGCGACAGCAGCTCGGCGACCTCGCGCAGCATCCTCTGGGCGATGCGCGCGCACACCTTGACGTCGAGCGGGTTGAACACCACCAGCTCGTCGATGCGGTTGATGAACTCCGGGCGGAACGCCTCCTTGAAGGCGTCGAGTGTCGCGGTCTTGAGGTCGGTGCTGGCCATGTCCAGCTGATCAGGGCGCCGGAAGCCCATCCGCGACCGCAGCGCGTCGATCTTCTCGATCCCGAGGTTGCTGGTCAGGATGACGATCGTCTTGCAGAACGAGACCGACTGACCCTTGCTGTCGGTGAGGATGCCCTCATCGAGCAGCTGCAGCAGCAGGTTGTGGACCTTGGCGTGCGCCTTCTCGATCTCGTCGAAGAGCACGATGCAGTTCTTCTTCTTCTTGACCGCCTCGGTCAGGAAGCCGCCCTCGCTGTGCCCGATGTAGCCGGGCGGCGAGCCGATGAGCTTGGCGTATTCGTGCGGCAGCGCGTATTCCGAGCAGTCGATCCGGACCAGCCTGCCGCTGTCGTCGTAGAGCGTCCGCGCCAGCGCCTTGGCCAGCTCGGTCTTGCCGGTGCCGGTGCGCCCCACGAGGAAGAACGTGCCGATCGGCGCGGTCGGCCGCTTTAGCCCGACCGCTGCCTTCTTGATCGCCCGCACCAGGACCGAGATCGCGTCATCTTGCCCGACAATCTGGCTGCGGAGCGAGCGTTCGAGCCCCATCACCTTGCGGAACAGGCTCTGGCGATCGGCCGGCGACTCCCGCGACAACAGCTCGCCCTGCTCGTTGCCGGTGGTCGGCAGCGCGACCTGGTGGATCTCGAGGGGCGGATTGACGTCGATACAAATCTGATAGAGCAGCTCCTCGACGATGTCTGCGTCATACTCATCGTCGAGCTTCTCGAGGGCGCGAAGGATCTCGCTCTCGAAGTCAGGAACACACACTTCGACGATCCGGCGACGGTAGCTCGCTTTGTTGTGCACTGGCGTCCGAGCCAGCTCAGCGAGCACTTCATCGGAGCAGCTCCGGACCTTGATGAACTCGTCGATCAAGTCGAAGTACTTGACGACGACGTTGTTGTCAGGATGCTTCACGATCCACTCCCAGATACGCTGCCCGCCCTTTACTTCGGAATCGCCGGGAGCACGACTTGACGGTGGAAGACCGGCTTCAGACCTGAGACCGCTGGCGTGACCCAATCCGACGCCGACCCCCGGTTTTTTGCAGCCCTCGTGCACGAAGGGTTGTTGGCCAAGAGTTCCGCCGCCAAGGCCCTCGCCACGGGCGATCCTCTGGCCTACCTGTTGGAGGAGGGGCTGGTCACCGAGGCCCAGTGGGAGGAATGGGTCAAGACCGAGGCCGGTGCGCGTCCGGTCCTCTCGCGCTACGAGATTCTCGACTCGTTAGGTGAGGGTGGGACGGCGCGGGTTTGGAGTGCGCACGACCGCGTTGAGCATCGCGACGTTGCGCTGAAAGTGCTCAAGCCCGCGCTTGCTGCTGACCGCGATGCTCTGAACGGTTTCGTACGCGAGTCGAAGCTGCTGATGCAGCTCGATAGCCCGCACATCGTGAAGGGGTTGCGCGTGGCCCGCGAAGGCCAGATCTACTTCTGCGCGATGGAGCGGATCGACGGCGCGTGTCTGCAGGACCAGATCGGTGCGGGTTCCCGCTTGGACGAGGAGGACGCGCTGGCTGCCGTCATGCAGGTCGGCAAGGCGCTCTGCTACCTGCACGCGCAGGGCCTCGTGCACCGCGACGTCAAGCCAGGCAACATCATGTGGACGGACGACGGCCGCGCGGTGTTGATCGACCTCGGGTTTGCGGTGCAGCGGTCCGGCGGCGCGAGTGGCGAAGAAACCGACACCACCGCTGGCACCGTGCACTACATCTCGCCCGAACAGGCGCGCGGTCAGGACGCGCTCGATGTGCGCGCGGACATCTACTCGCTGGGGGCCACGCTCTACCATCTCGTGACCGGCGCGTTGCCGTTCGAAGGCGCGTCCCACGAAGAGGTCATGGCCAAGCAGGTGTTGGAGGCGCTGTCGGGCGAAGCGATTCGCTCGTTGGGCTTGTCGCCCCACACCCACTACTTCATCGAGAAGATGATGGCGAAGGAGAAGGAGATCCGCTTCCAGGATCCCGCCGAGCTCGTCGCCGAGATCGAGCAGCACTTGGAGCGACGACAGCGCGAGCAGCAGGCCGAGCAGGATGCGTTGGCGCGCCGCAAGTCGAGCCGTCGGCTGCGGCGTTTCCTGTGACGACCCGGCTCCCGTGACGCTGACGGAGGAGCCCGCGAACCCGCCAAAGGTCGCGTCCCGGCCGCGTCGTCGCTGGCCGGGCCAGGGTCTGACCGATCGCGCGCTGGGGCGCTTCGCCGTGCCGGCCGCGGTTTGGATCGCCTCCCTCAGCTTGTTTCCGTACCGGGCGCCGCGGGAGACGATCACCCCGCAGAACGAGCTCGCCGGCGCGACGCCCGAGGGGCTCGACAGCCACGCGATCGTGTTTGGCATGCTGGGTGTGCTCCTGGGCGCGAGCCGCGCCGCCGGCTCTAGCTCCGTCCTGCGGGCCATCGCCGTGGTGACGTTGTCCTGTGGTGTGCTCGAGTTGCTTCAGCTGCTGTCCGTGGGCCGCCATCCCACCGTCCTCGATTGGCTGTGCAACTCCGCCGCGGTGTCGATTGGGCTCGTGCTCGGTCGCCGCTGGCACGCACCGCTGCAGCGCTTGGTCGAGCCCCGCGAACGCTTCCTGTGGCGCGTCATCGCGATCGGCGCCAGCGTCGCACTGCTGCTGTTCCTCGGCGCGGCACAGCGCGGTTTTGCTCTCGACGGTTGGGCCCCCGACCACGCTCTCTTGGTCGGCAACGAAAACGGGGGCGGCCGGGCGTGGTCGGGCCGTGTGGGTGAGATTGCGGTCTACCCGGCGCGCCTCGAGACCGAGGACGCGGCCGCGCTCGCGGCGGCGGCTGGCGACGCCGCGCTCCGACGCTCGATGGGCGCCGTCGGCCTCTGGGTGTTCGGCGGCGGCCCTCGCGCGGTCAACCTCGCCCTGGAGCGCCGCCCGTCACTGGATCTCCATGCGCCGTCCGGCGTCGCCGTGTCGCGGGACGCGGCCGGCCTGGTGCACATCGATGGCGAACGCCCGTGGCGGGCGCGGGAGTCGACGGCGGCGTTGGCCGCGGCGCTGAGCCGCACGACTGAGCTGTCGATCGAAGTGCGCATGGCGGTCGACGACCTGACCCAGCGCGGTCCGGCGCGCATCGTCACGCTGTCGCGCGACCCCTTCGAGCGGAACTTCACCGTCGGTCAGCAGGGCGACGCGCTGGTGCTCCGCGTGCGCTGCGGCGCGACCGGCAAGAGTGCAGCCAAGTACGAGGGTGTCTGGCCGGCGGCCCTGCGCGCCGGCGTCGCGCAGCACTTCGTCGTGACCTATCGCGAGGGCGTCATGCATCTGCTGCGCGACGGCGTGCCGTTTGGCGATCCGTACTCGATCCGCAGCGAGCGCGCGGCGCGCAACGTGATCACCGGCGGCGGCCCGATCACCGCCGCGTTCCTGTGGTTCCTACCGCTTGGCTTCGCGCTGGGTCAGGGCTGGCCGCGGCGCCGGCGACTGGCGCGGGGGGCCACGGTTGCCGTTGCCGGTTTGGCGCCCCTGGCGGCGGTTGCCCTCTCGGGCGGTCCGTGGTCGGTCGCGTGGCGCGTGGCGGTTGTGGGGGCCGTGGCGGTGGCGGCCGGCGAGCTCTTGGTGGTCGTGCGTGGCTCGGTGGGCCAATCACGCCCCCGCGACGGGCTCGCGGCCTGAGTCGACATGGAGAATGCAGCGCACACGCTCGCGGGATTGCTCCTCGCCCGGCTCGGGTTTGACCGCGCCGGCCCTGCCGCGACGGCCACGGTGGTCGTGGCCTCCAATCTGCCCGACGTCGACATCGTCGGGACGGCGTGGGGTGGACAGCCCTGGTATCTGTGCCATCACCGTGGGCTCACGCACGCGGTGGTGGGGCTGTTCGTCCAAGGGTTGCTGTTGGGGGGCGCGGCGTGGCTGATCGCCGGCCGGCGCAGCCGCGCGCCGCGCCTGGCACCAATGCTTGCCGCTGCCTGGGCGGGACTGTTCCTGCATCTGGGGATGGATGGCCTCAACAACTACGGCATCCGGCCGTGGCTGCCGTTCGACCCGCGGTGGGTCTACGGCGACCTGGTGTTCATCGTGGATCCCTGGCTCTGGCTAACCCTCGGGGCGGGCGCCTGCCTTGGTTCGCCGGCGCGCGGCCGTCCTTGGGGTTGGGCGGTGTTTGTGCTCGCCGGGACCGCGTTGTTGGCGGTCGCGGGTCGTTCGCCCCCGGGAGCAACGGTGCTTTGGGGGCTCGGGATGGCGGCGGTGCTTGTCACACGCTGGCGGCGCCGCAGCATCGATACGCGCCGGCGCTGGGCCGTGGCCGCCGCCGTGGCTGCCGTGGTCTACTTGCTGGGACTGGTCGCGTTGCAGCGGCAGGCGCGAGCGCTGGGTGACGCCGCGTTGCCGGCCCAGCTCCGGGCCGAGGAGGGTCTCGAAGTCCGCAGCTTGGTCGCGCGTCCGTGCGTGCCGTGGCGTTACGGCATGCTGGCCCAGACTGAGCACCGGTTCTACCGACTGGACCTCGACGTGCTGCGCGGCACGGCGGTGCTCGAAGGCTGGCAAGAGCGCCACCTCGACGACCCGGGGATCGAGCGCGCGCGCGACACGCCCGAGTACCACGCCTGGCGGGTCTTCGCGCGCCACCCGTTCGCCGGTCGTTGGCAGGGTGATCTCATCCTGGGCGACGGCCGCTATGCGCGCGACGCCCGACCGAGCTGGAGCAACCTTCGGGTCCCCTAGAGGTCCGTACGGCGGCGCGAAAAAAACCGCCGGATTCGCCGCAGGCGGC
>JBCCGH010000046.1:0-56365 GCA_039029375.1 Planctomycetota bacterium
ACAGATGGCACCCGTCCGGCCACCGCTCGCTGCGTCGCACCTCCTCGACGTATCCACCAATATGCCTGCGTCGGTGCTTCTTGCGAGCAGCGTCCGGTCACGCACCCTCTGCACAGGAATTTCTGATCCAGGACACTAGAGAGATGCGTTCCGTCTACCGACAGCTCTGCGCCGTGCTTGCGGCGTCTCTGCTGACCTTCGGCGTACTCGTAGCCGTCTTGTGGACGCAGCTAAAGAGCGCCGCGTCCCAGGATCTCGCGGACAAGGCATCGAGAGTCGCACATCTCCTTCTTCCCGATGCCGGCCTAGCTCCCGCTGAGCAACAAGCAGCGTTGGAGCAACTGGCCGAGGCAGTCGAGATCGACTTGATGTTACTCGACACCGACGGAAACCAGCTAGCCGTCACAGGAACGCACTCGTTGCCCTCCTTGACTGAGCTCGTGGCCAGTGATTGGTCCGAAGTGCAGTTCGAAAAGCAGTGGGCAACGCGATTGCCGGATGGGCGCTACGTGTCGGTCGCACCACGGAACCTTCTCATCATCGATGACACGAACGGCATTGTGGCAATGCTCGCGCTCATGGCCCTCGTCGTTGGCCTCGCGGCGTACCCCTTCATTCGACGACTCACAAGTCGGCTAAAAAGACTGCAGAGGCAGGTTGAGCGCGTCGGATCCGGAGATTTGAAGGCAAGAGTAGACGTCAACGGACGTGACGAGATCTCGCAGCTTGCGCGGAGCTTCAATACATCTGCAGAGCGCATCGAGGGCCTTGTCAAATCGCAGCGACTGCTGCTCGCGCACACTTCCCACGAGTTGCGGACGCCGCTCGCGCGCATCCGAATGGGACTCGAGCTGCTGAACACAGCCGATGATGACGAGGAGCGGGCCCGAGAGCTACGGCAGGACATCACCGAACTAGACGAGCTCATTGATGAGCTGCTGTTGATGTCACGCCTGGCTGCAGGCTTGGACGCCAAATCCGTCCGCCGACTCGACCTCGTCGCCCTCGTTGCGGAAGAGTGTTCGCGCTACCCGACGTGTTCCCTAACGGCGATGGAGTCCTTGCACGTATGCGGCGAGCCAGCATCGCTGCGCCGTGTCGTGCGCAACCTCATCGAGAACGCCTATCGTCACGGCGAAGAGCCGGTCGACGTCAGCGTCGTTCGCAACGAGGGAGAGGTCTTGGTCACCGTGGCGGACTGCGGACCCGGCATTCCGACCCACGAACAGGAGGCTGCCTGGCAGCCTTTTCACCGCACTGACACGAGTGCTTCGCGGCCTGGCTACGGCTTGGGCCTTGCGCTGGTGCGACGCACGTCAGAGGCCCATCACGGCTCCGTCGAGATGCAGTCCGGGGACGGGTTTCGCATCATCGTGAAGCTCCCGATCGCGACGTCGGATGTCCCAGAGCACTTGTGATGGGTGACACCCCACGTTGGCTGCGAGAAGCCGCTCGCTGTGTCCCCTTGCTCGCCGTGACGGGGTGCGCAGCAGGCCCCGACTACGTACGTCCTGAGCTGCCCGCGCCTTCTGCCTGGGCGCAGCCTGCGAACTCGGGGCCAGCCGTTCTGCTCGACTGGTGGGAGCGCTTCGGCGACGACCAGCTCGCGGCCTTGGTCAACGAAGCGACAAGGAACAACCGGGACCTGCGGGTCGCGTTCGAGCGCGTGATACAGGTGAGAGAGCTACTCGGCGTCACCTGGGGGCAACGCCTACCGCTTGTCTCCAGCGATGGTGAAGCCTCGCGCGGCCGCCTCGGTGGCCCGTTCGGTGGCTCTACGATGTCGAACTTCGTGCTCAACGCGTCCGCCACGTGGGAGCTGGATCTCTTTGGACGGGTGCGTCGCAGCGTTGAAGCCGCTTCGGCAGACTTCGAAGTCATCGTTGAGGACTACCACGGCTTGCTGGCACGACTGCAAGCAGATGTAGCTCTCGCCTACATCGATGCACGGCTGGCTCAGCGACGCCTTGGCATCGCGACGACGAATGCCGAGTTGCAAACCCGCGCCCTGCAGTTGGTCACGAAGCGCCACGAGGCGGGGCTTGCGCATGGGCTCGACCTAGCGCAGGCCCGTGCGAACCTCGCAACGACACAGGCTACTGTGCCACTCCAGGAGGCAGCGTTGGACCGTGCCACGAACCGGTTGGCGGTTTTGCTGGGCAAACACATCGCGGACACCCGGAAGTACCTGATTGCGACGAGACCAATCCCCGCGGCGGCAGAACAACTTGTGTCGGGAGTCCCGGCTGATTTGATTCGCAACCGCCCTGACCTGCGGGCAGCAGAGCGCGCACTGGCAGCGGAAACTGCGCGTGTAGGAGTGGCCATTGCGCAGCTCTATCCGAGATTCGACATTTCAGCGGCATTGGGATTCCAGGCGGCCTCGCTTGGAGACCTAGTTCGCGCCGTTTCACGCACTTCGAATACCGGCCTCCGCGCGTCGTGGGACGTCTTCAACTTCGACGCGCTTCGCTCATCGGTACGGGCGCAGGAAGCCGTCGTTCGGCAACAGCTCGCGACCTACGAACAGACTCTCTTTGTCGCCGTGGAAGAGGTGGAGTCGGCGATGGCGACCCAGCGTCGACAGCGCAAGCGGGGCGCGGCCCTTCGACGCGCGGTGGCAGCCTATCGCAACTCCGTCTCGCTCTCCGAAGAGCTCTACCGCGGCCGACAAGCCAACTTCCAAAGCTACCTCGATTCGCAACGGAGCCTCCTTGACGCAGAGGACCAGCTCGCACTGAGCGATGCCGCCGTGGCTCAGGCCACGGTGCAGCTCTTCCTTGCCTTGGGCGGCAGCTGGCGCCCGAGCCAGCAGATCGTCACCGACATACTGGCTGCGGACTAGTCGCCATGAGCAAAGCGACCTTGCTGTCTCGGCTCGGCACACTCAAGCAACCAACGACCCGACTTCTTGCTTTCGGGTTACCCGTCGCCGTCAGCGTCGGGTTTGCCGCGTGGCTACTGCGGACCACGAAGGAAGCCCCCAAACACGAACGTCGAGAACGGACTCGTACGCTGCGCGTCATCGAAGCGAACGAGCTGCCGTTCGTACCACAGGCTTCTGGGTTCGGTGTGGCGAAGGCCGACAGTAGTTGGCGTGCCATCGCCCGAGTGAGCGGACGCATCTCCGAGGTGCGCCCCGAGCTCCGCCCTGGCTCCCCGGTAGAAGAAGGTGCGCTCGTGCTCCGTATCGAGGACACCGACGTCGCGATGGACGTTGCCGTTTCGAAGGCGGAGGTCGCACGCTTAAAGGCAAGCATTGCCACAGCGGACGTCGAGGCGGCGAATCAGCGGCGGTCTCTTGAAGTCGCAAAGGAGGCCCTCGCCGTGGCCGAGCAGGAATTCCAACGCATCAGGGACCTCGTCATCAAGGATGCGAGTTCTGCCGCGGAATCCGAGCAAAGTCAGCGAACGCTTCTGGCCGAGCGACAGTCTGTCATCGACCTCGAGAACTCGCTTGCGCTGGTCCCGACCAAGCGAGCCAATCTGCTTGCACAACTCGATGCTGCGCGGGCAGGCCTCGCGAAGAGGGAGCGCGACCTTCAATTCTGCGAGGTCCGGGCACCGTTCACTGGCACTGTCGGGCCAGTAGCTCTTGAGGCTGGGCAGTACGTGGCAAGCGGAGAAGTGCTGTTCGAGGTCTATAGTGATGCGCGGCTCCGCGTCGACGCGGCCATCCCGCAGGACCATCTGTATCGCTTGCTGGACGAGAGCACGCGCAAGCTCATCACCGAGCGGATGTCGAATCCGAGTGGAGAGGTGCGCGACCTTTTTTCGGCACGGGTGGTCGTCGCTGATCGCGGGACCGAAGTGGCCTGGCCCGCGAACGTGGTCGGTGCGCGAGAGAGCTTGGACGCCAACACGAGAGCTCTTCGAGTGACCGTGGTTGTCGAGCAGGGGCCGCTCAATCTCGTCGACAGCTCGAAGCTTCCACTATCTCGCGGCGCGTTCTGCCGCGTGGAGCTCGCCGGACGCGAGCGCACTGCTGTCGTCATACCGCGACATGCGGTGCGAAATGGCGCAGTCCTGACTCTCGACACCGCAAACCGACTCAGGCAACGCGCTGTCCACGTCGCGTTCTCCCAGGGCGGCCTAGCGGTCCTGCGCGAAGGACTTCCGTCCGGAACGCGAGTCGTGGTGTCTGACCCTGGGCCCACAATGGAGGGTGCACTGGTCGTGGCTGTCATCGACGAGGACCTCACCAAAGAGCTTGCGCACGAGTCTGCAGGAGGCGGTGCACGATGATGCGATGGATCGTCGGCCATCCGACCGCCGCGAACCTGCTGATGATTATCTTCCTTGTCGTGGGGGCGGCCGTTGCAACTTCTCTCTCGCGCGAGGAGATGCCAACGCCAAAGCCGACCGTTGTTGAGGTGCGGGTGGCCTACCCCGGAGCCACGCCTCAAGAGGTTGAAGAGTCCCTCTGCGTGCCGATTGAGGATGCTCTCGAGTCAATTCCCGACGTCGAGAGCCTGAGATCGGAAGCTCTCGCTTCGGTCGGCATCGTGACCGTGGAAATGAACGAGAAGGGCGTACTCGCCGTGCTCACCACGGAGATCGATGCCGCGCTGTCAGCGCTCACGGGCCTACCTAAGGCCGCAGAGGAGCCCGTCGTCACTCCGCTCGACCGCGATGACCCGGTCGTGACTGTTCTTGTCGGTGGGATTCCGGATGCGGCTCAGCTGCACACCTACTGCAAAGATGTCGCACGTCGACTGCGCAAGCTTCCCGACGTTTCTCGAGTCACCCTCGGGGGTTTCGCCGATCGGCAGCTCCGAGTGGAGCTCGATCCGACGCAGTTGATGCGACATTCGCTGAGCGTGGCAGATGTAGCCAAGGCCATCAGGGAGGAAAGCCTCGACCGTCCAGCCGGACAGCTCTACACGAGAGATGCGCATATCACCTTGCGCCTCGCAGAGCGACGTCGTTCCGCACATGAGCTCGAGTCGCTCGCCGTGCGTGAGAGCGCAGATGGGACTCGCGTTCTCCTCGGAGAGCTCGGGACCGTGCGAGATCTTTTTGAGCTTCCCGAAGACCGCATCGAGGTGGACGGCGGTCGCGTGGGACAACTGGTCGTCAAGAAGTCGCGAAGCGCGGACGCGCTGCGTGTCACTTCGGCGGTCCGAGATTTCGTGGAAGCGGAATCCGCGGGTTTGCCAGAGACCGTCAAGCTCCACGTCACGGACGACAACTCTCGCGGCTTCACAGATCACCTGGCGGTCGTCATCTCCAACGGTTGGCAGGGGATGCTGCTCGTCTTCTGCGCCCTCTGGCTGTTCTTCACGCCACGACTCGCTTTCTGGGTGGTGATCTCCCTTCCGGTGTCGTTTCTCGGCGCCCTCATTTTGTTCCCCCTCTTCGGGCTCACCCTGAACATCGTGTCGCTCGTGGCGATGCTCATGGCCACGGGACTCTTGATGGACGACGGCATCGTCATCGCCGAGAGCATTAGCGCACGAGGCGCTGGGGGCGAGAGCGGTGTTCAGGCTTCGGTAGAAGGTGCCCGAGCCGTCATGCCCGGCGTGCTTGCCTCGTTCCTGACGACGGTTTGTGTTCTAGGGCCACTGGCGACGCTTGACGGAGACATCGGCGCCGTGCTCCGTGTGATTCCAGTGACGCTCGTGCTCGTTTTGACGGTGAGCCTTGTCGAGGCTTTCCTGATCCTGCCAGCTCATCTCGCACACACGACGCCCAAACCGTTCAGCGCGGGGAATCGCTTTCGCACCGCGTTCGACCGAGTGTTCTCTCGACTCAGAGAACGCGTTGCGCGGCTCACAGAGCTTGCCGTCCGGAAGCGATATGCGCTCCTCGGCACAACGCTTGCGTCGCTCATCGTCTCGCTCAGTTTGGTTGCATCCGGCCGAATCGGCTTTCAGGCGTTCCCGACCGCGGCGGGCGATGTTCTCGAAGCGCGCATCATGATGCCGCCGGGCACTCACCTGGAACGCACGCAATCGGCTGTTGCCCACGTCCTCGAGGCTCTCGACCGCACCGTACGGGAGCTGCAGCCGGGCCAGGCGGACGGGAGAGACCTGCTGGATCTGGCTGCCGTGCACTACAACGTCAACAACGACACGCGAGAGGCTGGCCCCCACCTCGCGACGGTCGCTGTGGACCTGCTCGACACGCAGCACCGCGACGTACGACTCCACGACTTCGAGAACACGTGGCGGACTCACATCGGAGGGGCGCTGGATGTCGTCGCGCTGACCGTCGTCGAGCCCTCTGGCAGCGGCCCCGCAGGACGCGCCATCGAAGTCACGGTCCTCGGCGAAGAGCTGGAGACTCTGGACCGCGCTGCGGCGGACTTGGTGCGTTGGCTTCGCAGATTTCGAGGCGTCTTCAACCTGGGGGACGACCTCCATCGAGACAAGGAGGAACTACGCCTCTCCGTCAAGCCGGGAGCACGCACACTCGGTTTCACTGGCGCCGAAGTCGCCAAGCAAGTGTCCGCCGCCTTCCTTGGAGACATCGTCGACGAGCTCCAGATCGGCACCCGGAGCTACGAGGTCGATGTGCGGCTGCGTGAGGATCGGGCGGGGACCCTAGATGAACTCAGTTCGTTTCGATTGCGGCTTCCTAGTGGCCACGAGGTCGCTCTCGGGAGTGTTGTCGAGATTCGCAGTGCTCACGGATGGTCACGGATCGGGCGGCACGAGGGTCGACGCGCGGTCACAGTGAGCGGCGACATCGATTCCGACGTCACGGCAACGTCCTTGGTCTTTCAGGAATTCGGACGAGAGTTCGTTCCGTGGTTTCGCGAGCAGTACCCACAGCTGCAGCTCGACCTTGAAGGCGAAACCGCCGAGGGAGACAAGGCGATGGGCTCGATGCTCCGCGGAATGCTGTTCGGAGTGCTCGGCGTCTACATACTCCTGAGCTTGCAGTTCCGGACCTACTCCGAGCCGCTGCTGGTGATGGCTGTCATCCCGTTCGCTCTGGTGGGCGTGCTCTTCGACCACCTGGTCTTGAGCTATCCGTTCACCATGCCGAGCATGCTGGGGTTCGTCGCCCTGGTTGGAGTCATTGTGAACGACTCCATCTTGTTGGTGCAGCGCACCAAGGCCGAGATGGAAGAATCAACGTCAGTGCGAGAAGCCGTGACTCGTGCCGCACGTGCGCGCTTCCGTGCCATCCTTCTAACCTCGGCGACGACGATCGTCGGCCTCCTGCCGTTGCTGGTGGAACAGAGTGTCGCCGGACAGCTACTCAAGGGACTCGTCATCAGTGTCGTCTTCGGCATGGCTACAGCAACCGGCCTCGTGCTGTTGGTGGTACCCGCTCTCTACGGAATCCTCGAAGACATGGGGCTCGCCCGGGCTGGAACGACGAGAACGCAGGGTCGCATATCGGCTGCGCTTCGGTGGACATGAACTACAAACGCACGCCACCCGAACCGGCTGCCAGGATTCAGCGCCCGTTCACCGGCGCGGCGGCGCGCGCGCGCAGCGCGGCCCACTCGGACCGGCCGGCCAAGGGCGCGAAGCTCTCCGCCTCCAGTGCTTCGGCATCGACGCGCGCCTCGTCCACCGCCTCCGCCAACGTCGCCAGCGCGGCGGCCGTGTCGCCCAGCGCCACCTCTAGTTCCGCCCGCAGAAGCAGCGACCCTCCGAGGTGCGAGCGATAGACCCGCTCGTGCAGGCCGGGCAGGGCAAGCCGATGCAACTCGCACGCGCGCGCCGCCCCGTCCCGCGCCGCCTGCAGATGACCAAGCCTGAGCTGAAAGCGCGCCCAGTGGTCGTAGTGAACGCCGCCGCGCCCGAGGCGCGACCACCCCGGGTCGGGCTCGTCGAGCAAGGTCTCCCAAAGGCTGTGGCAGCGATCCCACAGCGGCTCGGCGGCGTCCAGGTCACCGCGCCCAGCCAACATCCGGCCCAGCTGGCCATGCACCACGGCACCCCAGCTCACCACGTCGTCGGCGTCGGGGTGCCGGCGCAGGGCGTCGGCGGCCTCGGCCACGCCTCGCCGCAGCGGCGCTTCGGCCTGCTGGGTGGCCCCGGTCCGGCGCAGCTCGAGGCTCAACTGGTAGCGGGTCTTCAGCAGGTCGGCCGCGTACCCCGGCCGGTGCGGATAGTCGTCGACCAGCGCGCGGATCGCGGCCGCCGCGGCCTCGAGCGGCGCCAGGGCGAGGTCGTAGCGGCGAAAGTGCGACGCGCACTCGGCCCACGAGGCGAGCGTCCGCGCGAGCCGCCAGCGGTGGCTGGGAACGTGCGGCTGCAGCTGGATGACGCGCCGCAGGATCGCGGTCGCCTCCTCGAACGCCGGCGCGTAGTCCTCATGGTCGAGCCGGCGCACTTGCAGGTAGCACCGCGTCCGCAGCACGGACGCGCGCAGCGACAGAGTTTCGGCATCTGCGTCGTCGACGTCGAGCACGGCCAACGCGGCGGACAGCGCGTCGACGGCGCGCTGCCACTCGCCCGCGGCCGAGTGCAGGCTGGCGGCGAGCTGGTGCACGCTGGCCAGTAGCATCGGATCACAATCCAACGTGTCGGGGTCCGGCAACAACGCAAACTCCGCCTTGGCCTCGTCGGCGCGATCTCGGCCAGCGAGGCTCTGGCCTAGGAGCAACGTCGCCCGCAGTGCCAAGCGGTCCTGGCCGGCCGCGGTGGCGACGTCGCGGGCGCGCCGCAGCGTGGCGTCGCTGGAATCAAACGCACCGAGGAGCTGATCGGCCCTGCCGGCGCGATACAGCGCATCCGCATGGTGGCGGTTCACCCGCTGGTCATCGGCGTGTCGCTCGGCAATGCGGTGAAACAAGGCTCGCGCGGTGTCGAAGAGCTCGGCCCGCACGGGGTCCGTGCCCGGCTGCATCGCCAGCTGGTGGCTGTCGGCGAGATCCACCATGGTCGTCACCGCCGCCACCGCGTCGTCGAGCGAGGCTTCGGCGACGGCGCGCGCCGCGTCCACCGCGCGATAGGCGGTCTGGAGGCGGCGCCGGCCGAGCTCGGCTTGGAGCGAATAGAGCGACGGAATGCCCACCGCCATGAGGCCGCCCAGGACCAGCGCCGTGGCGTGCGCCGGACGCCGTTGGGCCCACCGCCGCGTGCGCCGCCACGGCCCGGGCCGGCGCGCGGCGATCGGCTCCCCGGCCAACGCCCGCCGCAGGTCGGCGGCGAACGCCGACGCGGTGGCGTAGCGTCGCCCGGGGTCGAGATCCATGGCCGTGAGACACACGGTCTCGGCATCCCAGTGAACCTGCGGATTGTGGCGTTGCGGCGCCACGGGCATGCCCTCGAGAATGCGCGTGCGCAGCGCTTCGGTCGTCGGCGCGTCATAGGCCTGGCGCAGACAGAGAAGTTCGTAGAGCGTGACGCCGAGCCCATAGACGTCGATCCGGGCATTGGGCTCGGCAAGCTCGCCACGCAGCTGCTCGGGCGCCATGTAGGGCAACGAACCCAACGGCGCGCCCGGCGCCGTCATCGTGTGGACCCCGTCGGCGCGGGCCAGGCCGAAATCGAGCACGCGCACGCGGCCGCCACGCATGACCATGAGATTGCTCGGCTTGATGTCACGGTGCACGATGCCCTGCGCGTGCGCGTGCTCGAGGGCGTCGGCGGCTTGTGCCACGAGCCACAGGCAGGCATCGACCCAACCACGTCGATCGCCCATCTCCCCGGGCCACGAATCTCCAGAGGGCTCACCACTCAAGACATCCGCGGCACTCAGCTCGGCGATGCGACGGCCGCGCACGCGCGCGAGCACGGCCTCCAGGCTCTCGCCCTCGATGTACTCCATGGCGAAGTACGGAATGCCGCGCTCCTCGCCGACGGCGTAGACGGGGACGATGCCCGGGTGCTCCAGCCGCGCCACCGCTTGCACTTCGCGGCGAAAGCGCTCGCGCGCGCTGCCAAAGTGAAGGTGGTCCGGGCGCACCAGCTTGACGGCGACGCGGCGCTGCAGCGTGACTTGCTCGGCGAGATACACCACGCCCATGCCGCCGCGGCCGATCTGCTCCAACAACCGAAACTCGCCGAGCTGCTCGGGAAACGCCGTATCGGCACTCCCTTGTGACACGCCTTCAAACAGCTCCTCGAGCACGGCCGAGGCAACGTGATCGAGCAGACCGGCCGCCGCCAGAGCACGGAGGCGTTGCCACACGGCATCGGCGTCCGCGGTGTCCGCCAGGTAGCGCCGCACCGGCTCGGCGTCACCCCGCTCGAGCAGGTCGAGACAGGCCTCGACCCGCTCCAAGACCTGCGTGCTGCCTTGGCCCTGGCTCATCGGCTTTCACCTTACACGGCGCGGTGCCGAACGTGACGCCCCCGCGGACGCCAAAGGTCCCGGCCGGTATCTCGCCGGCCCACCGCGCGGTATCGTCGGCGCCGTGACTTCGCCTGTCGTCAATTCCTGGAATGAGTGGGATCCGCTGGAGGAAGTGATCGTCGGCGTGCTGGACGGCGCGGTCGCGCTGGCATGGGACGTCGCGCTCGAGGCCGTCACCGCGACGGAGCACCTCGACCGATCACGCCAGTACCACATGGCCCACGGCGGCAGTCGCATCGCCCAGATCTATCTGAGCGCCGCCCAGCGCGAGCTCGACCGCTTCGTCGAGATCCTCGAGGGCGAGGGCGTCAAGGTGCGGCGACCGGATCCCGTCGACCACGCCCGTCCCATCGTCACCCCGCACTGGACCGCGCCTGGCGGCAACTGCCAGGCCAACCCACGCGACGTCCTGATCGTCTTCGGCAACGAGATCCTCGAGGCGCCGATGGCCTGGCGGACGCGCTATTTCGAGAGCTTCGCCTACCGCAAGCTCTGCAAGGAGTACTTCCGGCAGGGCGCCCGCTGGACCGCCGCGCCCAAGCCGGAGATGAGCGCCCCGGCCTACAAGCACGACTACAAGCGCGGCGTGGACTACGTGACGACGGAGTTCGAGCCGTTGTTCGACGTGGCCGACATCGCGCGGTGCGGTCGCGACGCCTTTGTGCAGCGGAGCCACGTGACCAACGACATGGGGATCGAGTGGTTGCGCCGGCACTACGGCGACACGATCAACTTCCACCGGGTGGAGTTTGACGACTATCGCGCGATCCACATCGACGCGACCTTCGTGCCGCTGGCGCCGGGCAAAATCCTCACCAACCCGGACCGGCCGGTCCGCGAGCTGCCAGCGATCCTACGCGACAGTAGCGACTGGGAGCTCCGACCCGCGCCGCGCACTACGCTGTCCGAGGAGCACCCGTGGTACCACTCGTTTCGCTGGCTGTCGATGAACGTCCTCAGCCTGGACGAGAAGCGGGTCATCGTCGAAGAGTCGGAGACGCCGACGATCGAAGCGCTGCGGGCGTGGGGCTTCGAGCCCATCCCCTGCCCGTTCCGCAACAACTACAAGTTCGGCGGCAGCTTTCACTGCGCGACCGTCGACGTCCGCCGACGCGGCGAGCTGCAGTCCTACTTCTGACGCGGCTCAACCGCGTCGTTCGGCCACGAGTGCGGCGATCGCCGCGGCGCTTGCAAAGCTCACCTCGTTCATGTCGTTGATGTCGAGGCTCACCTCGTACTGCTCCTGCAACGCCATCACGAGATTGACCATGCTCAGCGAGTCGAGCAACCCCGACTCGATCAAACGGTCGTCGGGCGCGACTTCCACGTCGCGGCCCGTGCTGTCACGAATGACGCGGCCAACCAGGTCAGCGACTTCCTGCTGCAGCTCCATGGCGATGATCTCAGTCGTCTTCTCGCAGGAACGCCGCCGTGATGGCCGGCCGATCCGGCTTGCCCGACTGCGTCCGCTGCAGCCGCTGCACCACGCGTAGCTCCTGCGGCACTTTGAACGCGGAGAGCTGCTCACGGCAACACTCCAGTAGCTCTTTCGCGTCGGCCGTGGCGGACTCGGCCACGGCAAGGATCTTCTCGCCCGCCGCCGGGTCCGGCATCCCAAACACGACGGCCTCGGTCACGGCCGGCTGCGCGGCCAGAACGCGCTCGATCTCCGCCGGGTGGACGCGGTGGCCGTTGCGCTTGATGAGCGTGCTACTGCGCCCCCGGAGATGCAGGCGGCCGGCGGCGTCCATCACGCCGAGGTCGCCCGTGCCCCACCACCCATCCGGCCCGACGAGTGGCTCCCATCGTCCGGCACCGACGAGCTGTCCCGCCGCCACCGTGGCGCCGCCGACGCGCACCTCGGCGGGCTCGGCGCCGAGCGGCGGCAAGGGCGCGACGGCGATCCCGGGGACGGGCCGCCCAACCAACCCGGGGGCATCCATGGCCTCGCCCGGCGCCAGCGCGAGCCGCGCGACGTGGCCGGTGGTCTCGGTCAGACCGTACCGCAACTGCCACGCGACGTCGGGCCGGCACTCGGTGAGTGCACGCAGCAGCGCCGGGTCGGCCGGGGCAGTGCCCAGATTCCCCCACTGCAACGACGGCAGACGCTCGCGGGTGAGGCCGCCGAGGCGGAGCAAGAAGCGAAACCAGGTCGGCGGGGCCAGCACGCCGGCGCAACCCTGACCGGCGATGCGGGCGACGTCGGCGGCCGGCATGAACCGGTTGGCCAAGTGCACGCCCACGCCGTGCAGCAAGTACTCGAGCGCGACGGTGTTGCCGTAGGAGTGAAACTGCGGCACGGGGCAGAACACCTGCTGGCCGGCGAAGGACGTCAGCCACGGGGCCTGACCGTCGAGGTAGGCCTCGAGGTTGCGTCGCGTCAGCACGACGCCTTTGGGCGTGCCGGTCGAACCCGACGTGAAGTGCACCAGGGCCGCGTCGTCGGGCAGCGCGCGCTCGCGGTCGGGTGTGGCCGGGCGCGGCAGGCGACCGGCCTCGGCGTCCGCCCAACGCTCGAGGTCGAGCACGGCGATCGGCGCACCGCGGGCCGCCCCCCTGGCCTCGACCGCCGCGACGATCGGACAGGCGGACGCCGACTCTACGATCAGCGCATCGGGGTCGAGCAGCTCGAGGGACTCGCGAGCCTCGCGCGGCTTCTGCTCGATCGGCACCGGGGCGACGATCGCGCCCGCGGCGAGGCCGGCCAGCTGAACGGCGCTGAGCCGCGGCCCGCTGCGCAGCGCGACCATGACGACGGGCGGCCGGGTGGTCCCGGCAAGCCACGGTGCCAGCCGTTCGCTCAAGCTCTGCAGCTCGGCGAACGTGACGACGCCGTCTTCGTTGCCGATGGCGATGTCATCGGCATGGCGGCGCGCGGTGGCTACGAACCGCTCGAACATGCGTCCGCCGCCGGGGGCAAGTGCTGGCCGCGCAGCCAGTCAGCGGGTGCGGTCCCCTCGCGCACGAGGTGCGCGACGCCGCCGTCGACCAGCACCTCGGGCGGCAGGGGGTGGCTCAAGAACATGGTGCTGCTGAACGTCAGGCCGTAGGCGCCAGACGCCAAGAAGGCCAGGACGTCCCCTTGCTGCAGCTCCGGCAGGGCGACCGCGTCGGCCAGCTGATCGGCGGGCGTACACAGCGGACCCCCGAGTGAGTAGTCCCGCGTGTCCGGCGTCCGCGGCGCGCGCGCCCGCACGACGGGAAACGTGCGGCGAATCACGGCGCCCACGCCGGCGGCGGCGGCGTGCTGGTGCATGCCGCCGTCGAGGATCGCGTGACAGCGCCCACCCGACTCCTTGAGGTACGTGACGCGGGTCAAGTAGACCCCGGCGGGCGCCGTGAGAAAGCGCCCGAGCTCGATGTAGTAGTCGCGTCCGGGTGGCGCCGCGTCGATCAACGCGCGCAGTCCGCGACCGAGCGCTTCGAGGTCCAGCTCGGGATCGGAGTCGTAGTAGCCAAAGCCAAAGCCGCCGCCAAAGTTGCAGGTGCGCACGGGCACACCGAGATCGTCCTCGAGCCGCGCGGCGGTCGCCAGCAGGCCTGCCGCCGTAGCGAGCCAGGCCTCGGCGTCAAAACACTGGGTCCCCGCGTAGACGTGCAAGCCGACCAACTCGGCCGCGCCATCGTCGACGATGCGGCGCGCCAGCGCTGGTGCGGCAGCTTCGTCGACGCCGAACTTCTTGGCGGCACCGCCCATGACCATGCGAGCCCCGGCGATCGCCTGCGCCGGATTGACGCGTAGCGCCACCCGCGGCCGCGGCCCACCGCGGGTGGCCGTGAGCGCCACCAGCGCCTCGTACTCCGCCGCCGACTCCAGGTTGATCACACCGACACCCTCGCGGCACGCCAGCTCCAGGTCGGCCGCGGTCTTGCCCGGGCCCGCGAAGTGCAGGTCGGGCCCGGGCAGACCCGCGGCGCGCGCGGCGTAGATCTCACCCGCCGAGGCGACCTCGCCGCCAGCCCCCGCGCGGTGGAGCGTCGCGATCACGGCGACGGAGGGGTTGGCCTTGACGCTGTAGAGCACGCGCACTGCCGGACCGACGGCACGCTGCACGAGCGCCAGCCGCTCGCGCAGGACCGCCGCGTCGTAGACATAGAGCGGCGACCCGAAGCGTTCGACGAGCTCCGAAGCCGGCACGCCGCCCACGCTGAGCTCGCCGGCGGCGGCGTCGAACTGCGCCAGAAGTCGAAGCCGTGCACTCGGTCGCGAATCGCTCATCGACTGCCTCCATCGAGTCGGGCCGCGATCGCCTTGGCCACCGCGGCATGACCCCGCGCGTCGGGGTGGGCACCACTCCCCTCGGTATAGAGCGCGCCGCTCGCCGGCAGCAGCACGTCGTAGAGGTCGAGCACTTCGGCACCGGTGGCCGCAAAGCCCTGCGTCCAATCACGCATGCGCCGCTCGGCACCGGCATCGTGCACGACCCAATGCGGGGGTGCCGCGGCGAAGACGACACGGCCGCCGTCTTGGGTCACGTCGCGCGCCAGCTGCTCGACGAGTGCCACGGCCACCGGGTCGGCGGGATGGCGCCGGTCCAACGCGGGATAGCGGTAGCTCAACGCGCGTTCGCAGCGGCGCGCGAGCGCGGAGTGACGCGGCAACCACGCGTCCCACAAGAAGAACGCCGCATCGGCGATCGACGTCACCTCCAGGCGCTGTTGGGCGGCATCGTAGGCAGCCAGCGCCGCGGGATCGACCGGCAGCTGGGGCACAGGGATCCCGTGCCACTCGAGCTGGCCCTCACGCAACCGGCACCACGGCGCGGCGAGGCCACGGACCGGCCGACTCTCGCGCATGCCGACGGAGGAAATCACCACGGCGACCACCACATCGGGGCGCAGGGGTCGGCCGCCGCGGCGATAGGCGCGCACGACTTGGTCCAGCCGATAAGACGGCGTGGCTTGGTTGATCACTACGTAGCCCGGCAACAACGGCCGCAACTGCGCGCTCACGGCCTCGTCAGCGGTCACGCCCCAACCCTGCCCAAACGAATCGCCGACGATGAGCAGCCGCGGTGGTCCATCGAGGTCGAGGTCTTGCTCGATGTCGCGAAACCCCTGCGCGTTGAACGCAAAGTCGAGCTCGCGGCCCGCCTGCCGCCCGACGCGCCGATGGTGCGGCACGCCCACCCAACCGAGCTCCGGGTCGAACTGCATGGCGCGACCCTCGCCCAGCGCCATCCCGTTCTCCAGCCACCACTGCGGGGCCGGCCCCTGGTCGAAGACGCGAATCGCGACTTCGCCCATCGCGGCCGCCACGGCGAGCACGAGCAGTGCGCGGCGGATCCCGCCCCACAGCACGCACAGCTCCGACGCCGCCTCTGGTCGATGGCTCACGATCCGCGCACGCAGCACGCGCCACACCACCGCCAACGGCAAGGCGACCGCGGCCACGGAGCCGCCGAGCCAGCGCAAGCTCGGTGCGATGCCGCCCCAACTGCCTCCGAGGGCCGTCGCCGCGACGGCGCCGCCCGCAGCGACGACGGCGATCCCGAGCAGTAGGCCGGCGGCACCAGACCATCGGCCGCCGTCGCCCATCCGGTCTGGGTCAGAACTGGAAGTAGACATACGGCGTGACCAGGTTGGTCTTGAGCGACGTGAGCACCTGCACCAGCGACACGACCGTCGCGACCTGCACGGCAAACAACAAGGCAGGAGATCGAGCGCTCAGCGATTGACGTTGGCCCAGATGGAGGTGCTCGTCGAGGTCGAGCACAAACGGTACAGCCAACACCACGGCGGACCACCACAGGGTCTCCAAGGTCGCTTCGCCAGCCTCGGGTCGCAGGAAGAGGTCGCGGAACATCCACCACGCGTGCCGCAGATCCTCGGTGCAGAACAGCACCTCGCTGACTGCGACCACCGAGAAGGTGAAGACGATGCATACCGCGACCCACACTTGCCGGCGCAGCCCGCCCCAGCCGCGGGTCAAGCGGTAGAGAGACGGTCGCACTTTGGTATAGGCGTGGATCACCAGCCCGTGGAAAGCGCCCCAAAGGATGAAGTTCCACGACGCGCCGTGCCAGAAACCGATCACCGTCATGATGACCAGTGAGATACCGCCCGCGCCCAGGATCTTGGCCCACCGGCGGCTCAGCGCCATGGGATAGAACATGTAGTCCTTGATCCAGGTGGTCAGGCTCAAGTGCCAGCGGTTCCAGAACTCCTGGATGTTGCTGGCGAAGTACGGCGCGCGGAAGTTCTGCATCAGCTCGAACCCAAGCACCCGCGCCGTCCCGCGCGCCACGTCGGTGTAGCCGGCGAAGTCGGCGTAGATCTGCAGCGAGAACAGCGCGCAGCCCAGCATCACGTCGACGCCGGCGTAGCTCCCTTTGGCGGCGAAGATCGGCTCGACCATGCGGCCGAGCTCCTCGGCCACGAAGACCTTCTTGTAGACGCCCAGGAAGATCAGCCAGAACCCAGAGCGCAAGGAAGCCGCAGTCACGCGGCGCGGCGCCCCGATCTGCGGCAGCAGGTTGGTCGCGCGTTCGATCGGCCCGGCCACCAGCTGCGGAAAGAACGCGACGAACAGCGCGAAGTCGCTGAACGACCGCACCGGCTCGAGCTTCCCGCGGTAGACGTCGATCGTGTAGCTCAGCGCCTGGAACGTGTAGAAGGAGATCCCGACCGGGAGGATGAGGTCGGTGATGTGCCAAGACGCTTGGAGCCCGAACAGGCCCAGGAACGCGGTCAGGTTGTCCGCGAAGAAGTTGTAGTACTTGAAGAACCCGAGGACGCCGAGGTTCCAGACCACGCCCACCCACAGCCACAGGCGCTTGCGGCCGCGGGTCGCCGCCGCGTGGATGAGCGCGCCACAAGCGAAGTTGGTCGCGGTGCACAGCAGCACTAGCAGGCTGAAGCGCCAGGACCACACCCCGTAGAAGACGTAGCTGGCCGCAAGGAGCCACAGGTTCTGCGCCCGATGCCGCAGGCAGAAGTAGCCCGCCACCACCACGGCGAGAAACAGGAAGAAGCTGAGCGACGTGAACAGCACGGCGGGGCGCGACCGGAACCGACGGGGGCCCAGACGCTACCCCGCGAGACGGCCGTGGCCAGGGGGTGGTGCCGCGTTAGCCGCCAAAGCCGCGGTGGTACCGTGCCTGGTCAGAACCGCCGAGTTCGCCAACCCGGCGCGCGCGGTGGATCTTGCCGGGTGCGGTACGCCTGGTGTTACCGGCCGAGCCGCAGGTCTTGACCATCGGTGAACGCGACTCCAAAGAACGTGCCCACCGGGTCGAGGATGCCGGCCTGCCCGCGAAACGCGATGCCGGCAGCCGGAGCGATCGCCGGCAGCGGAATCGGTAGCGAAACGAAGCCCGCCGCGTTGGTGAAGATCGGCACGACCGCGGACGGGGTGGACACGTCGACCAACAACGTGCACCCGCCCGCCAAAGCGACGCTCGCCGACCCTGCCGTGAGGAGCATGGCGCCCGCCGCGCGCGGTCGGGCTGAGGTCACGTCGAGCGAAAACGACCGGCCGACGATCGGCAGACCAAAGCTACGCAGCGCTGGAACGCCCTGCGATCCGGGGCAACCCTGCCCCACCGCGGTCGCCGCCGCCAACGTCGGACCGGCGCTGAAGAGCCACGTCTCGTCGGTCGGCCACCCCCACTGGAGGTACGAGCCAAACTGCTCCTCGCCGCCAAAGACGATGTGCACGCCGGATGGGTCGGTCGCCCAGGCATGCCCATTCCGCGCCGGCGCGTTGGGCGAGGCTGGCAGATGGGTCCAAGTAGCGCCGTCCCACGCCCAGGTGTCGCTCAGGGTGTAGTTGAACTCCGGCCAGCCGAACGCGCCCTGGTTCCCGCCGTGCAGGACGACCGCGCCGAGGTTGGGGTCGTAGCTCATCGAGTGCAGGCGCCGGGCGCGGGGTCGTACCGGTGGGAATCGCTGCTCCCATTGGGTGCCGTCCCACTCCCAGGTGTCGTCGCTGACGACGCTGGCGGCCGTATACCCGCCAAAGAGCACGATCCGGTCACGGCCAGGATCGTAGGCCATCGCCGATGCGCGACGTGGGGGTGGGCGAAGGGCGGGCTGCCGCTCGCGCCATTGAGTGCCGTCCCACTCCCAGGTGTCGTTGCGGAGGAAGCCACCGTCGCCCCCAAACAGCAGGGTACGCTCGGCGCTCGAGTCGTAAGCCATGGCCGCGGTGTGCCGCGCCGGCGGTCGCTCCGCCGGCTGCTGCTCGACCCACGTCGTGCCGTCCCACGTCCAGGTGTCGTCGAGGAACGGACCCAGGGGCCGCGAGTGGCTCCACGGGAAACGGACGGCCCACATGGTGGTGGCGCCACCGTACACAACCACCCGTTGCCGGGCTTGGTCGTAGACGGCGTTGTGGCGAAAGCGCCCCGCAGGCGCCGCGGTCGTGGGAGCAAGCGTCCAACGCGCACCGTCCCACTCCCAGGTGCCGGCTCCCATCGGGGTCGAGGTGGCCGCCCCAATCTGAAACACCGGCAGCGACCCGCCGAACAAGACCGCACGTGACCGGGACTCGTCATAGGCCATCGCCGCAAACGTGCGAGGCTCAGGGGGCGCGGCCTCCACGACGGACCAATCACCGCCGTCCCAAGCCCAAAGCTCGTCCGTGAGGGTGAAGCTGGCGCCGCTGCCAGAAAACAACATGACCTCGCCGCGGGCCGAGTCGTAGGCCATCGCCGTCCTGACTGCGGCCGTCGGCAGACTGGCCGGCGCAGCTTGGCGCCAACGGACACCGTCCCATTCCCACGTCTCTCGGCGCGGCGACGGGAACAGATCACCGCCGTACAACACCGTGCGTCCTCGACCTTGGTCATAGGCCATGGCGACGCTGGATCGCGCCGGGGCGAGCGCCGTGGTGAGTTGGTGCCACCCGCTGCCGTCCCATTCCCAGGTATCGGAGCCAAGGCTGCCGCCGAACATCACGATGCGATCGCGCGCGGAGTCGTAGGCCATGCCATGAAACACCGCGCGTGGCGGCGCCGCCGCGGCGCTGCGGGGAGTCCACGCCGAACCGTCCCACTCCCACAAGGCACTGCTGCCCACCCCAAACAACACGACCCGCTCGCGCTTCGAGTCGTACGCCATCGCGTGCCCCTCCGTCCCCGGCGGCGCGGTGGCCGGAACGTGCCGGGTCCAACGGGCACCATCCCATTCCCACACGTCGGTCGGCAGCCCGCGGAGAGGGCTAGCCTGTCGACCGCCGAAGAGCACGGTGCGGCGCCGCGCCGAGTCGTAGGCCATCCGCACGCCGCTCCGGAGCGGGAACGGCGGCGTCTCGCATCGGTGCCACGACGCTCCGTCCCATTCCCACAGCCCACTCGCGGGGAGGCTGCCGGTCTGCACTCGCGAGTTGCCCGAATACACAACCAGCCGCTGTCGGCCGCTGTCGTAGGCCACCGCCGCGGCCGCGGAGGAAGGGGCTGGGTGGCGGCCGGCCCACGACTGCGCGGGCGCGGTCGTGGCGACGAGGGTGATGACGAGCGTGACGAAAAGGGTGGTGAGATGGAGCATTCGAGGGATGGGATGGAAGCGACGACGCGGAGAAGTCCCTCGACCGCCCCGGGGCGTCTCAGCGACCCCTCGATTCCACCGCCCCGAGACGAGTCCTCGCCCGGAACAGAAATCCCGCCCCGGCGAGAGAAAAAACGCGACGCTCGGGATTCGGAACCCCAGAGCATGTCGCCGCTCGAGTTCAACATCTCCTCCCGCTCCCTGCCCAGCGCCCATGCGACGGCGCTGCGCCGGCTCGCGATGCAGCTGCTGCGCGACCCGGGCGAGGCCGAGGACGCGGTGCAGGAGACGTGGCTGCGCGCGTTGGCGCATCGGCCCGCTGGCGCCACTCTGCCGGCGGCGCGCCGCTGGCTTGAGGCCGTGCTGCGCAACGTGGTGCGGCGGCGCGCGCGCGACCGCCACCGGCGCCAAGCGCGGGAGCAACGCGCGGCTCGCGACGAGCAACTGCCGCCCACGGTCGACCTGGTCATGCAGCGCGAAACGCTGCAGGCGCTGACCACCGCGGTCTTGACGCTGGAGCCAGATCTGCAACGCGTGGTGTTCGCGCGTTGGTTTGAGGGGCAACCGCCGCGCGAGATCGCGCGCCGCGAGGGTCGACCGGTGGCCGCGGTCTATCGCGACCTGGAGCGGGCGCGGCGGGCGCTGCGCGAGCAGCTGGAAGGGCGCTTGGGCCGCCGCGAGTGGAGTCGCCGCCTGGCCCTGCTGTGCGGTTTGCGGCGCGGTGTGCGCACGGCGCCACTGAGTTGGGCGTGCGGCGTGCTCGGAGGGTTCCTGGTTATGAAGAAGTTCGCGCTCATCCTCATCGGTGCGGCCGCGCTCGCGGTCGGCATCACTCTGTGGGACGTTCAACCCGCGCCGGCGGTGCTGACAGCCCGCCCACGCCCCGACACGGCGGCGGCTCCCCTGACCGCGGCGCTCGACGACGAGACCGACACGAGCCGCACGCCAGTGCGCGGTGCCGCGAAAGCCACGACGCCGCAGAACCTCGCGCCCTACGAGTTCGAGCTCGAGTTCCGGGTGCGCGACGAAGACGATCTGCCCGCCGCGAGTACACAGCTCTGGCTGGCACCAGAGAATCACCAGCTCAACACTGCGCGCACGGACGAAGACGGCAGCCTGCGTCTGGTCTGGCGGGGCCGAGTGCCACAAATGACGATCGTGTTCGGCTCGCCGAGCGACGTCGCGGGCCGCGCCCGGCTGCAACGACGTGTGGTGCTCGCCGGCCAACCGATCGTCGTGCCGCTGCGCGTGCGAGCACCGAGCGAGCCGCACGCGATCGCCGTTCGCGCCGTGCTGATGGACGACCTCGGCACCCCGGTGACCGGGTACGCCTACGCGCCACACGGATCGCTCGCGGCGCTGATGCGTCACGCGGACGGCACCTGCGAGTTCGTCACCGGCACGGAAAGTGACTTCGACCGGGGCGACGACCTCCTGGGCCTCATCCAGGCGCGGTCGCAGTTCCGTGGATCCTGGAACGTCAGCTTTGCTCTGCCACCGGCCACGGGGGTGGAGGCAGAGGAAGCGAGGCAACAGCCGCCGGGTCGCCTTCTCGGCGTAGTTCATCATCCCGACGGTCGACCCGCGGCGAACGCGCTGGTGATGCTCGGCCTCGCCCCAGGTCGCCGCGGCCCGCAATCGACGACGACCGACGACCAAGGCGCCTTCGAGATCGACGACGTGGATCCCGGCCGCTACCACGCGCGCAGTGGCGGCGGTGACCTGGGGTTGGCGCAAACCGTCCTCGACATCGCGCCTGGCGGCACCCGCACCTGGCATCCAACCCTCGATCGCGGCCACGAGCTGCGGGCGCGGCTCGTCGACGCCAAGGGCCAGCCGCTCGCCGGCTGGGCCGTCGAAGCGATGCACCGCCATGACACCACCGGCTGGATCGATGGCGCCGTGACCGCCGACGATGGCAGCTTTGCGATCCCCAACGTCGAGCCGGTGCAGCATGAGCTGCGCGTTCGACCAAAGGACAGCGCCGTGACCGCCTGGCGCGGCACGCTGTGGCCCGATGCGACCGACATGGTGCTCACCCTACCCGCCGACGCCGTCGCCGGCGGCTCGGTCCGGCTGCAGCTACAACGACTGAATGGTGCCCCCGCAACCCGCGGCGAGCTGCGCCTTTGGCGCGAGGGCGAGGACGAAGGCGTGCGCACGCTCCAAGGCAGCGACGAGGACCTCCGGGTCACCCACCTCGCACCCGGCGCCTACCGACCCACCTTCCTCGGCCCGGGCCGCGCGGCCCGCGCCTTCGACGCTGCGGCCATCCCACCCGACGCCGAGATGGACCTCGGGATCCTCACCCTGGACGAATGCACCGTGCTCGAGATCCCGCACGGCGCCGACGCCAATCCGACCGCCGACGACTCCGTGCCGCTGCTGCGACTCCACGACTCCGTCGTCTCGCTCGCCGGCACGCTGACGAACGACGCCGAGCGCGTGCTCCTCCCACCCGGGCGATATCTCGTAGGCACCGACCAACGCGAGATCGAGCTCAAGCCCGGTCTCAACCAGCTCCCCCAATAAGAACGTACGGTGCCGCGACAAAAACCACCGGATCAGAAGTGCCCGCAGCAAGCGGCCGTCGAAGCGGGGTTTTTTGGTCGCGGCACCGTACGTTCGCTTATCCTCGCCGGCGTCTGGCCCCGTGTCCCCCCGCCGAGGACCCATCATGCTTCGATGCAGCGCCGCTGCTCTTATCCTGCTCTCCACTCTCTCCGCGCAGGGAGGCTACAAGACGCCGCCGAAGCCGCTGGTCGACGCGGCAACTGCGCCGCCGTCGCCCAGCGTCAGCGTGAGCCCCGACCGCGCGTCGCTGGTCTTGGTCGAACAGGAGAGCATGCCGAGCATCGCCACGATGGCGCGGCCGATCTTGCGACTCGCCGGCCGCCGCATCGACCCCGCCACGCACGGGCCGCAGCGCGGCGCGCGCGGCACTAGTCTTACGCTCGTCAGCATCGCGGACGGCACGCAGCGCCCCGTCCGGGTGCCGGGCGACGCGGACCTCGGCCGGCCGATCTGGGCCGCCGACGGCCTTCGGTTTGCGTTCACCAACACCACGAACGACGCGATTCAGCTGTGGATCTGCGACGTCGAAACGGCCACCGCGCGGCAGATCCCCAACGTGGCCCTCAACTCGACACTCGGCACGCCCGTGCTCTGGCTGCCCGATCATCGCCGCCTGGTCTGTCGCACGGTGGCGAGCAAGGCCGCACCGCCGGAGCCCACGCGCGCGCCGACCGGCCCGAACGTCCAGGAGAGCAGCGGCCACGAGGCGCCGGTGCGCACCTATCAGGACCTGCTGCAAGACCCGCACGACGAAGCGCTGTTCGCGCACTACATGACGTCGCAGCTGGTCCTCGTCGACGCCGACGAGGACAACGTGCAGCCCATCGGCGCGCCAGCGCTGGTCTCCAGCGTGCGGCCCTCGCCGGACGGCACGCATCTGCTGGTCAACGCGATCCAACGCCCGTTCTCGTACATGGTTTCGACGTGGTCGTTCCCGCGGCGCATCGCGGTGCTCGATCTGCGCGGCAACGAGGTCTTCCGGGTGGCCGACGTACCGCTAGCCGAGAACGTGCCGATCGGCGGCGTTATGACGGGCCCGCGCAGCGTGCAGTGGATCCCCACCGAGGACCACACGCTGGTTTGGGCGGAGGCGCTCGACGGCGGCGATCCGCGCGCTGAAGCGCCGCACCGCGACCGGCTCGTGACGCACGAGGTCGGCGCCAGCGTCGAGCCCGGCGAGTGGACGCGACTACAGCACCGCTTCTCCGGCGCCCGCTGGTCCGCCGACGGCTCGTTCTCGCTGGTCGCGGACTACGACCGCGACGATCGACGCGCCCGCACGTTCTGGATGGGCCCGCGGCAGACCGACGTGGCGCCCCGGCTGCTCATCGACGTCTCCACGCAGGACGCCTACGGCGATCCGGGGATGCCCCTCACCCGCACCGATGCCCGCGGCCAGTCAGTCCTACACACGGTCGGTGACGCGCTGATGATGTCCGGGCGCGGCGCCAGCCCGGAGGGAGATCGGCCGTTCGTGGACATCTGGGACTTCAACGGCGACGAGAAGACCCGGCGGTTCCACTGCGCGCAGGGTGCCTACGAGCAGGTCGTCGCGGTCCTCGACGACGACGCCGAGGAGCTGCTCGTGCGCCGCGAATCCCCCACCGAGCCCGCCAACTACTTCGCCGTTCGTCGCGACGGTGGAAGCCGCGCGTTGACGCGATTCACCGACCCCATTGCCCAGCTCACAGCCGGGGTCAACAAGCAGCTGCTGAAGTATGAGCGGGCCGACGGCGTCCCACTCTCGGGCACGCTCTACACGCCGCCGGGCTACGACGGATCGACCCGCCTGCCGTTGCTCGTGTGGGCCTATCCGCGCGAATTCACCCGCGCCGGCGACGCCGGCCAGGTGCGCGGCTCGCCGCACCGCTACACGCGGCTCGCCAAGACCTCGCCACTCCTGCTGACCCTGGCCGGCTACGCCGTCCTGGACGGCGCCTCGATGCCGATCGTCGGTCCGACCAAGACCGCCAACGACACCTTCGTGGAGCAGCTCGTCGGCAACGCCAAAGCGGCCATCGACGCCGTCGCCGAGCTCGGCATCGCCGATCCACAACGCGCCGCCATTGCCGGTCACAGCTACGGCGCATTCATGACGGCCAACCTGCTGGCGCACAGCGACCTGTTCCGCGCCGGCATCGCCCGCAGTGGCGCCTACAACCGGACGCTCACGCCGTTTGGCTTCCAGAGCGAGGAGCGCACCTACTGGGAGGCGCCGGAGCTCTACTTCGCGATGTCGCCGTTCATGCACGCGCAGAAGGTCGATGAACCGCTGCTGATGATCCACGGCGAGGTCGACAACAACTCCGGCACGTTCCCGATCCAATCCCAGCGCATGTATCACGCGATCAAGGGCAACGGCGGCACCGCGCGCTTGGTGATGCTCCCCCACGAGAGCCACGGCTACCGAGCCAAGGAGTCGGTCTTGCACGTGCTCGCCGAGACCGTCGCCTGGCTCGACCGGTGGGTGAAGGCGCCGGTGGCCCCGGCGAGCGCGCAGCGAGGCGGATAAGGCCAGGCGGCGCTCGGCCAACGGGAACTTTGCGTCAGCACGTTGCTTTGCATTGCAAAGCAACGTAGCCTGCCGCGTATGCGCGTGCTCGCACTCGAGGTCGACCGCCTCCTCCGCGGCGACACCCCGTTTCTCCGTACTGCCGCTGACCGCCACGCATCACCCATGACCCTCGTCCAGGCGTGCCTGGCCCTGGGTGCGGTGTACGGGCTGGCCATGGGGCTCTACGGCGCCACCAACCGCGGCGCCGAGGGGCTACTCCAACTCGTCGCCAGCACCGCAAAGGTGCCGCTGCTGTTCTTGGCGACGCTCCTCGTCACGTTCCCGTCGCTGTACGTCTTCTCGGCACTCGCCCGCTCCACGCTGGCGGTGACCGCGACGCTGCGGCTGCTACTCGCCGCAGTGACGATCAACCTGGCCGTGCTGGCGAGCTTTGCGCCCATCACGGCGTTCTTCACGCTGTCGACGACCAGCCACCCCTTCATGGTGCTGCTGAGCGTCCTGTTCCTTGGCGTCGCCGGCTTGATTGGGCTCGCGTTCGTGACCAAGTGCCTCGGGATCGCGTTGCCCGCGCGAGCGCCAGCAGAGCCGGCGGCGGGGCCAACGCCAACCCACACGCCAAGCGAAGGCGCCACGCCAATCCCCACCGCACCAACACGGACGCCGCCAGCCCCCGACCCTGCGCGACGCGTGTTCGCCGCCTGGATTGTGATCTACGGCGTGGTCGGCGCGCAGATGGGCTGGATCCTGCGCCCGTTCGTCGGCAACCCAGAACTGCCCTTCGAGTGGTTTCGCAGCCGCGACTCCAACTTCTTCGCCGGCGTCTTCACGCTCATCGGGCGCCTGTTCCAGTGAACGCGCTCACCGCGCTCCTACGCGATCCCGCCGAGAGCCAGGCGCACCGCGCGTCGCACCGCGCCCTGCTGGCGCTCACCGTAGCCGCAGCCTTCACCTACGGCGCGTTCATGGGAGCTCGCGACGGCCGCTGGCTGCAGGCGCTGTACTCCGGGACCAAAGTGCCGCTGCTCCTCGCCGTGGCAACGCTGCTGTGCCTACCGAGCCTCTTCGTCGCCAATGCTGCTCTGGGTCTCCGTGCCGACTTCCGACGCGCGCTGTACGGCGTGGCGATGTCCCAGGGCAGCGTCGCAGTCACCCTGGCCTCGCTAGCCCCCGTCACCCAGGTCAGCTACCTGTCCGTCCGCGCCTACGGATTCGCGCTCCTGCTCAACGGCCTGATGTTTGCGCTCGCCAGCCTGGTCGGGCAAGTCGTGTTGGCGCGTCACTACCGCCCACTCATCGCACGGAATCCGAGGCACCGCTTCATGCTGCGCGGCTGGCTCCTCCTGTACTGGGGCGTCGCGATCCAGGCGGCCTGGATGCTGAGACCATTCATCGGCGCGGCCCGCCTGCCCACCCGGTTTCTGCGGGCGGCGTCGTGGGACAACGCCTACGTCGAGATCGGCAGCCGGCTCTGGGTCTGGCTCACTGGTGAATGGTGACCCGTCTCGGCTTGGACCCGCGCCGCATTCTCCAAGTTCTTCGGACACGCCCGGGCCAGGCGTTCCATCCCCATTCCGATGGTCGGCCGTGGCACGGTGCCCGTAGCCCAGGGGTCGCGCCTTGACGACCTGGGCGGCACCCAGACTCTCGTGCCACTCAACGCACAAGACCTTGTACTCGGCGTGGCGGGACGAGTCGTGCCCTTCACATCCCACTGACCGCATCGCCGACGCTCGCCCACAGCGTCGGCGTGCAGGCTCGGTTGCAACTCGGCCGCGGGATCCGGGCGCGCAATGCGTCGCTAAACACCCCGTCCACGCGCATGCTGAACGTGAAGTCACCGCTCGGCTCGGCGCCATGCAGCTGATTGACGGTGTCAAACCAGGCGCTGTACGACTCCACATACTCGCGGTGCCGACCGGCGTTGTCGCGCAGGTAGAAGCGCTTGTCGAGGTTGCTGCGGAACCACACGAACTCGTGCAAAAGGTCGGGCCAGGTGTGATCCCGGTGCTCGGTGACCCGACGGCCGCGGTCGTCGCACATGATGATGACGCGCGCGACACCTTTGAACGGCAGCGTGTCGACGAACTCCATCAGCGGCGCAAAATCATCGGCCGCCGGCGTCCTGTGCCAAACCTCGGGCTTGTCGAGGTCGAAGTAGTCGGTCGTCGTCTTGCGCGTCAGGTGGATGATTCGCGACCCCGGTCGCCGCCTCGCAAACATGCTGCCCTTGGCGTTGCCAGTGCTGAACTTCGCGCAATCGCCACGCCGCAGGTGGGCGGCAATGCGATCCTTGAGGAACTCGTCGAGTCCCTTGAGCCGCTCGACGTCGATGTCCTCGTCGAACGAACGGTAGCCGGGATAGACCGCGCGCGGATCCGTGGGCTCTTTGCGGACGCGGCGATTGGCCAAGTGGCCGTGCCACGTGCCCCGCAGCTCCTCGAGCCGGAGGTTCAACCGTTCGCGCAGGGAAACCATGCCGCACCCGATGGTCGCGCCCCCGGACGGGACGCGCAAGGGCTAGTGGGTCGTCGCAAGAGTTCGCCACATTTGTCGCTGGTCCTCTGCGCCGTTCGCAGCGTTGCGTCGCCTCAACTTGTCCACCAACAAGCCCCGCGGCGACAGCGCCTTGCGAACAACACAGATGCCTCACCCGACATATGCACCGAACTCTTGAATCACCCCACTAGCGAAAACGACAAGAAAGGGACCAGCCATCAACGCCAGGCCCGCTCCAATGCCGCCCGCAGCCGCGCCGCGTCGTCGGCCCGGGTCTCGATCAGATTGCGCTCTTGGCCCCGATCGGCGCGCACGTCGTAGAGCTCCTCGCTGCCGTCGCCGTTGACGATGAAGTGGAGCCCGCTCTCGACGAGCGACCGCATGTCGCCCTTCGCCGCCGGCAACGCGGGTGCGATGCGGATGCCCTGGCTCACCGCGGACACGAGTGGTGACCGACCGATCGGCGTCGGCTGGCTTGCCCACAGCGGCTGTAGCGACGTGCCAGGCATGCCCTCCGGCCGCGCCAACGCGACCAGATCGAGCAACGTCGCCGGCACATCCACGAGACTGACCTCGGCGTCCACGCGACGCCCGGCCGGCACCTTGCCCGGCCACCAGAGGATCAGCGGCACGTGCAGCAGCGGCAGATACAGCGAAGTGGCGTGCTCCTTCATGTTGTGCTCGCCAAACAGCTCGCCGTGGTCGGAGGTCACGATGACAAGCGTGTTGTCGAGCAACCCGCGATCCCGCAACCCATCAAGCAGCTTCGCCAGCTCGTCGTCGACGTAGCGCAGACAGGCGTCATACGCGTCGACAAACGCCTGCTGTTGATCCGTATCCCACGCCGACCAAGTCCAGCCGCGACTGTGGAAGCGCATCATCAGCTCCCGGTCCGGCGCCCCATACTTGGTCTCGTACCCCGCGGGCGGGAGGTACATCGCGTGCGCATCGAAGTAGTTGAGGAATGCGAAGAAGGGGCGCTCGGGATCCTCCCGACGGTCGATCCAATCGAGGCACCGCGCGTTGATCTCGGCCGCACTGTTGCGCAGCACGACAAACGCGGGTCCGGCGACCAGTCGCCCAAACAGCTGAAAGCCGAGGCTCGGCGTCGTGAGCAGTGTGCCCCACTTGAGCAGGTAGTCGTCGTAGCGGCTGAAGCCGCGGTCGAGGCCGTTCTCCGCACCGCAGTAAAACAAGTTGCCGACGAACCCAGCGGTCGCATAGCCGTTGGCGCTGAGCACTTCGGCCAAGGTCGGTAGCGCGTCGTCGAGCGGCGTCTTCCAGTCCGCCGACGTCTCGTGCGGGTAGCGCCCGGTGAACAGACTGACGTGCGAGGTCAGCGTCCACGGCGCGGTCGACCAATGCTCCTCAAAGAGCACGCCTTCGGCCGCCAGCTGATCGATGCGCGGCGTGGTGTCACGCGCATAGCCGTAGCTACCGAAGTGGTCGGCGCGCAGCGTGTCGAGCACCACGAGCAGGACGTTGGGGGCGGCGCGCGGCGCGGCTGGCAGAGCCGCCAGGGCGGCGCGCTCGGTGGCGCGCTCGGTGTAGGCCACGCCCGCCGCGAACGCGACCGTGGCGGCCAACATGCCGAGCGCGGTCGTGCGACAGAACCGGACGAACGACTCCGGACGATCCGCGGCAACCCGCGCCAACGCCGTCGCGGCGCCGACGGCCAGCACGACGGTGGCGATCTCGTCGAGCATCCCGAACTGCAGCGTCGGGCTCCAAAACACGAAGATCGCCGGACCGAGCACAACGACGGGCAACGTCACGAGGCCGGGCAACACGCGCACCGCGAGGGCCACCAAGAGGCCGGCGGTGAGAAACAGCGCCAAGTAGGCGGCTGGCATGATCCAGAGGTACTCGGCGGGCTTGTGCACGAGCTCGCCCAGGCCGTGGCGGTTAATCCAGACGGCGGCGACGTCGGCGAACCCGCAGAGCAGACCGAGCCAAGCCATGACCCACAAACAGCTCGCTGGTGCCGGACGCGCGGCGTCGCGCCACGCCTGGCGGGCGATGAGCGTCACGCCAATGAGCAAAACGCCGAGCTGACGCAGCCCGAGACCTTGGCCGCCGCCGATCGCCGTCAGGCCCAGCGCGTCGGCGGCCAGGCCGAGCGCCGCGAGAAGGACGCCAAGGCCGATCCAAAGCGGCGCGAGGCCACGGCTTGGGGGAGAGTCGGTCATGCAGCAGGCGCCAGTGGATCGCGGCCCGGGCCTCGCGACAAGGCTGCGGCGAGCGAACGCCCGAGCGCGCGGCTTCGGGACGTGGTCGGCGCTGGCTCAAGGACTAGAGTCGCTGGCCCGCGCCGGCTCCGACCGAGAGCGAATGTTCGACGATCTTCTCGAGACACTCCGCGGCTCCCTCGACCGCGCCGGGTTTTCAGACCTCTCCGCCTTCGGGCCCAGCGGGATCGCGCTGTTGGCTTTGGCCGGGCTCGTGGGCTACCTGGCCACGGCGCTCGGTGGACGCGTCGCGCGCGGCTGGCGGCTCCGTCGCATTGTCGCTCTGCCGTGGCCTGAGCAGGCACGGCATCACTGGGCCATGGCCAAGGCGTGCGGCAACCTCGCGGGAATCGGCACCCTGCTGGTCGTGGTCATGGGTCTATCGCTGACCCGACTCCGCTGGTCTTGGGATCTGCTGCTGCCCGCGGCCGCCCCCGTCGCCCTCGGCATCGGCACCGGCGTCGCCTTCCGGCAGCTCCAGGCCACCCTACGAAGACCGCCCGCCCGGGTCCCGGCGTGGCGTTCGATCGGCCGCGGCATCGCCTCAACCGCACTGATCATCGTGCCCTGGGTCAGCGCGTTGCTCGTCATGCTTTGTGTACCGCTGCAACCCCTGTGGCTCTGCGTCACGATCCTGGCGACGTCGTGGCTCATCATCCCTTGGTGGGTGTGTGTCGGCCTGTTTCACACGATGTCGCGGCTCGGCCTGGACTGGGAGCCAGACGCGCGCCTGCGCCGAGTCGTCGATGAGGTGAGCGAGGAGCATCGGACCACAGCGCCACGCGCGCGCGTGGTGTCATCGAACGACGCCAACGCAGCAGCGGCAGTTCTCGCGAACACCGTCTTCTTCACCGAGCCCATTCTCGCCCTGCCCGACGATGAGCTCGCCGCGATCACCGGCCACGAGCTGGGGCATCTGCGAGAAACCGGCGTTCACAAGCTGCTTCGCGCCGCCCCCATCCTGCTAGCCTTCGCCGCCGTCACGTCGATCCGGCCCGTGCTCGCGGCCGGCGGACCACTGGCGCTGCTGGCCCTCGGTGCCGGCACCATCGCGCTGGCGGCCCTCACCAAGAAGCACCGCCGGACAATGGAGTTGCGGGCCGATGCGGCGGCGCGCGGCGCAGCACGTGACGCCGACGATCCGCGTCGGGCGGCGGAGCAGTGCCTCGCGCTCGCGCGCGCGCTCGAGTCGTTGCACCGGATGAACCTCGTCCCAGTCACGTTCGGCGCCAAGAAGATGGTGCACCCCGACCTGATCGACCGGATGCGAGCGGCAGGCCTCGAGCCGACGTTTGCGATCCCCGAACCGCCCCGCAAAGAGGCCGAGCTCGCTGGGACGGCAGCGGGGCTTGCTGTCCTGACGGCTGCTGCGAAGGCTTGGTTGCTGATCTTCGGCCCCGCGCACTAGCCGCCCCGAGTCGCCTAAGATGCGGCCGTGAGATCCCACCTCCTTGCACTCCTGGTCTTGGCCGCCGCCGCCACGGCGCAGCCCGGCGTCGACGGACCGCAACCAGCGACCGGTGACTGGGTCGAGCTGCCCACCCTGCCGATCGCGGTCTCCAACAACGCCACCGCCATGGTGCGCGGCCCCGGCGATCAGCGGACCTTCTACAGCTTCATGGGGATCCGCGACCCCGACCAGACGAGCACGATCACGGCGGCCTCGTATTCGATCACGCTGCCGGGCGGTAGCTGGCGGCGGATCGCCGATGCGCCGCGGCTGGGCGGGTTGGCCAAGATCGCCGCCAACGCGATCACGGTCGCGGGGGAGGTCTACTTGCTGGGCGGCTACACGGCGGCCGCCGGCGAGGTGACCGAGCCCCGACTGTTTCGCTACGACGTTCCCACCGACAGCTACGTCAGACTCGCGGACGTGCCGACGGAGGTCGACGACACGGTCGTCGGCGTCTACCGCAACCGTTACGTGTATCTGATCAGCGGCTGGCACGGCCCGCGCGGCACGAACGTCGCCAACGTGCAGCTCTACGACACGCAGACCAACGGGTGGTCGCAGGCGACGCCGATCCCGGGGCCGTTGCCGGGTCTGTTTGGCCACACCGGCGGTCTGGTCGGCGACGAGCTGATCTACATGGACGGCGCCAAGATCCAGGCCGGGTTTCGCATCAACGACCGGGCGTTCGTCGGCAAGATCGATCCACGCGGTGTTGGCGCGTTGAACGAGATCGCTTGGCGCGAGGTGCCGGCGCACCCCGGCCGACCGACGTACCGCGCGGCGGGTTCGCCCGGGGCCGTGCCGGGCCAGCGCTTCCTGCTGCACGGCGGCACCGACAACCCCTACAACATCAGCGGCATCGGCTACAACGGTCAGCCGTCGCGGCCGTTGGCACAGACTCTGCTCTACCATCCGGCGAGCGACAACTGGGAGACCGTGGCGACGCGGCACACGCCGCCCGCGACCATGGATCACCGCGCGATGGTCGGGGCGGGGCGCTTTTGGGCGCGGATTGGCGGCATGACCGAGCCGGGCGTCACCACGGCGCGCTGCTTCATGCTCGTGCTGGACCCGTAGGAGGCGCCGCGGCGTGGCAGGCGCTTGGTGCTTGTGAGTTCGAAGAAGGAACAGCGCCGGGCCCGCCGTCGGGTCGAGCGCGAGATGGACGCGGCCTGGGAGGCCGTCGCTGCGGGCAACCTGGTGCTCGCTGAACGGATCAGCCGGCGCGCGGTCGACGCCGGCCACGTCAACCCGCGGATCTGGAACGACCGCGGCCAGATCCTGCGCGAGTGCCGGCAGCTGGACGAGGCCGAGGAAGCGCTTCGCACGGCGATCGCGTTGGCCCCCACGTATGCCGAGGCGTTCGCCAACCTGGCTGCGCTGCAGGCGGCACGGGGGAAGTTCGTGCAAGCCGAGCGGCTCCAGCGTCGCGCGGTGGAGCTCGAGCCGGACGCTGCGGCAGAGGCCGTGCTCCGGAGCTACGGGGCGATGGTGCCGCCGATCGACGTCGATGGGATGGCCGCGGGCGATGGGGAGCCCGAACCGTTCACCGAGCGGACCAACCGCTACGACTGGGACGCGCTGACCGCGGAGCTGCGCCGGTTTGGCGTGGTGCGGCTGCCGGGGCTCCTCGACGCGGCGGAGTGCACGGCGATCATCGCGTTGGACGAGGCCCCCTCGCGGTTCGAGCACGAGGTCGAGCACGACAGCGAGGAGTTTGGTCGCGTGCGCTACCGCTTCTTCCAACCGCCGTTGCCGGAGCTGGTGGAGGCGCTGCGGCGGGAGTTGTACGGTCGCGCGGCGCGGATTGTGAACGCGTGGTCCGCCGAGCTGGGTCGCGGCGATCGGGTACCGGCGACGTTGGCGGAGTTCTTGGCTCACTGTCACCGCGCGGGGCAGCACCGGTCCACGCCGATTCTGGTGCGCTACGAGCGCGGCGGCGGCGACGCGCCGCACCGCGACGCTGCGGGGCGCGTGGTGTTTCCGCTCCAGCTGGCCGTCACGCTTGGCCCGGGCGGCGGCGGGGAGTTCGTCCTGTACGACGACCGGCCCGGCAAGAAGGTGCGCCGTCGCAGCGTGGCGACGCAGCCCGGAGACGGGGTGTTGTTCTGCTGCGCCGAGCGGCTCGTTGAGGTGGGTGGCGCCGTGGGGCTACAGCCCGTGCGGCACGGTGTCGCGGCGGGGCGGGACGCCGTGCGCTATGCGCTAGGGGTGCCGTTTCACGAGCACGGTTGAGCGGCGGCTGGTCGAATGCGGTGGTTTTTGTCGCGGCACCGTACGTTCAATCCACGGCTTGCAGGGCTCGGTCTCCGGTGCCCATCTGAGCGTCGTTATCCATCATGCTTGATCCGCTCGGCCGCGGTCAGCTCGGGTCCGTGGGAGGTGAAACGCACGGCCCGTGAGCGTCTACGCCAGCTTGACGAACTACATGCAGCGGCAGCCCCACTTCGTCGTGCATCGTGACGGTCATGCGGCCGCCGTCGGCGGACAGCGTGGATGGTGGCTGCGTCGGGACGGAGGGGACGAGGAGAAGGGCAAGGGCAGCGAATCAGATCACCGGGCAGGTCTCCATGGCGGACCCTGGGGGTCAACGCGAATCAGGGTATCCACCCTCCGCGGTAGGGTTACAACGATCGGGACGGGTCACCCGAGCGAACACCGGCCGCCACGCCCGGACCGGCTCGATGAAAGAGCACCGACGACCCGGCCGCTGAGCGCGGCAGGCGGACGCGTCCCGCGCCACGCATGCCGCGCGCTGGACTGGCTAGAGCTCACTCTGGACCTCGGGCACAGCGAAAGCCCAGGCGGTGGTCGCGGTCGCCGGGCGAGCGCGCGCCGCGGCAAGCCGCCCGGACGTTCCGCGCGAAGCCGTACCACGACCCACCGCGGATCACGCGGCTCCGGCCCCTAGCGGGGCCCGTCGGATCCACTGCAGGCCCGGGGGGGTACTTGTCGTACCAATCCGCACACCACTCGAAGACCTGGCCCAAGGTGTCAAACAACCCCCAAGCATTCGGCTGCTTGGTCGCCACCGCTCGCGTCCCTGCCTTGGCATGCGGGTACTGTTTCTCCGGCCACGCCTCTGAGGCCTCTCCTTCGTCGAGGTCGAAGTTAACCCCGCTGTTGCCCCCGTACCATGCGATCGCATCCAATACGGGCGCATTGTTGACGCCCTGGATCTCCAGGTCACCAGCGTAGGTCGCTGTCGTCGTCTCCGCTCGGCAGGCATATTCCCACTGGGCCTCCGTTGGTAGATGCAGCGCCAGACCAGAGACGCGTTGTTCGACGTTGGCACAGAACGCCATCGCTTGCTCCGACCTCACCGACTCCACCGGACGGCACGGGGAAACGAACCGGCTGGGATTGTTGCCCATGACGGCTTCCCAAAGCTCCTGGGTGACGGGCGTATCCCCCAACCAGAAACCCTGCGTAAGCTCGACTTCGTGCGCCGCTTCATGTTCCTCGCGCCCGGCCTCCGAGGCGGGCGAACCCATCGAGAATCGTCCGGGGGGGATCCAACGCATCCGCTGCACGACTTCAGCAACGGCGAAGCCCACGAATACCCCAAACTCGTCTTCGCCCCACTCACTGGCCCATGCGGGTGGGCTCCCCGTCACCAGCGGATGCGCCGTCACGGCCGGCACCGGGAGACGCGCGCAAAACGGCCGCGCCGGCACACGTTCGTCGCCCCCTCCGGGAGCGCTACTAGTGCACCGGCAGGCCTGTGCTGTTCGCCGCAAGCTTGGTCTGCGGACGGGATGGTGGCCGGGTCCTGCGCAGATCGTCCGATCCGCGCGTGAGCTCGGGCACAGCGAAAGCCCAGGTTGTGGTTGCGGTTGCCGGGCGAGTTCGCGTTGCGGCAAGCCGCCCGGACGTTCCGCGCGATGTCGTTCCACGACCCACCGCGGATCACGCGGTTCTGGCCCCTGCGGCCCTCACCCCTGAGAGTCTTCATGCGTCGACCAGCCCTGGGTGCCGCACGAGCTCTGCCCGGCGGTAAGCCAAGGCGTCAGCGTGCATCGTCGCCGCCAACGCGGCCTGGTAGGCAACCTGCAGCTGCCGCGCGTCGATCCTACCGGCCAGGTACGACTGCTCCGCCGCCCGGCGCGCCGCCGCGTAGCGGCGACGCCGGCGTGTCGACAACCGCAGCGCGCGCGGCAAGACCCGGTACCCACAAAACCGAACTCCGTGACGGGTCGGTTGCACACGGGCGAGTCGCAAGCACAACGCGAGCTCGCGGTCGAGATACTCGCCGCAGGCGGCCGGCAGCTGGCGCGCCGTGGCGCGGTCGGCGCAGAACGCGAGCACATCGTCCATGTAGCGCACGACGCCGACCACGCCGGGGAGTGCAAGCAGCCACCGGTCGAACCCGGCGAGGTAGAGGTTCGCGAAGTACTGTGAGGTCAGCGCACCGATCGGCACGCCCCGTGCACACCTCGGCGTGGACGCGTCACTCTGGTAGCAGGCGACGATGCGATCCAGCAGCGCCAGCGTGCCGCGATTCTTGAGGCGGCGGCGCAACAAGAGCCGGAGCCTCTCGTGCGCGATTGAATCGAAGTAGCGTCGCATGTCGAGCTGGAGGTACCACGGAGACCGCCGCAGGTGGGCCTGGACACAACGCACCGCCGCGAGCGCGCCCTTCCCTTTCCGACAAGCGAAGCTCTCGTCGATCTGCACGGCGTCCAGCGATGGACCGATCTGCCGAATCAGCGCGTGGTGCAGCACCCGTTCGCGAAACACCGGGGCGTGAATGACGCGCCGCTTCGGGTCGAACACCATGAACTGCGAGGTGGCGCCGACGCCAACGGACAGATCCAGGATGCCACCACGCAGCGCGGCCAGCTCGCGAAGCAACCGTGCCCGGAAACCAAGCACGTCTGGCCGCCGCGCCTTGCCGCGAGCCGCGCGCAAGAACGCCGCGGTCAGGTTGTCCCACGCAGCGACCGCGTCCAAGCCGACGTTGCTACGTTTCACCGACCGGCTCCTCCCCCACGGCACGCGGCGCCGGCGGCGAGCTCAGGATCTGGAGAAACGCCGCCCCGTACTTGGCCACCCGACTCGGCCCGACGCCGTCCAGCGCGAGCAGATCCTGTGACGAGCGCACGTTCCGCTGCACCATCAGAGCGAGGTGCTCGTTGGTAAACAGACCCGCTGGCCGGGTCACGCCGACGCTCCGCGCGCGGCGGCCCCGGCCACTCTAGCGTCCCGCTCCTCGTTTGGCTCACTCGGGACCTCGGGCGCAGCGAAAGCCCAGGCCGTGGTGGCGGCTGCCGGGCGAGCCCGCGCGGCGGCAAGCCGCCCGGACGCCCCGCGCGATGTCGTCCCACGACCCACCGCGGATCACGCGGCGCCGGCCCTGTGCTGGGCCCGTGGGATCGACGCTGCTCTCCGGCTCGTAAGGTCCCCGCCAATCTTGGCACAACTCCCACACGTTGCCCAACATGTCGAAGAGCCCATGGGCGTTGGCCACCTTCTGCCCCACGTCGCGCGGTCGCATCTCGCTGTTCCCGAGGTGCCACGCACACGCGTCCAGAGCCCCATAACGCGCCTCGGTCGATCCCGCCCGGCAGGCGTATTCCCACTCGGCCTCCGTTGGCAACCGCAACGCGACGCCCGCGATCTCCTCCACGCGCCGCAGGAAGTCCTGCGTGTCTTTCCAGCTGACATTATGCACGGGCACGGACGCTCCCGACGTCCGGCCCCGATCGCGAAGGCCGAGCTCGGCCCACAGCGCTTGCGTCACGGGAGTCTCGCCAAGCCAGAACCCCCGGGTCAGCGTCACCTGGTGCTGCATCTCATCGTCGTTCCGGCCCTCCTCTGTGCCCGGTGATCCCATCGCGAAACGACCCGGCGGAATCCAGCGCATCCGATAACCAACGGTGCCGAGAAACCACTCGGCCCACAGCCCGCTCCGATCGCGGCCCATGCGACGCGCCCACCCTGGGCGCGACACGGCCTCGGCCTCCCACTGACCGCGGTCGGTGACGATGAGGATCGAGCCGCGACGTGACGCGACCTCGCCGGCGCGTCCCGCGCCGGACTCTGCCGCGTCCTGGCCTGGCTCACCGAAACCCGGACCTCGGGCACAGCGAAAGCCCAGGTAGTGGTAGCGGTAGCCGGGCGAGCCCGCGAAGCGGCAAGCCGCCCGGACGAACCGCGCGATGTCGTTCCACGACCCACCGCGGATCACGCGGTCCTGGCCCCTAGATGGCCCAGAGGGGTCCACGCATTCCTCAGTTGGGTACGGGCCCGACCAGTCCTCGCACCACTCGTCGACGTTGCCCAGCATGTCGAACAAGCCCCACCCGTTGGGCCGCTTCTGGTCAACGACGCGGGTACCCGCGCGGTGGTGCGCATACTGTTTCTGGCGCCAAGAACGCGAATCCACTCCGCGCTCAAGATCAAAGTCGACACCACTGTTTCCGCCGTACCACGCGATCTCATCGAGCTGAGGGGCATGGCGCTCCCCCACGAGATCCAGGTCGCCCGCGTAGGTCGCTGCGGTGGTCCCTGCGCGACAGGCATACTCCCACTCGGCCTCGGTCGGCAGCCGGAGCTGCAGGCCTGGCACGCGCTCATCCACAGCACGACAGAACGCCTGGGCATCTTCCCAGCTCACTCGTTCGACGGGCCGGTTCGGCGACACGAAGGCGCTCGGGTTGCTCCCCATGACCGCCTGCCACAGAGCCTGATGCACCGGCGTGGCGGCCAACCAGAATCCCCGCGACAGCGTCACTCGATGCTGTTTCTCGCCGTCGAACCGTCCTGCCTCCGAAGGCGGAGACCCCATCAAAAACCGCCCCGCGCGGATCCAGCGAAGCCGAAACCGCGCTCCCGCCACTTCCGCATCCGCCCAGCGTCCGTAGCTGTCTTGGCCGGTCGCCACCGCCCAGGCCGGGGGGCTGGGCCGCGGTCCCGTGAGGTATCGGCTGAGGCGGACACCCGATGCGAGATCGCGCACCGCGCGTTCGTCTTCGCCGGCACGCACCAAAGTCTCTGGCGCGCCGAGCTCCACCCTGCCAAGGGCACTGCCGATGCCCGGCGGTGGCTGCTCTTCGTAGTTGACCCCCCGCAGGACGTCGCCGCACAGCCACAGATCGAGGGCCCGCAGCGGCCATACCCGCGCCGAGCGGTCCAGGTCGGCCGGATCAACGCCTGGCGGCACGCGCGCATCGCGGTCGTCGCCGCGGAAAGCCACCCACGCCCGGCGCAGCGACGCACCCACGACTTGGTCCTTGAATACGCGCACATCGACCCGCTGATCAAAGCGAGCGAACCAAGGCTCCACCCCTTCCGGCGGGCGTCGCGTCGAGCAGCCGACCCGAGCAAAGAACTCGCGCGCCGCCTCCACCTCGTCGCCGCTGAACAAGCTCGCATCGAGCAACGCGCCATGCAGCACTTCCTCGAACCAGATCTCCGGCGGTAGCCCGGCGTGCCAAGCGCGGAGCACCCGCGTGGCCGCGGCGCGCGCCGCGCGCGGCAGCGACCTCCAGCCGTGCCGCAGCTCCACCTGAGCGTCAGGCACGAAGAGCGCCGCCACCGAAGTGGCGGCGACGAGAGCTTCGTGACGCCAGGCCTCGACCTCGGCACCAGCATCGCACCAAGTGGCCGAGAGCCCATGGCGCACCGCGCGCAGGAGGCCCGGTTCGATCCGGATGGCAGGTGCCAGCAACCGCACCAACCGGTCACCGGCGTCCGTGGCCGGCGCCCCGCGGGCGACATCCCAGGCTACCGCATGCCAGAGGTCAGGCGCCTGCCCGCGCCAACGTTCGGGGGAGCCCGGCACCAGAGCGCGCAACGCGTGGCCAGCCCGACGCAGCTCCCGACCCAGCGCCGTCCAGCGGCTCCGCTCGCGCGCACCGGCGTAAGTACCGAGATCGCCGAGCAACAACAGCATGCGGTCGGGGACTCCTGCCCGGCGCCGGCCCTTGCCGTCCCGCCCCAGCCAGCGCCCCTGCTCGACGGGTGGCGACCAGCGAGTCACCGCGTGCGGCCCAAGCCGCCGCGTGAGCTGCGCGACGAGCAGGTCCTGGTCCGCCCAGAAGGGCGTCAATCGTCGACTGCGATCAATCAGAACCGACACGCGCGACGGCCAACGCGTGACCCGCTCGCGCGGCAGCCGTCGAGCATTCTCACCCCGCGCGAGGCAGACCACGACGCGCTCGACGTCGATGCGTCGGCTGACTCTGACGTCACGAAGCTGACGGTGCAGCATCCGCCAGAGGTGGGGCCAGGGCACCAACGGAAGGACCGGCGGAAAGTGAGCCGCACCATGGGTTAACTCATCGTTGGTCAGGGGCGGATGCTCCTCATGCTCGTCGACCGCCGGTTCCGCGGAGGCCGACGGACTGAAGCGGCTGATCCGCCAAAACGGCAGGGAGTCAGCGGAGGCCCCGGCGCTGTGCGCAGCGCCGGCCACTGCCGCCGTTGGCGACGCTGTTGCCTCGGGTTCGATCTGATTCGCTGGCTGGCTTGGCCGGGCCAGCGCCCACCCCATCGCGTGGGCCATGGCCGCCAACCCCTTCTCCCCGTGCGCAATGGCGGCACGCGCCAGGTCGGCATAGCCGACCTGGCTCACGACGCCGCCTCGGGCGGGTGCTTGTCGAACGCGTACGGGGCAACGACGTCGAGGAGATCACGCGCGTCGCGCGCTTCCAGCTGCAGCGCGGCGCGAAGTAAATCGAGATACTCGGCCTGTCCCGGCGGCATCAAACCGCGACGGCGCACACGCTCCCGATGGCTCACGAGCAGACGCGCGGCGCGACTCAACAACTCGGGTGCGGCGTCGGGAAAGTGGGCGCGACCACGAGCGACAAGGAAGTCCACCAGCTTGTCCTCGCCCGCGGGCAAGCCAAGCTGCAGCACGAGACAACGGCGCAGGAACGCGTCGGGCAGCGCGCGCTCTTCATTAGTCGTGATCACGACGAGCGGCGGAGCGCCGCGCGACAACGTGACTGCGCGGCGGAAACCGCGGGCTACGAAACGCCCAGCGCCCAAGGCCTCGAGCAAGCCGTTAGGGACATCTGAGTCCGCCTTGTCAATCTCATCGATCAACACGACCACGCCATCTGCACGCCGCCAGCCGATCGGGCACGCCCGCTCGGCGCGGGCCATGACGGCAGCCCAGCGCCAATCGAACGCCCACCACAGGGGTCCCGGCCGAACAAAGCGCCGCTCGGCCAAAGCGGTCCGCACCTGGTCGCGGTCCACGCCGCCGACAGCGCCCAAGACCTGCGCCTCGGCGAGCCGCTCAACGGCGTCGAAAGTCCAAAGCAAGTCACGCGCCTCGGTGCGGGCGTCGACCACCATGCTAACCAGCGGGCGGTTCAACGCGTGCGCTGCGGCGCGCGCTAGCTGGCTCTTGCCGGTGCCGGGCTCCCCACGCACGAGAAGGGCGCGCCCCGCGGCCAACGCTGCGTTGATCGCATCCACAGCGGCGGGCTCCCAGACGTGATGTAAGGGCGGTTCGGCGCCCTGTGCCGCGAGTCGAGAGATTTCCCCTGCGGACACGTCGAGCCAGGCGCTCGAAGTCACCGTGACGGCCTCCCCCGGTTCAGCATTTCGCGCAGCGGCGACGCGATCTGCCGCACCTCGAGCTTCTTGTCGCCGCCCGACAGCTCCAGTAGCTGAAGTGCAGGGAACCGCCGCCTGATCGACTGGAAATGCACGCTGGCGTCCGATCCTACCTTCCCCCTACGGAAGACCAGATAGTGCGGGCACCGTTCGGGTGCGAACTCGGCACGGTGCTCGAGCTCGCCGTTGATCGCCTCCGCGTCCTTTTCGACGTCGAGGACGCGCGCGAGGTCGGTCATCAGCACGTCCATGAACCTCTGCTCTGACTCCGCGATCCCGGTCTCCAGCGCTGAAGGATCCTGCACGAGCGGCCGCCCGCGCGGAAAGCGGTCTGGGCCCACCCCGTCGAACTGCGCCACCCGGTGCAGCGCTGCTGCATGGGCGATCTCGGCCACGGTTGCTGTCGCCACCGGCAAAGCGATCCACGCCCCCTGAGCATCCGCGCTGTGCCGCAGCATGTGTGCAACGCCCTGCTCGAACGCCAATGGCAGAACTTCCAGGAGAACATCGATGAGCACGCCGGCTGCCAACACGCCTTGGTCAGTGTCCGCCTTGTACAGCGCGTTGTGCGCGTGGTTGAACCAGGCGATCAGCGTCGCGAGCGAGCACCCGAGGAGCCGCTCCACGACCGCGTCTAGCTTCTGCTCCTCGGAGTCCCATTGGAGCTGCCCAGCCTGCGGCTGATCACAGAGCGCTTGTAGGGCATCGGGGCGATTGAGCCGCCGCCGCAGGTGCCTGCGTAGCTCATTTCGCCAACTTCCGTCGTCCCAATGCAGCAGCGCGGCAAACTTCGGCACGGCCACCAGCGTGCCGAACGCGATTGCCTGCAGCCGCCCATCAAATCGGTCTGGCACCTTTAAGAGCACGCCGCTCAGGCGTCCCCCGACGAAGACCGGACCGCCGGAGGCCCCCTTCCAGTCCACCTTGGGGAGTTTGGGGGCATCCTCCACCGACAGATCAACGCAACCGCGGTGTTCGGCGTACGTCAGCCCCTGCAGCCCTATGGGATTGCGCACGGGCCTGCCTTCGGGGTTCTCGTCCTTGCCCGCGGCGGCAAAGCCGCGCCCCACCCACCGAGCGCCATCGGCAAGCGGCTGGGTGCCCATCGGCGGCACGGGCAGCCCGACGGCGAGCCCGCGCACGCGCACGAGCGCCGCGTCGACATCGTCGTTGTCCATGCCATCCCACACGACCTCGCCCTCGTACGGGTCCGACGCGTCGGGCTGCCAAGGCTCGTCCACGCGATCGGGTGGGGTGCCAACGAACCGCAGTTCGATCGAGTCAGGCTTCCCGTGGCGCCGTAGCACGTGCGCCGCAGTCAGGATCAGGTCAGGCCCAATCGGATAGCCGGTGCCCAACACCTTCCCGGTGGCGGACCGCGCCTGGATCAACACCAGAAGGTCCCAGTCAGGATGGACGACGACCACGTGCCTCCGTCTACTGCTGTGTCCCACGAGCCTGCTCCACGCGCTCGGGACAAGATCTGTAGCGCGGGAGGGCCCGCCCGGGACGCAGCACCTTGATGAGCGCCAACAACCTCCAATCCGGATGGGATGCCAACGACTCAACCGATCTGCACGTCGTCTTCGTCTTCGTCGCCGATGAACGTGCTGCCGCCGTCTTCGCTCACGGGCCGAATCTTGACGTTGACCTTCTGGATCGACTCCTTGGCGACGGTGCCTTCGGCCGAAACAAATCCGAAGGTCAGGCCAGCATCGCCCTGCTTCTCCACGGTCACCTGCAGCTCCAGCTCCAGCTCAGACACCTCGAACGGCATCTTGTGCTTGAGGCCCTCTCTCCGGGCCCTCTTGAGCTGAAGCCGAACGTGCTTGACGAGCTCGGCGAGATCGATTCGATGCACTGCCTCTCCTCTCTTCCCTGACCCTGCCGGAGGTTAGCACAAGGCATCGGCAGCGTCCTGCCGGAATACGCTTACCAACGCGCGGGGTGCTGGGTGACGTTGCCGTTGCCGTTGTGGAGTAGGAACAGGGCGCCGAGGTTGTCGTCGTCGAAGCGGTCGAGCACGGCCTCGGCGCCGGTCGGACCGCGGACCATGAACGACGTCGCGAGTGCGTCGGCGAGCGCGCAGGTCGTGGCGCGTAGCGACACGCTGACGACGGGGTTCTCGGCGTTGCGGCCCGTGTCGGGCCTAAAGATGTGGTGCACGCGGCGGCTGCCGTACCGGCGCCAGATGCGGTAGCTGCCGCTCGTGGCGATGGCGTGGTCGTGAACCTCGACCACTTCTTCGATGGCCCGCTCGGTCGGGTGGGCGGGCGGCTTCTCGATGCCGATCCGCCACGGCACGCCGCCGGGCTTGGTGCCGCGGCAGCGCACTTCGCCGCCGACGTCGACCATGAAGCCGGTCACCTGGGCGTCGATCAGGGCCTGGGCGGCGCGGTCGACGCCATAACCCTTGGCGATCGCGCTGAGGTCGAGCTCGAGGTCGGCGACGTCCTTGGTCAGGCTCGTGCCATCGAGGTGGAGCTTGGTCCAGCCGACGCGGGCGACGGCGGCATCGATCTGTTCCTGGGTCGGCTCGGTGCGCGCGCCGTCCGCCGCCGTCTCAAACCCCCACAGGGTCATGAGCGGACGAATCGTTGGGTCAAACGCGCCCTCGGTCTTCTCCGCGACCTCGAGTGCGCGGGCGACGACCGCCGCGAACTCGTCGCTACACGCGAACGGCTCGGTCGAGCGGTGCGCGTTGAACCGCGAGATCTCGCTGTCGGGCTTGTAGGTGCTAAACCGTGCGTCGACGGCGTGCAGCGCGTCGATCGCCGGCATGGCGGGCGCGGGGTCGCCGTCCGTCTTGATCGAGAAGGTCGTGCCCATGACCTTCCCGGACAGCTCGGTTCGGAGCGCGCCGCCGGCGCCAGTGGCCGGCGGTCGCGTGCAGCCGGCAACTCCACCGACTGCGAGGAGCGCGGCGCCGAGGGCGCGCCGCGTCATCACACTCACGAGCCGAAGTCGTCGAAGGCAACCATGTCCTTCTCGACGCCCAGCTCGTCAAACATGTTCAGACACGCCGACAGCATCATCGGCGGACCGCAGAGGTAGAACTCGATCTCGTCGAGGTTCTCGTGCTCCTTCAGGTGGTTGTCCCACACGACCTGATGGATGAAGCCCGTGTAGCCACTCCAGTTGTCCTCGGGGAGCGGGTCGGACAGTGCGATGTGGAACTTGAAGTTGGGGAACTCCTTCTCGATCGCGCGGAAGTGGTCCTCGTAGAACATCTCGCGCAAGCTGCGCGCGCCGTACCAGTAGCTCACCTTCCGCCCGGTCTTCAGCGTGTGGAACAGATGGAAGAGGTGCGAGCGCAGCGGCGCCATGCCGGCACCACCGCCGATGTAGACCATCTCGCGGTCGGTGTCCTTGATGAAGAACTCGCCGTAGGGCCCCGAGATCGTGACCTTGTCGCCCGGCTTGAGGCTGAAGACGTAGCTCGAGCAGAGGCCCGGCGGGATGCCTTCGGTCCGCGGCGGTGGCGTGGCGATGCGGATGTTGAGCATCACCATGTTGCCCTCGGCCGGGTGGTTCGCCATCGAGTAGGCGCGGAAGCACTCTTCGTCGTTGTTGGCGACGTTGTCCCAGACTTTGAACTTGTCCCAGTCGGGGTGGTACTCCTCCTCCACGTCGAAGTCGGAGAACTTGATGCCCTTGTACTCCGGCACGTCGATCTGGATGTAGCCGCCGGACTGGAAGTCGAGCAGCTCCCCCTGCGGCAGGTCGAGCACCAGTTCCTTGATGAACGTGGCGACGTTGTGGTTGGAGCGGACCGTGCACTCCCACTTTCTGATGCTGAAGACCTCGTCCGGGACGCGGATCTTCATGTCCTGGCGCACCTTCACCTGGCATGCCAGCCGCCACTGATCCTTGGCCTCGGAGCGCGTGATGTGGGTCAGCTCGGTCGGCAGGATGTCGCCACCTCCCTCGAGCACCTGACACTTGCACATCGCGCAGGTGCCGCCACCGCCACACGCCGACGGCAAGAACACCTTGCTGGCGCTAAGGACCGACAGCAGGGTCCCGCCGGCCTGAACCTCTGGCGAGGCGCTTGGATCGTCGTTGATCAGGATCTTGACGTTGCCCTTCTGGACCAGCCGGCTCTCGGCGAACATCAGCACGCCGATGAGTAGCAGGATCACGGCCGTGAGAGCGACGACGCCGATCAGGATGGAGGTAAACACGTTCGATGCTCTTCGGTCAGCTCAGAGCCTGCAACTAAACCCAAGCTACAGGCTTTCTTCGATGTTGCTGGCACCGCTCCGCGGTGCCTTCGGGCTTGTCTTCAAAAAGTAACAAGCCCTCAGAGCTGGATGCCAGCGAAGGTCATGAAGGCCATGGCGATGAGGCCGGTGACGATGAAGGTAATCCCCAGCCCGCGCAGCGGCGGTGGCACGTGCGCGGTCCGCAGCTTCTGCCGGATCGCCGCCATCGAGATGATCGCGAGCGCCCAGCCGATGCCCGAGCCGAGCCCGAACACCGCAGCCTGCGGCAGCGTGTAGTCGCGTTCGACCATGAACAGCGAGGCCCCGAGGATCGCGCAGTTCACCGCAATGAGCGGCAGAAAGATGCCGAGCGCGGTGTAGAGCTTGGCGCTGAACTTATCGATGGCCATCTCGACGATCTGCACCATCGCGGCGATCACCGCGATGTAGAAGATCAGGCCGAGGTAGCGCAGGTCGGTATCCGGCAGACCGGCCCACGACAGCGCGCCCTCGCGCAGCACGTAGTTGTAGATCACCCAGTTCACCGGCACGGTGATCGTCTCGACGAAGATCACCGCGGCGCCTAGACCGATGGCGGTATCGACGCGCTTGCTCACCGCCAAGTAGGAGCACATGCCGAGAAAGAAGGCGAGCAGGATGTTCTCAACGAAGATCGCCTTGAGCGCGAGGCTGATCAGGCCGCTGATGCTGTTGGGATCTGCGACTTCGGCGAACATGGTCAGTTGGCCTCCGAGTAACCAGAGATGGCCCGCTGCACCCAGATGATGACACCGAGCAGGATGAACGCGCCCGGTGCCAGCACCATGAGCCCGTTGTCGATGTAGAACCCACCCTCCTCGGCGTAAATCGAGCGGGGAATGATCTGCAGCCCGAGCAATTGCCCGGAGCCGATCAGCTCGCGGAAGAAGGCCACCGCCAACAGGATCCACGAGTAGCCAAGCGCATTGCCAAGCCCGTCGAGGAAGCTGCGCCACGGCGGATTGCTCATCGCGAACGCCTCGGCGCGGCCCATGATGATGCAGTTCGTCACGATCAGGCCGACAAACACCGACAGCTGCTTACTGATGTCGAAGGCAAAGGCGCGCAGGCCGATGTCGACGATCGTCACCAGCGTCGAGATCACCGTCAGCATGACGATAATGCGGATCTTGCTGGGGATCAGGTTGCGCATCAGCGAGATCACCGTGTTGCTCATCGTCAGCACGAAGACCACCGCCAGACACATGACGATGGTCGGTCCGAGCTTGACGGTCACGGCGAGCGCCGAGCAGATCCCTAGCACCTGGAGCGCGATCGGGTTCTCGTCCCACAAGGGGTCGAGCACGGCGCGCTTCTCGCGCTTGCCGAAGAGCGGAGGCTTCGGCTCGGCGGGCGCTTGCGCGGGTACGTCAACGGTGGCGGTCATGACTCGCGATCCTCAAGACTGACGTTGCTTCTGAAAGTAGGGCTCGTAGGTCTGCAGGTCGGCCAACACGAACCGCGAGACCCCGTTGCTGGTGATCGTGGCGCCGGAGAGGCCGTCCACCATGTGGGCCTTTTCGTAGTCGACCTTGGGATCGACGCGCCCCTTTTTGAGCGCGACTCCGACGACTTTGCCTTGGGCGTCGCGGACCGTCTTGCCGCGCCAGGTCTTCTGCCAGGCGGCGTTGTCGACCTCGCCGCCGAGACCGGGGGTCTCGGCGTGCTGATAGAAGGTGATGCCGCGCACCGTGCTGACGTCGGCCTCGAGCGCCAGGTAGCCGTAGAGCGTGCTCCACAGGCCGTAGCCCGAGATGGGGATCGCCCACACGGCGGTGCCGTCCTCATCCGTGCCGCGGTAGATCTCGACGAACTCCCGCTGCTCGGCTTCGGTCTTCTTGGCCTCTTCGCGCCGCAGGTTGGCGATCTCGCCCACGTCGTACTCGGTCTTGGACACGTCGACCACGGCCTCGACCTTCTCGGTGAAGTTCTTGCCGCCGCGGCGCACGTCGCGGTCGACCATGCCGCGCTTGACCTCGAGGACCTGACCAACCACGCGGTCGGCGAACAGCTTCTCCAAATCCCCGCGCGACTTGCTTGCGTCGGCCCGATCGTGAAAGCCCATCGCCAGCAGGACGTTGACCTGCCGGTCGAACTCGGCGTTGGCGTTGATTTGGGTCTTGAGACCGGTGAACGTCGCGGACAAGCACACCGCCAACACCACGCACACGATCGTGGCGAAGGTCAGCGTGAAGGCGTTGCTGTTCTTATCCAAAGCGGGCCTTCCTGCGGCGAATGTTCGCCGCGATCACGAAGTGATCGATCGTCGGGGCAAAAGCGTTCAACAACAGGATCGCCAGCATCACCCCTTCCGGATAGGCGGGGTTGACGGCGCGCACCAACACTGTGGTGACACCGATCAAGAAACCGTAGATCCACTTGCTGCGGTCCGTCTCAGGGCTCGACACAGGGTCGGTGGCCATGAACACGATGCCGAAGGCAAAGCCACCCATGACCAGGTGGTAGTGCGGCGGCAGGCCACCGATCCCGTCGAGGCCACCGGCGGTCACCATCATCAGCAGCGAGGCCGAGACGAGGCCGATCACGCCCGCGACCATCGTCCGCCACGAGCCGACGCCGGTCACAACCAAGACCAAGGCGCCGATCAGGGCGCACAGCGCGCTGGTCTCACCCGCGCTCCCCGGCACCAAGCCGATGAACAGATCCCAGAAGGTGTAGCCGGCGGCCTCGACGGCCTCGGCGGCACTGCCGACCAAGTCGGGGATGCCCTCGCTGGCGAGGTGGTTGGCTTCGAGCTTCGTCTGCGCCGCGGCGGCCAACGCCGTTGGGCCAGAGTAGCCATCGATGAGGTTCTGGCTGCCGTTGCCGGCGACCCAGACGAAGTCACCACTCATCTGCGCCGGATAGGCGAAGAACAAGAACGCGCGCGCGATCAGCGCCACGTTGAAGATGTTGGTGCCAGTGCCGCCAAACACCTCTTTGGCGAGCACCACCGCGAACGCCACCGCCAGCGCCAGCTGCCACAGCGGCACCGAGGCCGGCACGATGAGCGCGATCAGGATGCCGGTGACCAGGTAGCCCTCGCTGATCTCCTCCTTCCGCAGCACCGCGAACAGCCCCTCGATGTTGAGGCCGACGAAGTAGCTCACGAACAGGATCGGCAGCATTTGCTGCAGGCCGAAGACCAGGATGTCGCCAAACCCCGGAGCCGCGACATCGGGCGCGTAGGAGGACCCGAAGATGACCCACTGCAGCCAACCAATCTGTGGCGCGATCGCGGCGCCCACCTCGCCTTGCGCGAGGTAGGGGTTAGCCCCACCGTTCGCCACGAACTGGCTGATCGCCAGGAAGTGCTGGTAGCCGTTGTTGTAGAACGACCACAGCAGGCACGGCACCAGCGCGACGATCACCGTCCACATCGTCCGCTTCAGGTCGATGTAGTCGCGCACGTGCGGGCCGGACTTGCCAGTCGGCGTGGACGGCGTGAACAGGAAGGTCTCGAACGCGTCGAGCAGCGGCCATACGCCGTGCAGCTTTGAGCCGGGCTCGTGGTAGAGCTTGCGGCCGCTGTCAACCAGATTGCGGAGCAGCTTCATCGAGGCTCAGCCTTCCGTCTCGTAGAGGTCCAAGCCCTCGCGAATGATCTGACCGACCTCAATCTTGCAGGGGTCGGCGAAAGTACAGAGCGCCACGTCCTCCTCGGTCACCTCCAGGAGGCCGAGGTTGATCGCCTCTTCTAGGTCGCCGGCCTGCACCGCGCGCACCAGAAACGTCGGATGGATGTCCAGCGGCGTCATGCGCTCCCATTGGCCGATGTTAACGATGTGGCGCGGCCCGCCGTTGAGCCGGGCGTCCAGTTCGTAGCGGTCCTTGGGCATCAGCCAGGAGAACACCGCACGTGACGCGCTGAGGCGGCCGAACTGCGGTCGCGCCCAGCCGAAGAGCTCGCGGCTGTCACTGCCCTCGGGAATGATCGAAACCGTCTGCGCGTAGAAGCCGAGCACCCCCATCGCGTCACTCGCGACGCCGGAGAGCACGGTCCCGTTGATGACGCGCAGGTCGCCGCCGAGGGGCTGGCCGCCGGTCAACGTCAACAGCGCCGCGCCCTGCCGCACCTTGCAGTAGCGTCGCTGCGGCGCCGCCGAGCCGGCGACCGCGACCACGCGATGCGTGGGGTAGCGCCCGCTTATCACCCACTCGCCCAGCGTCGCTGCCTCCTGGGCCTTGAGGTACCAAACCACCTGATCCGGGCCGAGCGGCGCGATCTGGGCAATGTGCGTGCCAACCAAGCCGGCGGGGTGCGGGCCGGAGAACTGGTGCTGCTCGACCCCCTGCAGCCCGCGGAACTCGGCGGGCTGCTCGCCGGTCGCCGTGGTGAGGTAGACGGGCCCATCGGTCAGACGCCGCAACAGTCGGATGCCGGCCTGGAGCGCTTCGCCGCGTCCCTGGACGGCCACCGCCGGATCAGCGGCGAGTGGCTCGGTGTCCATCCCGTTCACGTAGATCGCCGTGGGCACACGGTCCTTCGCGGCAATCTTGCCGAGCGGACGCTGCCGCAAGTAGGGCCAGAGCCCGGCGCCCTCGAGCGCCTCGATCACTTCATCGCGAGACGTCCCGTCGAGCCGATCGGCGTCGAGGCGGGGCCCGTCGAAGAAGCGATCCTCCGCCGCCGGCGTGATCTCGATCCGGTCGGGGAAGCGCCGCTGGCCGAGCACCACCTTGGTCACGCGGCCGGTCGCCGGTGCCACCAGCTGGACCCCGGGGCGGGATTTGTCCAGCAAGACCGGCTCGCCGGTGGCAACCTCTTGGCCCTCCTTGACGAGCAGCTTCGGCCGGATGCCGAGGAACTCAGCCGGCTGGAGCCCTACCAGGACGGGCTCTGGGCAGGATTCGATCTTGGCCTCGGCGGGGCCGGCGATCTTGATGTCGAAGCCTTTGCGAATGGTATGGGTGGTCATGGGACGCCGCGGGCTGGGCGAACTCTCGGTGGACGAACGGTGGTCACCGAGGTCCGCGACAGCAGTGCTCGGAGCAGCAGCCGCCTTCAGGGACAGTTCCGTCGATCCCGCAGAGGCGGGATCTCCGCGGCCGGCTTGCCGCACCGAGAGCAGGAGCCGTCGGAACCGACCCCCCCACACGAACCGCTCAACCGCCGGCCCGTGGCCATGGCGAAAAGCACCACGACCAGCACCGGGGCAGTCATCACGAGGGCGGGGAGAATGATGTCGGACACCGTCTTCTCCGTGGCTGGAGGCGCGTCAGGTTAGCGCCGGTTCTTCGGGTTTCGACCCCGCGCCACCGAGAAATGAAGGGGACGCCGAAGGCCGGCGGCGCGGGCAGGTGCGGACGTCACAGATGGCGGGAGTGCATGGGAATCGAACCCACCGGAGCCGCCTCTAGGGCGTCTCCCACTGGTTTTGAAGACCAGGCCAGACACCAGCCCAGATCCACTCCCGTCCGGTGCGTCAGTCCTGGCAGACTGTGGTGCGGGAGGCGACCCGGGTCAAGAGCGAGACTCGACGCGCGGTCGCCGCGGCGCCGAGCTCGAGGCTCGGAGACGAACGCACGGATCAACCCACCGAATTCGCGGCAACGCCCGTCGCTTCCGTGCAGCGCCGCGGGACCTAGGGGCAAAGGTCCGGTGGCACCCAGCCCCGACCCGAGCCCGCAACGAGTGGCTCCGAGGAGATTCATCATGCAGTCCCGCCCCACCCCCTGGATGACCCTCTTGGTGACCGCCGCCTCCGCCGCCGCGCAGACCCAGTTCGCCGGCGCTAACGAGCGGGAGTATTTGCCGACCGGCGGGGCCGGCGCGCCACGATTCGTGGCGGTGGACATCGACGGCGATGGCGACCGGGACCTGATCGAGGGCTCGTTCCGCGCCAACCCTCGGCTACTGGTCAACGACGGCGCCGGCGCGTTCGCCGTCGTGCCGGCGGCGTTCCCGGCAATGAACCTGACGACCGAGTCGATCATCGCCGCGGACTTCGACGGGGACGGTGACATGGACGCGGTCTTCGGCACCCAAGGTCCTGATGTGCTGTTCGTGAACGACGGCACGGGAACGTTCACGTCGACGCCGCTCCCCGGCGGGGAGGCCACTATGGCGGTCGCCGCTGGCGACGTCGACGGCGACGGCGACTCGGACCTGGTGCTCGGCACCAGCAACCTCGGCTTTCCGGCGCAGAACCTGCTGTTGCTGAACGACGGTCGCGGGGCCTTCGCCGACGCCACGGCTGGGCGCCTGCTCGCGCGCAACGACGATACCTACGCCCTCGCGCTCGTCGACGTCGATGGCGACCACGACCTGGACCTGATCGTCGGCAACCGTGGCACTTCGGGGCTGCAAAACTCTCTGCACGTGAACGACGGCACCGGCACATTTGCGGTCGTCACCGGACAGCTGCCCACGAGGCGCGACTTCACGATCTCGATGGAGATCGGCGATGTCGACGGCGACCTCGACGTGGATGTCGTGCTCGGCAACCAGGGCCGCAACCGCCTCCTCATCAACGAAGGCGGCACGCTGCGCGACCGTTCGTCGCAGCTCCCCTTCAGCCAAGAGCAGACCTCCGGACTGGCGCTCGTCGATGTCGACAACGACGGCGACCTCGACCTGGTGACGGCGAACGGCTGGTCGTTGGCCAGCGAGCAAAACCGGCTCTACCTCAACGACGGCTACGGCAGCTTCACCGACGTGACGGAGTCGACCCTGCCAACGCGGGCCGACAGCACCCACCGGGTCATCCCGCTCGACGCTGACGGGGACGGCGATGTCGATCTGGCGTTCGCGGGCAACGGCCCCGCGCGGCTGCTCTTCAACGACGGCACGGGCGTCTTCACGGACACCACGCGCGCACGGCTCGTGCACCGAGCGTCAAACTCGAGCGCCGTGCTGCTGGGCGATCTCGACGGCGATGGCGATAACGATCTCCTCCTGGCGAACGGCGGCCCCGACCAGCTGTTGCTCAACGACGGGACCGGGCGATTCAACGAGGCTGGCGCAGGCCGGTTGCCGGGAACCGGTGGGCAAGCCCGTGGCGCAGCCTTGGGCGACGTCGACGGCGATGGCGACGCCGACGCGGTCATCGGCAACTCGGGCCGCAACACCCTCTATCTGAACGACGGCAGCGGCACGTTTCGCGACGCCAGCGAGCAGCTACCGGCAGACAGGGACTCGACCTGGGGAGTGGCCCTGGGTGACGTCGACGGCGACGGCGATCTTGACCTCGTGGTGGGCAACGGCGGCGGCGGCGGCGCACAAAACCGGCTCTACCTCAACGATGGCGCGGGGCGCTTTGCCGACGTGACCGCCGGACGGCTGCCCGCCGTGCTGGCCAGCACGAATGCGCTCGCCCTCGGGGACGTCGACGGCGATGGCGATCTCGATCTGGTCACGGTCAACGGCACCGTCGCCACTTACTTCGAGCAGAGCCGGCTCTACCTCAACGACGGCAGCGGGCGCTTTGACGACGCCACCGCGGCGCGTCTCCCAGCGCCGCCCGGACGCAACGAGAGCGTGATTCTCGCCGACCTCGATGGCGATGGGGACCTCGATGCCGTGCTTGGCAACACGCAAGCCGATGACGCGCTCTACCTCAACGACGGGTCCGGCTCGTTCGCCGATGTCTCGGCGACCCACTGGCCGCTGCTGCTGCGTCAGGAAGCTACGAGCGGCTTTGGCGTCTTGGACGCAGACCGAGACGGCGATCTGGACCTGATCGTCGCGCAGTCCACCAGCGGGACCCGCCTGCTGCTCAACGACGGCAACGCCGTGTTCGCCGACGCCACGGCGCTGTTTCCGCTTAGCCGTGGCGGGCGTGCGGTGGCCGTGGGCGACGTCGACCGCGACGGGGATCTTGACGCAGTGCTGGCAAGGAGTGGCCAAAGCCACCTTTACCCCAACCTCCAGCGCCAGCTCTTGGCCCCGCGCTTCGCGATCTTGGGCGCGATCTATCCGCTGGATCTCTACGCGCAGCCGGCAGGATCGAGCTCGAGCCACACGGGTTTCGTCGTGGTCAGCGGAGCAGCAGCGGCGGTGCCCATTGCCTTCGGGACGCTCGGGACGCTCTTCGTCGATCCGGCCGCCCTGGCCGCCCTGCCGCCGGTGGCGCTGCCCGCGGCGACCGGGACGGCACGCGCGCCGCTGTTCATCCCCAATCAACCGGCGCTGCTCGGCGCCTCAATCTACGGGCAAGCGCTGATCGTCGACGGCGCGGCCCCCAGCACCGCGCGGCTCACGGGATTCGTGACGGACATCGTCCAGTAGGCGCAGGGGCCCTCGACGGCAACCGCCGCGCCGTCCGCCTATCTGCCGATCACAACCTCGAGCCCCGGTCGGCGTCGATCGTGCCGGCGACGTTCACCTCTTCCGCGCTGTCGTAGTTCCCCGTATCGATGTACAACGAGCCGAGCGCGTACCCCACCGCCGCCTCGGCGCGCGGTTGTGCGGCGAAGCGGTCGCCAACCCGATGCGCGGCACCGTCGAGCGCCTCGCGCATGGTGAATCCGGCGTCGCGAGTCCGCTCGGGCGAGCTCGCCACGACCAAGTCCTCGATCAAGAACTCCATGCTCACGTAGCGATGGTCGCGCTCGGCGGCCATGGCTTTAGCGACGACGATCTCGGCGTCGACGGGCACCCGTCGCTTGAGGCTGCGCAGGCGCGGATGGATCCCGGCCAGGATGCGGGCGCGGGTGGCCTGCGGTTCTTCGGCCAGAAACGGCGAGCGCAGCGTGAGCAGCTGGCGAGCGCAACATACTCGAGGGGCTGGAAAGCGAAGCGACGTGGTGTCAACATCGCGCACGTTCGCGTTCTCCGGATGGTGGGAGTGTTCGCCGCTTTCCATGGTGAGGCCTGGTGTTGAGGATCGAGGTGTCGATGCCGTTCCGAGCGCTTCTCGACCATTGGAACGATCTGCCCGAGATCGCCGACGAGTGTTGGCCAGAGCTGTTGCAATGGCTGCACCGCGGCGGGCACCTGACCGACGGCGAGGACCCCGTCTCGGAGGACTTGGCGCACCTACTGCGGGAGTTGGCCGGACTGCGCGGAAAGCCCACGTGGGGACCACCGGAGGGCGCGTCGATCTCCGACCGGGCCCACGACGAGCGGCGTGCGCGCGCCGAGCTCGTCGGATGTGCGCAGGAGACTTGCGTGGCGGAGATCCCGGGGCTCGCCTTCGGTGAACCCGACGCCGTGGTTCTCGATGCATCCTCCAAGGTCGCGTCCTTTCAGGTGAGCGTGCTCGCGAGCGAATCCCTCGGTCTTACCGTACCAATCCGGGTTCGGCTGCAGACGCGTCCTGCGCAGGGGTTTGTCGTGACGAAGTCGCTGACTGCCGAGTGTCGTGAGGCGGTCTTTGACGTCCGAGCGACGACGCTCGGCGACAACTTGCTGTGGTGGACCGTCTTCCTGTCTCCGGAGGAACGTCGGTTCCGACCCCGCCAGTTCCACGTCCACGCGAGGTGAGCAGCATGGCGTTGGGCGCCAAGACCGAATCCGAGCGGCGTCTTCTGAGCGCGCCGGGTCCGATTGTGCGCCTCGCGCAGGTCGACCCAATCGACGCGGGCTTCCTGCGCGCCTATCTGCTCGACGCGTCGCGGGGCCTGCGGTTTCTGGCCATCGAAGGCGACGGGTGTCCCCGCAGCATTGTTGGGGACTTGGATTTGCGCGGCGCGGTGCTCCCAGGGCTGGAGTTCCGGGACACTGAGTTCACGGGTGCGGTGTCGTTGTCGAACGCCACGCTGCCGTGGCTCGACATTCGCGACGCGAGCCTGGTGCGGCTCGATCTCACCGATGCAGAGATCGACCGCTCGCTGGTCCTGCACGGCACCTCGCTCGGACCGTCGGCCGGGCTGCCCGCCTTGGCTCTGGTGCGTGCCCGCGTCTCAGGGCTCATCGACTTGAGTGGGAGCGAGCTGCGCACCGCTGCCTCCGGCGACTTGGTCTTCGACGGCGATTTCCTGAGCGCCGGGGAGCTCCGTATGGCGGTGGTCGAGGACGGCCGTCGCGACGATCGCGCCTTCACCTGCGCAGGCGCGATCAACCTGAATGACGCGCGCGTCGCCAGCGGGTGGAACGCGACTGGCGCGACGCTCGAAGGACCGCTCGGCGCCGACCGTCTACGCGCCGGGGGCAGCGTGATCCTGAAGCCGCATCGCGCGCGAGACGTCCAGATCAGGCAAGCGCGCATCGGAGGCTCGCTCGATGTGGGCGTTGCGGCCCTGCAGTGCAACGCAGATGGTGCGCGCGTGGATGGCATGATCCGCGTTGGGCCAGTGGGGGCGTCGGTAGCGGGTCTGGACGAGCGCGCCGGCGACTGCGGTGCTCTCGCCATGAATGGGGTGCATTGTCGGCAAGACGTCGGCGTCAGCGGCGTGAGGTTGGCAAGCCTCGGTCTCCAAAAGGCGACGATCGATGGCTCGCTTCGAGTCGACGATTCGACCATCGGCAAGCTCGACTTGCTCAACGCTTCGGTCGGGAGCCAGCTGGTGCTCGGCGAGGATGTCAACCAGGGCGGCGCCACGGAGCTCATGGCCGACGGGTTGGCTGTGGGTGGCGATGGCGAAGTGAAAGCGCGCTTTGTCGTGTGTTCCTTGGTCGGAGCTTCGTTCGGTCGCGACCTGACACTCCATGGCACGTTCTCGGAGGTGATTGCCAAGCGCTTGAAGGTCGGAGCCGAGCTCGAATGGGCCCCCCGCTCGGCCATGCGCCGGGTCGATCTCTCCGATGCCCGAGTGCGGGTTCTGAGGGACGACCACGAAATCGCCCGTTGGCCGCCGGAGACGCAGATCACGGGCTTCAAGTATGACTCGCTGTGGGAGTCGCCCAGCGTAGTCAAACCCACTCGATTGCGGTTTCGCGGCTCGCGCCAACGATGGCTGGAGAAGCAACCGCGCACGCGCCTGCACGGCAAGCTCATCTACAATCCGCAGCCGACCGAGCAGCTCGCAGGGGTGTTGGCCCGTCAAGGGCACGAGATCGACGCGCGGCACGCAGATGTCTGGAAACAACGACAGCGACTCCGGAGCGCGAACGTCGGGTGGGAGGAGCGATTCGTTCTCTTCCTTTGGAGCCTGGTTGGGTTCGGCGCCAGGCCCGTGTGGGTCTTGGCCCTGTGGTTTCTTCTGACCTGCGTCGGAGCCCAGTTCTTCGAACAGAACAGCATGACCCGCGCAAACCATCGCGCGTTCGTCATGGACGACGCGGGGCTCTCCGACGAGTCGGGCGAGCCGATCGAGCTCGTCTATCCCGAGTTTTGTGCTTGGGTCTACTCGTGTGACGTCTCGCTCCCGCCGGTTGACCTGCGAAAGAGCGCGTTCTGGGTCCCCGCGACCGCTTGGACGTGGAGGATCTACTACCTCCAGACCGTCTTGGGGTGGATCTTCGTGTCCGTGTTCCTGATCTCGGTGACGCGCAGGATTCGGCAGCGCACCTAGTGTCCTGGATCCGAAGTTCCTGCACAGATGGCACCCGTCCGGCCACCGCTCGCTGCGTCGCACCTCCTCGACGTATCCACCAATATGCCTGCGTCGGTGCTTCTTGCGAGCAGCGTCCGGTCACGCACCCTCT
>JBCCGH010000047.1:0-56165 GCA_039029375.1 Planctomycetota bacterium
GGCCTTATCCGCGAGACATCGGCGCCGGTCGCAAGGCGGGTCGCCGCAGGCATATTGGTGGATACGGCGAGGACGACCCAACGCTGCGAGCGGCGCTGAGGGCCGTGGATAGGGCCCCAGATTCCTGAATCACACCACTAGAATTCGCACTGGCGGTCAAGCGTCGCGGTCTCCGGCGCGGCATGTTGGTCGGCGCCGACGATGAAACGCTCGACGCACGAAGACTATCGCCAGCGAATCCAACGGGTGCTCAGCCACCTGCAGCGGCACCTCGACGAAGCGATTGCACCGGCAGACCTCGCCGGGATCGCTTGCTTCTCGCCGCACCACTTTCATCGGATCTTTCGCGGGATGGTCGGTGAGTCCGTCATGCAGCACGTGCGGCGGTTGCGGCTCGAGCGCGCGGCGATGCGCCTCAAGCACGGTGATCGAGCGGTCACCGCGATCGCGTTCGAGGCCGGCTACGAGGCGCACGAGGCGTTCACCCGCGCGTTCGGCGAGCGGTTCGGCTGCGCCCCGACCGAGTTTCGCGCCCGCCATCGGCCGGTCGCTTGGCCGGCCGCCGCCAACGACATTCACTATCGCGATGACGGAGCAGTGGACGACTTCGTGCCGGTCGAGGGGGGATCACGGCTCGAGGTCGAGCTGCGGGAGCGGTCACCGCGTCGCGTCGCCGTCGTCCGGCGGATCGGTCCCTATGCCGAGGTCGGCGAAGCGTTCGACGAGCTCATGCAGTGGGCCGTCCCGCGCGGCTTCCTGACTCCTGCCAGCGAGATCCTCGGCCGTTGCTATGACGACCCGGATCTCACCGCGGCGGATCGTATCCGCTTCGAGGCGTGCGTGACCGTCGCCGCCGACGTCCGCGGCGAAGGTGCCATCGCGATCGACGAGATCCCCGGCGGCACGTACGCGACGGCGTTCCATGTCGGGCCCTACGCCGAGCTCGGGGAGGCCTACCTCGCGCTCTTTGGGCGTTGGCTCCCGGCGAGCGGGCGCGAGCCCCGGCCCGGCCCCTGCGTCGAACGCTACCTCAACGATCCGGACAGCACCGAGCCCGAGGAGCTCGAGACCGAGATCGCGGTCTTGCTCGAACCCTGACGGAAGTCGCCATGCCTGCTGCCAAGATCAACCTGCTGACCCTGTACAAGAGCGAGTACGTCCACTCGCCGCAGAAGCCGGCGCTCGTCGACATCGGGCCGGCGCTTTACCTCGCGGTCGACGGCGTCGGCGCGCCGGGCGACGCGGAGTTTCAAGACAAGCTGGGCGCGCTCTACGCCGGCGCCTACACCCTCAAGTTCGCGGCCAAGGTTGGGGGGCGCGACTTCGTCGTGTCCAAGCTCGAGGCGCGTTGGGGACGTGAGGGGTTGGCGGATGACGATCTCCTGCGCCTGCCCAAAGCGGAGTGGCCGTGGCGTCTGGCGATTCGCCTGCCGGACTTCATCGGCGCCACGGAGCTCGCCGCGGCGCTCGAGCAGCTCCGGGCGAAGGGGCACCCGGGACCGTTTGAGTCGCTCCTGCTCGACCAGTTCACCGAGGGCCGGTGCGTGCAGATGCTGCACGTCGGTCCGTATGAGAACGAGAGCGTCACGATTGCGGCGATGCGTGAGCACGCCAGCGCGCAGGGGCTCGCTTGGCGCGGGCTCCACCATGAGATCTACCTCTCCGACCCCAGGCGTGTCGAGCCCGCGCGCTTGAAGACGATCCTGCGTCGGCCGGTGGGTTGAGCGGGTGCGAAGACCGGCCGCGTCGGTGTCGATTCACGCGGGCTCGACGCCGGCCGGGCCTTGCCTGACTTGTAACGCCAGCAGGGCGCCCCCGCACACCGCCGCTGGCAGCGCGAGCACGTTCAGGATCGGCACCGCGAAGCACGCCGTCACGGCGCCACCAAAGCCGAGTGCCAGGCCGCGGCGGCGGCGCAGCAGCGCGCGACTCTGGCGCAGCGAGATGCGGTGGTTCGACAGTGCGTAGTCGGCGAACGAGAACGCCAGGATCCACGCGGTCGACAGCAGCCAGAATGCCGGCGCCACCACGTTGACGCCGGGAATCACGAACAGGAGCAACGCGACCAACGTCCAGGCCAGCGCGTAGAGCACCTTGCTCGCCTCCGAGACGAGCGTGCGAGGTAGGCCGAGGAGCGCGGCGCGCCAGCCTTCGTCTGGGGGCGGGCGCCCGGTTTGTTGCGCTTCGACGGCGGCGGCCAGCAGGCCGTTGAACGGTGCCGCGACCAGGCCGGCGACGGTGGCGTACAGGAGCACGAGGCCCAACGCGACGCCGGCTGCGAACAGGATCCACAGGACGGCCTCGAGCCATTGCAGCCACGCGGGGAGGAAGGCGTGGAGCCATTCGACGACGGGCGTGAACGCGTTGGCAGCGAGCGCCACGACGAGCGCCAGCGCGACGCCCGCCAGGATCATGGGGGCGAAGGCGTAGCGGCGGATCCCGGGCCGCCGGAGGAGTGCGAACCCCTGGAACAGCAACCCGGCGCCGCGCAGCAAGTCGGCCAGCACGGCCGGGAGTCTACCCGTCGCCAAGCTGATCGCGAGGACGCCGCCTACCGGTGGGCGCCGCGCACCGGTGCCTCGCGCTGCAACTGGCGGGAGAAGAACGGCAAGACCTCCGTGGCGAGTCTGCCCTCGGGGCCCCACAGCCGGTTGCGGTGATCGCCGTTGTACTCCTCGTAGACGTGCGGCACGCCGAGCCCCGCGAGCTTGGCAGAGAAGGCCCGGCAGGTCGCCAAGATGTGAGTGTACTCGTCGTCGCTGCCCGTGTCGAAGCGCAGTGCCCGGAGGCTGCGGAGTTGCTCCACGTAGTTCGCCGCCATGTAGAGCGGCATCTGCTCGCGCCACCGGCGGTGCGCGTCGGTCGGCTGCATCGCCCCGTCCTGCTTGGCGAACGGCAGGTCGCAGAAGTGCGGCGGGTTCTGTGGGTTGGCCGACAGGGCTTGGCCGATGCAGAGAAGGGAGGGAGGCCACATGTCGAGCCGCGGATTGAGCTCCTCCGGCCGCAGGCGCGCGGCGCGCTCATAGGCGGGATTGGCCGCCGTGAGGTCCTCGGCGAATCCGAGCACAGCTGGGCTCAGGCCATACACCACGGCAAACACGTCGGGGTGCTTCATCCCGAGTTTGATCGCGCCGTAGCCGCCCATGGAGTGCCCGGCGACCCCGCGACTGCGCGCGTCGGGGACGGTGCGATATCCCTCGTCGATGAAGCCGACGAGGTCCCGAACGGTGAAATCCTCCCAAGCGCCGGTGAGCGCGGAGTTGGTGTAGAAGCTGCCTCCTCCCGACGTGCGTTGGTCGCAGGCGACGACGATCAGCTCTTGGACCGCGCCGGCGGCGATGCCCCGGTCCATGAGGTCCTGCAGGCTCTGGCCCGGGCCAGGACTGCCGGGGCGGGTCCAATCCGCATGCGTGCCGCCAATCCCGTGCAGCAGGTGCAGCACCGGGTAGCGTCGCTCGGGCGCGGTGTTGTAGGAGGGCGGCAGGTAGACGGCCACGGTGCGTCGCGGCGATTCGCCGCTGCGGTTGCCTTCCAGCGAGGGGGCGTGGACTTGGGTGAGGTCGACGCGCCCTTGCGCCGCGAGGGCCGTCGCGGCGCAGAACAACACGACGGCGGGCGCGGTCTTCTTGGGCTTCATGACTGTTCTGTTGCCGAGTCGGCTGGATCGGTCTCGCCGAAGTCGGGGATTCTCCCCGGGGCGCCGCGCGGTGCGCCTGTCGCTCACCGCAGGGCGGCGTCGACGTGAGCTTCGCGCCAGCCCAACGCGTGCATGCGGCGCGCGTCGGCGCGGGCTTCGTCCGCAATGGTCGTGGCGGCCGCTTCGTCACCGCGTTGCGATAGCGCCTTGGCGAGGCCGGCGCGCACGAGCGGGTCGGTGATGCCGCGGGACAAGAAGTCACGGGCGGCCGCGACCGCCGCGGCGGCGTCCCCAGCCGTCATGTGGGCTCGGCCGCGCGCCGTCGCGAGCCGCGGCGCGAAGGGCCAAGCGGCCGCCGCTCCGTCGAGGAGCTCGCGCGCGGTGGTCATCTGCCCCTGGTCGACGAGCCAAGCGCCGAGGTCCGCCCAGCTGCGGTCGGCGATCGTGCGCGGCACGGCGGTAGTGTCTTGACGCAGCGCTTGGCGCAGCCATGCAACGGCCCCGGGGACATCGCCGGCGTCGCGCGCCAGCTCGGCGCGCAAGCGGGACACGGTCGCGGCGGCGCCTCCCGCGGCCTCGGCCCGCTGGATGGCGGCGTCGGTCGCGACGCGGTCGCCGCGTCGCCGGTGCACTTCCGCCAGAGTCAACCACGCCCAGGGCGACTTCGGCGCGACGGCGCAAGCTCGCTCGCATCGCTGCAGCGCGTGGGGCAAGAGACTGGAGTCGCAGGCGCTCGCGCGGGCCAACGCTAGAGCGAGCCCGCGCGCGAAGTAGGCGCTGGTCGGCTGCAGCGCCGCGGCGCGGCCAAACGCCGTGGCGGCGTCGAGGGCCTTGTCGGCCGTCCCCGCCGACAACAGGTGGACACCTTTCTGGCTCCACGCAAAGGGATTGTCCGCCCATAGCGCGATGCCGCGGTCGCAGCTCGCCACGGCAGCGGCCGGGTCGAACCAAAGGGCGAACGAGCGCGCCGACCAAGCGTAGGTTTGGTCGGGCCACAGCGCCGCCAGGGCGCGGGCGACGCGGGCGCCGACGGCGCGGTCGCGGCTGAACATGGCGGCCACCGCGAGCTCTTCGTGATAGAGTAAGCGCGGCGCGCGCGGGTTCTCGAGCACGGCCTGCTCGATCCAATCGCGAAGGCGATGGGCGTCCTCGGTGCTCTCGGGACCGATGAGGAAGCCGAGGCTCGCGCCGACAAACAGATCGGGGCTGCCGGTGACCGCGGGCAGGTCGGCGGGGTGCGATCCCGCCGGGGCCACCGCACCGGCCTGCCGCTGTAGGCGCCGGCGCAGGTGCTCCAGAACCGGGTGCGCGGTCGTCAGGTGGCGGTGGCGGTCCAGTACGCCTAGGGCCGCCGTCGCGCCCTCGGCGCGTAACGTCGCGCCGACCATGCCGCCAACTGCTTCGAGGCAGTCCGGCGTCGTCGCGAGCAAGTCTTCGAACACAGCTTTGGCCGAGCCGGCGTCGCCGCCGTGCAGCGCCGCCCAACCGCGGCCGAGCTGGCCCTCGCGGTGGGTGAACGCCACGCGTCGCCGATGCTCCGCGATCGCGTCGGCATGCGCGGCGAGAAACCCGGCGGTGGCGGCAAGCCCCAGCCCCAGCGCCGCCGCCAAGGCTGCACGCGGTCGGCGCCGCACCCAGCTGAGCACCTGCGCGGGCCACGGCCGCGGCCGCGCCGCGATGGGACGTCCTTCGCGCGCCGCGGCGAGATCGTCGGCCAAGGCGGCGCAGTTGGCGTAGCGGTGCCGGGGGTCCTTCGCCAAACCGGTCTGCACCACAACGGTCAGGGCCCGATCGAGCCGGAGGCCGTGGCGGGACGGGGCGGCAACGGGCTGCGTCAGGATGGCTCGCTCGATCGCGCGGGGTGTCGGCCCACCGAACGGTCGCTGCAAGGTCAGCGCTTCGTAAAGCGAGACCGCGAGGCCCCACAGGTCGGTGCGCGGCTCGGCGGGGCCGCCGTCGATCTGCTCGGGCGCCATGTACGGGAGGGTGCCCGGTGTCTCGCCGCTGCCGGTGCGCGTCACCCGTTCGGCGCCGGCCTCCAGAGCCAAGCCGAAGTCGAGCAACACCGGCGTACCATCGCGCGCGATCATTAGGTTGCCTGGCTTCACGTCGCGGTGCAGCACGCCGCGCTCATGGGCGTGTTGCAGGGCGCGCGCGGCGCGTTCAAAGAACCACAGCAGCTCGGACCGCGAACGCCTGCCGGGTGCGGGATCGCCGGGCGTCGCGCGAGCGTCGGCGATGCGCTGCGCCAGGGTCTCGCCGTCGACCAGTCGCATGGCCAAGAACGGTTGGCCGCCGTGCCAGCCGGCGTCGTAGACCGGGCAGATCGACGGGTGCTCCAGCTTGGACGCGGCAACCGCTTCGCGGCGAAAACGCTGGACGGCGCGGCGCGACCACGGCCCCAAGCCGCTGAGCACCTTGACGGCGACGATGCGTTCGAGCTGCGGGTCGAGCGCGCGATAGACCACGCCCTGGCCGCCGCGGCCAATCTCTTCCTGCAGCTCGTAGCGACCGAGCTGGCCCGGCACCGGGGCGACGTCGGTTCTCGCCCTGCCGGGTTCGGCGTGCAACGCCGCGAGCTCATCCGCAATGCGCGAAGCGAAGCCGGGGAACTGCTCGCAGTACGCGCGGACCGGGCGGGTCACCCCGCCGCGCTGGTCCTCGCGATAGCGCCGCAAGAAGCTGGCGATCACGAACGGTTCGTCGCCGGGGTGGGCCACGTCACGATCGTAGCAATCTCCATCACGTTGACGAGCCGGGCCGCGCGGCGCCGGGGCTTCCCAGAAGTTGCGGCGTACCCATGATACGGGTGCGACACATGGCGACGCGCACTGGCCCCTCCGACACCACCGGCTTGACGTCCTTCCACGCGCGTCGAGCGCAGGTGGGTGACGCCGACAGCCTGGCGTGGTTGGTGGCGCGTTTGTCGCCGCTGCTGCTCGCGCAGGCCGAATTTCGGCTGGGGCCGGAGCTGCGCGCGGTCTGTGACCCCGAGGACATCGTCGCCGAGGCGTGGGCCATCGCTCTGCCGCGGCTTGGCGAGCTGCGCTGGCGCACGCGGGCGGCGCCGGTCGTGCTGCGGTTTCTGTGCACCACGATCGCGCACCGGGCCAGCAACCTGCTGCGGCAGAAGATTCGGGGCCGCGCGGTGCGTTGGGAGACCACCGCCGAGCTGCCGGCCTCGGCCCGCGATGCGCTCTCGAGCCTCGCCGAGCGTGAGCGTGGCGCGGCACTCCGCGCGGCGCTCGACGCGCTCGGCCCGTTGGACCGCGAGATCCTGGTGCTGCGCGGCATCGAGCAGGTCGACAACGCGACCGCGGCGGAGCTGCTGGCGATCCCGCCGAATCACGCGGCGCAGCGCTATCGGCGGGCTCTCACCCGCCTGCGCCGCGCGCTGCCCGGTTCGGTCTTCGACGAGATCGATCCGTAGGCGGCGCGGGTCGGGCCGGATTCCCGGTCATCCGCGGTGCCGCGCGGAGACTGCGTGGGGGATGACGAATCGTTTGCACCTCTCTCTCGCGTGGCTGCTCCTGGCGGCCTCGGCGCCGGGCCAACCGACCGATGGCTGGGTCGTCGTGTCCTCGGCGACGACGACGGTCTTCCCGACCGCCACGACGCCGTTTCCCGGGACCGGCGGCCTGTGGTTGCATCATCCGCGTAACCGCGACGAAGTGATCCCCATCACCGGCCTGGGTCCCGATTTGACTGGGGCCGGCCAGACCGGACTCGTGGGGGCCAGCTGCGTGCACGTCCGGCCCAGCGATGGCGCGCTGTTGGTCGCCGAGTTCCCCCCGGTGGGTGAGACCGTCGACCTGCACGTCATCACCCTCAACGGCACCGCCGTCGCGCGGGATCAACGCATTCCGATCGGCTGCGGCGGTGGTATCTCGCAGATCGACCTCCTGCCCGACGAGACCGTGCTCCTCGCCAATGCCGCGGTGCTGACCACCGGACCGATGGCGGGCACGGTACTCGGCCACGTCGATCCCAGCACCGGCGTGGTGACCGGCATCCCCACGGTCGATCCCCTGAACTCGGCGGTGGTGAGTGCGGTGGTGGCCGATCCCAGCGGTGATTGCGTCTACCTCGGCACCTATGACGCGCCGACGCAGGGCGCGGTGTGGCGCCTGCCGGTCCCCGGTGGCGGCGCAGGGACGCAGATTGCGGCCCTGCCGGCGGGCATCAACGACATGGAGTGGGATGGCCAGGGCCGGTTGCTCATCGGCGCCGGGGCGCGGACCGGCTTCGGTCCCGACCTGTTTCGGCTCGACCCGGTCACCGGGAGCGTGAGCACCTTTTCCAATACCCTCGGTGACCACTGCGCGCTGGCGTTCGAGCCCGCCACGGGCCGCATCTTCGGGACGGGGCAGTCGCTCATCCCGCGTTCGCGTCTGGTGCATACGGCGGTGGGGGCCGCGTCGGCGCGCGTGCTCGGCATTGGCCCGGCCGGGGGCTGGGGGCTCGTGACCGGTCTGGACGTGTTGCCAAATCCGCGCGAGTACGCGGCGCCGGCCGGCAATGGCGCGGCCTATCCGTGGCGCATTGCCCCGAATCGCACCGGGTTGCCGATTATCGGGAATGCCAACTTCACTCTCGAGCTCGATCACCCGGGGATCCCGGGAACGGCCAGTGTTGCCGCGGCGGCGCTCGGCGCTCAGATACCGCCGCTGGCGATCCAGGGGTTTGCGTTGCACCTGGATCCAGCCCGCGTCATTGCGACCTGGCCGCTGACGCTCACGACGCCGCAGGCCATTCCCCTGCCGCTGCCGGATGACCAGGCGCTGCGCGGCTTGCAGGTCTTCTTCCAGTCGCTGCACCTCGAGCCGGCTGGCCCCGCGAGCTCGGTGGGTCTGTCGATGACGGTGCTGTGATGCGTGGGTTCAGCCTTGCTTGGACGCTCGTGGTCGCCGCGGCGGCGCCGGCGCAAGACAACGTGCGGCACGGCATGGTCGACAACGACGGCGTGCAGTTGCACTACGCCGCGGCCGGTGCCGGTCCGCTGGTGGTGATGCTGCACGGGTTTCCCGACTTCTGGTGGTCGTGGCGCCACCAGATGCCGGCGTTGGCCGAGGATCACCAGGTCGTGGCGCTCGACCTGCGCGGCTACAACCGTTCCGACAAGCCGCCCGGCGTCGCCGCGTACCGCATGCCCGTTCTCCTCAGCGATGTCGACGCGGTGATTGATCACTTCGACTGCGAACGCGCGATCTTGGTGGGCCATGACTGGGGTGGGGCGATCGCGTGGCAGTACGCGATGTGGCGGCCCCAGCGCGTGGCCAAGTTGATCGTCTGCAACCTGCCGCATCCGGAGGGGCTCATGCGGGAGCTGCGCGACAATCCGCAGCAGCGGGAGAACAGTGCGTATGCCCACGAGTTCCAAGCCGAGGACGCGCACGAGCGACTCACGGCCGAAGGTCTGGCGGCGCAGGTCGCTGGGCCAAAGGAACGGCCGCGCTACGTCGAGGCGTTTCGCCGCTCGGACCGTCGCGCGATGCTCGCGTACTACAAAGCCAACTTTCCCGTGGCTCAGCCCGCGGAGTCGAATCCACCGCCGGTGCGGCGCGACACCGCCGACCAAGGGCTGCCGCGCGTCCAATGTCCGGTGCTGCTGATCCACGGTCTCGAGGACCAAGCCCTCCTGGCCAGCGGCCTGAATGACACTTGGGAGTGGATCGATGCCGACTTGACGATCGTCACCGTGCCCGGCGCCGGCCATTTCGTGCACCACGACGCCCACGACCTCGTCACACGGACCATGCGAGCCTGGCTGCATCGGTGAGCCGCGACCAGACGGCGCCCGGAGCGGATCCGGGCGTCACCAACGAGGCAAATCGCCCGCTGGCGATTGCGGCCGCCATGGGCCGTCGCTTCGTTGGGACCGCTGCATGAAGCCAAAACTGCTCGTCTTGCTCGTCCTTCTGACCACGGCGTGTGGCCAGGCTGCCCAGGGCACCGCCGTCGCGCCGGCCGGTTCAGTCGAGGGGGCTCGGGCGAAGGTCCGAGCCGCGGTGCAGGCGGAGTTCGAGCGCCAACGCTTGGTTGGGCTTGCGGTCGCGGTCGTCGAAGACGGGGAGATCGCCGAGCACTACTTCGGCGCGGCGGACCGCGAAGCCGGCGTCCCCGTCGACGCAGGCACGCTGTTTCGTTGGGCCTCGATCTCCAAGCCGGTCACGGCGGTGGCGGCAGTGCAGCTCGTCCGTGCCGGCGCCCTCGACCTCGACCTCGATGTTCGTGACTACGTGCCGGAGTTTCCGCCCAAGCCGTGGCCGATCACGGCGCGTCAGCTGCTGCAGCATCGCGCCGGCATCGTGCACTATCGCAACGGCAAGGTCGTGCGGACCGAGCGGGACTACGACGCGGCGCATCCGTTCGCGGACGTCGTGACCGCCCTGGACACGTTCAAAGCGTCGCCGCTCATCGCCGAGCCCGGCGCGAAGTTCTCGTACACCACGCACGGCTACATCCTGCTTGGCGCGGTGGTGCAGCGGGCCGGGAAGGCTGCGTTTCGACGGCAGGTCGCCGATCGCGTCGCGCGGCCGCTCGGCATGACGACGTTTCGGCCCGACGATCAATGGGAGGAGATCGCCGGCCGGGCGGTCGGGTATCGGCGGGTCGTCGGTTTGACGTTTCGCTCGTCCAACACCGACGTCAGCTGGAAGCTGCCGGGCGGCGGCTTTCTCTCGAATGTCGGGGACCTAGCGCGGTTCGCGCGCGGCCTGCTCGGCGACGACCTGCTCACGGACGATGAGAAGGCGCAGATGTGGGCGCCGCAGGCGGCGCCGGAAACCGAGTCGGGAACCTACCCTTACGGGCTTGGGTTCGGCGTGCGGGTGGTGGACGGACGGTTGCGAGTGTCGCACTCCGGCTCGCAGGAGAAGACGAAGACCTTGATGCAGCTGGACCCCGAACGCGGCCGCGCGGTCGTCGCGATGTCGAACAGTGAGTGGGCCAGCCTCCGCGAAGTGATCGCAGCGGCGCGCCGTTCGCTGCTGCAGTAGGGAGCGTCCCCGCTCGGCGTGGAATCTCGCGTGGCTCGGTAGGTGACCGCCGGGGCCACCGGCGCCGAACGTCACGCCTCCACGTTGGTGTGCTGCCCGGCGGAGTGGGGGAGGACGCCGCGCGTTCCGCGATCGGCATTCGTCCCGCGACCCTGGTGCCGTAGTCTCGCCGCGCCGCGATGCCACGGGTCTTCCTCTTCTATGCGTTCTCCGGGTTGCTCAGCCTGGGATATCAAGTCGTTTGGTTTCGGATCTACGTCGACCGGTTCGGCGCCACGAATCTGACCTTCGCCCTGGTTCTGTGCAACTTCATCCTAGGGCTCGGGTGCGGTGGCCTGGCCAGCCGCGCGGTGACCGGGTGGCTCGCCAGGGCGCTGCGCTTGCGCGATCGGTTGCGCGTGTATGGCGTTGTGGAGCTGTTGGTGGGGGCGTCGGCTCTCCTGACGATCGCGACTCAGCTGATTCCCTCTGGCGCTTGGGGCTCGTTCCCCTACCACCTCGATGGTCGCGGGTTCTACGTGCCGAACGCGGGGTATCACGGCAGCGAGCTCGTGTTGGCGACGGTGTGCGTGTTCGTGCCCTGCTTTTTCATGGGCGTGACGTTTCCGCTGCTGTGCCAGGTGTTCGCCGCGGCTCAACGCTTTCCGTCGGCGCTCTACGCGTGGAATACACTCGGCGCCTGCAGCGGCGTCTTGGTCTTGCAGTTTGCGCTGCTGCCACATCTCGGGCACGACCGCTCGCTGTGGCTGATTGCCGTGGCGAACATAGTGTTGGGCGCCTTCTTCGTGGGGACGGGCGGCGCCCCGCGTCAGGCAACGGCGGCCGAGGCCCAACCGTTGATCGCGGCCGGGGCGGCGCCCGCGTCGAGCTCCGTCCGCCCGGCGTATTGGCTGACCCTCGCGGTACTCAGCGGCCTTCTGGCGGGGGCGCTCGAGGGCGACATGTTCAAGCGCGTGGCCTTCCTCGGTGGCAACTCGAGCGCGGCCATGTCGTTCGTCTCGTTCTGGGCGATCTTGGCGATCTTTCTGGCGAGCTGGTTCGTGCGCGCCGCTCCGGGTCTGCGGCTCAAGCACATCAAGGTCGCCGCGGCGCTCGCGGTCGCTTGCTACGCGATGGCGTGGCAGCTCGCTTACCCGGTGCGGGGGTGGTTCATCGAGCGCGACGTACAGTCTGCGCTGCAGGCGATGCCGGAGCTGTCACTCGCCGATCGCGAGGCGAACGTGCGCTTTCCGACCGGCTCGCTACAGCTGCTGGCCTACGTCGGCATGTTTGTGTTTCCGGCCTTCTTGGGCATGTCGCTGCTGTTTCCGTACGCCTGCAACCGCCTGCAGAGTGCCGGGCGACACCTCGGCCTAGCCTTCGGCGCCAACACGTTGGCGTTCTGCATCGGCGTTGTCGGGTTCACGCTGCTCGCGCCGCGCGTGAACGTGTTCTACTCGCTCAAGCTCAGCATGGTGCTGCTCGTCGTGGGTGTTGGCCTCCTGGTCGCGCTCGTCGAGCGCCAGCGGCGCTGGGTCTGGAAGCCCGTGGTCGCGGCAGCTTGTTTCGCGGTCGGTGCGGGTTTGATCGACCGTGGCTTTGACCCTGCCTACGTGATCCCGAAGAGCCCATCGCGGGTGTACCCGGTGCGCGCGCTGAAGAGCAACGGCGCCCGCACCACGTACGTGGTCGCGGATCCGCGCGGCGACATCCTGTACTTCGACAATCATCCCATGTCGGCCGCCGCTGCCGGCGGCGAAGTCTACATGCGTCTGATGGCGCATTTTCCACTCTTGGCGCAGCCGCGACCCGAGCGCGCGTTGCTGATCTGCTTTGGCGTGGGCAATACGGCCGCGGCGATCGCGGCCCACGACACGATTCAGAGGCTCGACATCGTCGACCTCAACGACAGGGTGTTCGAGACCGCGCCGGAGTTCGCGGCCAGGAATGGTCGAGTCGACCAAGACTCTCGGGTGCGGTTGATCCACGACGATGGCCGCAACTTTCTCAACGTCACGGACCAGTCGTACGACCTGATCACCAGCGAGCCGCCGCCGCCGATGCACCCGGGCATCTATCGGTTGTATTCGCAGGAGTACTACGAGCAGGTGCTCGCGCATCTGACTCCGGACGGGTTGATGGCGCAGTGGCTGCCGATCTACCAGATGCCGGCCGAAGCCGTGCGCTTGGCGGTGACGACGTTCTTGCGGGTGTTTCCCCACGCCTTGCTGTTTACCGGCCAGTCGCAGAACTACATCCTCGTGGGGGGCGCGCGCGCCATCGACGTCACTCGCATCGAGCGACGCTTCGCCGAGCAGCCGCGGGTGGTGGACGACCTGCGCCGCATGGTGGCCAGCGTGACCACCCCAACGGCGCTGCTGGCGCGCATCGTGCAAGGCGACGCGTCGCTGCGGCGCGGCTACGCCGCGGGCCCGGTGATCAGTGACCAGCACAACCAGCTGGCCAATCTGTACCAGAGCCCGACGGAGCCGGCCGGCTTCGCCTACGCGCCGCAAGCCATGTTGGCCGAGATCGGCGCCGAGCGGCTGCAGGGTTTCGCGCGGCTCCGCGACGCGGTCACGCACCTCGGTCGCCTGCAGTACTACGTGAAGTACTTCCCCGTCGACTCGCTGGTCTCGGTGCGCGGCGCCGCCGCGCGTGGAGTCACGCTTGCCGATGTCGATTGGCGCCAGCTCCGCTGGCTGCGCCGCAATTGCGATGAAGCGGCGCGGGCCGGCCAGCCCGCCGAGAGCCTGCGCTACGCGAAGCAGGCTTTGGCCATCACTCCCGAGCTCCCCGACCAGCTGCTCCGGGTCGGCGCGATCCATCTGCAGGCTGGCCGGTACCGCAGGGCGGAGGCCGTGCTGCGCAAGCTGGTTGGCCTGCTGCCCGAGGAGGCCGTCGGTTATTCGGTGCTCGCCACCGTTTGCATCCAAACGGGGCGCGAGGACCAGGCCGAGCAACACCTGCGGCGGGCGTTGACGCTGGCGCCGAACTACGCGGCATCGCACTATCAGCTCGGCTCCGTGCTGTGGAATCGCCAGGAGCGCGAGCGGGCGTTGCACCACCACCAGCGCGCGGTCGACCTCGAGCCTCGGCTGGTGGCGTACCGCCGGGCGCTGGCGTTGGCCCTGGCCGGGGTCGGTCGCTACGACGAAGCGTTGCGGCAGCTTAGAGCCGCGCGCCGCATCGAACCTGGTAGCCCGATCGTGCGTGAGGCGATTGCCGAAGTGCGGCGGCAGCGCCGGGCGGCGGCGCGCGACCGATAGGGCGCGGCGCCGGGGCGCATCCGGGACGGGCTGGCCAGCGGCCCGCAAAACTCTTTGCCGGTTGCGGCCTGCGGTTCCGCCCATGGCTCTGGGTGCCCTCGATGGGCGCCGTCCTATCCACCGCCATGGGAGGCCCATGACTCGTCCCGCTCCAAATTCGCCCCTCGTTTTGGGGGTCACGTCACTGTTGCTCTTGCTGTCGCCGTCGGCCGCCACGGCGCAGTGCGTGCCGCACATCCCGGCGTTCCCGCTGACCAGCGAGAACTGGGCGCCGCGTTTGACGCCTGAGTCGGCGCTGATCATCCGCATGCAGTACGGGGGCCTGCCGCCGCAGATCTGGCCCAGCGCCACGGAGGGCGACGATCTCATCGCCCACGTGAACGCCTTGGCACAGAACAACTCGTACCAGGCGCCGGGCTACAGCATCGACTTCACGCGCAACGGCACGCTGCCCTACTTTGATGTCGTGGCGTCGTCGCCCCTGCCGGAGCGCAGCAGTCGTCACCTGATGGAGATCATCCGGCAGTTCAAGTCGCAGTACGGTGGCGTGGGGCTTGAGGGTCACGACCACATCATCATCTTCCGGCCGCCCTCGGCGGCGAGTCCGGGCGGGCCGTCCAACGCGGCTGGCTTCATCACCTACCAAACGTCCTTTCGACCGGCCGCGGGCACGCTGGAGCCCATGAAAGAGGTGGCGGCGGGCGTGTTCCACGAGATGGGGCACAAGTACGGACTCGGTCACGCCAACCTGTTGCAGCAGACGCCGAATCGCACGATCGCCTACGGTGACATCTACGACTACATGGGCGGTATGAGCCCGTTCCAGTGGCGTTTCGACGAAGGGCTGTGGCCCATCTTCGCGCCGCCGCCGCTCTTCGCGTCGCCGACCGAGATCCACGCGAACCCGATCCTGAAGTACCTGCACTTCTGGATGCCCGCCGCGGACATCGCGGTCGCGACGCCGCAGACCACGCAGCAGTATGAGCTGAACGGCATCTCCCAGCAGTCCGGCCTCCGCGCCGTTGAGATTCCCCGGCAGGAGCTGCCCAACGTGCCCTGGTCGTTGTTCGTCTACTGGCGCGACAACGAGCAGCAGGTCGCCGATGGCGCCAGCATTGCGATTGGCTCGCGCTACAACATCCGTGCGACCACGCGCCTGGTGGAGCTGCAGCCCGGCCCGACGATCAACGGCCGGCCGGGCACGTTCCCCGGCGCGCGGCCGACGCTACGGCCGGGGGAGCAATGGACCGACCCGGTGTCGGGCGCGACGATTGCCTGTGACGGTTTCCACCCGACGACCGGCCAGCTGCAGGTGACGGTGACCACCGGCGCCCTGCCCGCCTTCGCCAAGCTCGGCTACCTCGACATCGTCGCGCCCCGCGTCGAGTCGGGCTCGTCCTACCTGACGCGGGCAGACCGCTTCTGCGTCGGCGTGAACGCCAGCACGCTCGAGAACAACCCCGGCCTGCTGCCGTGGCACCACATCGACCGCTGCGTCGCCGAGCTGCGCGTCGGCGAGGGCGGCGCCGGCCGCGTGCTGCGGATCGGCAGCACCACCGGGCCCCAGGCGCGCTTCGTGTTCAACAACCCCGACGACGTCTGGGACGTGGACTGCGACACCTTGGTCGACCCGTTCCGGCCGCCGGGCGGCGCCGAGATCCAGGACGTCGTCGGCCTCCGCGTCACTCTGTTCACTCGCGACCAAAAACGCACCGTCGGCGTCAAGTTCTTCCTCCTCGACCAAGCGCCCTAATCCGAACGTACGGTGCCGCGACAAAAACCACCGCATTCGCGCGGCGGCGACGGCGGCGCGGGCCGCGCGGATCTGCCGGCTGAGGACCACGTCCAGCTTCTCGTGCTCGAACCGCACCGTGTCGATCTCGCGGTCCTCGGTGCGCAGCTCGTGCCGCGCGTTCCAAAACGCGTGTCGGCCTGGTCCGAGAATCGGGCCAACCGACCACCCCGCCAGAGCAGGGCGCGTTGGTGGTCAGCGAGGTCGACAACGAGTAGCTGCTGGACAATCTCGTTGTCCAGCAGCAGCAAGTCGAGCAACTGGTGCGTGAACTCGTTCCACGGTGCGCCTGCCTAAGGATTAGCGAAGCCGGGACGTATGCGCGCTCGTGCCGACCGAGCCGGCACGCCGCGACCGCGTCACTCGCCGATCGCCAGAGCCAGGGCGTTGCTGAAGACCCAAGGCATCGGGCCGCCGGGCTGCATCGCGACCGATTGGACCACGAGGCCGGAGCCAGTCAGGGCCGGGTCTGGTGGGATCGGCAGAGGGAACGATGCAAAGCCAAACCCGTTGGTCGTGCCTGCCGCGCTGAACAGGAACGTTGCCGGGTCGAACCACGCGGCGCAGCCGCCGGGCAGAACCACCTGTCCCGGCTGGGCCGCGACCAGTGCGGCGGCGGGAACTTGCGCGGCCGCCTCGAGATCGAGGGCGAACCCGGGCGTTCCGATGTAGGGTCGGCCGTACGCGTGGAGCGACGGCGGCCCAACGATTGCGCAGCCCGGCCCCGCGGTTCGGATCGTGGGTGCGAGCGATGTGATGATGCCCCGGGGTATCACCGCGAGCTGACCGCCGTGTTCGCTGTGGCCAACGACGACGTCGCGGCCGCGCACATTGGCGACAGCGTGAAGCGGCGGGGCGCCGGTGTTCGGGAAGGTGGTCAACGTGAAGGTGGTCGGAAGGGCGGACGACGTGCGGCGCCACAAGCCGACGCTATCGTCCCATGGGTACTTGCCGGCGTGCACGAGTCGCAGGTACCCGTGCGGGTTCCAGGCGAGGTTCGAGGATTCGGTGGCCGGTGGAACGGTGACGGCGCGCGGGCTCCAGTCGCTGCCGTTCCAGTCCCACAGCTGGTCCATGACGTGCAAGACCATGGTTTGCGAACGGCGATCAAACGCCATGGACGCCGTGCGCTCCGCCCAGACCGGCAGGGGAGGCCGCGTGCTTGGGGCGAGCGGGAGCCAGGTGGTGCCGTCCCACTCCCAGGTCTCACCCGGCAGGACGCCTGGACCTTGCCCGCCGTAGAGCACCATCCGTTGCCGGACGGGATCGAACGCCATGGTGGCTTCCGCCCGAGCTGGTGGGCCCGGCGGTAGGGATTGCCAGGCGGTACCGTCCCAAGCCCAGGCGTCATCGCGCGGGAACGACTCGCCGAGCACGGTGCCGCCGTAGAGGATGATCTGCTCGCGCACGGGGTCGTAGGCGAGGCTATGGCTGGAGCGGCGGGCGGGGCCCTGTGGGATTGAGCGCCAGCGGCTGCCGTTCCACAGCCAGGTCGGTGCCGTTGGATCGACTTGGCCACCGGTCACCATGAGTTCGCCACGCGCGGCGTCGTAGGCGACGCGCAAGGGGGAGCCGGTGAGCGGTATGGCCGGCCCGAGGCCGGACGCGGGGTCGCGGCGCCACGTCGCGCCGTCCCAACGCCACTGATCGGCCAACCGATACTCGATCGTGAGCAGCGGTCCCAGCACGGCCCCGCCGATGAGCATGAGGCCGCGTCCCGGGCCGGCGAACACGAGGACGTCACCGGTGCGGTCGGGCGGCGCGACGAGGTGCCCCGCTCGCGCCCACGACACGCCATCCCATTCGTACGTCGTGAGCTCGGGAGTCGAGCGGCCCACCATGACCACGCGACTGCGTTCCGGATCACAGGCCACACTCACGTCTCGCGGGACCGGGGCGGGCCCCAGGTTGGTCCAGGAGCTGCCGTCCCAGGTCCAAGTCTCGTCGTTGGTGAGGAGCACGCACCGTTGGCCGGCGGGATCGTAGGCCATCATGCCGCGGCCGCCGCAGGGTGGTGCGGTGGGCGTGTAGCGCAGCGCCCATGTCGTACCGTCCCACTCCCAGGTGTCGTTGAGCGGGCTCGTCGCGCTGGAGTCGCCGCCGAACAAGACGACCCGCTGCCGTGCCGCATCGTACGCCATCGCCGGGTAGCGACGTGGTGATGGCGAGACGCGGGGCCACAGCGTGTTCCATTGCTGCCCGTCCCACGTCCAAGTCGGCGATGGACGGATGAGACCGCGGCCCCAAGCCACCACTTGGCGACGCGCGACGTCGAAAGCCAGGCCAGCCTGGCCATCAAAATCGGGCCGGATCGCCACGGGCCGATACGTCCAAACGGCGCCATCCCACTCGAACACATCGTTGCCGCTGGTCAACACGACCCGCTGGCGCGCGCTGTCATACGCTGCGGCGTCCGCGATGGGGTGGAGCGCTCGGGCGCCGGTCGCTTGCGCCGGACTGCGGCTTGTGGCGAACGCAAGCGTGGTAAGGAACGAGAGGGCGATCGGGAGGGACCGGGTGGTTTGGGTCAGTGGTAGATGGGGCATGCAGGGGCTCGTGGCTTGACTCTTGTCCGGTGCTAGGCCCTCGACTCGCGTGGGTCACGCCCGTTTGTGGCCATGCGCCCGCGGTTATACCCTCACCCGCCTGACCGACGCTCTGGTCGCCGCCCGTCAACGCCCGAGTCGCAGCGTCTGCTCGGGCACCTGCTGCAGCGGAATCCGGTGCAGCGGGTTGCCGTCGCGCCAATGGCCGTAGAACGCCGCTGCGACCGCGGCGCTCGGCACTCGCATCTCGTGGTCGGCGACGTCGGTCAGCGTCAGGCGCTCGCCTTGCATCGAGTAGGTCTCCGTCTGCACTGTGATCTGGAGCGGCGCGCCCGCCGCGTCGACGAAACCAATGTGCGTGCGCTGGTCGGGCCAGCCGGCGTCGATGGCGATGCGCACGCGGCGCAGGCGGTCGACGGTGACCATGACGGGCAGGGCCACCCTCGGGTCGAGCTGGATCGAGGCGTTCGTCGCGCCGACCGCGCTGCCCTGTACTTGGATCGTCGCGCCCCGTCGCGGCACGTCGCGCAGCGTGAAGCGCCCGCGCGCGTCGGTGCGCGCCGTGGATCGGGCGGTCAGGTTCTGCCCGACGCCCAAGGCGGGTCGGCTCAGCTCGAGGACGGAGACCACGCGCGCGCCATCGACCGGCAGGCCCTCGCGGTCGAGCACGATCCCCTCGAGCTCGGCGTGCAGCGCGTCCTCGGGAATGCGCAGCTCGGCGTCCACCGTCCCGGCGACGAGGGGTTGCGAGTCCAGCGTGAGCAGCGTCTCGTCATGGATCGCACGGAGGCGGTAGGCGCGGTCGGACAAGCCGCCCACGCGAAAGGTGCCGTCGGCGCCGGTCGTGGGGGCGAGCGTTGCAGTGGCGGCGATCACGTGCTCGGCCCACGCCAGGTGATCGCTGGTCGCGCCGTCAAGCAGATGGATCTGCCAACCTTCGGCAGGGGCGCCATCGGCCTCGACAACCCGACCCCGAATCTCGAGCGGCTCTGGTCCGAGCACGAGCACGAGGCCGCGGCCGGCCTCGCGGTCGCGGTCCAGGCGCGGCCCGAGGTCCTCGATCCGTGCCATCTGCGCGCCTTCGGTGTAGGCCACCAGAGCGCTGTCGGGTTGCCAGTCTTTGGCCGTGAGCGCGAATTGCCCGCCGGTGTCGGCCGTGGTGCGATGGCGCCCGAACGCGACGTGGGCGCCCGGCGCGACGCGGCCGTCGCCATGGCGCACGACACCGGTCAGGTCGGGCGGCACGACAGGGCGGCGGCGCAGGACGAGCGGCCCCCCGGCCTGCGGCCCGCGCAGGGTGCGCTCGGTGCTGTCGAACCCGGCCTTGCGGGCACTGAGCGCGGGCCCATCGGTCGGCACGCCGGCCAACGCAAAGGCGCCGTCCGCCGCGGTCTCGACCTGCCACTCGCGCTTGCGTTTGTAGTCGAAGAAGTCGCGCAGCCCGCGTGCCAAGGCAAACGGCCGGCCGCCCAGCGCGGTGCCGACGCGGTCGGCCAGCTCGTCCAGCGACAGCTCCAGCTCGACCTCGGCGATGTGGACGGGCGCGCCGTGCTGGTCGACGACGCGACCGTGCAGCTCCCCGATAGGGCCGACCAGCAACCGTACTTCGGTCGTGTCGTCGGTGCTCGCCGCATAGGCCGCGCGGTCCACCGCCAGCACCCGTAGGTCGACGGCGTCGGCCGCGAAGGCGGCCCGGATCGCGAAGGCTCCAGTCGCGTCGGTGCGTGTGCGCGGTCCCGGTGGGGTGCCGCGGAGCTCCGCGTGCAGCGATTCGCTGTACGGTGCGAGGGCGGCCGGCAAGATCTGGCGCAGCACCGGCTCCCCTTCGGCTGCGCGGATGGCAGCGCTGAGCTCAGGTGAGCCGTCGAACAGGGGCACCGCTTGACGGGTGGTGCCGACCGGCCAGCTGACGGTGCCGGTGCTGGCGTCGAATCTCGGCAGGCTGGGATCGCGGAGCCAGAGCTCGACGCCCGCGACCGGTACACCGTCCAGGTCGAGGACGCGGCCGCGCAGCTCGGTGGCCCGTGGCTCCGCGGTGGTGGGCGTCGTCGCGATGGCTTCGCGCGGTGTTGCGAGGTTGGGCTCCGCGCGCAGAGTCGCGACGTCGGTGGGCGGCACGGGCACGGGCGGCGCCGCGCTGGGCGTCGCGCGATCGAACCAGAAGAACGCGGCGAGAGAGGCACCCACCAAGGGCACCAGGACTTTCCAAGTCATTAAGGCTCCTCCGAGAGCAACGAGGGTGGAGGAACCGACGGTCGCAGGCGCACCCGCGCCCACCAACGGCAGCAGCGCGGCGCACCAAGCGTCGCGGTCGCCGTAGTCCGTGTCGAGCTGACCGCGCAGTTGGTCGAGCCCGCGCTTGATCTGCGTCCGCACGGTTTCGACCGGTCGGCCGAGGCGTTTGGCGATCGTGCGCGGCGGCACCGCGTCGAAGAAGCGCAGCGTGATCACCTCGCGGTACGGCTCTTCGAGCGCGAGCACGGCGTTCGCTAGGTCGCGCTGGACGCGCACCCGGTGGGCGCTGCTGCCGGCGGGGTCGGCCGCCTCGCTCGCTTCGGGGCGAGCCAGCGCAGCCTCGCGGCGGCGCCGCTGGCGGTCGCTGCGCGCCTCGTCGACGGCGCGGTGGCGCAGCACGCGCCCGAGCCAGGCGCGCGGCGACGCGATCCGGTCGCCGGGCAGCCGGCGCAGCGCCTCGAGGAAGCCCTGTTGCACCAGGTCGTCGGCTTGATCGGGATCGCGGACGAGCTCGCGGGCCAGGCTGTGCGCCCAAGCGGACTGGGCGAGAAGAGCGTCGAGGTTGGGGGATGCGGCGGTCATCGGTTCCAACCCAAGAGGCGGAGTCCTCGGCGGATTCGGTTCAGGTCAGCCCCGGTTTTCTTGCCGCGATCCGGTCGGGGGTTCGATGAGAGGTCCTTGGCGTGGGCCTTTAGAAGCCCATCTGTTTGCCGATCATCTCCTTCATCAGCTCGCTGGTGCCGGCGCCGATCGACGTCCAGCGTGCGTCCACCCAGGCCTGCGCGATGGGATACTCCGACATGTAGCCGTAGCCCCCGAACAGCTGCAGGCACTGGTCCACGACCCGCTGCTGCAAGTCGGCGACCCACCACTTCGCCATGGCCGACTCGGTGGGCTTCAGCGTTCCGGCGTTCCACTCCATGACGCAGCGGTCGACGAAGCTCTGGCCGATCGTGATCTCGGTCTCCATCTCGGCGAGCTTGAAGCGCGAGTTCTGGAACTTGCCGATCGGCTGCCCGAACGCCGTGCGCTCTTTGCAGTGAGCGATGGTCCAGTCGAGCGCCGCGCGCGCCGTGGCGATGCCGCTCACGGCGATGAGCAGCCGCTCCTGCTCGAGCTCGCGGACCATGATGTAGAACCCCTGGCCCGGCGCCCCGAGCAGGTTGGCCTTGGGGATGCGGGCGTTGTCGAAGAACAGCTCGCACGTGTCCTGGGCGTGGCAGCCGACCTTGGGCAACGGCTTGCCGCAGGTGAAGCCCTCGGTCCCCTTCTCGGCGACCAGGAGTGAGATGCCCCACGCCTTCTTGTCGGGGGCGGTCTTCACCGCGACCAGCACGAGATCGGCGCTCACGCCGTTGGTGACGAACGTCTTCTGGCCGTTGACGACGTAGTGATCGCCGTCTTCGACCGCGGTCGTGCGAATCGCCGCGAGGTCGCTGCCCGCTGACGGCTCGGTCATCGCGATCGCGAGGATCTTCTCGCCGGCGACCAGGTCCGGGACCCAGCGGCGCTTCTGCTCGTCCGTTCCGTGCGCGAGGATGTACGGCAGGACGACGCTGCTGTGCACGCCAAAGCCCGGCCCGGTGCAGTTCTGTCGCGCCAACTCTTCGGCGAAGATCACCGGGTAACGAAAGTCATCGATGCCGGCGCCGCCGAACTCCTCGGGCGCGGCGAAGCACAGAAACCCCTGTTGGCCGGCCTTCCGCCAGGCCTCGCGCGGGACGATGCCTTCCTCGATCCACTGGTCGTGGTGCGGCTGGATCTCGGCCTCGATGAACTTCCGCACGGACTCCCGGAAGGCGTCGTGGTCCTCGTCGAAAATGATGCGCTTCACGGCGGGGGACGATACGCGACAGGAGGCTCCCTCGCCGACACGGCTTCGGCGCGGATCGCCGGGCTTCGGGAAACTCACGACTCACCAACGCGGGCCCACCACGGGTCGACCGAGCCGGGTGGCGTGGCGCCGTCGCGGGCGGCGGGACCATCGCATGGTTGCACCGAGGTGCGGTCAAGGCCGTGCGCGGCACGGTCGGTTGCGGCTATTGTCGACTCCACCATGCCCGTCATTCCCGGGCTGCCACCGCCGTCTTGCTTCTCGCCGGGGTCGCGGCGAGCCAGCCCATGTGGGAGGCACGACGTGGGAGCGGCGCGGCGAGCGGTGGGTGCAGCACGGAGTCATCCCCGCCGAGACGTGGGTTTGGGGGCGCGCCGGTTGGTCCCAGCGCACGCCGGCGGTGAGCCCCGTGCCGCGGATTGAGCATGCGCTGGCGTACGACCCGGAGCGGCAGCGCGTGGTGCTGTGTGGCGGTCAGGCCGGGCCGAAGTTGGGCGGTCCCGAGCTCGGCGACACGTGGTTACCGCGCGCCGAGCCGCGCCCGCGTCCGCGGTCGCGGCGTGCGCCCGCCGCGCCGGTCGCGTACCCAAACCCCCATGAGCAGAGCGGTCCCGTCCCCCCAGGGGGCGAGCAGGCAACGTCGACCGCGCCGGATGGGCGGCCGGGGCCTTCGCTCACGGCACGATTTCGAGCGTGGCCGGGCCGCTGGCGATGTCGACGACGCCGCCCGCGTCGAACACGACGCCGGCAAACGACAGCCGTGCGCCGAGCACCGCTGGCGCCAGCGCCGCGGGCAGTGCAAACCCTGGCAGGGCCGTGCCGGCGGCGTTGAGCACGCCGAACGTGTTGGGCAGCGCGGGCGTGTTCAGCGCCAGGAGTCCGGACGTCGTGCACGCGTCGACCACGATGGGCAGCGTGAGCCCTGCGAACGGCGTCCCCGCGCCCTCGCCGCTGCAGCCCATGATGGCGACGTAGGGCTGGCCGGCCCGCCGAGGCCCGGCGCGCAGCTGCATCGTGTGCGCGATCGGACCGGCAGCGCTCGCCCGAGCGAGTCGCGGCAGCAGGTCCGATTGGTACGGGCGCATTGGCAGGTCGAGCCAAGACGGCGCCGCGGGATCGATGCGGATCGTCGTGTCGGTGTTGCTGAAGTACGGCACGTAGCGAATGCGTCGCGAGCCCGGTCCGTTGATGTCGGCGAGGTTCTGGATCGACAGGCGCAGTTGATGGCCCTGCGGCACGACGTGCGCGACGTCGGCCATCTCGATGCGGAGTGTGGCGGGACCTGGCACCGCGCTTCGACAGCCCATCGTGCCGGCCGTGATCCAGTGTTCGACGCCACCCGGATCCACGTGCGAGAGCACCGCGGTCAGTTGGAAGACGCCGGTGGTGTCGTCCACCGAGAGCTCGACCACGGGCCGACCGAGGATCTCGCGGGGGGCGAGCAGCGGCGCGCCGTCGAAGCTCACGACGATCTCGGGCATCACGCCGGTGCTCGTGACCCACACCGGGTTGAGGCCGGCGCCCGCGGCGATGTACTGGTTGATGTCGATTCCGCCGCCGACGCGATGGAGGAGCGTCGGGCCCACGGCCACGGCGGTGGGGGGCGTGCGGGAGAGTGCGTTACCAGCCTGCAGGTGCATCCGCGACGCGGGGATCGCCGGCGGCCATTGGTCCTCCTGGCGGTGTTCCCACGTCGAGCCGGTGTTGAGGTGCGCGGCGGTGTTGCCGGGCTGCATCGCCACCTCGGCGAACGGCTCGTTGTCGACGCCGTTCTGGATGCCCTTCAGGAAGTGGTCGAACCAGCGGCGCCGCAGGTCTTGCATCATCGCGCGCTCCATCCCGTTCTTCACGGTGGAGTGGCCGCCGGTCGACGGGAAGAAGCGTCGTGGGCCGGCCGACGCAGACAGAAACACGTCGATCGCCGGGTTGTTGAAGATCTTGAAGTCCTGCATCGCGACCATCGAGAGGATCGGGATGCCACTGGTCCCCAGCTGACCGACCAGGTCGCGGTTGAACTGCGTGTCGATCTGCGTGACGAGGCCGGCGAAGTCGCCGGCGGCAATCGCCTGGATCCACGGGTGCGTGGACGATTTGCCCTGCACCAGGTGGTCGGCCACCACAACGCCACCGAGGACGCTCTCGCGGGTGGAGTCGAGTGGCGTGATCTCGGCCGCGACTGCGAGCACGGGCGGGTAGTCGGCGACAAGCGCGGGATACCCCAAGCTCGGCAGCGGCAGACCCGACCACGCCGCCGCGGCGAAGGACTTGCGGCCACCGCCGGAGATGCCGGTCGCGGCCAGTCGGTTGGGGTCGATTTGGCCGGCGCCGGCCACGGCTTGTGCCAGCCCGTGCGCCTCCGCGGAGTCGACGAAGTCCCGCTCTTGGGTCGCGACGCTGCGTCCGTCATAGGCGTACGCGGCGTAGCCGGCGGCGGCGAGGGTCCGACAGATCGCGACGACGTCGGGGATGCGCCGGTCGCCGCCGCCGCCGTGCATGACCAGGACGCCGGGCCAGCCGGTGGCCGGTGGCGCGATCATGGGCAGATACAGGTCCAGCGGCGCTTGATGGCCGTCGGAGAAGGTGATGGTGTACGTACTGGTCGCGACCGTGAAGCCTCCGGGCGGCGCCGGCGGGTCAGTCATCGCCGCCACCGGGGCGGTGGTGACCAGGGCGAAGCTGAGCAGTCGAGCGAAGCGGTACATCATTGAGTGCCTCCTGGCCTGTCAGCGGCAAGCGGGCGTCGAAGGCCAACAAAGTTGTGGGTCTTTTTTGGCTTGGTCCCGCCCCGCTCACCGGCCGCGGGTCGGCGGCCGCCAGATCGGGAGCTCGGGCGGGTGCCGGATCCACTCCAGCAGGCGCGTGGCGTCAACTTCGCTCGCGTGCATGGGCACGACGACGATCGCGCCGCTCGCATGCAACCTCTCGTCGGCGATGGCGGAGAGCGGCGCATCCAGGGTGGCCACGCCGGTGATCCGGCACAGCCCGGCCGTCTCGTCATAAGTGAGGCTTGGCCCGCGGCGGAGCCGAGCCCGGTCGGCGATCCGGACGCCTTGTACCTCGGAGGGCCCGCCCGGCGGCAGGCTCACCGTCAGGTACTCGCCGGGCGCCAGGCCTTGTACGGTGCGGTGCTGGGCGAACCGCACGACCCAGTCGACGGCCGCGTCGACGGCGCCGGGGACGTCGTCGTCGAGCCCGGATACGGCGATCGCCGGGAAGCCGGCCAACGCCGCGACGCGGGCGGCCCCGATCGTGCCCGAGAACATCCAGTCCGCCCCGAGGTTGGGGCCACCGTTGATCCCGGAGATCACCAGGCTCGGCGGGCGGTCGCGCAAGATCGCCCCAAGGCCGACCAGCACGCAATCGGCCGGATGCCCGTCGACCGCGAAGGCCTCGATCCCGGGGCCGAGGTCCCGTCGCTCGACCGCGACCGACCCGGCCCGGGGGAGCTTCAGGAACGTGCTGCTCCCGCTCTGATCCTGGGCCGGGGCGATCACCCAGGTCTCGGCCCAGCTGGCGCACGCCCGGGCGAGGGCGACCAGCTTCGGGTCGTTCACGCCGTTGTCGTTGGTGATGAGGAGCCGCGGCCGCGGCTCGGCGTCGGGAGAGAATGCGGCGCTCTGGGCGGCGACGTGGAACGGCGCGAGAGCGAGCACGAGGGTGATGAGGGTTCGGGCGCTTTGAGTCATGGATCCTCCGAAGAGGGCCGCAGGATCGAGGGCCGCCACCGGTGCGTCACTCGCCCGAAGGGGTGAAATCGCGTCCCGAACGCCGATTCACCCGATGGGGTGACCCCTCACTCCTCGGCTGGAGGCGCGATCCGTTCGCCGCGCATCTGCGCGATCAGCTCAAAACGCGAGCGGATGCCCGCCTTCTCGAAGATCGTGCGCAGGTGGGTCTTCACCGTGTTGGGCGAGATGTGGAGGGCCGCGGCGATGTCCTTGTTGCTCAGGCCGCGGGCGACCCAGTCGGCGACCTCGGCCTCGCGCGCGCTGAGGCCCCAGCCGTCGGCGACCCGCGGCTCGACCGCGAGGCATGAGGTCGCTGCCGGCTCGGCAGTGTTCTGGGTCTGGGTCTGGGTCTGGATCTGGGTCTGGGTCTGGGTCTGGATCTGGGTTTGGGGCTCGCTCCGAAGCAGCGTCCACGCGACGACCAGGCTGGTGGCGCCGTACCATAATGGGTACACGCGCACGCCCCAGTCGTCGCTGAAGAAGACGTCGGTGAAGATCCCCGGCGTGCCGAGCACTAGCAAGGCGAAGATCCGCGTGGCGAGGGGGCGCTCGGCCTCGGGGGCGCCGAGCCGGGTGTAGGCCGTCCAGAACGCGTAGGCGACGACCGCTGTCAGCACCCCGTCCTCGAACCAGTCGCCGCGCTCGTCCCAGGGTGTCGAGCCCAGCGCGAACTCCGTCACGTGCTGCAGGCCCAACGTGGTGAGGATGACGGCGATCAGGATCCGCTCGCGCCGGCGGTCTTCGACCCCGAAGACTCGGTGCACGAGGAGCGGCATCGTGAGCATCACCCCGTAGTAGCCGACGATGGTCTGCAGATACTCGAAGACGAACTGGACCGGGCCGCTGATCGCACCCGGCGCCAGGTCGGCGAACGCCAACACCAGCGAGGCCGTGACCATCACGCAGAACGCGGCGTGGAATGCCACAAAGGCCCGGGCCGTCGCGTCCTTGCGTCGCATGGCGACGCCGACGGTCACGCCGAGGCAGGCGACACCCACCGCGAAGGCTACGAACAGGTAGGCCAGCCAGAACGGTTGCACAGATGGTGATGATAGCGCCCGAGGGGCGATGGCCGGTGAATGCGAACGTACGGTGCCGCGACCAAACCCACCGGACTCGGCGAAGCCCATCGGCGCGGCGATGCTCGGGCCTGGTCGCGCCTCGTCGAACGCGCCTCGAAACGGCCGGTCGGACGGCGTTGGACCGCGACGTCGTGCACCGTGACTTGAAACCGAGCAACGTCCGGGCGGGGCGCTTCGGCGAGACGTGCCTCGTGAACTGGGGGTGGGCGCGGATCGGTGGCGGCGAGCTGCCGAAGGGGGCCACTCCGACGGCCGCGACTCCGGAACCCTCGGGACGCCACCGAGTGGACAGAGACCGACGCCGCGACGTCGAGAGCACCCCGGGTCATATCCGTTTGAAGGCGCGGGCGACGACCATGACAAGGTGCTGGCGGCGTTGCGCAGCGGGCCGCCTCGCTCGGCGCGGTCACTCGAACCGCGCGCGCCGTCGGAGCTCGTCGCCGTGTGCGACAAGGCACGTCGCCTATGACCCGCGCGGCCATCGCCTCGCTTCGACGGGTCACCAGTACTCGGTGCGCACGAGGGATCGCCACACCGGGCTGCCACTAGCGACTCACTTCACGCGTCACGGCGCCTACGCGGGCGCCTCGACGCCGCTTGGGCGCAGCTCTGTGCGACCGAACGCCATCCCGAGCGAGATGCCGCGGCGTTGCGGGACGCTCCCTGGGCGTTCGCGTTCGACGAGACGGATCTCAGAGCGCAGCGAGTGTTCGGCGCCGCCTACGCTCGTTTGGCGAATGCTGACGCGGCCCTCGAGATGCTGACCCCAAGCACCGCCAGCCCGGAAGGGGGCCACGACGTCGACGCCGTTGTGGCGCTCGCGCATCTTCGCGGGGGCCACGCGGAAGCGGCTCGCGCGGCGTTGGCGCGGGCCCAGCGCGACTCGACGCAGCTGCCGCCGGAGCGCGCCGCGGCGGCCGCACCGTTGGTCGCCGAGGTGCGGCGCTGTCTGGCTGAGCAAGGGGCGCTAGTTGCGGCCCGCGCGCGGCGCTGCGCCCGTCTGCGCGGTGTCACGAGGCGCGTTGAGATCGGTGGCAGGGGAGCCCAACGCTGCGCGATTGTGCTACCCTGCCCAGGTGAAGCACTTCTGCGAGTTCGAAGGTCTCGAGTTGCTCCGGCGTCGGTCTGGACGCGTCCTGGCGCCGGTCTTGTTGCTCTCGGCGGTGCTGCCCTTGGCGTCCGCGCAGGACGCGGCGATGGTCACCAGGCCGCCCAACGTGGTGATCGTGACTTTGGACGCGGTCCGCGCGGATTTCATCGGTTGCTATGGAGGGCCAGCCGACGTGCTGACCCCAAATCTGGACGCGCTGGCCGAAGACGGAGTGCGGTTTGCGCGCTGCAGCGCCGCGTCTGGCAATACGACGAGCTCGCACGCTTCGATCCTCACCGGTCTCTACCCGTTTCAGCACGGCTTGCGCGTTTGCTACGCGGACTCGGGGTTTCGACTCGGTGACGACGTGCCGTTCCTCCCCGCGCACCTCGCCGAGATGGGGTATGACACCGCGGCGTTCATTGGCTCGTTCGCGACTTCCGACTACTACCGCTTTGACCGCGGCTTCGACCGCTTCGACGACGGCATGGTCGTGAGCGACATGGACCTTGCCATGAAGGGCGCGCCCGGCCGGGTCTATGGTTGGTATCGCGCGAGCTACCAGCGGCGCTCCGACTTCACGACGGAGGCGGTCCTGGGTTGGCTGCAGGGGCGGGAAGAAGCGACACCGTTCCTTCTGTGGGTCCACTACTGGGATCCGCAGGAGTTTCACGACGCCGAGGCCATCACGTTCCCGCGACGGTCGTTCATCCACCGCTACCGGCGGCGTGCCCCGGCCCGGCAGCTAGAGAGACCGCGCATGATGTACGGGTGCGAGGTGTCCTTCGTGGATCAGCAGATCGGCCGACTGGTCGAGTGGCTCCGCGAGGCAGGGGCCTACGACAACACCTTGCTCCTCGTCGTCGGCGCCGGCGGCAAGGGGAATGGCGATCACGACTGGCCAGACCAAGAGCTGCTCTACGAAGAGCAGCTGCACGTGCCGCTGCTGATCCGGGGCCCTGGCTGGCAGCGTGGCGTGGTCGTCGACGAACTGACGCGGACGATCGATGTCTTCCCCACGGTGTTGCGCCAGCTGAACGAGACGCCGCCGCCCGAATCTCTTGGGCAACCGCTGCAAGCGATGGTGGGCGCTGCCGAGACACCGCCTCGCGCCGCATATGCCGAATCACTCGGCACGTACGATTTCACGTCGTGGTTGTCGCGGCGGCGCCCGGACGACGCCCACCTGTACTCGATCACGAGCGGCCTTTGGAAGCTCATCCATCACCCGGACGCAGGAGATCGGGATGAGCTCTATCACCTTGGCGACGACCCGGGCGAGACCAAGAACCGCTACAGCGATGAGGAAGAGATTGCGTCGCGCCTGCGCGAGCAGCTCGATGCACTCGGGGCCTTTCGAACGGCACCGTTTCCCGCCGTGGGCGAGTCCGCCGACGGGGACGCCGAGACCTCACCGGGTCCCGCGCCGCTTGGCGAGTCGAAGGGGGCCGGCGATCGACGTCCGTAGCGCGCCGCGCCTACCAGATGGTCTCGATGAGCAGCCCGTTGCTGTCGACGCGGCTGACGGAGGCAATGGTTCGGAGGTCGTAGCGCTGGGCGAGTTGCCGGGCGGTGCTCAAGACCGTGTGCAGCATCTGCAAGTCGCGGTCAGCCACCCCGGATTCGCGCATCACCTCTCCCATTCCCTGCGAGAAGCTGCCGGCGATGGCGACCAAGTCCGACGCGCCGATGCCTTGCCAACCGGGTTCGACGCCTTCGAGGCGCTCAGTCACGGCTTCCGGCAGCGGGGGAGCCGGCTTGCCATCGGCACGATCGCGCGTCTCGTCGAGGACGGCGCGGAGCTCTTGGGCTCCCAGCTGGCCGACACCGAGCCCGAACAGCCGGTCGGTGACGGCGTAGAAGACCGGCATCGCGAGCAACGTGATGCGGCGGACCTTGTAGCCGCGGTAGTCCTCGGTCTTGCGCGCTGCGTGTAGGCCGCGGCTGCGGATCAGCTTCTCGAACGACGCGTCGAAGGCCGCGGCGTCAGCGAGCTCGATGCCGTAGAAGACACCGTTCATCTGCGCGCCCATGGCTTCGAGTTCGTCTTCTTCGTCACCGCTGGGCATGCCGCCGGCGCCGACCGAGACCAGCTCATCGCCGAAGTGCTGCACCAAGTCTTCGCGGAGTCGCACGCGGAAGTTGTCCTCGAACATCTGCTCGAGGGCGGAGCTCGGCATCCCGGTCTCGTCGGCCAACGTGTCGGCGATCGAGGCGATGACGTCGTAGAGCGCTTCCAGGTTCATCTTGGTCACCGACCACACATCGCGCTGCACGGGCGTGATCTCGAGCAGGTCGGGCGGTGAGTCGGAGACCGCCGTGAACAAGTTGAAGAAGCCGGCGTCATCGCCGTCGAGGCCGATGCGGGCGCGCAGCGCGACGTGTGGCCCGGTGGGGGCGATGGTCATGGTGAGCCCGCGGAGCGCGGGCAAGCCGAAGCCCGTCGCCAGTTGGTCGCCCACATCACCCAGCTCGTCGCGCATCGCTTGGGTGATCAGCTGGCCGAACGTCCCGCCGTCGAACCAGGCGCCGAGGTTGCCTTCGGGGAGTTCGATGGCCGCGTCGGCCATGCTCTCCTGACCCAGGAGGACGGTGGCGAGCGCATCGTCGAGGTTGGGAGCCATGACCAGCATTAGGTGCCCGTCGTGGACGAAGGGCAGAGTGATCTGGGCCCTGCGGAGGTGCGCCGCCCGGAGCGTTCGACCGGCGGCGTCGGCGTCAAAGAGCTCGAGCTCGCCCTGTTGCTCCACCGCCTCGAGGATGGCTTCGCTCAGCTCGGTGAAGTCGGTCTCGCCATCGCTCGCGGCGACGACCGCGATCCAAAGACGGAGATCTTCCGGCTCGAGGTCGCCGAGCGGCCCGCCTTGCTCGAGCACGTCGCGGTCGAGACCCATCCCCAGAGCCATGCGACCGGAGTAGCCCGCGACGAGCTCCTCGAGCGCGTCGGCGTCGACACCGGTGCCCTGCAGGCTGGCGCCGGCGCCGGCGCGGAACTCCTCGAGGATGGGTTCGAGCAGGCCGGTGATCTCGGGTCCGGCGACCATGTCGGCCAGTCGAGTGCCGGCGAACGCATCACGCAGTGCGGCTGGGCCGTCCGCCCAGGCGACGAGGAGGGCCTGTTTGGGGATGAGTGAGAGTGGATCGGCGGCGCCGTCCTGGGCCCGTGGCAGGGGCGCCAGAGTGGTACAGACCGCGATCAGCGCGAGGGGGGGGAATCTCATGGTCGTCTACTCTTCCTGCAGGTATGCGAGGACGCGGTCGTGGCACACGACGACGAGGTCGTCGCGACCGTCGCCGTTGAGATCGCCGACGGCCCAGTCGTGGGGCTCGTAGCCGCCACCCTGCTGTTGCGGCAACTCGAACACCGGGAACGACAGAGCGCGGCGCAACCGGTCGCCTTCGGCGACGAGCACGTGAACGCCGTGGCCGTGGTCGTCGACCACCGCCAGGTCGCGTTGGCCGTCGCCGTCTAAGTCGGCGGCCAGGCCGCCGAAGTACTCGGTGTCATCGGTGGGTGGCTCGTGCACGCGCAGGCGGTGGAGCTCCCACGATTCGGTACGCAGCGGCACGCGCAGCACGCCGGCTTTGGTGAGCAAGAGGACGGCGCCGGCGTGGGCCAGCGCGTGCGTTGCGCCCAGGCGTGGCACGTCCAGCGACCGGGCGGTGGCGCCGGGACGCGTGATCCACACTTTGCCCACGGTGTTGTCGACGTAGGCTCGCGCGCCGCCGCCGAGGGCGATGCAGAGACTGAGTTGATCGATGCCAGGCGGGCCGTTGTCCTGCGCGAGCACGGCGGGCTCGCCGCCCGCGTCGAGGCGCAAGCTACGCGCGAAGCGTGGGCGCACCGCGAGCAGGGTGGCGCGATCCCCTTCGCGGTGCAGGGACACGGCGCCATCCGCGACTTCGAGCAACGGCGGCGCGCGGTCACCGCCCTTGGGAGCGAGGTAGCCGCCCTCGGGCTTCGCCCGTAGCACGCGCAGGCCGCGACCTGGCTGTACGTAGGCCAGCTCGGCGCCGGGTTGACCGTCGAGCTCGGCCACCAACAGGCGCAACGGCGCGTCGGCGAGTCGACCGATCTTCATGAGCTCCTCGGCAGCCCCAAACGCGCCATCTTCGCCGCGCCGCACCGCGTAGAGCTTGCCGTTGCGCTTGGCATCGCGGGCCAAATACAGCACCGCCCCCTGATGGAACGTCGCCGCCAGCGGCAAGTCGCGGCTCGGCAGCCGCTCGGGAAACGCGTCCAACGCCTTCGCGCCGCTCTTCCACGCCAGGGCCCCTTCTTCGGCGCTGGTCAGCAACAGGTCGGTGCGCTGGTCGCCGTCGATGTCGGCGAGTGTGATCGAGTCGATGCCGGAGAGCGTCGGCGCGGTGCGGATCTCGAACTCGCCGTCCCGCTCGAGCAGGAACACGATCTCGGCAGCTTCCGGGTCGGCGAGCACCAAGTCGGGGTCGCCGTCGCCGTCGACATCACCGTGCGCGAACGGCCGCGCCGTGCGCTTGGTTTCGGCGCTGAGCGGGACCAGCTCGACCGCTGGCCGCCGCGCCTCGGTGCTGCGTCGCAGCGCCGACTCCACCACGCGCCGGTGGGCGTCCTGAATGGTCGCGAGCGTGGGGCGCCCACCAACGCCCGTGCCGGGGAATGCACTGTGCAGCCGTTGGACCGCGAACAGCAGCCAAGGGCCGAAGGTGCCGTCGCCGCGTCCGCGCTGAATCCACAGCGGCGTCCGCTTGAGGTCCGTGCACAGGAGAATGTCGAGCGCGCCGTCCCCATCCGCGTCGGTGACGTGGAACGAGCGGATCTTCAGGCCGGTGATCGGGTCGGCCGCCGACACCTGCGGCTGGCCGGCGATCTGGCGCACGAGGCGCAGACCATCGCGGGTCAGCACGAGCGCATCGTCCCGGCCATCGCCGTCGAAATCACCGGCGCGCAACGCGTTGCCGCTGCCCGCTGGCCCGACCTCGATGGGGGGGAGCTCGCGGCCCTGGTCTCGAACCCGCACCGTGATGCGGCCGCGGCTGCTGAGCATCAGGATGTCGGGAGCGCCGTCGCCATCGACGTCCCCGACGGCCAGCCCAGCAAGCTCGCCGTCGGTGCTCTCGGTCTCGGCGTTCAAGCCGTCGTCGCCGGCTCGCAACAGTTCCAGCCGGGCCCGGCGCGGGTTGTTGACCAAGGCGACCGCCGGTCCCTCGGCGCCGTCCAGCGTTGCCAGATGCAAGAGGCCGACGCCCCAGCCGACCTTGTGCACGTGAGGCCCGGTAAAGCCGAAGCGGGCGCGCAGTGTGGGGTCGACCTTGGGCGCGACGGTTTGTGCCACCACGGACGCGCCGGCTAGGCAGAACAGACTCACGGCAATGACTGCGGTTCTCATGATCCCGCGCGAACTATAGGCTGGTGCCTATGCCCGCCTCCACTCTCTTGGTTTGCCTGTTGCAGGTGGCATCGCCGGAAGTCGCTCCCGCCGATGCTCCTTTGGCCCAGGCGGAACCCGCCCAGGCGGAATCCGCGGTCGAGCCGGGCGTCGTGCTGCACCTAGGAGCGGGGACGCAGCTGGTGGGGCGCGTCGCCAAGCAGACGGAGGACGCGGTGTTCCTCGACATCGGCTTTGACATCGTCAAGGTGCCGCGCACGAACATCGTGCGACGCGAAGCGAGTGACGGGGTCTCGTCGACCGAAGTCGTGCGCGAGGACATCTTCACGCGCGCCGCCCTACTGGAGGTCTCGATCAAGGAGGGCGTCGAGCGGGTCGGCGAGGCCGTGGTGAAGATCGAGAGCGCCGGCGGCCAGGGCTCGGGCTTTGTCACTAGCGGGGACGGCTACGTGGTGACCAACTTCCACGTGGTGGAGGGAGAAGTCACCGTGGACGTCACTCTGTACTTGCGCAGCAAGAGCGGTTTCGACGTGCGGACGGTCCGCGGCGCGAAGGTGGTCGCGATCAATCCCCATCTCGACCTCGCCCTGGTCAAGATGGAGCCGCCCGCGGACGTCCAGCTGCGCCACGTGCACTTGGGCGACAGCGAGCGGGTGCGGGCCGGCGACCGCGTCTATGCGATTGGCACTCCGATCGGCTTGGAGCGAACCGTGAGTGCCGGCATCGTCTCGGTCACCAATCGCTCGTTTGGCGGCTTCCCGCACTTTCAGATCACCGCGGCCGTGAATCCCGGCAACTCCGGGGGGCCACTCTTCAATCTCCGCTCCGAGGTGGTGGGAGTGGTGAACGCCAAGATGGTCGGCGTGGGCATCGAGGGACTGAACTTCTCGATCCCTGGGAAGTACTTGATCGATTTCCTCCGCAACCGGGAAGCGTTCGCGTTTGACTCGACACGATCTGAGCACGGCATCCACTACATGCCGGCACCGCGCAAACCTCGCGCGCCGCAGCAAGGTGGCTGAAAGCGAACGTACGGTGCCGCGACAAAAACCGCCGCATTCGGCCGGGTTCGGGGACCGCTCTTCGCGACGGTCTTGCTGGCGCGGCGTGGGCCGTCGCACTCTTACCGCTGCTGACTCGCCGTTGCTCGCGCGGTGATGGAGAGCGCGAACAGCCACGTCGCCCACGAGCCAATGGAGGCCTTCTGGACGATCGGGAGCCAGCCGCCTGGCCAGTCGCCGTAGTAAAGGGCCGCGTTGCCGACCACTAGCGCCAGGCACGCCAGGCCTGCACACAGCATCCACAAGCGCCGCTCCAAGTAGAGCCCGTGGAGGAGGGTCACCACCGCGGTGACGAAGAAGGCCAACGCCACGCCGACCAGCAGGTCGTGCATCGGCGTGACCACGAGAGCGGCGTAGACCATCGAGCCAATGCCCGCGATCTGGACGGTCTTGCGGTGGAAGCGGGTTGGGGCGCTCCTGGCGACCGTGGCGAAGACGATTGCGAGGCTGAGGCAGAACAAGAACACGGCGCCGGCGGCGAGTGCTCTCGCGGTGTTCTGCTCACCGTTGTGTGCCGTCGGCTGGAACAGACTCGAGACGGACTGGTCGATCCAGTCGTAGCCACCCGGATACCGGCCCGCGGCGACGACGAGCAAGGCCACGGACGCGATGGCGCCCAGGAGCGGGACGGTCGTTCGCACGGAGGAAGCTCTTGGGATCAGAGGCTGGTCGCCGGCCGAGCGCCGTGGACCGCGGCGAGCGAACCCGTCGCCGGATGGCCCTCTCGTCTAGTGCAGCATGCGCGCGGCCCTGCCGCAACCACTGGGCGTCCGGCCCCGACGGCAACCGCGCCGCTCGTCGTCGAGGGAGCCGCTCTGCTGGGGCGAGCGTTGCTGAGGGAGCCTACGAATCCTTGGGCGCCGGTGGGTCGGCTCTTAGCTTCTTGGCATGCCCGACGCTCCCTCGCCGGCATCGATCGACGTGCGCAACGAACGTGTGCGCGCGTGCATCGATCGCTACTGGCGCCGCAATCTGCGCACCATGGCGGCGCTGCTCGTCGTCTGGGCCGTCGTCGGCCCCGGCTGTGGCGTGTTGTTCGCGGACTCGCTGAACGAGATCCGCGTCGGCGGTTTCCGGCTCGGCTTCTGGTTTGCGCAACAAGGCAGCATCGCGACGTTCGTGTTGCTGATCTTGATCTACGCCGTCGTGATGAACCGCCTCGACCGGCAACACCGCGCCGAGCTCGACGCTCTGCGCGAGGATCGCGGCCCCGCATGACGGTACAGTCTTGGACCTTCGTCTTCGTCGGACTGTCGTTCGGCCTCTACCTGACGATTGCCTGGCTGTCGCGCGTCCGCGACACACGGGGCTTCTACGTCGCCGGGCGCGGCGTGCCGGCCGCGGCCAACGGCATGGCCACCGCGGCTGACTGGATGAGCGCGGCGTCGTTCATCTCGATGGCCGGCATCATCTCGTTCTTGGGGTATGCCGGCGGCGTCTACCTCATGGGGTGGACCGGCGGTTACGTGCTACTGGCGCTGCTGCTCGCGCCGTACCTGCGGAAGTTCGGCCACTTCACAGTGCCCGACTTCGTGGGCGACCGCTACGAGTCCAAGGTGGCGCGCGCCGTCGCCGTCGCGTGTGCGCTGTTCGTGAGCTTCACGTACGTCGCCGGGCAGATGCGCGGCGTGGGGATCGTCTTTTCGCGCTTTCTCGAAGTCGACATCAACGTCGGCGTCATGATCGGCATGGCGATCGTCTTCATCTACGCCACGCTCGGTGGCATGAAGGGGATCACCTGGACGCAGGTCGCGCAGTACTGGGTGCTGATCACGGCGTTCTTGATCCCGACGATCGCCATCAGCATCAAGCTGACTGGCCAAGCGATGCCCCAGATCGGCATGGGGAGCCCGCTGCTGGATGGCGGCGTGCCGCTCCTGGACAAGCTCGACCAGATCAATGCCGACCTCGGCTTCGCGCGCTATACCGAGGCGTTTGTCGGCAAGTGGGACAAGCTGAACGTGCTGTGCACGACGCTGGCGCTGATGGTCGGCACTGCCGGTTTGCCGCACGTCATCGTCCGCTTCTACACCGTGAAGAACGTGCGGGCGGCGCGCTGGAGCGGCTTCTGGGCGCTGTTGTTCATCTCGCTGCTGTATCTCAGCGCGCCCGCCACCGGGGCATTCGCGCGCTACTTCATGATCCAGAGCCTGCATGGCAAGCAGGCCGCGGAGCTGCCGACGTGGTTCCACAACTGGGAGCGAACCGGTCTGATCGCCTGGCTGGACGATGGCGACGGGGTCGTCGCCTACCACGGCGGCGCCCGCGCCGCGGAGAACGAGATCTTCCACCGCAAGTCGCTCGGCGCCCAGGAGTTCACGACGCTGCGCGTGGAGCATCAGAAGTGGCTCGGCAGCAGCGGTGCCGAAGGCCTCGATGGGCGCGGCCGCCTGCGCGACCTCGGCTTCGTCGGACCCGACCGGGACATCATCGTGCTGGCGACACCGGAGATGGCCGAGCTCGCGGCCTGGATCATCGCGTTGGTCGCGGCCGGTGGCCTCGCCGCGGCCTTGTCGACCGCATCCGGCCTGCTGCTGGTGATCTCATCGAGTGTGGCGCACGACGTGTACTTCCGCCTCCTCAATCCCCAGGCCTCGGAGGCGCGCCGGCTCCTGGTCGGGCGGGTGGTCATCGGCGTCGCCGTGGTGATCGCCGGGCTCTTCGGCATCTTCCCGCCTGGCTTCGTGAGTGAAGTCGTCGCCTTCGCCTTCGGGCTGGCCGCGGCCAGCTTCTTCCCGGCGCTGGTTCTCGGGATCTTCTCGCAACGCGTCGGCACCGTCGCGGCGACCGCCGGCATGGTCGCCGGCATCTCCTTCACCGCCGTCTACATCGTCGGTGCGCGCTACTTCGACATGCCGCTGTGGTGCTTCGGCATCAACCCGCAGGGGATCGGCATCGTGGGCATGCTGCTCAATTTCACGGTGACGGTGGGACTGACGCCGTTGTGCAAACCGCCGTCGCCGGCCGTGCAGGAGATGGTCGAGCGCATCCGCGAGCCGGAAGGTGCTGGGCCGGCGGTCGAGCTGGAAGGCTGACGGATGGAGTTGGTCAGGCACCAACTGCGGGAGCGTCCACTCCCGCAAAGGCCCGCTCGATCGGCGCCTTCAAAGCGTCGGGCTGCATCATCCGCGGGCGCCTGTGGCAGCTTGGAGCGCGGCTAGTCAAACCATTCGTAACGGCGATGGGATCGGGCCGCGCCGTGTCGTGCCACTGTGGAGTTTGCGCGGCAACGCGGGGCCCCGCGACGGCGTTTCCCGGGGCTCCGGCGTCGCCCCACCGGAGTGCTCTTCGGGCCCACCGCGCGAACTTCGGGTCCGCTCGCCTACAGTCTTCCGCATTGAGAACTCGACATGTTGCGCCCACTTGTGACTCCTTGGCTCGTCCCCGCGCTCATGGTTGCCGTTGGCGCTCCGTGGGCGCCTTCCCAGTCGTCGCAATGGGCGCAGGCCCGGCATGTCGAGGCCATGGTGCGGCCCGTGATGGTGTGCGACATCGCGCGTCAGCGGCTCGTGCGCTTTGGCTCGCCCGGGTTGAGCCAGCTCGGTCAAGTGTGGGAGTGGGCCGGCAGCGGTTGGCATGAAGCGCGTGTCGGCTCGCTCTCGGTGAGCCGACGGCCGGCCGCGGTGTACGACCGCGAGCGGGTGAGGACGGTCTTGTTCTCCTCGCAGACGCACGAATGGGATGGCGGCGGTTGGCGCCGACGTGCCGTCGCCGACCCGCCGCGCCGCGCTGATCACGCCATGGCCTATGACACCCAGCGCGGTCGCACCGTGTCGTTCGGCGGGCAATACACCGTGTTTGGTTACGTGTCGTCGACGACCACGGTGCGCGCCGACACTTGGGAGTTCGATGGCACGCGATGGCTCGACGTCGCGGTCGCGGAGCGACCGCCAGCGCGCAGTCACCACGTGATGGCCTACGACGCAGCGCGTGGGGTCACGGTCTTGTTTGGCGGCGTGCGCGACGCCTCGGCGGCGACGCCGCAGCTCCTGGCGGACACCTGGGAGTGGGATGGTTCGAGCTGGATCGAGCGCTCGCCGGTCACGCGGCCCGCGCCGACCGATCAGGCGGCCATGGCCTACGATTTCGCGCGGGACCGTTGCGTCCTCGTGGCGCCCGACGGCACCTGGGAGTGGGACGGCACGGATTGGACCGCGGTGGCGACGGGGCCTGCCGACGCCCGGACCGACGCGGCGCTCGCCTACGACGAGCGAACCGGGCGCGTCGTGCGTTTCGGCGGGCTGCGGGACCTGGCCGGCGTTTCCGTATCGGACACTGCGACATGGGCCTTCGACGGCGCGGCTTGGATCCCACTGGACGCGGGCGTGCCGCCATCGCGCGTCGGTGGCGAGCTCGCCGAGGACGCGGCCGGCCAGCGGCTGCTGATGTTCGGTGGCTCCAGCGACGACGCGCTGTGGGCCTGGGATGGCGCCGCGTGGCAGGAGCTGGCTGCCCGCGGCCCGAGCGCGCGGTTTGGCCATGCCTGGGTGCCGGTCGAAGCGAGCGGCGAGATGTTGCTCTTTGGCGGGTTCGAGCAGAGCGGTCCGGTCGTGGTCGGCGACACCTGGACGTTCGATGGGGCGACTTGGACCGCCCGGTCCGCGTCGACCGCGCCGCCACCGCGCTGGGACCCGGCGGCGGCCTATGATGCCGGGCGCCAGCGGGCGGTGCTGTTCGGCGGTCAAGGGCAGGGTGGCGGCCTCATGGATGATACGTGGGAGTGGGACGGCAATGCATGGCTGCGCCAGCTGCCCGCGACGTCGCCCCCGCCGCGCCGCCACGCGGCGATGGCCTTTGACCGGCTGCGCGGTCGGGCCGTGCTGTTTGGCGGCGATCGCGGCGCGCCCAGCTCCGAGTTCGATGACACTTGGGAATGGGACGGCGCGACGTGGTCGCAGCGGACCACCGCGACGACACCGCCCCGCCGCACGGATCACCAGATGTACTACGACCCCACGCGCCAACAGGTCCTGCTCTATGGCGGCAGTCGGAGCGGCGCGAGCATCGGCGGGCTGTGGGAGTTTGATGGGATCGACTGGACCCAGGTCAGCAGCACCGGAAGTGCGCCGACGCGAGGCCTGGCGCTTGCCTACCACCGCGCGCGCGGTGAGGTCGTGACGTTTGGCGGTTGGGGCGCGGGTCAAGCGACCTGGCGTTACGGCGATGTGGTACCTGCGGGGACGGCGTCGTTTCGCTTCGGCTGCGCGGGCAGTGAGGGCACCCCGGTGTTGACGACGTTCGGCTGGCCTGTGCTCGGCACCACGCAGTTCGCGGTCGACCTGGTCCGGGCGCGGCCGTCGGCGCCGGCGGCGTTTTTGGTGGGCGGCTCGGCGGCGCAGCTGTCGCTCGGCGCCGGCAGTCCCTGCGTGCTCTGGGTGCAACCGGGCGAGACGTTCGCCGTGCCGGTGATGACGACTGCCTCGGGCTTCGCGTCCCTGCCGCTGCCCGTTCCCGCGTCGGCGCCCGCCGGCACCGTGCTGCGCGTGCAGGGCGCGGTCATCGACGCCGTCGCCCCGGGCTTGGGGATCGCGACGACCGCGGCGACGGTGGTCGCGGTCGGGCACTGACGACCGACGTCGCGGGGTCCCTCGCGCCGCAGAAACGCCTAGGCTGTCGCCGTGGGCGTCGCCCAGGAGTCTGAGGTTCGCATCGCGCTGCTGCGCCGCGTGGATGGCTTGTTCGCGCTGAGCGTCGCGCGCGATGCCAGCGGCGATGCACCGGTCTACCGCGAACGGCTGCAGTCGCTCCCAGGTCATGGACCCGGCGGCGCGGAGGCCGCGCCGCTGCTCGCGGCGTGGCAGGCGTTGGCCGCGGTGCGCGAGGTCCGCATCGACGTTCTCGAAGCCGTACGCCGCGTGCTGCGCGACACCGTCGCCGACCCCGAGGGCGAGCGGCCGACGCTGGAGCGCTTGCAGATCGCGCCGCCGCCACCGCCGCACGTGCCGACCGCCGCCAATCCGCGCGCCTACCAGGGCACCAAGGACCGCCCGCCCAAGCCACGTCGGCCGCAGCCCATGGACTTGCGGCCGTTCCTCTGTGTGGCCGGAGGCCAAGACCGCTTGATCGAGCGGCTCACCAACGCGCTCGGGCCCGTCGACCTGCCGGCGGAGGCACGCGACGTGCCGCCTGGGTTCCGGCGGGGCCTGGCGTGGTTGGCGCGTCGCGACCCTGATCGCTTCGCCAACCCAGTGGCGCTGCACCATCGACTGGGGCTCGAGCGCGACCTGCCGCTGCGTCGCGCGGTCGCGTGGTTTGCGGCGTCCGCGAGCGGTCGGCTGGGCTGGCTCGAGGTCCTGTGCCGCATCACGCCATCCCGCCGGCTGGCGCTGCTCGATCTAGTCGCTCGCGCCGCCGATCCTCGCGTCCAGCCGGCGCGCGTCGCCGAGCACATCGCGGCGATCGACGCGGGTTGCGACGACGACAACTTCGAGCCGCGGATGCGCTACGCGTTGCTCGTCGCGGCGGCAGGCTGCGACCTCGATGCGGCGCGGTCGTCGTTCGAGTTGGCCGACGAGCACGAGCCGCACTGGGACTTCGGCGCCTACTGCCACGACGAACGCTACGGCGTGCCCACGGGCTCCACCGAGCTGGCGCAGATCCGCAGTTTCGTGGCTCGCTACTACCGGGAACCTGCCGGCGACAATCCTGGCCGCGACGTGATGCGGCTGTGGACCGCGTGCTCGATGGACCTGTGCCTCGCCGACGAGCTGGAGCGCGTCGTCGGGCTGGAGCTCCAGCCCGAGGCGGCGCGGTCGCTCGGGCGGACGTGGGTCGCGGCGCTGCTGGACGATGATCCCGCGGTGATCGGCTGGGATGACCACCTCGTGGCGTTGCGGGCGTTCCACGACGCGGTTGCCGCGGTGCCCCTGCAGATGAAGGCGAGCGAGCTGCTGCGGGAGGTGGTGTGGCAGGATTTGGTCGACGACTTGGACTTCGCTGCGGACCTCGTGCGCAAGTTGTGTCTGCCGCCGTTCGCCGCGGAGAGCTGGCTGGAGTTGCCGCTCGAGCGCCTGGGGCGGCTGTCGGCGTCGGGCCGGGCTGCGCTGCTGGCGACGCCCCCGCGGTCGTGGCTCGTGCTCGAAGAAGCGTGTGCGCGTCGCAATGACGCTTGGCTGATCGCCTGCGGGTTCTACGGGTGGCTCGAAGAGGCCCAGGCGACGTTCTTGGCCGCATTTGCATCGCACCCACGCGCGCTGTGTCGGGCCGCGCGCACCCTTGGCTTGTTCGCGCTGCCGCAGCGACGGCGGCTAGTGCGCGACGTCACGTCGAGCCCGGTCGCCGCCGACGTGGAGACGCTGAGCGGGCCCGAGCTGGTGCGCCTGTTCGAGCAGCACGGCCCCCGCGCCGCCACCTCGCCGATCCCGAAGAAGCTCCGGCAGCACGCCCGCGGCGAGCTCGCCTTGTCCGACCACCAGCTGCAACGGGCGGTCGCGGTCGTCCGCGCGGCTTGGCCGGGTGTACTCTGCGACCTCGTGCTCGAGCGGTCGCTGCAGCACATGGCGCGTACGTTGGGCACGGCGGATGCCGACCTCACGAGCCTCAACGACCAGATGCTGCACGCCCTTCGTTTGCAGACGCGCCTCGAAGACAACCGGCGCAGCTTGCGCCGGCTCATCCGTGCCTGCTTTGCCGGCGACGCGACGTTCGTCCGCGAGCATCCCGCGAACCAACAATGGCTGCGGCAGCACGCCGCCTTGGACGTCGCGCGTTGGCTCGACGGCATCTGTCTCACCCGCACGTTGGCGGGCCACGGCACCGTGACCTTGGCGCTCGAGCAGGACCCGCTCGAGGTTCTGCGGCTCGGCACCTACGTTGGTAGCTGCTTGGGGCTGGGCGGTCAGTTCGCGGCGTCCGCCGCCGCGATCGCGCTCGACGTCAACAAGCACGTGGTGTTCGCGCGGGATGCCGAGGGGCGGTTTTTGGCGCGGCAAGTGCTCGCCATCACCCAGGACGACAAGCTGGCTTGCTACCGGGTCTACCCCGACCCCGGCGACGCGCTGCGGGCGCTGTTTGCGGACTACGACCGCGCGTTCGCCGCCGCGTTGGGCGTGCCGATCGAGATCGACGACGCCGGCGACAAGGTGGCGTTGCCGTTGGCCAGTGACTGGTGGGACGACGGAGTCTGGGATCTGGATGAGCACGGGCGTCGGGATCGGCGGGCGCCGCGCGGGGCGGGCCCGTGATGGGGGCCGTTCGCTCGATGGCCGGGCTAGAGGTCCGGCCGAAAGCGCTTTGGGTGGCGAGCAGTGGCCTGGGCTCGCAGGCCGGTGCGCGAGGACGCAGCTGAATCAGTGGATTCAGCGAGGCTCTCGCGAGCCGAGGCCAAACCAGCCGTGTCGGCCAAACCACCGGGGGATCCAGACGCCGTCACCGTGGCATCGGCCCCAGGGGCCGGCTCGCGCCGATCTGCCGACTCCCAAGGCAACCGTGGCAGGCGATCCTCCCGCGGGTATCTTGCTGCGCCACCCCACGCCCCCGCGGCACGTTTCATGACCGACTATCTGCTATCCCACCTCAAGCAGCTCGAAGCCGAGAGCATCCACATCATCCGGGAGGTCGCGGCGGAGTTTCACAACCCGGTGATGCTCTACAGCATTGGCAAGGACTCCGGCGTCATGCTGCGGCTGGCGCAGAAGGCCTTCTATCCCGGCAAGATCCCGTTCCCACTGCTGCACGTGAACACCACGTTCAAGTTCCGGGAGATGATCGAGTTCCGGGACCGGGTGGCGAAGGAGGCCGGCGCCGACCTGATCGAGTTCATCAACCCGGTGGGGGCGGATCGGGTCAGCGTGACCCCGTGGACGCACGGCACCCAGGAATACACCCGGATCATGAAGACCGAAGCGCTGAAGAAGGCGCTCGGCGATGGTGGCTATGACGCGGCCTTTGGCGGCGCGCGCCGCGACGAGGAGAAGAGTCGGGCGAAGGAGCGGGTGTTCTCGTTCCGCGACCGGCACCACCAGTGGGATCCCAAGAACCAGCGTCCGGAGCTGTGGAACCTCTACAACACGCGCGTCAAGCCGGGTGAGTCGATCCGGGTGTTCCCGTTGTCCAACTGGACCGAGTTGGACATCTGGCTCTACATCTGGAAAGAGGACGTGCCGGTCGTCCCGCTCTACCTGGCCAAGGAGCGGCCCGTGGTGGAACGCAACGGCGCGCTGATCATGGTCGACGACGATCGGTTGCCGTTGGACGACGGGCAGAAGCCGGAGATGAAGAGCGTGCGGTTCCGGACCTTGGGGTGCTACCCGCTCACCGGCGCGGTGGAGTCCGAGGCGGACACGCTGCCCAAGGTGGTCGAGGAGATGCTGCGGGCCACGGAGTCGGAGCGGCAAGGCCGGGTCATCGACTTCGACGAAGCGGGCTCCATGGAAGAGAAGAAGCGGGAGGGCTACTTCTAATGAAGCACGCCGAAGGCATCGATCGTTATGGCATCGAGGGCTACCTCGAGCGCTATGGCGACAAAGGGCTGCTGCGGTTCATCACCTGCGGCAGCGTGGACGACGGCAAGTCGACGTTGATCGGCCGACTGCTGCACGACTCCGAGAACGTGTTCGACGACCATCTCCGGGCCCTGACGAAGGACTCGGAGAAGCACGGCACCACCGGCGAGGGGATCGACTTCGCCCTGTTGGTGGACGGATTGGCCGCGGAGCGGGAGCAGGGCATCACGATCGACGTGGCCTATCGCTACTTCGCGACCGAGCGGCGCAAGTTCATCATCGCTGACTGCCCCGGCCACGAGCAGTACACGCGCAACATGGCCACCGGTGCGTCGACGTGCGACCTGGCGGTTTTGATGATCGACGCGCGTCTCGGCGTTTTGGACCAGACCCGTCGCCACGCGTTCATCTGCTCTCTGCTGGGGATCCGTCACATCATCGTGGCGATCAACAAGATGGATCTGGTGGACTGGAGCGAAGACCGGTTCATGGAGATCCGGCAGCAGTTCAGCGCCTTTGCCGCCAAGCTGCAGGTGCCCGACGTGCACTTCATCCCGCTGTCCGCCCTGATGGGTGAGAACGTGGTGAACCGCTCGGCCCACATGGAGTGGTACCAGGGCTCACCGCTGCTGGATCATCTGGAGACGGTGCACGTCGCCAGTGACCGAAACCTGATCGATCTGCGGCTGGCGGTGCAGCAGGTCGTCCGTCCGGACCTGAACTTCCGCGGGTTCGCCGGCAGCATTGCGTCGGGCATCGTGCGCGTTGGCGACTCGGTCGTCGCGTTGCCGTCGGGGCAGCGGAGCACCGTGAAGTCCATCGTGACCTGGGAGGGCGAGCTGGAGGAGGCCTTCGCGCCGATGGCGGTGACGCTGACCCTGGCCGACGAGATCGATGTCAGTCGTGGGGACGTGATCGCCGCGGTCAACAACGCGCCCCGCATGGCCACAAACCTCGAGGCCATGATGGTGTGGATGGGCGAGGACGCCCTTGAGATCGGCAAGCGCTACCTGGCGAAGGTCGGCAGCTCGACCGTGCAGGCCGTGGTGCGGGAGGTGCGCTACCGCGCCAACGTGCACAGCCTGCACCGCGAGTCCAGCGACGCCCTGACCCTGAACGAGATCGGCCGCGTCGCTTTGGAGCTGGTGCGGCCGGTGACCGTCGACTCCTACAACAAGAACCGCGGGATGGGATCGATGATCCTCATCGACCGCGAGTCGAACAGCACGGTCGCCTGCGGGATGATCGTGGACCGCGTGACCGCGGAGACCAGCACATCTCGGCGGCGGGATGCTGGCGATGCACGCTCCAACGTTCGGGCCCAGCGCAGCAAGGTCCCGGCCGCGGCGCGCGCCCAACGCCTCGGGCAAGCGCCTTTCATCCTCTGGTTCACCGGCCTGCCGCGGTCCGGCAAGTCGTCGATCGCCTATGCGCTGGAGGAGGTCTTGTTCAAGGAAGGCCACCTCGCCCACGTGCTGGACGGGGAGAACCTGCGCCTCGGCCTCAACCGGGACCTGGGCTTCTCGGCCGAGGATCGATGGGAGAACCAACGTCGCGTCGCCGAGCTCGCGCGGATCCAGCAGGACACGGGCGTCATCACGCTGACGGCTCTGGTCTCGCCCTTGGCGGCGGACCGCGCCGAGGTGCGTCGCATCCTGGGCGATCGGGCGGCGATGGTCTTTTGTGATGCCGCGCTCGAAGTCTGCGAGTCGCGCGACGAAGAGGGCCTCTATCGCCGGGCGCGGGCGAAGGAGATTCGCAACGTGACGGGGATCGACGCGCCCTACGAGCGACCGACGCACGCCGACCTGACGCTGGATACCGCGGCCGAGTCCATTGTCGCCAACGTGGAGCGGGTCATGGTCTTCCTGCGCCAGCGGGGCTGGATCGGCGACGGCGCCAAGGCCTGACCCCGACGCCGGCCGAGGTCACGGGAACACGGTCAACACGGCTCCCGAACCACGGCACCCCAGGAGCGTCCCGCCGCGCAGCGCACAGCTGTTGAGGTCCACCGCCAGGGCCTCCAGCGTCAGGCCCGACGGCACGGTCCCGGCCGGGAACGACAGCGACGCGCGGCCCAGGGGATCGGCGAACCCCACGAACGGTGGCACGAGAAGCTGCAGCTCCGCCGCGCTCGGCGCCAGACCGGCCAGCCAGCCGGTGCCGATGCCGTCGAGCGCCGGCGTCAGGCCGAGGAGCACCGCGTACGGGGCCAGTGGATCAAGGCCGCGGACCGTCATCGACAGGCTGCCGGGCTCCATGGGCTGGCGCACCGTGAGCGCGAGCGGGCGGGCCGCGGCGCCGGTTGGCGTGACAACGCGGAGCACCGCGTCGGCGGCGCGGATGCGGAGGCCGGGGATTGTGATCTCACGCTGTCCATCGGCTTGGACCGAGCCGCTCTGCAGCACCGCGCCGTCGGCGCGACGCCGCAGCTCGTAGGTCAGGGCCGTGCCCGAGGCTGGCAGAAACACGCGGCGACGGGCGAGGCGCACGGTGGCCTGGATCTCCGCGAGGCCACTGATCTCCGACGCATCGGCGCGGTCGCGGATCAGCCGCAGGCCCACTTCCCACGCGTTGGGCGACTCGTGCACGAGTGCGGGCTCCCACTCGATGTAGCCGCCCCACGTGCCAGATGGCGTGCCGCTGCTCGGCGATCCGTTGCCCGGGTCCGGCTGGCGGCCGGGTGTGGTGGGGGCGGTGTCCACGTCGAGCAACGCCGGCCATGACTGGCTGGCGCGGTAGGCCGTCAGGTAGGGGGCGCGGATGCGTGTGGCCTGCCAGAACGTCCCGGAGGTCCACATGGTGTGTGCTCGCTCATCCCAGTAGATGGCGTCGCCGACCGCGGCGTCGTTGATCTGCGACAACCGCGGGGCGATGTCGGACCAAAGGACGCGTGTGTCGTTGCGACCGAACACCCAGCGCACGTGCGGCCAGGAGCCGGCGCCGGGTAGCTGCGCCCGTTGGTTCATGCGCCACACGGGGTCGAAGTAGTCGAGAACCTCGGGGTTGCCGGGGACCGCGACGCGCAGGGCCTGCGCCGCCGTGCCGAACGCGCGCTGAAAGCCCTGCTGCGAGATGATGCGCCCCAGCTCAAAGGGAGCCACGTAGGGGGCCGCGACGGCGAAGCGGTCGGGGGCCGTGTGCGCATAGAGGCCGCTGCCGACGCCGCCCATGCTGATGCCGGTCACAGCGATCCGGTCGGTGTCCACCGGCATCAGGGTCGACAGATGATCGAGCTCCCACAGCACGCGTCGCCGCGTGTAGTCGATGATGATTTCGCCGTCCGGCGGCGGGCTCGGCGTGAAGCGGTTGTAGCCGGCCCAGTGGCCCAACCAGAAGGTCTGGGCCGAGGCGCCCTGGCCAAGGATGAAGTCGTCGGGTGTGAAGAGCAGTGCGGCGTCGGGATGGCCGAAGCGGTCCTCGCCGATCCCCGGCGCGTGGTTCCAGAAGTTGCCGAACCCGCCGTGGAGGATCGTCACGACGGGGAAGCCGGTCGGGGGCATCGCGGTGGCGCCCGCCGGCGGATCCCAGACGCCGAAGTTGAACCCCAGGCCGTTCTCCCATTCGTTGCCCATCACCGGGTAGTTGGCGCGGCCGCCGTTGGGATCGATCGAGCCGTCGACCCAGTGCCCGTAGACGCGTCCCCGCGCGTCGGAGTACTGCAGGTGGCTGCGCACTGGATCGAGCGCTTCGTCGACCGGGCCGGCGACCACCGGTGGGGCGCCAACGGCACCGGTGGGGGCGACCGCGAAATAGCGGATGCCGACGGCGGACGCGGTGCTGACGAAGTAGGCCTCGCGGGCGCCGACGGTGGTGCTAGTGGTGCCGGGGCCGGGGAGAACCCATCGCGATCCGGGGACCTGGAGCGCGAGGCGCGTGTTGGCGCCGTTGCTGGCGAAGACGCGGCCAATCCTGTTGGTCGAGGTCAGTGAGGTGATCGGCGTCGCCGCGGCGTGGATGTCGTAGGTCGGCGGGGGGATCAGGCGTGCATGTTGCCAGACCAGGAACGTCTGGCCGTCGCGGTGCCAGGCGCGGAGGTTGGTTTGGGCGGAGATCGTCGGCGCGACGAGCGCGATCAGGCACAGCAAGCGGAGGGGCGTCATTCTCGTGAGTTGTCGAGAGCGGGACGCGGTGTGACCCAAAAACGCCACTCCATCCTCGTCAGTGGGTGGTGGGGCGGCGGTTTGGGGGGCGCCCGTCGCCGCCGCGCCATTTTTTGCTTCCACCGTTTGGGACCCGCGGCCTTTCCCGCGCTTGGCCAGTGGTCGGCCGGCGCCGCGGGTCTGGCCACGTGCCCCCCGGAAATCTGTGGAAATCGAAACATGAATCTCCCTTCGCACCGCGCCGTCTCGCCCTGGTGGGCTCCGGCTGCTCTGGTCGCCCTGGCCTCCCTCACGCCAGCTCAGAGCCCGGCTCTGATCAACAACCTCTACGACAACTACCGCGAACCCGATGTCGCCTATGACGCCACGACCGACACCTACCTGGTCGTCTGGGAGAGCTCGTGGGAGTTCTGGCAGCGGGAGGTTTCGGGCGGGAGCACGTTCATCCGCGATGTCTATGAGATCCGCGGCCAATTCGTGGACAGCACCGGCAACCCGGTCGGCACTTCGTTCTTGGTGACCGACTTCAAGGTCGACGGCTTCCGACCGCGCGTGGCGAACCTGAACAAGACCGACCGGTTCCTAGTGACCTGGGAGGAGGCCTCGAATAACGGCGACATCTACGCGCGCACGATCGATGCTGCGACGGGCGTGTTGTCGGCGAGGGTCCCGGTGGCGAACACCGTCGCCGCCGAAGTCCAGCCCGTCGTGGCCGGTGAGGCCTCGACGCTCGACGACGACGCCGTCGTCGTTTGGCTCAACCAGAGCCAGGGCGTGATTCTCGCCTGCGAAGTCACGGCGGCGGCCCCGGGGGTGGTCCCGGCGGTCGGTCCGCCGACGGCCGTCACAGCCGGAAAGGTCCGTCATCCGGCGGTCGCGGCATCGGGCGATCTGGCCGGCCGCTTGCTGGTGGCGTGGACCCAAGACGACGGTCCTCGCGGCGAGATCTTCGGTCGCTTCATCGACCGCAGCGCGCAGCGGCTGACCCTCCCGTTTCCGATCTACGAAGGCACCGACGCGGCGTGGCCGGCGGTGGCCGGTGACGGCACGTCGTGGGTCGTGGCGTTTCAGCACCGCGAAGGCGGCATCCTCAACTTCGACATCGCGGCGCAGGTGGTGCGCTACGACCCGGTGAGCGCCTCGGAGTATCTGTTTGGCGGCACCCAGCCCGTCGCCGCCGCGCCGAATCACAACGAGACCCGGCCGGCCGTCGCCTGGATTGGTGAGTCGGTGAAGGTCGGCTGGAAGGAGGACTTCGCGCAGGGGTCGCAGATCCACGCCAAGACGATCGATCCTCACACGTGCATCCGCTGCGAGCCCGAGTTCGTCGTCGACACCGGCACCGACGCCGCTTGGCCGGCGATCGCGAGCGAGATGACCGCGGAGCTTGGCAGCAAGAGCAACGGGGCACTGCACGTGTTCGTGCAGGACGATGCGGTCTACGGCGACCTGTTCCACGCCCGGGACGGGCTCGTTACCGACGTCGGCGGCGCGTGTGGGCAGGGCGGCACGCCGGACGCGACTTGCGTGGTCGCGCCCAACGCGGCGTTCCGGTTCCGCGTGCTCCACAGCCACGCCAGTCAATCGGCCTTCATGATCCTGAGTGGCGCCCGCCTCGACGCGGCCCTGCCGCCGTCCTGCACGTTGGTCCCGGACCCGCTGCTGGGCGTCATCCTCGGCAGTGGCACTTCGGCGCAGGGCAATGCCGCTCTACTGGTCCCGATCCCGGACAATCCGGCCCTCATTGGCGCGCGGCTGTTCGCACAGTGGGGCGTCACCGGGGGCAGCGGCTCCCTCGGACTGGACTTCTCCAACGCCCTCCGGGTGCGGATCGGCTGACGCCAGCCTCCCGTGGCGACGGGCCCTGCTCTGCGGAGATGAGGTGCTACGATGCGGCCTTCGACTCTATGTCCACTCACCGCGTATGACCCGCTCTGCGGACGGCCCACGAGCGTCCGAGCAGCACGCCGAGGCGCTCTTGCCGGCGGCGTATGCCGAGTTGCGCCGCCGCGCCGAGGACTATCTCCGGCGCGAGCGCGCCGACCACACGCTCCAGCCCACGGCGCTCGTGCACGAGGCCTATGCGAAGCTTGCGGCCTCCGTCCGTGGCGAGTTCCGCGACCGGACCCACTTCGTCGCCAGCTCCGCGCGCGCGATGCGCGAGATTCTGGTGGATCATGCGCGGGCCCGGCACGCACAGAAACGGGGTGGCGACGCGACGCAGGTGACGCTGCACGACGCCGCCACACCCGCCGCCGACGGTGTGGATCTACTCGAGCTGCACGACGCGCTCGCGCGTTTGTCGGTACTGGACGCGCGCAAGGCGCGCATGGTCGAGCTTCGCTTCTTTGGTGGCCTGACGATCGAGGAGATCGCCCGGGAGCTCGGCGTTTCTCACATGACCGTCAGCAACGACTGGCGCATGGCGCAGGCGTGGTTATCGCGCGAGCTCGGCCTCGGGAAGTGACGCCCGCCGATCTAGGGCTTTCGACCCCGGCGCGGCGGCGTTCTACCACGGCGGTCCCATGGTGAGCTCCGGTCATTTCGAGCGTGTTGCCGAGCTGTTCGCGGCCGCCGTCGACCTGCCGGCGGATCAGCGGACGAGCTACCTCAGCCAACGCTGTGGCGACGACGCTGAGCTGCGGCGGGAAGTCGAGGAGCTGATCGTACTCGACGAACGGGCGCCCCTGCAGAAGCGGATCGGCGCCTTGGACGATCAGCTCGGGCAGTTGGCGGTCGGCGTCACCAGCCACGCCGACGCGCTGCCGCCTGGCGCGCAGATTGGCGGTTATCGGATCCTCGGCGAGCTCGGGCGCGGGGGGATGGGGATCGTCTATCGCGCCGAGCAGGCTCAGCCCCGCCGTACGGTGGCGCTGAAGCTCATTCGCTCCGTGCTCGACGACCGGCTGCTGCGCCGCTTTGAGCAAGAGGCGGAGGTCCTCGGCCTGCTCCACCATCCGGGAATCGCGCAGATTTTCGAGGCCAGCACGGCGCGGACCCACGATCAGTCGGCGCCGTTCTTTGCGATGGAGCTGGTCGAAGGCGAGGTGCTCACCGAGTTCGCCACCCGGCGCAGCCTCGACATCAACGATCGAGTCCGCCTGCTTGTCGCGATCGGCGACGCGCTCCAGCACGCGCACCAGAAGGGTGTCATTCACCGCGACCTCAAGCCGGCGAACGTGCTGGTGACGCGCGAAGGGCAACCGAAGATTCTCGACTTCGGCGTCGCCCGCGCGACCGACGCGGATCTCCGCGGCGCCACCCTGCAGACCGATGCCTGGCAGATTCTCGGCACGCTGGCGTACATGAGCCCCGAGCAAGTCCGCGGCGAGCCCAAGGGCATCGACACCAGGTCGGACGTCTACGCCCTCGGCGTCGTCGCCTACGAGCTTCTCACGGGCGAGCTGCCCTACGAGGTGGGCGGCTCGTTGCCCGAGGCGGCACGCGTCATTACCGAGCGGGAGCCGGTCAGGCTCGGCAACCGGTCGCGGCTCTTTCGCGGCGATCTCGAGACGATCATCGGCAAGGCCCTGCAGAAGGACCGCCGCATGCGCTACGCGTCCGCGAGCGAGTTCGTCGCGGACCTGCAGCGCTTCTTGCACCACGAGCCCATCGAGGCGCGCAACCCCAGCACGATCTACCAGCTCGAGAAGTTCGCCCGCCGCCATCGTGGGCTCGTCACGGGTTTACTGATCGCGGTCCTGATCCTGGTGGGCGCTGTCATCGGGATGACCCACCTGATGCTGCGCGCTGTCGACGCGGAACAGGCGGCCACGCAGCTCGCGCGTGAGGAGGAAACCCAACGCCGGGATGCCGAGCGCTCCCGCGACATCGCCGCTGCGGTCAACGAGTTCCTGCATCGGATGCTCGGCGCTCCCGATCCTTGGCAGGAGAACGAATTGGCGCGGCACGACGTCACGGTCGCCGCCGTTCTGGACTCCGCGGCCACGGAGCTCGACGACGGGTTCGATGAGTTGGACGACGTCCAGGCGGAGATCCGGACGACCCTCGGCGCGACATACCTTGGCATCGGTGAGTTTCGCAAGGCGGTCGAGCAGCTTGCCCGCGCCCACGAGTTGCAGCAGGAGCTGCACGGTGAGCGCAGCAAGAAGGCCGCGGTTGTGCTGCGCTCACTGATCGAGGCCACCGTGAAGGCCGGTGATTTGGATCGCGCCGAAGAGCTCAGTCGCGAGTTGGTCCCGCTCCACGCGGAGGTGATGGGGCCCGGCGCGGAGGAGACGTTGCTCGCTCGATTCGCCCGCCTCGAGGTGATGTTTGCGCACAACGCGCTCGACGACGCCGCGGCGTTCGCCCGCGAGACGCTGGACGTTGCGGAGGAGGCACGCGGGTCGGACGACGAGCTGACGGTGCGAGCGCGCGGCGACCTCGGGCTGGTGCTGCTCAACCTTGGTCAGCTCGACGAAGCCGAGGCCTTGCAGCGCGAGGCCCTGGCTGCGTGCCGCGCCCGCTACGAAGATCCTCACCCCCATACGTTGGCGGTGCTGAACAGCCTGACCGGGACGCTGTGGCGCAAGGGCCGCGCGGCGGAAGCGGAAGAGGTCGCGCGCGAGCTCGTGGCCGGGCGCACCGAGCTGCTGGGGCCCGGGCACGCCCAGACGCTGAACGCCCTGAACGGGCTGATCGTGTTTCTCAACTCTCGGCGGGCGTACGACGAGAGTGATCGGTTGCGCGCGGAACAGCTCACTGCGGCTCGAGTGAACCTCGGGGACGAGCACCCGCTGACGTTGTCTTTCCGCCACAACGCGGCCAACACCCTGTGGCGACGTCGCCGGCTCGACCAGGCGGAAGCCGAGTGCACCGCCGTCGTGGCCGCGCGGTTGCGGGTCTTGCCAGCCGGCCACGAGCAGATCCTGCTGTCGCAGGAGCTCCTCGGCCTCATCCAGCGCGATCAAGGGCGTCCGGCGGAAGCGGAGGCGACGCTGCGCCAGGCTGCCGAGACCGCGCGTCAGTCGATGGCCAAGGACCACTGGTTGCCGCCGTGGCTGGACGTGCAGCTCGCGCGCTGTCTCGCGGACCTCAAGCGCTACGACGAGGCCAAGGCGCTCCTGGTCGCCGCCGAGGCCGCCCTGCGCGAGAAGTTCGGCGCGGAGAATTCGCGCACGCGTTCCGCCCGCAGGGCGCTCGGCCACTTGCGCCGCCGGCAGTCGAAGTAGAGCTGGATTCGCCCAAGACCGTTGGCCCTCGCCGGGGGCGCGCGCGCTGGCTAGCCTCACAGACCTCGCTCTCGGGAGTCCGACCATGCGCTACGTCTCGCTCGCACCGCTCTGCCTTGCCGCTTTGCTGTCAGGGCAGAGCACGGTGTTGTTTCAGTCGGACTTCGAGGCCGGGGTGACGCTGTCGGCGCCGCGGGTCGCCGGCAGCCAGTGGTGGCAAGATCTCGCCGGAGCGGAGGTCGGCGGCCACCGCTGGCCGGACGACTTGCCGGCCGCTGGCGCGGAGTTCCAGTTCCAGGTTGGGCCGGCGGCGGCGCCGACCGCGGCCGAGCTGGCGAAGTACGTCGAGAACCGGCTGGATCCCGTCGTCGGTCCCTACGGTGCGCCGTCGACGGCGCTCTACCTTGCCGTTGCGCAGGATGACCCGGGCTTTCTCGGCACGTCTCGAACCAACTACCTCATCTACAGCGACTCGGCCAACACGCTCGAGGAGGCCTACTGCCGGGTCTGGCTCAAGCTTCAGCCCGACCTGGATGCGGTGCTCTCGCCGTCGGGATGGCGGGTCGTCGCGGAGTGGATGGAGCAAGGCACGGCGGCGCCGCCGAACGGGATCGACTACCGCGTGACGCTGTTCGTGCTTGGGCGTTCCAGCGCCGCGGCGCCGTTCTGGCGGCTACAGGCCGAGCAGGTGCTGCCGACGCGCACCGTGGTGTGGAGCATCGACAACCGCGCGGTGCCGGTGCCTGCAGGTGAGTGGTTTGAACTCGAGCTGGATTGGAAGCGCAGCACGGGTGCGGATGGCCGCTATTGGGTCGCGGTCGATGGCGTCGTGGTGTTCGAGCACCTGGGTCCAAACATGAAGGATAGTGCGCTCAAGAGTTTTCAGCCCTTCAAGTGCTACACGGGCACGAACTCCCTGGCGCGCGGCCTTGCCTACCAGTGGATCGATGGCTTCGAGTTGCGCGACGCCCGGCCGGCGGCGCGCCGGTACGGCTGTGGGGTCAATCCGCCGGGATCGCTCACGCTGCTCTCGGGGGAGCCGGTTCTAGGTACGACGTTCACGCTCGGCGTCGATGATCCGCTTGGCACGCAATCCGCCGGCGCGATTCCACTGCTGATGCTGGCGTGGCTCGCCGACCCAGCGTTGCCCTGCGGCACGTTGCTGCCGGGGTTCGGCATGGGCGGCCGCGGTGCCGCGGGTGAGCTCCTGCTATGGCCCCAGACGCTGCTGGGGCCGCCTCTCATTGGTCAGATCGCCGGCGTCGGCCCGGCGGCATTTCCGGTGCCCCTGGCACTCGAGCCGGCGCTGCACAACCTGGCTCTGCGCGCCCAGGGTGGTCTGGTGGATCCAGCAACAGGCGCTGCGGTCCCGGTTGGCCTCACCGACGGACTGGTGTTGATCATGCGTTAGTGACTAGAGACCGTGCTTCAGTTCTCGGCCAGCTCGCGATGCAGCCAGCGCCGCGCCATCTGCCAATCGGCTTTGACCGTGCGGGACGACACCCCTAGCTCCTGCGCCGTCTCCTCGACCGTGAGTCCGCCGAAGAACCGCAACGTCACGGTCTTGGCCTGGCGCGCGTCGAGCTCTTCGAGCCGACCCAGCGCATCATCGAGGGCCACGAGGTCGATGGTCTGTTCTTCGACCTCTTCGCCGAGGACGACGACGCTGCGATCGCCGCCGCGTTTCAGTGCCCGTCGGCGGCGTGCGTAGTCCACCAGAATCTGTCGCATCGCCAACGCGGCGACGCTGAGGAAGTGCACGCGATTCTCGTAGTCCTGGCCGTCGACCAGCCGCATGTAGGCCTCGTGCACGAGGGCGGTCGGTTGCAGGGTCGCTTGCCCGGCATCCCCGCGATGGATCTTTCCGGCGATCTCCCGCAGATCGGCGTAGATGTGAGGTAGTAGCCGCGAGACGGCGCTCGGGTCGCCGTCACGCATCGCCTTGAGGCAGATGCTGACTTCGTTGCTTCGGGGCTCGCTCATCGGGCTGTCTTTGACGGCGATCGTAGGCCATTCGCAGCTTCGTTGCCGCATCTGGAGCCGCGGCCGCGGTGCGTGCGCGAGGCCAGAGGGGATCGGTCCTGATCGTCGTGGTCGTGATGATGGTCACCGGTGCCGCCAATCCGTGGTCCTTCACGGGTCCGCGCACGGCCCGCACTGGTCCGCGCCGCGGCGCTTGAATCCAATGACGTTGCCGCGGCGGTCGTGCTCGAACGAGCAGCAAGAGAACAGGACCGCCTTCAGCTTCTCTCGGCCCCGCTGGATCCGGGACTTGGCGCCCGAGAGCGAGATCCCGAGTCGATCGGCGATCTCCTGTTGCGGGAGACCTTCAAGCTCGTAGAGCCGGACGGCTTCGGCGTACGGGTCTTGGAGCTGGGCGATCATCGCCGGGAGCCAGCGACCGACGACCTCGCTGAGGTTGTCGGCCGTCGCGGGATCGCGCGCCGCAGCCGCATCGGCGCCGCCTTCGTGGCCGGTCGTGGCCTTGGTTGCGCGGTGATGATCGATCACCAGGTGGCGAGCGATCTGAAACACCCATGGCTCGATGTGCTGCTCGTCGCCGAGGCCGTCGAGCCCTTTGTGGATGCGGACGAACGTCTCTTGCAGCAGATCGTCCGCGACCTGTTGGTCGTCGATCCGCCGGGCGAAGAACGTCCGCAGTCGATCGCTGAGGAGCTCCCAGAGTCGCTCGGTCGAGAGGGGCGCGCTCGCCATCCCTGCACATCCTAGTGGTGTGATTCAGGCAGATGGGGCCTTATCCGCGAGACATCGGCGCCGGTCGCAAGGCGGGTCGCCGCAGGCATATTCGTGGATACGGCGAGGAC
>JBCCGH010000048.1:0-56102 GCA_039029375.1 Planctomycetota bacterium
AAGTCGGCGAGCCATGTGTGCCGCTCGCAAGGCGCTGTCGACGCAGGGCTTGTTGGTGGACAAGTCGAGGAGACGCAACGCCGCGAGCGGCGCAGAGGGCCGTCGACATATGTGACGAACTTCCGACACGCAACACTAGAAGTGCATCGCCATGGACGCGCGGGTGATGCTGGTGAAGCCCGGGTCCGTCGTGAGCCAGTGGAAGGTCAGCGAGATCCCGGCCAAGGCCGGCGTCACCGGCAGTCGCAGCTGCGCCGTGCCCGCCGGCATGGCCAGTCCGCCGACGACGACCAAGGGCGCCAAGAACGGATCCGTGCCAATCACGAGGACCGCCACGTCGCCCACATCGCCCGTCGCCACCGTGGTGAGTGTCTCCCCGCCCAATTCGTGCCGATAGGTCGCGGCGGCGCCGGCCGTGCTGGGCCAGGGCAACATGATCGGCGGCGCCGCCTGGCTCGAGAGGCTGTTGAAGATGCCGCGGCCGCCCACGCGATCGCACGGATCCCAGAAGCACCAGCCATCCGGATCGTCGCCAGGAAACCCTCCGCCACCGGGACGGATGCCCAAGCGGCCGCTCAGCACCGAAGCCCGGCGGCCCGGACGCGCGCCCTGCAAGCGAGCGGTCGGGAAATCGACGAGCATTGGCACCGAAGGCAGCGGCGTCGGACCCGCCGCCGCGTCGACTCGCGCGATCATCATCTGATCGGGCGCGGCCGTCGGTGCGCCACCGGCCCGGGTGATGCGCGTCGAGAACGCCATGAACTCTGGCGGCCCGCCGCTCACGTCGTTGCGGCCCAGGGAGAGGGCGTCGATCTCTTCGTCCACCGTGAGTGGCACCTGGGCGCCTGGTGCGCCGACGTGGAGATCGGCAAAGGACAGCCACAGGGCCGGGCAGCTCCACGTCTGGGCGACGGGGTCCCACTGGGTGACCAGAATTGAGGCCGCGCTGCGATGCGCGATGCCGTTCCACCAGGACGCCGGGACCTGGCCGAGATGGTCGGGTGCCACCGTGAAGTACATCCGGGGCGTCGCGGTCAGCGCCGGCACGGTGATGTTGAGGTCGGTGTGGTAGGCCCAAGGGAACAGGTCGACGCCGTTGAGCTCCTGCGCCCCGGCCGTCGCGACGAGCCCCTCCTCGGCGTCTAGCGATCTGTTGAGGTCGCCCGGCGCCGAGCCGGTGGGCAGACATTCCGGCGCACTGCCGTCGAAGATGTAGGTGAACAAGTCGGAGCCGTTGCCATTCGTCTCGCGGCCAAACCGTGCCGTTTCGCTCGTGCCGGCGCGCACCGACCCTTGGGCCCCGTCGCGCACCGAGAAGGTCAGGCCGATGTAGCTCTCGGCCGGCACCGCGGTGTTGCCGTCGATCGGCAGCGTCTCGGTCGCCGGCAGAAAGTCCAAGCCCAAGGACATGCTGTTGATCGCGAGATCGCGAGGAGCGTCCAGGGTCCAGGTGTCACCGAGGGTGATGGGCGCGGCCAAGGCGATACCGCCGAAGAGCACCATCTCACGGTCCTTCTGGTGGAACGCCATGCGATGACGCACACGCGAGGTCAGCGCCGTCGTCGACGGTCGCTGGATCCACGTTGAGCCGTCGTACTCCCAGGTCTGGCACGGGGCGGCTGGCGCGAGCGGGTCGGCCCCCGTCAGGATGACGCGTTGCGCCACCGAGTCGTAGGCCATGGCGTGCCCGGCCATGGCGGGCGGATTGGCCGCCGGCGTGGCTTGGGACCAGGTCGCTCCATCGAACTCCCAGGTATCGGCGAGAGCGCTGCCGCCGTCGTGGCCGCCGAACAGCACCACACAGCCGCGATCGCTGTCGTAGGCCATGGCGTGATCACCGCGTGCCGACGGTGCGGTGCCGGGCGGAATCAGGCCCCAACCGCCGCCGTCGAACTCCCACGTGTCGCCAAGTGTCGTGTAGCCGTTGTCGAAGCCGCCAAACAGCACGAACCGCTGCCGCGCTTCATCAAACGCCATGGCATGCCGGTGTCGCCGGGGCGGTTCGAAGGGCGACACGTGCTGGGTCCACTGGACACCGTTCCACTCCCAGGTGTCGCTCAGTAGCTGGCCGGGCCCGGCGCCGCCGAACAGGAGCACATTCATGGTGCCAGTCGTAAGGGCGCCGAACTGGCGCGGCAGCGGCAGTGAACTGGGCGTGAGCGCGGACCATTGGCAGCCGTCACGGGCCCACATGCGCCCGGGGACACCGCCCTCGAGCAGGATCACGCGTTCGCCGACCGGGTCGTATGCGAGGTGATGCCCAATCTGCGGCGGCGGCGCCCCGACAAGGCCGTGCGGCCGCCATTGCTGCTGACTGGCCCAATGCAGTGCTGCGGCCGTGAACAATGGCGTGCCGGGGCCGGGTGACGCCTGCGTCAGCGGCGCGGCGAGGCCACTCGCGGCCGCCGGGTCGGCCCCAGCGGGCTTGAACAGCAAGCCCGACGTCGCGCCCGACGTGGTGTCGCGTGCGTGGACCGCGACGGGGAGCCCCACGGCGGGGCCCCGGCTCGGCTCCGGCTGCATGGCAGTCGCCCCGGTGCCGAGGACGGCAACCCAAAGCACCATGCCAGGTCCCGGCCGAACCCAGCGTCGGGGGAATGGGGCAGGTGGCGTTCGCATTTGGGTCATCATGCCCTGCCTATCCCCAAAAGGGCGCCAAACCGGACAATGGACTTGGCGGAAGATGATGCTCCCGCCGCTCATGGGTCGGTGACGAGTCGCTGAACCAGTGAGCTGACGCGGGGTTGTGGAGAGGCCGAGCGATTGGCTGGTTTGGCGTCCAGTGATTAGTTCGCGATCGAGATGTCCGCACCGGCGGTCATCGCGATTCCGGCCGGCGTCGCGGCGTCCGCGACCACGCCTTGGGTGAAGAGGTGCAGGCCGACCAGTGTCGGGTCGGGCGGGATCGCCAACCCAAACGTCGCATTGCCGCTCGCGTCCGTCAGCGCGGGAACGACGACCGAGGGCACGACTTCCAGCTGGCAGCCGAGGAACGGGATCGACATGGCCGTGGCGCCGAGCAGCAGGGCGGCGGGGGCGGCCGGAGTCGCCGAGCTCAGCAGCAGGCACGACTGCATGGGAGCCGCGGTGACCAGCGGCGGGTCGGCAAGGTGGAGGACCGGGATCCGCGTGCCGCACCCCGAGCCGATCGCGACGAGCGGCGGCGGCGTGCAGGCGGACACGTGGACCTGGGCCGCGTAGATCACGCCGCTCACGGCGCAGGCGGTATCGCGCACGTAAACGTGCAGGGTGTTGGGGCCCGGCTGCAGGAGGCTGCCGACGCTTGCCGACCAGGTGGTCGCGCTCGAGTGGCCGCCGCCCGCGAAGCCGGCGACGGGTTGGCCGTTGAGATACACGCCGTTGTTGGGGGAGCCGCCCGGGTCGCCGAGCCGATCGTCGGCGCAGAACGTGAAGTCGAGCTGCGCGGAGCGGATGTAGCACGTGTCCACGTTGAACGACTGGCACAGCAGCAGCGAGCGTGGCGTGCCACTGGAGTCGGCGCCGACCCAGGAGGCGCGGGGGCTCGCCGGGAGCTGCCGGCAAGTCCAGCGGCTGGTGACGACGCTAGGGTTGATGTTGACGGCGGGCGGGCCAGCGCAGGCCGCGGCGAAGGAGGCGGCAGTGAACGCCGGGAGGCCGGTGCCGCAGGAAGTGGTGGTGATCATGTTGATGCCACCGTTGCCGCTCTCCAGAGCGATGACTTCGTCCGGCGGCCGGCGCGAGAAGACGCGCAGCTTGGCCGAATACATGACGCCGTGCACCTGCCGCGCCGTGTCCCTCTGGTACACCTGCAGGTGGTTCGTGCCTTGTTGCAGGAGCGAACCCACCGCGAAGGTCCAAGTCGTCGACGTGCCGTGGGTGCCACCCGACGAACCGGGCACCGCGATGCCGTTCAGATACAGGCCCTCGGGGTTGGGGCCCCCGGCACCGTCGCCGAGCTGGTCGTCGGCGCAGAACGTGAACTCGAGCGTGGCCGCACACGGATCACAGTCGAGCTCGAACTCCTGGCACGTCAGCATCGAACGCGCGGTGGTGCCGCTGGCGCCGCTGGCGACCCATTGCGCCAGGGGATCGTTGGGCAGCTGGCGACACGCCCAGCGGCTCGTGACCACGGCGGAGTCCACGACCCAGACCTGGCTGCCATTGCAGGCGTCGTCGAAGTCGGTTTGGTCGAACGGATTGCTGCGTAGCGGGATGCCGCCGCTGCCGGGGAGGTAGGTGATGTCGGGATCCTGCGTCGATGGGGTGGAGTTCCCGCTGCGCAGCGCGATCGTCTGGATCGGCACGCACGGCTTGACCGTGATCGAGCAGGTGTACATCACCCCACTGACGTTGGCCGCGGTGTCGCGCACATACACGTGGAGTGAGTTGGTGCTGCTCGGGTTGAGCATGCTCGCGATATTGGAGTTCACCCAGGTCGTGGACGAGCCGTGCGTGCCGCCGTTGAAGCCGGGGATGGGCTGGCCGTTCAGGTACACGCCGTCGATGTTGGGGCCACCCGAACCGTCGCCGAGCTGGTCGTCGGCGCAGAAGGTGAACTTGATGGACGCCCACTGCACGTCACACGACTGCACGTCGAACGGCTGACAGAACAGCGTCGAACGCGGCGAGGCGCTGGCGTTGACGCCAATCCACTGCGCCAGAGGATCCTGGGGCAGCTGCCGGCACCGCCACCGTGCGCTCACGACGCTATCATTGATCACGACGGCCTGGTTGCCGTTGCACGCGTCGTCGAAGTCCTGCTGGACGAAGGCGCTACTTCGCAATGCGGAGCGCGAGGATCCACTGATGTAGCGGATCTCGCTGTCCGGAGCCCCCGGTGAGCCGTTGCCGGAGCGGACCCGGATCTGCTCGTAGCTTTGGGAGGGGAGGCTGGCCGCGACCGCTGCGGTCGCGGCGAACGCGAGGGAGACGAGACGTTGCATGATGGCTCCGAGTGGTTGACGCGCAGTAAGGCCTGAACGGCCACACCTCACCCCTGCCCAGAGCCGGTCCAAACCGGACAGACTTTCTCGACGGCCGACCCCTGCTCCCGCCCCCGTCGCAAAGAAGCGCCGTCGCGCGACCCTTGGGATCGTTCGTCACGCGCCGGGGTCTCTTGACACTTCGCGGGGCCCGGCGAGGATCGGACGGGTGCGGGATCAAGCCGCAGAGCAAGTCGGCGGGAGGCCGTCCCCCGACGGTGATTTCACCGGCCGCTATCAGCGGGTGGCTCCAGCCCTGTACGTGTGGGCGTCGCTGCGCATCCGCGCCGGCCTTCGCGAGTATTGCGAAGTCGACGACTTGTTGCAGGAGGCGTGGTGTCGGGCCTACGCGATCCGCCACCGTTTCGACGCCGCCGAGGTCGAGTTTCGGCCATGGCTGTTTCGGATTGCCAAGAACGTCCTGTTCGAAGTGAAGCGGGAGGCCAGGCAGTGCGCGCGCGCCCCTCACGGGCAAGGGCGGACGTCGCGGTTGTTCGTGCTCGAGGCGGTCCCCGATGGCGTGACGAGCATCACGCGGCGGCTAGCGCGGGATGAGGCGTTGCGCCGGTTTCGCGACCGGCTCGATGCGCTTCCCGAGGAGGATCGCGAGCTCGTGGTGCTGGTCGGGATCGAGGGCGCGAGCCAGGCCGATGCGGCAGAGCGTCTGGGGATGGGCTACGAGGCGCTGCGCAAAAGGTGGCAGCGGCTCCGTGCTCGACTCGAGGCGGAGGGGCTGCCCGAGACGCTGTTGGATTGAGCCACTCGCCCTGACCGCCGCGTAGACCCTGGGGTCATCGAGGATTGCGTGTCGCGCGACCTTCGAGGTCACGGCGTTCGCTCGCGGTGAAGTCGCGCGCGGCCCGTCGTCTCGCTAGCGGGAGTGGGTCGGCGGGCCAAATGCGTGCCGTGCCGTCAAGTGAAGCGGTCGCGATCGAGGCGCCGTCCGGACTGAACTCCGCGTAGACCACCGCGTGCGTGTGGGCCGACAGCACGGCGCGGCTGCGTCCGGTCGGGGCGTCGCTGATGCGCACGGTGTCGTCCTCCGAAGCCGTGACCAAGAGCGAGTCGTCCGGCGAGAAGGCGCCGTGCCGCAGCCGGTTGGTGTGGTCTTTGGACGAAGTCAACGACCGGGCGACGCGGCCGTCGAGGCGGGTGAGATAGAACGTTGGATTGTACGCCGCGCCGGTCAGCGCGACGGTCCCGGCGTGATTGACCACCGTAAACGCGGGGGTGGAGATCTGGAGCGCGTTGACGACGCCCGGCGGCTCCATTTCAAGCAGGTGCAAAAACGCATCGGTCATGCCGGCCACGAGCCGCGAGGTGCCGGGCACGCCGGCGATGCTGTACACCCGCGGCGCGCGCACGGCGGCGTGCTTGGAGGTCAGCTCGATGGTGGTCGGCGCGCTGCCGGCGGGGACCACGTCCTCAATCGAGAGGACGCTGACGTGCGGCGTGTCGTGGCCGAGCGCGACCAGGCGACGGTCCGCGAGCACGGCCACACAGAGCACCTTGCGCCCGAGGTCGAGCTCGCGCACAAGCTCGCCGCGCCCGGCGTCCCAGATCCCCAGCTCGCCAGCCCCCGTGACCGTGAGCAACCGTTGCTCGTTGATCCACCGAGCGCCGGTCCGGCCGCCGGGGATGAGGACGCGCCCATTGGCCGGTTGCGCCGCGTCGAAGACTTTCACGCCGTCGCCGCCGATCGTCATGATTCGCTGGCCTTGCGGGGACCAACGTGCACCGATGACCCGTCCCTCGTGGCGCAACACGGTCTTGGCGCGGCCCCGCAGATCGAAGATACGCGCGGTACCGTCGTCGCCGGCGGTGAGCACATGGCGGCCGTCTGGGGCGAACCGCGCCTCGTGGACGGGGCCGACGTGCCCACGCAGAGTGAGAAGCCCCTCGCGCTCCACGAGGCAGTGAACGCTGACCGCGCGCTCGGAGAGAACGGCGAGGATGCGATCGCCGTCGGGGGTCCAGGCGACTCGCGTCACGTGTGACTCGCTCGTCGGCAAGACCAGTCCCGGGCTGCCGTCGTAGGCGTCGAAGATGCGAGCTGTGCCGTCGACACCGCTGGATGCGAGTCGCTGACCGTCCGGGCTGAACGCAAGGCCCCAGATCATACGCCGCCCGTGGGTCGCGCGGTCGAAGAGCAGCTCGCCCCGATCGATCGCCCAGACGCGCAACCGGCCGGCTTGCCCGACGGCGAGGCGTTGGCCCTCGGGATCGAACGCCAGGCCCTGCGCCTGCCCTTCCGCCGGCCAGCGGTGGCGTATCCTGCCGTCCGGAAGCCCGACCACGCAGATCTCTCGGCTGGTCGCGAAGGCCAGGGAGCGGCCGTCGTCGCTGAGCACGAAGTTGGTCGTCCGGCCGATTTCTTGGCTGCTCCACGTCGACCGCGTTGGGTCGCCGTGGAAGACCGATAGAAGGCCGCGACCGTCGAGTGTGACGACCGTGTCGTTCGCGACCCCGCACCGAACGTGTCGCGTCGTGGCGTCACCGTAGGGACCGTGCTGGCGCCCCGACTCGATCTCGAGCATGCGGGTGGTCCCATCCTCGGAGCTCGTGACGACGCGATCGCCAGCCGCCGAGAAGGCGATATGACGAATGGGCCCGCTGTGGTGTGGCAATGCAACGACTTCGGCGCCCGACGCGGTTGCGACGACGCGCCCGGTGCCGTCCTGGCAGCCCAAGGCCAGGTGGTCACCGGCGCGATCGAACGCGGCGAAGACAAAGGGCGTGGTGGCCTCGAGGCGGCGCTCCGGTCCTGCGGTGGTCCGCACTCTGCAGGCACCGTCTTTCGCCAGGAATGCGAATCGCTGGGTGGTGGGCGACACCGCGACCCAGACGTTGTCGTGTAGGTCATCCAATCCAATGACGCGCTCTTCGCGGCAGGCGACCAGGGCCTCATAGAGAGCCGTCTCCGATTCCTGGCTGCGCTCGATGTTGGCGGCCTCGATCGCGGTCAGGATGGCGAGCGTGGGGTCCCGGTCGGTAAGCGTTCTGGAGTAGGTGGCCAGCGACAGCGCCCGGTAGCTGTCGCGCTCCTTGCGGACGCGATCGAGCAGCACGAGAGCGACCACTAGACCTACGATGAGCATGATCGCCGCCAGCGCGGTCGAGACCGACAACAGTGGATGCCGTTGCGTCCAACGCCCGAGCTTCAGCCAGGTGCTGGCCGGCCGCGCGTGGATTGGCTCGTAGGCGATGACGCGTCTGAGGTCTTCGGCGAAATCGAGCGCCGTGGGATAGCGCCGCTTGACGTCTCGCTCGAGAGCCTTGAGCAACACGGTTGACAGGTCCGCGGGGATCGCCGGGTTGAGCGTGCTCGGCGGCTTGAGAGGCGCCGTGCGGATCGCGCCGACAAGGCCGGTATGACTGTCCGCGTCGAAGGGGCGCCGCATGGCGACCATCTCGTACAAGGTCGCCGCGAGCGAGTAGATGTCGGCGCGGCCGTCGATGGGCGGCGGGTGGTCCAGTAGCCGCTCCGGCGCCATGTAGTGCAATGTGCCGAAGGCCGCGCCGGGTTCGGTCAGCGTGACGTCGTCGAGCTCCTTGGCGAGGCCGAAGTCGAGCAGCACGGGGTCGCCGTCCGGGGTCACGATGACGTTGTCGGGCTTGATGTCGCGGTGCACGACGCCGGCCTCATGCGCGACGTGCAGTGCTCGACCGACGCGTTCGATCAAGGTGACGGAGTCGCGGACGGCGCGACGATCCGGCAGCCCGGCGGCGCCGATTTGGGCGGCGAGTGTGCGACCCGCGACGAAGCGCATTGCAATGTACGCGACGTCGCCGTCGAAGCTCGCATCGAGGACGTCGCAGATGCAAGGGTGAGACAGGCTCGCGACGACATCGGCCTCACGCTGAAAGCGACGGAGGCGAGCCTGCGAGATGAACGCCGACGGCGCGAGGACTTTGAGCGCGACCTCGCGTCGCAATCGCGAGTCCCGGGCGAGGTAGACGGTGCCCTGCCCGCCGCGGCCGAGTTCGCGCACGATCTCGTACGGGCCGATCCGGCGGCCGATCGGATCGGTGGGCGTGCACGCGTTCGCGGCTTGTTCGGCGCGCAGTCGGTCGAGCTCGGACCGCACCACCGCCTCGTGGCTGGGGAAGCGCCTGATGTAGTGCTCGACATCGTGGTGCCGGCCTTGCTCGAGGTCACGCTCGTACTGGTCGATCAGGTCAAATCGCAGGGCGGTGAGTGGATCGTCGTCGGCGCGCGGTACCTCGTCTCGCGGCGTCTCGCTGTTCACGGGACGTCATCTTAGCCCGACTGGCGCGCCGGGATCTGCCCGAGCAGGGACTCCGACAAAGCTGGGTGAGCGATGTGACTAGCGATGTGAGTAGCGATGTGACTGGGCCTTGGGGGCGGGCTAGCGGGGTCGATGGGACCGGCGATGTGGTGCGGTTGCGCCGAGTTTTGTCCCAAACGCCCGGCGTCGGGTCATGTGCCAGCGGCCGTCGTCGTCGGCTGCTACCACTGCCCACTGAGATGTGAACCATGCGACTTCACCCGACCAACAGCGACGTCCCGCCAGGTGACACCGTCGTGTTCTTGGCGGCGCCGGTGGTTGGCCCGGGGCCGTTCCTGCCGGGTGGCATGCTGTGCTTGTTCGGCCCCCTGGGGGTCTTTGGCACCGCGTTGGCGCCGTTCGGCGATGCGAGCATCGCGTTTCCGTTGCCCCCGGTGTTGCCAGGGCCGCACGTGACCCTCGCGACGCAGGCGGTCGCGCTCCCGTCGTGGTGCATGTCCAACACCATCACGGCACGGCTCTACAACTGACGCGGGGATGCCGGGCCGGCGGTCTACTGGTCTTCGAGCGGGAGGAACGCCATGTCGACGAACAGGTGCCCGAAGCGAGCGTGCGCGTTGCGGGCGATCAGACCGGCAGCACCACCCGGGAGCGGGGTCGTGTCGACGCCGGTGATCACGGGCTGGCCGTCGAGCTCGACCTGGAGGACTCGACCGTTCCCAGCGTCGTGGTAGGTCCGCACCCGGAGGTCATGAGGCACGGTCGTGTCGATTCCGGTGAGCGAGTTGAAGAGTAGGGTCCGCACGCCGCCTTGGACCTTCACAAGGACCAGACCGCCGCTGGCGGTGAGGTAGACCACGTAGCCGTCGGCGCTGGTCGGTGGGCCGGCAGCGGCGCAGATTTGCAAACCCACCCGGCCGCCGCCGGCGACGAGCTCAATCCGCGCCGACGCCGTCACATCGCCGAACTGCAGCTCGGCGCTTGTGACCGGATCGCTGAGCTTGACACCGTTGGGGCCACTCGTGTTGAGCTGCGTGAGGTCACCGTCAAACACGCCCCAGGTGCCGCCGTGTTCGACAAAAGCATCGAGCCTGCCGTCCCCGAAGTTATGTCCGGCGAGTCTGCCGTCGCCGAGAACCGTGACGGTCAGCGTATCCGTCGCCAGGTTGTCTTCGATGTCGGTGACCGATAGCAGCACGGTGTAGGTGCCCGGGAGAGTGAACACGTGCGGGAGCCGGGCGCCGGTGCCGGGGGGGCTGTCGTCGCCGAAGTCCCAGGTGTAGGCCATGTGCCTGCCCTTGGCGTCGGCCGAGGCGCCGCCGTCGAGGATGACGACTTCACCTGCCTGCACCTGCACATCGGGCCCGGCTTCGGCAACCAGGGCTGGGTTCACCGGCAGGGCCGCGGTCGACCCTGTCATGCCGCCATAGGTCGCGGACACGGAGACCGTGCCGAGGCCACTCGCGGTCGCTGCGCCGCTTTCGTTGATCGTGGCTGGGCCGGTGGTGGCCCAGCTCGCGAGAGTCGTGACGTCGCGCCAGTAGCCGTTGGTGTATTGCGCGATCGCCACAAAGCCCTCGGACTTGCCCACGGCCATTGCGGTGGCCTCATGCCGGACCTCGACGCCAGTGAGGGACGGGGGCGTCCTCACGCCGACTTCGACGAGCCCGCCAGGCTCCCAGCCAGCAGAACTGCCGTTCGGCTGCCAAAGGCCACCCGTGGCGCCGATGTAGGCCCCGATCTCCTCATTGAACATGATCAGGCCTTCGCTGAACAACGTCGCGTTGCTCAGCCCAGTCGGTGGCGGGAAGTTGCGGTAGGTGATTTGCTGACCCGGCGCGGTGCCCTCTCGCGAGTTGATCGCCTCCCAGCGGTTCTCCACCCAGGCGTAGTCGATGGCCTTGCTGTGTCCGGGCGGCCGAGCATTGAACAGCACCAGCAGCGAGCTGCCGTCGCCGCAGGCGAAGCCGTTGGGCTGGATCTCAACCGCCTCCGTGCCGCCGCCCGGCAACGGCACCCGCACCGTCCAGGTGGTGCCACCCGTCGGAAGAGCGTGGTTGGCGAACAGCTTGAGCCCGGACGCGCACTCCACCTCGACTCGTGGGTTGCGGAAGTAGTCGTCGCCCCACCCCGCGGCCAACGCATCGGCGAGCTCTAACTTCGTCAGAGGGGCGTTTTTGTCCACGTAGCGGATGGTCACGATTTCGGTTTCGCGCAGGGCGCGTGCGTAACCGGTGAGGACCGCATACTGGTGAGGGGAACGAGGGCGGCGAGGATGAGGGATGAAACGTTGGGCATGCAGTCTCCTGGGAGCCGCCCCGGGGAGGCGCGGAGGCCCGGGAGTGGTTGCAGAAAACGGGCGGGCCGCGAATGCGGTGGTTTTTGTCGCGGCTCGGTACGACCGTCGTGACGCGCGGCGGGTTCTTCGGGTGTCCCGTGGGGTCAGCACTGGTGCTGGCCGCGATACGACGAGGCCATCATGACGGACTCCGATCGAGCTGCTCCGTTTCGACACCAAACTGACATCGAGTCGCTGGCGCCGGGCCAGTTTCTGTTCCGGCAGGGCGAGCTGGGGGATCGCATGTTCGTGGTGCAGCGCGGCTGGCTTTCGGTGCTACGTGACGGTCGGATGGTCGCCCGGGTGGGGCCGGGCTCGCTCCTCGGCGAGATGGCGATGCTCGACGGCGGGGAACGCGTCGCGGGCGTCTTGGCGGAGACGCCGACTCGGGTCGTGCCGATCGACCGGCAACAGTTTCGCTACCTGCTCCAGCAGCGGCCCTACTTCGCCGACACGGTGATCGCCACGCTGGTGGATCGACTTCGAGCACTGCTCGATCGCGGCTTCGGAGCGCGCCCGTAGGCGCGGGCGGCCGTCGCCCGAGTGAGAGTCGTGGCGGTTCGACGATCCCGGATCGGGCTACGCGCCGGAAAGCGGTGTTGGGATGCCCTATGGCATCGGAGGTTTCGGCGCGCCGCTGCCGCTCATTGCCCTGCGGCTCGCGATGGAGCGGCGGGTGCTACGTTGGGTGGGCTGGCCAACGTGATGCCCAACTAGGACCCATGCTCCGAACTACCCTCGCCACCCTTTCGTGTGTCGCCCTTGCGGCGTCGTCCGTGCCCGCACAAACGAGTGCGCTCCATCCGCTGATCGCGTCCGAGGACTACCCGCCATCGTTTGCCGGCGTCGCCGAGATTCGCGACATCGAAGTCGAGCGGGGCCCCGGGACGCAGCTGTGGGTGTTCCTGTCGGCCAGGCCGCCGGGGCAGACCGACTTCGAGATCCTCGCGGGGCGGTGGGACATTGCCTCGCGCAGATACGTCGCGCTCAATGTCACGGCGGCGATGAACACTTCGGGTGACGAGGCCAGTGTCACGGTGACTCCCGATGCGCTGCACGCGGTCTACGACACACCAGCGGGCATGATGTGGTCGTCGCGCCCGGACGTGACCGCCAACTTCGGCAGGCCGGTGCCCGTCGGGCGCCTGCCGGCGCGCTCGATCGACCCGTGCTTCATTGGCGACGAGCTACTCGCGTTTGCCAACAACGGCAACATCTTCATCGTGTCCGTGGATGTGACGGGGACGGAGCTTGTAGCCGGTACGCCGACCGCGATGGTGGCCGGCGCGGACGTGGTGCAATCGTCTTCGCTCATGGTGCCGACGTCGTCTTTGCCCGGCGGTGGGGGCGGCAGCAGTGGTGGGACCTACACCAACACCTACACCTACCGGAAGAACGGCAGCGTCAAGAAGTGCATCCAGCATTGCGTCGAGAAGTCCGCGACGGGGGTGCAATCGCTGAGCGATCAAGTGGATTACTACGACTACCCGCCGCGGTCGACGGGTGGGGCGGTGGTGGGCGGCACACACTTCTTCGCGGACCCATCGACCGGCGGCGTGCACGTGGCGCACTTCCTCGACGCGCTTGCAGTGGTCGTGCCCGATGATGAAGCCGGCACCGTGGGGTTTCCCATCCTGGAGCCGGTCGCCGGACTCGGGGCGCCGCTTCGCATTCAGAACGCTTGGTTGATCGGGTTCCCGTTGCGTGTGCCGACGCCGATCGCCGGAATCGCGGGGCAGCTGGCGGTCCAGCCGTCCGCGTTCCTACCGCTCGCACCGCTGGGGCCGCAGAGCTTCACTTGGAACTTCCCTTCCGGCCTGCCCAGCGGCATTCGCCTCGACTTGCAGCCGTTGCGTCTCGCCGCGTCGGTGCCGATTCTGACGTTTGGTGCGCCGGGGTCGGTCCAAGTGCGGTGATCGCCGACGCGCTGGCGCGCCCGGGGATTTCTCGCGCGCGGAGTGCCGCGCGCGCCCCGGGCTAGCGCGAACCGCCGCTGACCTGCGCGGTCAGTTGTTTGGCGACGGCGGTCGCCTCATGGCCATCGTGGCCGCGGTAGCGGATCTTGCGCTCGCCGTCGAGCACGACGATCGTTGGCCAGCCTTGGACATACCAGTCCTCGGAGATGTCACTGCGGCCCTCTGCCGAGTCCTGGAAGCTGCGCCAGTTCAGCTCGTTTTTCTCGACCGCCTGGCGGGCTTTGTCGAGTCCGTCGCTGTTCACACCGATCAGGGCGAAGGGTTGGTCCTTCATCTCTTCCACGAGCGACCGCTCGTGCGGGTACATGGCCCGGCAGGGGGGTCACCAATCGCCCCAGAAATCGAGAAAGACGACCTTGCCGGCGTAGTCGGAGAGCTTGAACTCGACGCCGTCGAGATCCATGCCCACGATGTCGGGGGCGACCATGCCGAGCGCGAACTGTTCGCGGAGACCGATCTCGGCTTGCACGCGCCGCGCCAGCATGCCGCGGCCCAATGATTCGTCCAGCGCCGAGAGCGTCTCGCGCGCAGTGGCGTACTCCGTCGAGTCCAGGGCTGCCTCGGACAAGGTGTTGAAGTGGCGGCCAAAGGTTGCCCAGCCGCGCACGTCGGCGACCGTCGAGCCGGCCTCGAACTTCGCCAGAAGCGCATCGGCCTGCGCCGCGTCCAGCCAGTCCTTCACGCCGCCAAGCTGTCGGCCCAGATCCTGGAGCTCCGCGCTCGCGACGTGGTCGTCCGCAAGCGTGTCCAACGCCGTCTGCGCCAGACTGGGTTCCGCGCCGGCGCAGTTGTCGACCAGCCAAATGAGGTAGGGCACGGCTTGATCGGTGCCGGCGTGCTTCTCGGCACCCTCCCGGAACCGCGGAATAAACGGGCGCACCGGCTCGTGGCGATCGAACTCTGGCCGCGGCTCTTCAGCCTCGTCGGCGGCCTTGATTGCGGCCATCGCTTGGTCGCGATAGGCCTTCCACGCGGCATCGAACTCCGCTTCGAGTGCGTCGAACTCGGTCTGTGGTTTGGCTTTCGCTGTCGCCGGTGTCGGCGTTTGGCCTGACGCAGCGAGCGCCAGGGTCACCGCAGCGACCCAAGGGGTCGATCGCTGGGCGAGATGTCTCATGTCCATGGGGACTCCTGGTCGGAGGAAGTACGCGGTCATCCTACCGGACTTCGCGCTCGCGCGGCGAGGTGGTGGACTGGTTGCTTGAGATCGAGTGCGAACTCGCGAAGGCTGCAGGGGGTCGCCCCGGCTGAGGGCGGCGCCGTCGCGCGGGGTGCCGGGCGGCCCGACGGGGGCGTCGCCTGGAAGCCCCTTGGCGCAAAGCAGTGGCGGTCCGCGCCTCTGCCTGTGGACCGCTCTACTGACGGCCTCCTGCAGGGCGAGCGGCTCACGCCTCTCACGGCAGCAAGCCCAGGGTCAGGTCGAGCGCGTTCAAGAGTTCCAAGCGTGCGGCGCCGGTCGGCGGCTGCTGGAGTCGTAGGCCCTGGGTCGCCAGCTGCGTGCCGAGCAATCCCACGTTGAGTGGAATCGGCAGCGCGTGAGCGCCGAGGCCGTTGAGGACCGCGGGCGCGGGCGTGGCGGCGACGAGGAGCTCGCCGCCGAGGAACGGCAGCGTCGCCGGTGCCGCCCCGACCGCGACGAACGTCGCCATCGTGTCCGGTGTCGTGACCACGGTGCTGTCCCAGGTGCCGCCGCCGACCACCGGTGTGTTGGTGCAAGCAAAGCCGGTCGGATTGATGCCGCTGCCGTTGCGGAATGAGCACGCCGCGGAGCCCACGCCGAGTCGGTAGACGGCATTGTCGCCGACGTAGAGTTGCCCGCCGGCGTCATGGATCGCGAGGCCGATGGACAGGGGCGGCGCCGCGAAGCCGCGCCAGGTTCGGCCGCCGTCATCGGTGTGCAGGACCTCGCTGCTGCCGACCGCCCAGCCGCGGAGGCCGCGCAGATGAACCGCCTGGAGCACGCTGGTGGAGGGGCCGCGGTGCACGGTGTGCCAGGTGCCGCCGCCGTTCGGCGTGCGGAGGATCGCCTCGCGGCCGTTGCGATAGCCGACCGTGACGCCTTCGTTGGCGTTGATGAAGCTCAGCGCCGAGAGCGTCACGCCGGTTGGGCTGCCGCGGTTCTCCCAGGTGGCACCACCGTCCGTCGTGCGATACAGGCGGCCGCCGGCGAAGGCGCTGCCGCCCAGCGCGAAGCCAGTCTGCTCGTCGACGAAGCTAAGGCTGCGGAACACCTGAGCCGGCGCGCGCGTGTCGAGCTTGGTCCAGGTCGTGCCGGCGTCGAGCGTCTTGTAGATGCCGCCATCCCAGCCGCACACGTAGCCCGTCGTCGGCGTTGGGAACTGCACGTCATAAAGGCCGAACGTCTCGGGTAGGCGCAGTCCCTCCCACGTGAGACCACCGTCCACGGTGCTCAGGATGATGCCCTCATCGACGGCGCCGTCTTGGCCGACCGCGAAGCCGCGCTGGCGATCGAGGAAGTGGATGGCGAAGAGGATCGTCTCGGGTTGCGGGATCCTGGTCGACCACGTCGCGCCGCCGTCCGTCGTGGCGAGGATGACCGCGCCGGGGCTGCTGCCCCACGCGACCGCGAAGCCGGTTTGGTCGTCGAGGAAGTCGAAGCCGTAGACGTTGTCTGGTAGCCCGGTCGGCGCGGGCTGCCAGCCCTGTTGGGCGTGGACCGTGTCGACGGCCAAGGAGCTGACGGTGACGAGTGCGAGCTGAAGGGTGACCGCGGCGCGGCCGACCCGCGAGCGAGGAGTGTTGGTCATGCGCCCGCCTATGCCGGTCGATCTGAGGGTGTAACGGCAATGCGAGCGCATTTGTGCGTTCATTTGGCGATCGGAAGATTGGCGCAGAAAACGCGCCCGAGCGTGTCGCACGGCGGCGTGCTCGGGTCACTGATGGGATTGCGGCGTCACGGCAAACGGAGGCGCAGCAGGGTCGACATTGCGTGCGGCGCCACCACGCAGCGGCCCAATGCGTGCTCTGGTCCGTCGGTGCCGCGGCGCGCCGAGGCCCAGAGACCGGCGGACGTGCGGGGTCCGCCGGGCACGGCGGCGCGGCCGCGTTCGTCCGTCATCGCCTCGGCGATCCAGGACGGCCGTTCGCTGCATAGGCGCACCTGGTAGCCCGGCGCCGGGTGGCCGGTGGCGGTGGTGAGCTCGATGTCGACCCGACGCGACGTCAGGGCGAAGTGCTCGACGCCGTTGGTCGCCGGCGTGACGAGGCACGGGCGCGGCGCGTAGTGCATCCCATTGGGCGTATCCACAAAGACCTCGTAGCGTCCGGTTGGCACGCGCAGGGTGAAGCCACCGTGGGCGGCCGTGCGCGCGGCCACGAGCGACTCACTGACGCGCGGGTCGTCGAGCGGGCCGCGCACGTGGACCGACCGGTGGCCGAGTGGGAGGTGGTCCAACGTGATGTGGCCGCGCAGCTCGCCCCATTCACGGGGCGCGGGGCACAGCGCGATTTCGCGGCTCGCGGCGGGCGCGAGATCTTCGATCTCCGCAAGCGTGCTGACGTACTCGGCGCAGAACAGCAGCGGCCCCGGGATCTGGGCGACCCACTCGAGCCGGGTCCGTCCGGTCGGCACGTCGGTCAACGTGGCGATGCCGTGCGCGTCCGGCTCCCACAGGCGCCCGTCGGCGCCCGTCGCGTCGGCGGCCGCCAGGCGCAGGCCAAACCGGGCCCCGAGCGGCACGAGGCCGACTTCGGGCACTGCGCACCGGACCCGCAGGCTGGCGCAGGGGAGCCGCATGCCGGTGGTGTTGGCCACCTCGACGAAGCGCACGTCGACCCGCGTGGTCGGCGGTCCGCCCTCGGGAACGACGAAGGTGCGGTCCAACGAGTGCGCGTCCCACCTCGCGGTGACGCGCCAGTGCCCAGGCGCTAGCAACGCGTCGCTCGTGTAGTCGCCGCCGGCCGCCGTGATCGCGGTGAAGCGGTGTCGGTAGGCGCGGTTGGCCAACGCGCCGGCGCACGGCGTCGCGACGAGCTCGACGCCCGCGATCGGTGCCCCTCCGTGGTCGGTCACTCGACCTAGCCAGCGGAAACCGCGGGGCAGTCGGTGCGTCGCGGCCTCGCCCGAAGCGCGCACCTCGGCGCGGCCCGGGGCGCGCAAGCGCAGCTCCAGCGGGGATCCGGCGGGTCGCTGAGGCGCGGCCAGGTGAAAGACGCCGCGGTCGTCGGTGCGGGCGCGCGCGAGCGTCGTGGCCCCAGCGATGAGTATGGCCTCGACCTGCGCCAGTGGCCGACCCGATTCGGCGGCGACGCACCGTCCCCGAACCACGGGCCCGGCCCCGGCGGCCGCGGCGATGGGCCGGCGGCGGGTCGTGTTGGCCCATCGGACCGCGGTGGGGGCCGCGGGTACCGGGTCCGCGGCCGCGCGCCGCAGAAGTGGCACTGCCGCCGTGTGCCTCGGCCACGCGGCGCTCGTCGCGAGCCCGGCGAGTGAGGCGGCGATGGCGCAGCGCAACCAGCGGGTGCGAGTGCCGGCGGCTGGCGTTGCCGCAGCCTTGGCCACACGCACCAGCCGGCGGCGGGTCGCCGGCAGGCGGGCCGTGAGTGCCAGACCCAGGCCCAGGGGCAACGCGGCGCGCAGCAGACGCAGCCCGCGGGCGAGCTGCGTGCGGACCGTTCCCGGCGACCGACCGAGCTCCGCGGCGATCTCGTGGGCACGCAGGCCGCGGCGCAGGTGCAGCGTGATGACCGGCTGGTAGACCTCGGGCAGGCTGGTGATCGCCGTTTGCACCGCCTGCGTCAGGTCGCGGAGCGTCGCGACGCCCACTGGGTCGAGCGACGCGTGCCCGGGCCGCTGATCCGGCGCCGCGGTCCGCTGCTCGCGCCGGCGCTGCTGTCGCACGACATTGGTCAGGATCCCACGCAGCCAGGGCAGCGCGCCGTCCGGGTGGCGGCAGCGACGACGCCGCTCGATTGCGATCAAGAACGTCTCCTGCACCGCGTCTTCTGCGGCCGCCTCGTCGCCGCCGCGGCGCCGCACGAGCTCTAGCGCGTGGAGGAGCAGGAGCGGCGCGGCCTGGTCAAAGACCCGTGCCAGGGAGGTCGGGCACCCCGTCCGGCAGAAGCGTTCGAAGGAGCGATCGAGGTCGGACAACGACGGAGCGACCCGGCGGTCGGTGGGCCGCGGTGTAGAGCCAGGTGAGGGCGGGGCCGACGGTATCTAACGTAGCCGACGCCCGTGGCGTTGGCGCAACTCGTGGCTTGGATCACGAGATTCGCCCTGCGTCAGCGCTGGCGCAGCGCCACCGCATGGGCCCAGCGGGCGTCCGCGGCGCGGATGACGCTGCCGTCGTTCGACCGCAGCCCGACGCCGACGTACGGTTCGACCGTCGCCTCCTCGTCCCAGTCGTGGAGATAGCGCCACGCGACGTAGCGCAGATCCAGTCCCGCGCTGCGTTCGAAGAACACGTCGACGAACTCGGCTTGGTCTGCTTCGCTACCCGGGAAGGGACCACTCGGCGCGGTTAGCCAGCCGACCTGGGCGAACGTGACCGGGCCGCTCCAGTGCGTCGAGATCTCACGGTAGTAGTCCGCCGGCAGCGCGCTTGGCGTGTCGTGATCGAAGTAGGGGTAGCTGTGGAAGGCCACCGTGTCGATCTTGCCCGACGCCGCGTGGTCGTCGATGAGGTCCCAGTGGGCGGGATCGGACCAGCCCGCGCGGGCCCCGCCGCCCTTCATGCGCTCGAGCTGGAACGTGGTGCCGACCACGGTGCTTGGGCTCGCCGCCTTGATCGCGTCGTAGCAGACCGCAAATTCGCTGATCCAGGCATCCCAGTCGGCTTGGCTATGGGTGACAAAGTAGGCATTGGTCTCGTCGCCCAGCAAGAGGAACGCCGGGCGGTATGTTCCAGCAAACGTCTCGACCATCGCCAAGAACTCCTGCCGCGTCTCGTCGTTGCGCCACGAGTTGTCGCCGGGGGTCGCTTCGCTGGTCAGGTCGGGGCTGCCGTCGCGGTCGTGCCAGCCAACGACCACCGCGAGCGTGAATCCGTGGTTGGCGGCTGACGTCGCTGCGAAGTCGGCCTGCGCGGGTACTTCGCCATCGGCCGTCACGGCGTCGCGCCAGTGGGTGTGGAAGGCGCGCAGGCTGCCGAAGCTCGCGTCCGGCGCGAAGTGTTGGGCGACGTCCGCCTCGGTCGAGCTCGCGGTGTGGCCGCGTGGCGACAAGGTCACGCCGAGCGCCACGCCTTGGTGGACGCGCAGGTTCCAGGTCTGCACCGCGTGCTGAAAGCCCGAGCTCACCCGGATCGTGACCACGTGGGTGCCGAGCTGATCGAGGGCTGGCGTCCACTGCACCAGCCCGCTGCGATCGAGGCTCAAGCCGGTCGGAGCGGTGAGCAACTCGTAGCCCGCGCCGCTCGCCAGGGTCGGCGTCGTGACTTGATACGAGTACAGCGCGCCCGCGACTGTGGCGTCGCTCGGGCGGCTGGTGACCGCGAAGCGCGTTTCATCGTCATCACAGGCCGCGCCTGTGAGCGTCCACGCGAGGATCAGGAACAGTGTTGGTCGGTTCATCATCGCCCCTCCGGCGGATGATGAATCTATCCGCGCGCCGCGCCGCGCGCCCGCGCGGCGTCCGACCGTTGGCTCGTTCGAGACTATTGACTGCCGACGACGAGGCGCAGCCCAGCGCTCAACGAGACGTCTTGGGGTGCCCCCGGATCGAGGTAGGCCGCCTGCGCGAACAGGGCGAGGCCGGTGAGCGTTGGCGAGGCAGGCAGGCGCAGTGGCAGGTGGAAGTTGCCGTCGCCGGGCACGCCGGTGATGCCGTCGAGCAGATGCGGGATCGCCGCGTAGGGCTGCGCCACCAAGATTTGCCCCCCGAGCATCGGCGTCGACGCCGCGGCGGTGCCGACGAGAAGCCAACCGAGGCTGCCGCCGCGGCCTTGGGACACGACCCAGGCGACCGAGGAGCCCGTTGCCACCGGGCAACCGACAGCCTCGAGGATAGGCTCGAGGCCACCACTGCCGGCAAGGCCTTCGCCGTAGCTCGCCAGTGTGCCGCCGCACCCGCCGATCTGTGGATCGACGACGAGGACGGTGGCGGCTTCGCGGTGCGCCAGGTAGGCCGACCGGTCCGAGGCGCGGATCGCCGCGCCGTCCCCGTTGTTGGTCCAGGTCAGGCGGACCGGAAACGAGGTGATGACCATCCCATTGACGGCAGAGAGGACGTACGCACTTTCGGTGTCGCGGCCGTGGACGAGGAGCACGTCGGTCGTTGGCTCATGCGCCGCGCCGGCGATGCGGCCGGTCATCGGCGGCGCTGGCAGCGAGCGGATGGTCGTGCCGTCGTCGGGGTCGATGAGGTAGATCCGGTCGGCCTCCCAGTCGGCGATCCAGTAGGCGTCGCGGGTCGTGTCATACGCAGCGCCCACGGGGCCGGTCGCCGGCGCGGTGAACTGCGCGACCATGTAGCCGGCGGGCGTGATCCGAAAGACCAGGTCGCGCACTGGGTCCGTGACGATAAAGGCGCCCCGGTTACTGTCCCAGCCGAGGCCGAACGCGTCGGTCAGCTCGGTGGTGACCGCGTTGAGGACCCGACCGTTGAACGGATCGAGCTCGACGAGCACGGCGGCCTGAGTGATGCCGAAGAGCTGGTCGTCGCGAAATGCGAGACCACGCACCTCGGTGAGGTTGGCCCACGAGGTCACGAGTGCGCCCGGCTCCGCCGCGGCGATCACCTCCGTCTCGATGAGGCCGGTCGGCGTGCCTTGGGGAGACGCGCGCCAACCATCGGGTGGGAGCACCTCGCTTTGTGTCCATGCCATGGTGGTCGTGGCGAGAATGGCGAGGGGCACAAGCAGAGCTGGTCGGATCATGCGCTGAGGACTCTGGGTTGCGATCGACGAGGCGTGTTCAGACTGCGACGAGTCGTGATCGCCCGCCGCCATGGGCGAAATCTATTCGCGCGCTCGCCAGGCTCAAACGTTTCGCGGCGGGTCCTGCGCCGTGGCTCTGGTTGACGCCGACGTGAGCTACGAATACCTCGTTGGCATGGGGGCGACGGCGCACTCGTGGCCGAGCCATCCACTGGCAGCACCCGGGCGCAGACTCAGGAGCGAGGCAGTGCTACCCGCTCGCGGTGCTGGTCGGGTCGTCGACCGCGCCGAGGAGCAGGGTGATGGGGATGCCGCCGTTGAGCAGGGCGATGCTGCGGCCCGCGGTGAGGCCGAGGGTCGGCGCGTCTTCGTCGTTGCCGCAGAGCAGTGCGTAGCGGTAGCCGGCGGCGTTGGTGCGCATCGCGCGCCCGAAGCGTTGTAGCGCCGCGCGCCGTCGTCGGTCGTCGCCGATCCGCCGGCCGTAGGGCAGGTTGCTGGCGATCCATGCGTTCCAGCCGGGGCGTGGCGCGAAGGTGCCCGCATCGGCCACCTCGAACTGCACCCAGTCACCAACACCGGCGGCGGCGGCGTTCTGTCGCGCCTGCTCGACGCGCTCGGGATCGATGTCGCTGCCGATGAGCCGCGGTCGGCGCGGGTGTGGCGGCCGGGCGACGGCCGGTCCGCGCAGCGCCTGCCATCGGCGGTCGTCGTGGCCGGGCCAGCGCTCGAATCCAAACGATCGCAGCCCGCCGGGCGGGCGGCCGGCAGCGAGCCACGCGGCCTCGATCAGCAGGGTCCCCGAGCCGCAGAACGGATCGATCAACGGCGCCCGTCGGTCCCATCCGGACAGGAGCACGACGCCCGCGGCGAGGTTCTCGGCCAGCGGGGCGCGGCCTTGGTGCCGACGCCAGCCGCGGCGATGCAAGGCCGGGCCCGAGGTGTCGAGGGACAGAGTGGCGCGGTCCCGCGATAGATGGATGTGCACCAAGAGATCGGGGTCGTCGCGATCGACGGACGGCCGGGTACCCAAACGTTGGCGAAACTGATCGACGATCGCATCCTTGGTGCGTTGCGCGATGAACTCGGAGTGCGTGAGGCTCGAGTCGCGCGTCTGCGCCAGCACGGCGAGAGTGCTGTGGGGGGCGAGGTACGACTCCCAGTCGGTGGCCTGCACGCCGGCGTAGAGCGCATCGGCATCGGGGGCAGCAAAGCGACCCAGGCGCAGGAGTACGCGGACGGCGGTGCGGAGCTCTAGGTTGGCGCGCCAGGTGTCGGCTGCCGTGCCCTCGAAGTAGACGCCGCCCACTTGTTGCTCGGGCTTGGCGAAGCGCAGCTCGCGCACCTCGGCGTAGAGGGCGGGCTCGAGGCCAGGCGCGCAGGTGGCGAACAGCGCGTGGCGGGTGGGTTGACCTCGACCGCGCGCCACCGGGTCCCGGGGCTCGGTCGGCCCGGACCGGGGCATGGGCTTAGTCTCCGGAGGCGGCGGCGCCTGGCTCGGCGCTGCCGCCCGCCGCATGCCACGCGGTGAAGCCGCCGGTCAGGCTGGCGACGTTGGTGAAGCCGTGGTCGCGGAGGAACGCAGTGGCGCCGAGGCTCGAGTGGCCGCGGTAGCAGTACACGACGACGTGGCTGTTCTTGTCCGTGGCGTCGACGAAGCCTTTGACGTTGTGGTCGCCGATGTGGACCGCGCCGGGAATGTGCGAGGCTTGGAACGAGTCGGGGTCACGCACATCGACGAACGTGGCGCCGTCTTCGAGGAGGCGCTGGGCCTGCTCGATGTCGATCTCGGGGATGTCCATGATTTGGGGTTGGGGCCGGAGTGGGGGGAGCGCCCCGCTGCCGGACTATACCCGCGGCCCTGCGCATGGCCACGCAACCCACGATGCCGTTTGCCGTGGAGAGCGGTCGCCCCGGAGCACCTCGCCGTAGCGCCTACCGCAGGTCGACGCTCAGCGTCCGTGCGTCGAACGCCTCGGTCGCGCTGTCGTGGTCGCGGCGCCCCGACAGGCGAAACGGCACGGTCATCGCCGTGCGCTCGGTGCACGGCCTCGGCGAACTGCGCGCAGCTGCTGTGGAACGTGCCGGCGCCGCCGTCGATCACCGTAAACGTCCCCTCGGCGCCCGTTGGTTTGATCGTCAGCAAGACTGTAAGAACGGCGACCAAGCCGGCTCGAGACCGAGGGGAGAGCTTCATGACGTCGGGGTCCGAAACTGGAGGCCGCCGCACCATCGGTCGATCGTCGGCCCGGCGTGAACGCGTTGCGTTGCGACGCGGCGCGGTCAGGCGTGCGCGGCGACCGCGGGGTCCGCCGGCTCCGGCGCGCGCCAAACGGTGATCTGCTGGAACGGGATGCCCCAGCCGTGCTCGGTGCAGGCGTCCACGAGGATGCGCTGCACGGCCCGGCGCGCTGGGCAGTAGCGATCGGCAGCGCGCCCATCGAGCCGGACCAGCACCATGAAGTCCAGCGAGCTGGCCGCGGCGGACGCGAATTGCACGCTGATGTCGGCGATGTACTCGCGCTCGACGATCTCCGTCAGGCGCTGCAACAGCACCGCTCGCATGGTATCTGGGATCTTCGTCGTGCAGTCGCGCTGGTGGGCGTAGTCGATGCCGAACGGCACGTCGAGCGTGAAGCCCGCCGACAGGTTGCGGGGGTTCTGCGCCAGGTAGTCGGCAGTCCGGTAGGTCTTGCGGGCGCCCAGCGAGCGCAGCACGACCACGTCCGGTGTTTGCGTCAGGATGCGACCGTACGTCGTGTCGTCGAGCGTCACGTAGTCGCCGGGTCGGCTGGGAAACCACGGCTCGTCTTCGTGCGCGACGCGCGAGCGCAGTGGTAGCAGGTCGCGCAGCGGCAGGCGTAGCACGCCGCCCTGTAGCGTTGGATTGATCAGCTCGCTGTAGAGCCGCAACGCGTGGATCTTGTAAGGCACGCCGTCAATGAGCAGGCGCTCGCCCTCGCGCACCGCACCGAGGTTCAGCAGCAGGCGCAGTTGCTCGACGTAGTCCGGCATCATCTTCACGACCACCCAGCCGGCGCCCAGCAGGAAGACCAGCGCGATCGCGAGCAGGAGCCAGTCGCCCACGAGGTACAGGGTGAGGAGCGTCGCGGCGACCGCCGCCACCGTCACGAGCACTTGGAGCGCCACGTTCAGCGCCCGGCCGAGGAACGCCCGGCGGCGTATGATCGCCAGGCCCTGGGAGCGCCGTTGCACGAAGCGCAGGGACACGAAGACCGCGACGAAGGCGAAGATGGCCAGCAGCAAGTTGAGGCCGCGGCTCTCCACGAAGCCCCGGACGACGCGGCCGGCGCCGTCGACGAACGACGACCGCGAGTCGAGCAAGCTGCCGAGGCGGGCTTCGAGGATCGAGATCTCGTCGCGGTGCTTGGCGATCTCCTGGCGCCAGCGCTCTTTGGTGGCGTTCAGGGCCTCGGCGAGCGCCGTCGGCGCGCCGGCGGGCAGGGCGCCCAGCGTGCTCTCCGCGTTGCGCTGCGCCTGGGTCGCGAAGTCCAGGTTCTGGCGATGGGTGCTGATCTCGGACCGTAGGTGATCGATCGTGCGTGGCTCCTCGGTGAGGCTCTTCACCTCGCGGAGGAGGGGCCGAAGCAAGTTCTCGAACTCGCTGGCCATGTCGAACTCGCCTTGCCCGGGCGCGTGGTATTCCTCGACGTCCACGCTGGAGGCGACCGAGTCGAAGCGCCAGGTGAGATCCCTCACGCGCTCCTTGGCGGCCTCGAGCTCTTGCAGCGTCGCCGCCGAAGCGTCGGCGCCGGCGGCCTCGATCTCGGCAATGAGCCTGGCCTCATGCTCCTTGGCGTTCTGCAGCTGCGCGAGCAGCGCGCGTAGCGCCGCCTGGGTGCGGGCACCGGCCTGCGGCTCCTGCGCCGGCGCCGTTGCCGCGCGCGCCGGCTCTGGGTCCTGCGGAGTCTCGGCTCGTGCTGGCGGCGCCGCCTCTGCGTCGAGGCGCGGCGCCGGTGTCTGTGCTGCCACCGCGGCGGCCCAGGCGAACGCCGTGGTCCTCAAGAACACGAGTCCCGGGCGCGGTCCTGCGTCAGGTCGGAGAGCGAACATCATCCGCGGGATCATAGGAACGTTGCTTTGGTCTCGAGCTCACGCTCTGGTCGCGGCGTTCGCTCCGGCCGCGCGTCCGTGTTCTCCCGCGGTTGCGAGCAGGCCGACTGCCAGCCATAGGAAGTGGTTGCGAATCAAGTCGCCGACCGAGAGCGCGCCTAGCACCGCGAACAGAAAGAAGCCGATGGCGAAGTGCTGCGTGGCCGACAGCGATCCGCGGCGCCGCAGGGCCACGATCCTGGTGATGGACGCCGCGAGGACGCCGCCCAGCGCCAGCAGGCCGAGCACGCCGAGCTCGCTGCCGACTTCAAGGAACAGGTTGTGCGGATAGGAGCGAAAGCTCCAGCCGTTGAGATCGGCGAAGCCGCCGGGGCCGACGCCGAACATCGGTTGCTCCATCAGCGCGTCCCAAGCGACGAGCCACGCCTCGCGCCGTTCGGTGAACGCCTTCGACTCCATGATCGTGGCCATGTCGAGGCGCTCCGTCACCGTCTCGTTCGGCAGGAGCTCGAAGACCGCGAACAGGGTGCCCATCGTCAGCACGGCAAACGTGACGCGCTGGCGCCCGCTGCTGACCGAGATCGCCAACGCGCCCGCCAGTGCCAGGAGGTAGCCGCGCGCACCGGCCAACAGCACCAGGCCGAGAAGCGTCACCAGCAGCGCCAGGGCGGCGCGCCGCCGCGGTCGGGACAGCTGCGACTCCTGCGCGATCGCGTGTGTGGCGAGTGCGCACTTCGCCACCACGAAGGCCAGGCCCTGGTGTGCGGGCATGACCAGCAGGCCGGCGTACACGTGCATGCGGTAGTAGTACGCGATGGTGAGCCGGTCCGGATCGATGAGCAGCGACGCCACCGACATGAGCAGCAGCGGCCCGGCGAACAGGAGGAGCCAACGCAGCTGGAGCCCTGGCGCGGTGCGGCCGAGCGCGATGCCGCAGAGCAGCGCCGGGCCGGACAGCGCGAAATGGGCGAGGAGCTTCTGAGTACCGTACTCACCCAAGTCGCGGCTCTCGAGGCTGACGAGGACCAGGTGTAGGACCGCGATCAGGCCCATCGCCGCGAAGCCGAGAACCTCGGGCAGCAGCACGATGCCGCGCAGCCGGCCGAGCAGGAGCGCGCACGTGACGAGCAGCGTCTGAACGACGGCGCCGGACAAGAGCCAGTTGCCCGGCTCGCCAGTCAGCGCGTGCGACACGCTCAGCGACAGGTAGTCGCCGAACAGCAGCCACGAGACCGCGAGCGTGAAGGTCGCGGTGAGTACGGTCAGCGATCCGGGCAGACTTGCCCCGGGATGGGTTGCCCCGGGATGGGTTGCCCCGGGATGTGTTGCCCCGGGATGGGTCGCGCCGGGGAGGGGGGCTACGCCGCGCGGGGGGGCCGCAGCGGTCGTCATCGCCGCGCCGCCTCCGGGGGCGCCGGCTGGCGCAGCGGGGTGCGCACCACCGCCCGGGCGCCGCGATAGGCGCGGAGCACACCGGGCGCCAGCCACTGCCGCAGCTCGGCCGGACGGCTCGGCACGCGGACCAAGTCCTGAGTCGCGCGGGCCTCGAGACCGAGCTCGCGTTTGTAGGCCAGATCGCCACCGAGCAGGCTGATCTCGTGGATGCCGCTGTCGAGGTCGTGCTGGATCTGATGCGCGATGATTTGGCGCCCGAGGTCGAGTTTGTGGTGGGCCGGGCTCCACCCGGGCATGTACGCCTGATAGCGGCCGGCGTAGCAGAACGACAGGCAGCTGCCGGCCGGGGCACCGTCGATCGACAGAATCGTCAACCGCAGCGCCGTCTCGCGCAGCTCATGCGCCAAGCGCTGCAGGAAGGCGCGGTGCGGCGGCTGCAGGTACGCGCTGCGCTGGCCCTTGGTGGCGATGCGCTCGCCGTGCAGCTGGAAGCTGATCGCCAGGGCTGCGTCGAGGTCGGCGGTGGGCTCGGTTTCGAACTGGCGCCATACGCCGCCGCCGCGATCGATGCGCCGGCGGTAGTAGCCAAGGTCGCGGCGGTGTCGCGACTGCAGGGAGTGGAGCCAGGCGTCTGCCGAAGCCGCCGCCGGCGCCGTCCACACGGCCGGTCCCGGGGTCGCCGCCAGGCCGCTGGGCTCGGCCGGACACGCCGCGGCGGCGGTCCGGGGCAGCTCGAGACGTTCGCCGGCCAGCGCGTCGGCCACCGCCTCCTGCCAATGCTCGCGGACGATCGCCGCGCATTCGGGGCGCCAGCGCGGTCGGAACTCGTAGCCGAGCTCCGCCATGGGCCAGGTCCACAGCGCCGCGCCCGGCGACCCCGACCGCCATCCGGCCACGCGGCGTTCCAGCGCCACCAGGCCGACGATCTGCCGGTCGCCGTCAATCAGAGCGAACCGTTGCACCGCGCTTTCGCCACGCACCGCCCCGGCGGCGACGTTCCACGCGGTCGACGTGCTCAGGTCCGCGGTTGGGTCGGCGTGCTCGAACCGCGCCACGAGCGAGGTCGCTTCATCGCCGTGCACCGGGCGCGCGGTGAGCCGCCGCTGCGCCCCGGCGGTCACGTCGCGACCTCGACGGGCGCGCGGCGCAGGATGAGTGACCTCCGGTACACCTCGTAGCCCGCAAACGCGTGATCTTCGGCGACCTCGACCGCCAGGCCGCGGAGCTGCAGGTCGAGCGCGAGCTGGTCGATGTCGAACCACAGGATCTTGGTCTTGCCGGGGCGCGCTTGCGGCCGCAGCACTTTGCGCGCGGCGTCCCACACCGGCCGCGGCACGGCGCGTCGATACCAGGGCGCGGCGGACTCGAGCTGGGCGAAGAACGCCTCGCGGCGTTGCTCATCCGGCAAACTGCCGAGCAGGATGCGCGCGTTCGGCTTGGCGACGCGCAGGAACTCGTCGATCGTGCGCTCGACGTAGTCGTGGTCGGGCAGGCTCAAGAGCACGCCGAAGCACGACACGGTGTCGAACGTCGCGTCGTCGAAGGGCAGCTTCGCCGCCTCCGCATGCACAAAGTCGAGGTTGGGGTGCCGGCGGGCGCCGTCGTCTAGCAGCGCCTTGGAGTAGTCGACGGCGGTCACCGACGCCGCCCGCGGGGCCCACTGCGACGTCAACGTGCCGCTGGCGCAACCGACGTCGAGGGCGTGCTGTGTGCCGTCGAGCTCCAGCCAATCGGCGATGCGCATTCCTAGCGCCGCGAACGCCGCCGGGCCTTCTTCGTGCCCGGTGGACGCCAAGAGTGGATTGCCGCCCGCCCAGCTGTCGTAGTACGACCGCCACTGCTCGAGGGATGGCATGTCGGGGATCTCCTGCTTGGGGTTGCGGGCGATCGACGCGGCCGGCGCACGCGCGCGGGATGCCGTCGAGCGCCTCGTCAGGTCTTGTGATCGACCGTCCGACGCCATCGGCTTGAGGGGCTGGTCGAGGGCGCGGATCGCCGGGCGGTCTTGACCTCGCGCCACATGCGGGCGAGCCGGATGCGAGCCGCCACGCGTGCCGTTCGCTGGCGCACGTGCGGCTCCCAGCCGAGCGGCGCCACCACGTCGCAGTGACGCCTGCAGGCGAGCTCGGGCACCGCGGCCGCGGCGTCCGTCGGGGCGTCGGTCGGGGCGTCGGTCGCGGTGTCGGCGGGGATCACGGCGCGGCCGCGCACGCGCTCGACCGGCGCGCCCGGCGCCTCGACCCAGACCGCGGCTGGGCCGTCGCCGCTGTCGACCTCCAGATGTCGTTGGTGCCAGCGACACTCGATCTCTTGGTTTGCCCGTTCTCGGTAGAACGCCAGGACCTCGCCCAGCGTCGCGCGCCAAATGGTGCCGCCGCCGGCGCGCTCGTGATCGGCCAACGTGGCGGCCAGCGTGGTCAGCAAGTTCGGGCAGCCATCGAGGTCGCGAATCGGGTGGCCGTAGACGATCGCCGGCTCGCCGCGCGCGAGCTTGGTGCGCACGACCCCCGCGAGGTAGGCGCTGATCTCGGCGGGGGTGAGGCCGGCCTCGCGCGCGATGGCGGGACACACCGGGTGCACCGGGACCTGCCACAGCGGCGGCACGTCGGCCGTTGGCAGCAGGGCGGGGTGGTCGTCGTGGATGCGGCCGAACTCGGAGCTATAGATGAAGCCTAGCTCGGCGAAGGCCGCCTGCAGGCCGTGATTCCAGCTGCCGAACGGCGCGGCGGCGGCGTTGGGGGCGGCGCCCCACTGGCGCAGCAGCGCGACGCTGCGGGCGAAGTTGTCGAGGTTGCGGTCGGTGCGCGAGTAGGTGTAGTGGTGATAGCCGTGGGACTGGACGTCCTGGCCCGCGTCGAGCATGCGCTGGATCCACGGTGCGCCGCCTTTGTTGGCGTGGCGTTCGACGTCGATGAACCACGTGGCTCGGGCGTCGACCGCGGTCAGCCGCTGCAGCAGCGTCTCGGTGGCGTTGGCGTCGAAGTCGTCGGCGTCGATCCGCAGCGCGAAGGTCCCCAGCGCTAGGCCCGGCGCGGGGCCGAGATAGGCAAACGGCAGCCCGCGTCGGTGCGCCACCCAGCGCAGCGCCCCGACCAGCAGCCGCCGCACCGCGCCGTGATCGCATCGCGACGCGAACTCAAACGCCGTGCGCTGGTCGTCGAGCGCGAACGCTTGCCGTTTGCCGCCGGTGGCCATCGCCGCGTCGGCGTCGGGGAGGGGGAGGGCCACGACACAGCGTGCACCGGCGAGGCTCCAAGCGACGGCCGCGTCGCGGCTGGGCCAGCAGGTGCCGAGCGCGGCGTAGGGCGGCACGCGGACTTCGCTGTCGAGCCGCACGAGGTCGTCCGCGGCCAACAGCGGCGTCACCTGGCTCACGCCCAGGACGCGTCGGGTCTTGGCTTCGCGATGACCCTGCAGCGCCGCTGCCGCGTCGGCACAGGCGACGACCGGTACACCTGCGTCCATGAGCACGCGGATCTGACGCCGTAGCGTCGGACTTGGGTGGTGGCTGGTGTCGGGGAGCGCGAGGACGCTGGCCGCGGCCTGCGCCGGTGTGACGTCGTCCAGCGAGGCCGTCGGCAGGCCGCTGCGGCGCAAGGCGTCCCGCCAGTACGGATGGAGCTCCGGGCTGACCAGGATTTGCCAGCGAGGCGCGTCTTGGGTGGCGTCTGGGCGAGTGGTCATGGCGTGCGGGGGACGAGGAGAAGGCGCTCGACCACGGCGTCGTCGTCGCCGGTGGCCGTCAGCTCGAGCAAGTGTGCGTCGCCGGTGCCGCCGGGGACCGCGAAGCGCTGCGTGGTCGCGCGGGGCAGCCCGGTCACCTCGAGTGGCGCGCCGTCGAGGCGCGCGATCAGCTGGGCGTCGCGGTCGCAGACCACGACGAGGGTCGCCGGCGACGCGGCCTCGGTCGCCGGGCGCGCGACGCGGCGCCACAGCCGGTCGCCGGGGCGCAGCGGCAACCCGTGTGGCGGGCGCTTGCGGCGCGCGACGGGCCGGGTGCCCCAGTAGAGGTGGTCCGCTGCCGCGACGGACGCATCGAACCGCAGCGTCAGCGGCGTGTCCGGAACGTCGACGAGCAGCAGTGGTAGCCGCGCCGCGCCCGGCAGCACTTGGAGGGTCAACGCGTAGCGCGCTGGCGGGAAGGTCGGGTCGAGATCGCAGCCGTAGTGCTGCATGCCCGGGACGATGTCAAACGAGCGATAGACCGCGGCTTCGGGGCCCTCGCAGCGAAACACCAGGGGCGCCGGGTCCGCGGCATCGCCGCTGCGACGGCTCGCGTCGACGTCGAGCTCGACGGCGACCGCGACGCGCCGTGTGCTCGGCGCCAGCTCGGCGCGGGCGCCGAGGAGCGTCACGTGCTCGGTGAGCGTGATGGCGCCGTCCCGCGGCTCGCGGCCGGCAGCGGCAGCGAGCTCGGCCTCGCGGCCGCCGAACTCGCCGACGCGCAGCAAGAGCGCCAAGAACGCGGCGTGCACCTCGGGCTGGTCCGGCACGGCCGGGCGCACCAACTCGTAGGCCGGCAGCTGTTCGTAGAGCTCGTCGAGTACGTCGTCGGCCAGCTCGGGATGATCGGCGAGGAGCGCGCGCGTGCGGGTGAGCCCTTCGTCGAGGCGCTGAGCCGACAGGAACTCGCGCGCGACGCTCCAGCGGTGGGCGCGGCGGTCGTGGGGGTTCGTCCAAGCCATGGCCCGGTCAAAGGCGGCGCCGGCGTTGGGATCGTCGCGCCGCAGTAGCGCGCGGCCGCGCAGCCGATGGGCCTTGGGCTCGAACGGATTCAGTGCGAGGGAGCGCTCGGCGCGCGTCAGAGCTGCGTCGGGATCCTCGTCGAGCGACGTCGTGCCGACGCCGAGGTCGATCGTCCCGGCGAGCCCATGCAGGGCGCGGGCGCGGTCGGCGGCCGTTGCCTCCAGCTCGGTGCGCGCCTGCTCGCGGTCCCAAAGCCAGGCGCTGCTCGCTTCGGCCAGCGCCCCTGCCGCGCTGAGCGCCAGCACGGCCGCCAAGCCGAGCCGGAGCCAGAGCGGTACCGCGGGCTCGGCAGCGCGGCGCCGCGAGCGCAGCAGGCCGGTGGCCATGCCGGCCAGCACCGCGAACCACATCGCCAGCGCCGGGATCTGCAAGTTGAACTCGACGAGCCCGTGCACGGTGATCGCGGCGACCGCGGCGGCCGGGCCGGTCGCGAGCTCGGCGCGCGTGCCGTCGCGACAAGCGGTGGCGCGGCGCCAAACGTAGCGGCACCACAGCACGGCCGCGGCGGCCGCCAGGAGCGCGGCGATGGCGCCGCCCTCGACCAGCATCTGCAGGGGATCACAGTGCGCGTGCTCGACGCGGCCGCCAATCGCCGCGGGCTGGGTCAGCGGTGAGAGGTCGCGGTAACAGCCAAAGCCGATGCCGGTGAAGGGGAACGCAGCCCATAGGCGCAGGCCGCCGAGCCAGATGTCAGGACGCGTTCCGGCGCGCACCCACTCCGCGCCGACGCCCTCGAAGCGGGCTTGGAGCGTTTGTGGTGCTGCCAGCCACAGCGCCAGCGGCAGTAGCGGTAGCGCCACCAGCACGGGGCCGAGCGACGCGCCGCGGCGGCGTCGGTCCAGAGCCAACCAGGCCAGCACACCGGCGCCGGTGGCGACGACGCCGCCGCGCGAGTGGGTGAGTAGGAGCGCCACCGCGCACAGCCCGAGGCAGGCGAGCAGTAGCAGTCGGACCGCTCGTTGCCGGCTCACGTCTTCGACGCGGCGGCTCTGCCCCGGCGCGCCGGCCGCCCAGAGGCCGAGGCCGGCGAGCAGAGCCATCTCGAGCAGAGCGGCGAAGTGGTTGCGGTTGAAGAACGTCGCCGAGACCACCTCGCGCTGCAGCTCGGGCACGACCGGCGGCGCGGCGCCGGCGCGCACTAGGATCCCGTAGCCGGCGAGGCCGGCGGCGAGCAGGACGAGACCCCACAGCACGCGGCGCGCTTGGCTGCGCTTGCCGAGCAGCGCGGCGCCAGCCCCGAACAGCGCCAGTAGCGCCAGAAGCTCGCGCGCCCGCGACGCGGTCTTGCTCGGCACCAAAGACCAGCTCGTGGCGTCGTACTCGGCGCGCACTGATGCCGCCGTCTCGGTGATCCCACCGAGCGGATTGGGCAGGATCTGCGCGAACGCGACGACGGCCAGGATCGCGAACGGGATCGCACCCGGCGGCGCCAGGCGTTGCCAGGAGGAGGCGCGCAGGACGTGCAGCACGCCGATGCCGCAGGCCACGGCGGTCAACACGGAGCGCGGCAGTGCCTCGACGGCGCCCAGCGGCAGCGGCGCCAAGACGAGCGGCGCCAGCAGCAGCCAAGCGGGCCAGCCGCTGCTACGGCGCGACGTCGCCGCGGCCGATGCGGGGGCGGTGAGCGCGACCGGGTCGGCGACGGTCATGATCGCGGATCCCTCGAGTCGGTGCCGTTGGGCGGTGACGTTGCCGGCGCCACAGGCCCTCCTCAGAGTTGGTAACCGACGGTGAAGAAGCCGCGGAACAGGTCGCCCACGCCGCGCAGTGCGCGCGATGCGCCGTTCTCGGAGACCAGCACGACGTCGTCCGCTTGCAGCAGCAGGTCGCGGTCGCTGTTGGCCTCGATCTTGATGAGGTCGACCGGAATCGTCACGCGGCCCTCCGGCGTCTTGCGGATCACGACCGTGACTTCGGGCGTCGCCTCGTCCTTGAGGCCGCCAGCCATCGCGATCGCGCGCAGCACGGTTGCCTTGTCGCGCAGCGGAAAGGCGCCGGGGTCGTGCACCAGGCCGGAGACGAAGAAGTGCGACACCGGCGGGACGTGCACGATATCGCCGTCGGCGAGCGTTGGATTGTTCGACAGGTCGCCCAACGTCATCATCGGATCGAGATCGATCTGCAGGAGCCGCTGCGGCGCCGGCGCCGGGCCGCCGCCACCGGTGGTCGAGGCCTCGCGCGGTGTGCCGAGGGCCGGCACGCCGGCACTGGCCAGTGCTTCGGGAGCGCCGCGCCGCACCAAGTAGACGGTCGACCCGGCTTCCTCGTCGAGCCCGCCGGCGACCGCCAGCGCCCCGATCAGACTTGTCGAGTTCTCGGCGAGGTGGTACTTGCCCGGCTTCTTCACGGCGCCCAGCACCGTCACGCTGCGCGCTTCGTGCTTGGCGACCACCACCTGCGCGGACGGGTTCACCATGAACTCGCGTTCAAGGCGCGCGATGATGTCGGCCTGCAGCTCGGCGGTCGTCTTGCCGGCGGCGGGCACGCGGCCGATCAGCGGCAACACGATGGATCCCGACTGCGCGACGCGCGCTTTGATCTTCTTCAGCTCGCCCGGTGCCTCCAGCTCGTAGATCTGAACCTCGAGCACGTCGCGCGGACCGACCCGGTAGTCGGTGCGCCCGGGTGGGGTCAACAGCCGCGGCGGCCGCGCCGGCGTCGCCGGCTTGGCGTCGGACTCGGCGAGGACGGCCCGCTCGTTGATCGGTTGGACAGACGATGCGCAGCCGGTCAGCCAGAGGCAGACCAGCACTCCTCCCAGCGCGCGGGTCACGGGGTTGCTCCGTTCATGGGGGTCGGGGTTCACCCCGTCCTATCGAAAGGAGGTCGCCCCCAGGCTGAGACGATCGTGGGACCAACGCCGGAAGGTCAGCGGTGTTGGTTGGCCGGGCAAGGTCTTGCGGGGTAGGTCCTCACGGTAGGGTCTTCACGGTTGGGGGGAGGATCCTTGGGCGCCCGGCGAACGGCGCGCGCGGCCGCGTGAGCATGGGTATCTTGGGTGCCTCGGACGCGGCCACGGGCCCGAACCCGGCCCACGTCGTGCCCGCGTCCCAACCAGGAGCGGAGGATCGCCGTGAGGATCAGGTGTCTTGGATGGAGTGGTCGCCTCGTGGTTTGCGGCCTGCTCGCCTCTGTGGCTGGGGCCCAGATCCAGCTCGAGCCGTTGTCAAAGCGGGCGGTGCCCCACCGCGTCGCCCCGAGCGAGAGCCTGGCTGTCGGCGATCTGGACAGTGACGGTCGACCGGACCTGGTGTTTGGGGACTCGTGGCGCACGGCGCCGAACGACATCTACCGCAACCGCGGGCGCGGCGCGTTCGCTGCGGCTGCGGCGGCGTGGCTGCCGGCGCCGGCCGAGGACACCGAGGGCGTGGCGCTTGCCGACTTCGACGGCGACGGCGACCTCGACCTCGTGGTGGCCAACTACGTCCAGTCGACCCGGCTGTACTTCAACGACGGCACCGGTGCCATGACCGACGTCACGGCGGCGCGGCTGCCGGGCGTCGTGATCCGCGTGCGTTCCGTGCTCGCCTTCGACTTCGACGGCGATGCCGACATCGACCTCCTGTTTGGGCACGGCTACGGCAGTCCTGAGTTGCACGAGAACGACGGGACGGGTCGCTTCGAGCCGAACCCCACCGCGTTGCCGGCGATCGGTCCGGGCTACACCTGGGCGATGGCGGCCTTCGATGCCGAGGGGGACGGCGACGTCGACGTGGTCCTGGCGCAGGGTCTCGACGCTGTCGCCAGCGATCCGCAGAACCGGCTGCTGGTCAACGACGGCACCGGCGCCTTCACCGATGCGACCGCCGCGCGCATGCCGGTCGACGCGGTGGACTCGGCCGACGTGGTCGTGGTGGATGTCGATGACGACGGAGATCCCGACCTGGTGTTTGCCAACCGCATCGACAGCGCGGCGGCGACCGTGCCCAACGCGCTCTACCTGAATGACGGCAGTGGTCAATTCGTCGACGCCACGGCGTCGCACCTGCCCCTGGATGCGGCGCGGAGCGCCGGCGTGGCGGCGGGTGACGTGGACGGCGACGGCGATCCGGATCTCGTCTTTGGCAACTTCGCCGAGCCGGACGTGGTCTACCTGAACGACGGCGCTGGCCGCTACGCGGATGCCAGCGCGGCGTGGATGCCGACCGAGTGGCTCAATACGTCGGCGGTCGCATTGGTCGACGTCGATGCGGACGCCGACCTCGACTTGGTGGCGGCGCTCGGCACGGGCGATCTCCCCGGCCCATCGTCGATCGAGGTGGGGCGCAATCGCGTCTACCTCAACGATGGCTCGACGCTCGTGGAGACTGCTGGTGAGCTCGTCGGCCAAGAGGCGCGCGTCCCGGCAACGGCCGCGGTGGCCGACTTCGACGGCGATGGCGCTCTCGACCTCGTCGCCGCGGCCCGGCGACGGCTCGAGTTGCTGTCTTGGCGCGGGGATCGCGGCCGCCGGTTCGCCGCTCCTGTGTCGAACCCGATCCCCAGCGCCTCCCAGTTCTGGACGCCCGGCGAGCTCGAGACGGGCGACTTCGACGGCGACGGCGATCTCGACGTGATGGCCGCGGGTGGCGCGTTGCTGTTCAACGACGGGGCCGGCGGCTTCGTGGACGTCACCGCGACGCATTGGCCTGGGTCCCTGGGCGGCGGCACGGTCGAGGTCGGTGACGTGGACGGCGATGGCGATGTCGACGCCGTGTTCAGTCGCAGCAGCGCCTTTGACCTGTTGATCACCAATGACGGGACCGGCCGGTTTCGCTCGGTGCAGGGCGCGTTCGCCCCGACCCTGGGACAGACGACGGCCGTGGACCTCGGCGACGTGGACGGCGACGGCGACCTCGACGTCGTGTTCTCCGACCAAGAACAGGTCTTTCCGTACTTTCAGCCCGGCGCGCTGCGCCTTTTGCTCAACGACGGCGCGGGAGCGTTCAGCCCGGCGCCGGCGCTCTTGCCCGTGGCTGCGCGATCGTGGAGCGTCAGCGAGGCCGTGTTCGCCGACATCGACGACGACGGCGATCTCGACCTCGTCGTGTCTGGCCCTCGACTGCTGCGCAATGACGGCACCGGCGTCTTCACCGACGTCTCCGCCACCCAGATGCCGCCGCCATTCCACGTGCCTCTGTTCTTTCCCACGCGGTTGACGATCAAACCCGCCGATCTCGACGGCGACGGCGACTTGGACCTGGTGGTCAAGGCCGGTCCCAACCGGATTCTGGAGAACGACGGACGCGGCGGGTTCCGCGAGGTCGCGGTTGCGGGGGCCTGGGGCACCGCCGCGGCCACGGCCACCTTCGCGATCGGTGACTTCGATGGGGACCGCGACGAGGATGTCCTCGAGGTCCACGGAGTGGCCCCCGGCTTCACCCTGTTCAGCAACCTGACGCAGCAGCTGACGGCGGTCGACGTCGGGCGGCTCGGTGGCAACTACCGGCTGACGCTGCGCGCAGCCGAAGGGCAGGGCGCCATCGTGTTCTTCGATGTGGGCACCCTGCCGGCGCCGATCGCCACGCCGTTTGGCACGTTGCAGCTGGACTTGGTGCGGGGGATCGAGACGCCGATCCTGCCGCTCACCAGCGCGCCGTTGGATCTAGACGTCTTCCTACCACCGCTGGCGTCGGCTGCGGGTCTGACGCTCTATAGCCAGGCCGCCGTGTTGCGCCCCGCCGGCATCGTGCTCACGAACCTCGTCGGGGATCGACTGCTGCCCTGACCGCGGTCAGCGGAACCCTGGTCGGTGATCTCGTCGTCGAAGAACGAACGGGCGCGGCGCATCACCCCCGTCGGCAACACGCGCAGGACCGTAGATTGGCAACGTGGGCCACGATCATCGAGGCGCCACCCAGCAGCGTCACGAGACTCGCGGGTGGGACGTTGAGCCGGGACGCGCCGGTGGTGTTGTCCGTCACGAGCGACGGACAGCACTGATCGCAAGCGTCACAGGCCACCGTGCTGGCGGTCGGCGCGGCCGCTGCAAGGTAGGGCAGGGCGGCGCCGAGCACGACGAGCCCCATCCCGGTGGCGCCGACGGTCGGGATCCAGCGGCGACCGTGCGCCTTAAACCCCCGCCGTAGAGCGACGACGGCGAGCGGAACCACGAGAGCGGCGATCGAGATGTGCGAGACCGGGTGGTCCCACAAGCCGCGCAGGGCCGGCGCGACGAGAGTGAGAACCGGCGCGGTGAGACAGTGCAGTGCGCACAAGATCGACGCGCAGACCCCAGTGCGGTCGAGGTGGGCGGACAGGTCCGACATCGCCAGGGATGGTGCCGGTCCCGGCAATGAGTTCCCGGCGTCTCGGTTCTTCGGCGCCCGAGATTCGTGAGTTTCGGTGGAACTCTGGCGCCTGCAAAAGCACGTCACCAACAGGCTCTCTCTCTGCTCGAGGCCAGCGAGGCAACATGCCCAATCCAATCAACCTGAGTCGTCGCCAAGTTCTGGCGAGCACTCTCGGCGCCGGTGTTCTGCGCGCTTGGTCTTCCCTGCGCGGTGCATCGACGACCAAGCTCTGGACCCCGACGGGGGCCCCCGCGGACGTCGCTCGCGACGAGGATTACTGGCGCCGGGTGCGCGCCGAGTTCGAGCTCGATAGCAACCGGGTTCGCCTCAACCTGTCGGCCGGCAACTACAACGCCCCGCCTACAGCACCGAACCCTGCGCGGGGACGATCGTGCGCTTACACGTGCACACACTCCGCGCCGAGGTCGAGCAGTGTGCGGGGGTGCTGCGCGCCATCGCCGAGCGGGGGGTTCCCGAGTAGGTCGTGCCAACAGGGTAGACTGCGCGCCGCTGCTTGCGGTCGCGGGCAGCGGCAATGCCGTGTGCTGTCCGATTTGCCAAGGCGCGCTCGAAGAGCGCGATGTTGCGCCTTGCTACGAGTGCGGGCACCGGCCCGAGCAGCTGCGCCAGCTGACCAAGCCGGCGTTCCAGACCTTTGCGATCTTCGGCCAGGAGATCGTGTTGTGTGACGTCTGCGAAGCGGACTTCGATTCCAACGACCCGGAGTTCTTTGGGCTCGCGGCGGGGGTGTCTCTGCCCTCGCTCGGCGAGCCCAAGCGCCAGCTCGTGGGGCCGCGCCGCGCGCGCGACGGCTACTGCTCGCAATGCCAATGCCGCCGGGCGTTCTTGCAGCTCGTCAAGGCCGCGCGCGAACGCGCATCATAGCCCGGCCTCAATAGAGGCTACGCCTGCCACTGCTGGACGGCGGCATCCAGGGCCTGCCGCGCCCGCGAGAGCCGCGATCGGACCGTGCCGATCGGGATCCCGAGCAGGCTCGCGATCTCGCGGTAGTCCTTGCCGTCGCACTCGTACAGGTCGAGCGCTTGGCGCTGCTCTGGCGGCAGTGTGTCGCGTGCCGCCGACAGCAGATCGCCCAGCTCATGCGCCATGGCGACGTGCAGCGGGTTGTCGCAGTCCGCGTGCTGGTCGCAGCGCTCGGAGGCGACGTGCTCGTGGTACCGCCGCCGGCGCAGCGTGCGGCGGAGGTGGAGGCATCGGTGCATGACCGCGGTGGTGAGCCAGGCGAGAGGTCGTTCCGGCAAGCTCGGCTGCTGGCTCATGGTCAGCAGCGCCTCCTGAACGGCATCCTGCGCGAGATGGTCGCAGCCCAGCAGGCGGCGCGCGGTCTCGGCAATGGGATGAAGATCGTGGTCCGAGAGTTCGGGGAACGTCGCCGCGGCAGGGGCCCCGGGAGACGGAAGTAGAGCGGTCATGACACAGCACCAGTCCAGGCAAGAACGACGACGGGCACCGCGCGACGGGGCCGACCAGGTCACGGTCTGGCCCAGGGGGGCGCGGGGCGCGAATCAACTCAGTCGTCGTCGCCTGGGGGTGCTCGTGGCCGGGGCAGGGCCACGGCGCTCGAACCGCCCCATCGACCGTGCCCGATGCCGGCCGATTCGCCACGATCGGTGGTGATGCCCGGATCGACGGGGGCCGTGGTGGATCCGAACGGCGTCCGCATCTCCAGCTCGCAGGCCAGGCAGTCCTCGGCCTCGGCTTGCTGCAGCGGTCGGTCCGCGTCGGCGCCGATCGCCGGCAAGGGTCCGGCGTCGTGAGCGCAGGCGTGCGTCGTCTCGGCGTGCGCGTCGCCCACGTGCGCATGCGGTGCGTGGGTATGGAACGCCGGCAACAGGACCCGGAGCGTGATCGCAAGCAGCGCCAGGGGCGCGGCCAAGTGGGTCGTGCGGCGGATCCAGTCCATCGGCAGGCCGGCAGGATACGGCGACCCGGTCCCTGTATGGAAGCCCCCGCCGTGCAACTTGAGGGCCGGCCGCGGGAATTCACGGAACCGGGGCGCGTTGGCCGGCACCATGCCCCGATGGATCGTCTTTCGGCACTCTCGGGGGCGGCGGCAACCGTGGCAGCCCTAGCGCTCGCTCCCGCGGCCCCGCGCGCGCAAGACGCTAGCCCTGGGCTCGCCCTGCCGCCGCCTCGGGTCGTCACGCTTGGCACGCACGATCGGCTCTCACTGCCCCGCGAGGTCAAGCGGCTTGCCGTTGGCGATGAGCGGGTGCTCACTGTCGAGCTGCTGAGTACACAGGAAGCTCTCGTCCTCGGTCAGGCCACCGGCACGACCACGATCTTGGTGTGGTACGCCGACGGCACCTACGAGCCGCTGCTGTTTCGGGTTCAGCGAGACCTGTCGCTGCTCCAGAGCGCCCTCGACGACATTGCCGAGGGCATCGTGGCACAGATCGCCCCCGACCGCGACGCCCTCGTCCTCCGCGGGGTCGTGCCCGATGAGCTGCACCACCAGGCGGCGCTCCGCGCGGCGCAGAACTACCTGGCGGCGAGCGTCCAGGAGGATGTGACCGTGGCGGCGGCGGCGGATCCTGCCGCTGGAGGGGCCGCGTCCCCCGCCGTGCAGGTGCCGCGGGAATCGGGGGGGCGCGGCGCCGGCCAGATCATCGATCTGCTGCGCGTGGCCGAGCTGCCGGTGACGCTGGAAGCACGCATCCTCACCGCGATCGAGCCGATCGCGGGCTCCGAGATCCGCGTGCGTCGCGTGCAGCGCGACGCGCTGCGCGACGATGACGCCGACGTGCTCGTGTTGGAGGGCTCGGTGCAGGACCAGATCTCGCTCGTGCGGGCGATGCAGCTCGCGGCCCGCTTGTTCCTGGGCGACGACGGAGTGGGGGCCCAATCCGGGCGCAACACGATCCAGGTGCTCGCCGACGAGGCGGGTGGGTTGGTTGGCTCCGGCGGCAGTCAGGTCGGCCAAGGCGGGCAGGGCCAGGGCCAGGGCGGCGGCGGGGCCCTCGGCGGCGGCGGTGGCGGCGGCCAGGGCGGCTTCGCCGGCGGCGGCGGGGTCGGGGTCCGTCGCAACCAGGTGCAGCGCAACCTCGCCCGGGCGACGGTCCTGTCGATGGCGCGAGGTCGGATCCTGTCGTTCGTGGAGGTGCGGGACCGGCCGCAGGTTCGCGTCGCCGTGCAACTCTTCGAGATCGACCGCGACCGGCTGTTCCAGTTCGCTTCGGAGGTGCAGGCGGTCCTGTCCGACTTCGACCAGACGGCGCTTGAGCCGGGTCAGGTCGGCGGGCGCATCCAGCCGAATCCGCCCAACGTCGGCGCGTTCTCGGACAGCGACATCCAGGCCGGCATCGCCTCGCTGGCGAACGGCTTCAGCCAGCAGGTCCAGCTGAGCGGGCGCCAGTTCGCGTTGGATACGCTCCTCCAGGCCTTGGAGGCGCGAGGGATCGCGCGCCGCCTGTCGAGCCCGGTGCTGACGGTCCTGAACGGGGAGACCGCGCAGTTTCAGGTCGGCGGCGAGATCCCGGTGCCGCAGGCGTTCACCCCCGCGGGGGGCGCCGGCAGCGGCATCGGCACCTTCGCCTCGGTCGACTTCCGCGCGTTCGGGGTCGGCCTGGGCATCCGCCCGCTGGTCGGCAAGGAGGGCGAAGTGACCCTCGACGTGAGCTCGATCGTCTCGCAGCCCGACGAGGTGCTGACCACCGTCGTGCGGACCGCGACCGGCACCAACCCGCAGACCACGGCCTTCTCGACGCGTTCGCTGCAGACCAACGCGCGTCTCCAGGACGGCGAGAGCCTGCTGGTCGGCGGCCTGGTGTCGCGTACGCTGCAGCGGGACGTGTCGAAGACACCGATTCTAGGGGATCTCCCCCTCATCGGGTGGCTGTTCCGCTCCACGAACGACACCTTCGCCAAGTCGGAGCTGTTCGTCTTGGTGAGCCCCAGCATCGTCCGGCCGCCGCAGCCCGGCAGCGACCTGTGGCTGCAACCGCGCCTCAAGGAGACGTTGGCAGCGTGGCTTGCCAGCCCGGCGGAGGCGGCTGCCGAGCCGAGCTCCGAGATGTAGAAAAATCCCTTCGCTGCTGTGGAACTGTTGGGGGCGGCCGGCACTGAGCAGAAGTCGCGGGCGCGTTTTGGCGCTCGCCAACTCGCGATCACGCAACAACTCATCGAAACATGATCAAGCTCCTCCGCAACAAGAAGGGCTCCGCCCTCGTCGAGTACGGCCTTCTCGTCGCCGCTGTCGCGCTCGTCAGCGCCGCCGCCGTGTCGGTGTTCGGCCACAAGACCAACGACCTCATCTCGGCGACGGCCGCGATCCTCCCGGGTGCGCACGACGACGACAACGGCCCGATTGTCAGCGCCAAGCTGATCGAGACGACGATCGACCCGAACAACGGCAACGCGATCATCCTGGATCCGGCGGCGGCGGCGGCCTCGACCCCGCGCCTTGGCAACAACCTACTGGGCGCCTCCTTCAACCAGCCGGGTGGCACGGGCAACGTGCTCGGCACGACGTTGGTCATCGAGGCCAACCCCGAGGTGCCCTGAGCGAGTCGACTGCACTTCGGTGCCCAGCGCGCGGGTATGATCGTGCGCTGGAGGTGGTCCCGCAGGCCATTGCGGACATCCTCACCGAGGTTGTCCGCTTTCTTTATGTTCGGGGCTGCTCGTTCGTTGCTATGACTCCCTCTCCGACCGTCGCGATCGCCGCCGGCGGCGTCTTGCTGCTCGCCACGGGGATCGACCTGAAGAGTCGCACGATTCCCGATGCGCTGCCGCTGCTCCTCACGGGGTTGGCGCTGGTCGCGACGTGGCGCGGCTGGCACGCGGTGACGTGGGCGCAGCTTGGGATTGGGCTGGGAGTCAGTTTCGCCATCGGCGCGGCGCTGTTTTACGCGGGCGCAATGGGTGGCGGCGATGCCAAGCTGTGCGCTGGTCTCGGTGCCGTCTGTGGCTGGCCACACATCCTCGAGGTCCTGTTTGCGACGGCGCTCGCTGGCGGAGTGTTGGCCCTGTGGGCCCGCCGTCGCGGTCAGGAGTCGCTTCCCTTTGCGCCGGCCTTTGCCTCGGGGTATTTGGCGACTCTGGGCATTGCGTGGTCTATGCCGCCGACGACGGGATTGTGGCACCTGATCACCGGGAGGCCAGTGTGACCGGGGGGGACAGTGCGACGGCGATCGGGACGCGGCACCGCTGCGCGCGCGGCGGTGTGATGGTCGAGTTCGCGCTCGTGGCGCTCGTGCTCTACCTGTTGCTCGCGGCGCTGCTGTCCTTTGGCACCATGGTGCAGGCGGCCCAGGTGGCTCAGGACGTCGCTCGCCTGGCCGCACGCGAGCTGGCGCTGACGCCGCTGCCGCCGGACGCGACCTTCGAAGAGGCCCTCGCAGCCACCTCGGATCGCATCTTCGACCCTGACCAGCTCGTGGTCGATGTGCAGGGGGTTTGGGATGCCGGGCTCACGCTTGATCAGCACTTCGCGACGCTGCCGCTCGTCAACCGGGCGCTGCGTCCGGTCTTCGTGACCGACCGCGTCGGTGGCCGCACGCTGCTGCGGTTTCCGGGGGCGTTGGTCACCCTGCCGGTGGTCACCGGGTTCAACGATGGCAAGACCGTCGCTGTGCCGCAGGTGGTCTCGCGCACCGCTGGCGTCGAGACCATCCGTTGGCTCCCCGTCGTCGAAGAGATTCGATCCGACCGCAACGATCCGGCCACGGGGCCATTCTCAGCGGCGTCCACCGCCGTCGACCGCGGGCTGGTCGCGCTGCGAATCAACATCCCGGCGACGGCCTCGGCGCTGGCGTCGTACGACGCCCCGGTCACCTGGCCGCCGGAGCCGAATGCCCATCTGCTGCACCGCATCGGCGAAGGTGAGATCGTGGTGGAACCCGGCGCTGCGACGCCCACCGGCGCGCTGGTCGGCAGCGAGGGTGCCCACGTGCTCCGCGGCGACTACGGGCTGGGTGAGATGGGCGCGCTGACCGCTCCAGTGCGCCCGTTCCGCCGCGTCTTCATCGGCCAGGCCTTGTTTCGTCGCGAGGTCTTCCAATAGCCGCAGCGGCTCGCCCGCTTGATCAATATGGCTGCTCGACACCGTTCGATCTCTCCGCGCTCGCGCAAGAGTCTCGCCTCCCGCCTGTCCTACCCGCTCCTCGGCTTACTCGTCGCCGTTGTCGGTTTGGTGGGCTTCACGATCGTGAACGGCGAGCTGCGCTTGCCCTTTGGCGACGGTCTGGTGTTCTCGTTCGGCGGCGAGGCTCAGGCGGCGACCCGGCTGCCGTCGGGAACCGTGGCTGTCTACGGCTGCCCGCGGCCACTGCCCGCGTTCACCAAGATCACGCGCGAGCACTTGCTGACGTCGGAAGGGCTGCACCAGGTGCCCGTGGTCGAGGAGGCCATCGAGCCGAACGGTCTCTTTCGCGTCGGCGTCGAGGGCTGGCGCAAGCTGAACGGGCGCGTCCTGCGGCGTGACAAGCCGGTCAACTACGCGTTTACCGAGAGCGACTTCCTACCCGTGGGTACGCGCCCGGGACCGAGCGCCGGGATCCCGCCCGGCAAGCGGGGCGTGTGGCTCGACACCGATGTCGTGAGTGGCCTCACCGACGTGCAGGCCGGGGACCGCGTCGACTTGGTCGCGGCGGAGTCGCTCACCCGGTCGCCAAAGATGGCCCCGAACATGATTGGCAACGTGATTGGCAACGTTGCGGACCCAGTGCTCTCGACGCGCCTCCAAGGCTTGGCGGCGCAGAATCGGCAGGGCGGCGCCGCGCGAGCGTGGGTACTGGCCCGGCAAGCGCTGGTCGTCGAGCCAATGCGTCGGCGCACCAAGGCCTCGGGCCAGCGGCGCGCCGGGAAGCCGCCGACAATCATTGAGGAGGTGTTCTTGGCGATGGCGCCAGATGAGGTCGCTCGCTACAGCCAAGCGCTCGCCCTCAACGTGGCGATTGTGGCGGCGCCTCGCTCTGGCCAGCCGGAAGCGACACCGACCGAGATCGAGGATGTGCGGCCCGTCGACCCGACCGCCGAGATGCGACGCATGCTCTTTGGCAATGCCACCACGCCGGCGTCGCTCGGGATGGTTGAAGTGATCCGCGGCGAAGAGCGGGGCACGGTGACCGTGCCGAGGCAGGAGAAGGGGAATTGAAGCCGGCCCGCGGTCGCCACCGTGCGGACCGGGATGAGCGCGGCGCCATGCTGGTGCTGTGTGCGATCCTCTTGGTGGGCCTCTTCGGCCTGCTGGGCGCGGTCGTTGACGGCGGGCGGCTGCGAACGACCAAGCAGCAGATGGATGCCGGCGCCGAGTCCGCGGCGTTGGAGGGTCTGCGCTTCAAAGACCGCGTGGATGACGAGGGGCTCTACACCCCGGACGAGCATCGCCGCCTGCGGGCCGTTACGGCGCTGCAGCGTCAATGGGACGATGACCTCGATCTAACGTCGGACGCCCTGGGCTTGGGGGCCGGCACGCTGCCGGTGGTGGAGCCGGGAATAGACACACCGTTGGGCGGACGGATCAATGTGCCGGTCGATCGCCGGGCTCTGGGCTGGCGGCCGGCCGATGCCATGCTGCCCGGGCCGCAGCACAACGCCGTCAATGCGCGGCATGGCGACCTGGTCGCCGGAGCCTACGTCGAGGGCGCGGGCGTCGCCGTCGAGGATGACGCGTTCAACCGCACCGACTTTGCCCCCGTCGCTGCGGGCAGCGGCGGCGAGGTTCTGGCGGCGGCCCCGGCGTTCTTGGTGCGCTTGCGCCGAGCCGGCAGTCGGCTGGCGCTGGATGAACAGCCCGGCGAGAGCACCAAGGGTGACCCGTTCGAGTGGCTGTGGGCGCGGGGCATCGTGTGGCACGAGCCGACGGCGGAGGCGCCGGGGATCGCCAGTCGCACGGATGGTGTCACCGTGCGGGCCACGTCGATTGCGGCAGCGACCCGGGCGCTCCTCGTGGCCGACGCGCCCGACGGCTCGGTGACCATCGCCCCGTTTGCGCTCGTCGGCGATGTGACCGCCGCATGGGCTGCGACGGGGGTCGGAGCCGGCCTCGATCTGCAGATCGATCCCAGCGGCAGCCTCATCCTGGCCGGCGAGCAAGGAGTTTGGCTCGGTGTGCCGGCGCGCCTCGTCGGTGATGAGATCGTGCCCACGCCGCCCGGCGAAGTGCTACCGCCCACCGGCGACTTGATCGTGCCGGTCTACGGCCGCGGCGATGTCCGGCGCGTCGCCGGATTCACGCTTGCCTCCGCGACTCGCTCTGGTACGACGCTGACGATCGTGCGGCGACGGGGCGCGGTATTGCCGACGGGCGCCTCCGCCGTGGCGCCTGCGGCCCTCGATGCCCGGTTGGTGCTCAGTGCGTCGCCAGGGCTGCTCGCGTTGCACAACGCGTTTCCCCAGCCGGTCCTCGCTCCCGTTCTCCGCCACTGATTGCCATGGCACGTCCCCTCACGGTACTCCTGGCCGCGGATGATCCGGACCTGACCACCGAGTGGCAGGCCGCCGAAGCCGGCACCGAGCTGCGCCTGCTGCCGCACGTGGCCACCACGGCGCGCGACGCCGTGGCCCTGGCGCGGCAGCGGCAGCCCGATGTCGTCTGCCTCGCGATGTCCAACGGACTTGCCGGGCTCGACGAGCTGGCCAGCGAGCTGCAGGAGGCCGCGCCCATGGCGGCGTTGCTCGGCGTGCTCGATCGGCGCCAGTTCGACAGTGGCGATGCGGAGAGTGCCTACGTGGTCGCCGCGACGCGTGCCGGCGTACGCGACTTTCTGCGCCGGCCGCTGTCGTCCGGTGAGCTCTCGGCTTGCCTGGAACGCCTTTCCGACGGCGAACGCCGCCGCGCCAGCGCGCCGTCGACGCCGGGTCGGGTCGTGTGCTTCGTCAGCAACAAAGGCGGCGTGGGCAAGACGACGCTCGCGGTCAACGTCGCCTGCGCGCTGGGGCGGCGGGCACCGGGACGTGTGCTGCTGGTGGACGCGGCGCTGCAGCTCGGCCTGTGCGCAACGATGCTCGACCTCGAGACGCCGGTGACGATGCAGGACGTCATCGAGCAGATCGATCGCCTCGACGGCACGCTGCTGCGCGAGCTCACCATGGCCCACGAGTCGGGTTTGCATCTTCTGGCCGCACCAAACACCGCGATCGACGCGGCCGCGGTGCGCGAAGACCACCTGTCGCGCATCCTCGGCGTTGCCCGCACGGCCTATGACTTCGTCGTGGTCGATACGTTTCCGATCCTCGACGGGATCGCCATTGCGGCGTTCGATCGCGCCGACGAGGTTTGGCAGGTCGTGGCGCCGATCGTACCAACCGTGCTGGGGGCCGAGCGGCTGCTCGGCATGCTGGAGGAGATCGGCGTCGAACGCGAGCGCCAGCGCCTCGTCGTCAACGTCGCGGTGCCGGCGCACGCCAGCCGGCTCTCGGCTCGTGACGTGGCGACCCGACTGGATCGTCCCGTCGACGTCGTGGTGCCGTTCTCCCGCGCCGCGGTCTCGGCCTGCAACAGCGGCCGACCTGTGGCGCTCACTGGCTCGCGCTGGAACGGCTTCCGTCGGCGAATCGGTACCCTGGCCGACCTCATCGCCGAGCCGGCGCTGGTCGGGCCGGTGGAGGCCGGCCGATGACTGGCGATCCCGGACATGCTTCTGGTGGCCCGGCCTCTGATGGTCCGGCCTCTGGTGGTCCGACGTCAGGGCGCAGCGTGTTCCGTGGTTCCCGCGCCGCGGAGATGGCGACCCGGGTGCGGCGCGCGGTGGCGGAGAACACGCGTAGCCGCCGCCCCGCGACGCCGGTGGCCGACGAGCCTCCGCGGCGGGCCACCGGCTACGCCGCGGTCAAGGGCGAGCTGCAGGCGCGCCTTCTCGAGATGCTCAGCGACCGCGACCTGCTGGGCGCGGGCGAGGATCAGATCGCGACGTTCGTGCGAACGTTTGCCAACGATGTGCTGGCCAACGAGGACTTGCCGCTCAATGAGGGCGAGCGTTCGCGGCTCAGCCGAGACCTCCTGCAGGAGACGTTGGGCCTCGGCCCGCTGGCGCCGCTCGTGCTGGATCCGGCGGTCACGGACGTGTTGGTGAACGGCCCCAACCAGGTGTTCGTGGAACGCTTTGGCCAGCTCGAGGTCACCGAGGTGCGGTTTCGCGATACCGAGCACCTCTTGCGCGTCATCGAGCGTATTGCCGCCGGCGTCGGCCGCCGCATCGACCAGGCGGCGCCGATGGCTGACTTCCGCCTGCCCGACGGCAGCCGCGTCAACGCGACGATCCCGCCGGTGTCGATCGACTACCCCACGCTGTCGATCCGGCGCTTTGGCCACCGGCGGCTGCGCGGCAGTGACCTGCTGCGGTACGACTCGCTTAGCGAGCCCATGCTGCACTTCCTGCACACGGCGGTGCGGTTCCGGACCAACATCGTGATCTCCGGCGGCACGGGCGCGGGCAAATCGACGCTCCTCGGGGCGTTGGCGGAGTCGATCCCGAGCGAGGAGCGCATCGTCACGATCGAGGACACCGCCGAGCTACAGCTCGATCAGCCGCACGTGGTGCGGCTCGAGGCCCGCCCGACCAACACCGAGGGCGCCGGTGCGATCTCGATCCGCCAGCTGGTGATCAACTCGCTGCGCATGCGGCCCGATCGGATCCTGGTGGGCGAGGTCCGGAGCGGCGAAGCCCTCGACATGTTGCAGGCGATGAACACCGGCCATGACGGCAGCATCACGACGGTGCACGCCAACTCGCCGCGCGACGCACTGAGCCGGCTCGAGACGATGGTGCTGATGGCCGGCACAGAGCTACCCTCGCGCGCGATCCGCGAGCAGGTGACGTCCGCGGTGCAGCTGCTCGTGCACGTCACGCGGAGCGAGGACGGCGTGCGGCGGATCGAGTCGATCAGCGAGATCACCGGCCTCGAGGAGGAGACGCCCCTGCTGCAGGAGATCTTTCGCTGGCGCCGGTCCGGCCGCAGCGAGCGGCGGCTCGAGGGACGCTACTTGGCCACTGGGATTACGCCGCGCCTCGCCGAGCGGCTCCGCGACCGCGGGGCGGACGTGATGCAGCAGTGGTTTCACCCTGAGGACAACGCTGGGCTTGGTGATTGGCCGGGCCGCGACGAGTTCGAAAGCGCGCCGTGACCGACCTAGCCCCGAACCTGCGCGCGGACGCGCGAGCGCCGCGCGACGTTCGCGCCGTGCGCGTCAGCCACGGCGCGGCGCGGGGCAGCGTGCTCGTGGGCCTCGCGGCGGCAGTCGTGACGGCCTTGCTATTGGCGCTGACGCCGCTCTACATCGAGCTGACGCTCTCGCTCGGTGTCTTGGTGGGCACCCTGGCCTGGGTCCTCGACGGTTGGGCGGTCGCGTCGCGCACCGTGCGGATCGAGGGACAGCTTGCGGACGCGCTCGATCTGCTGGGCTCGAGCGTCGCCGCCGGTGTTGGTCTCGTCGAGGCCTTGGACGGGGTCGTGCGCGACGTCCGCCCGCCGCTGCGCGCGGTGCTGGCCGCGGCGGCGGAGCGACTGCGCTTGGGCGACGATCCGCAGCGGGTCTTCGAGGATGCCGAGCGCACCCTGCCGCTCCCGGCCTTTCGTCTGCTGACGCACTATCTCACCGCGCAGTGGCAGAGTGGCGGGGCACTCGCACCCGGCTTGCACGCGATCGCCGATACCGTGCGCGACCGGGTGAACCTCAGCCGGCGAGTCCACGGCCAAACGGCGGAGGCGCGCGTCTCGGTGATCGGCATCCTGCTGATCGTGTATGGGATCTCGGCGTTCGCGTGGATCAAAGACCCTGATCGCATCGAGGCGTTTCTGGAGTCGCGGGTCGGTGGCGGTCTGGCGGCCACCGCCGTGCTGGCCCAGGCGGCGGGCATCGTTTGGATGGCGCGGTTGACGCGGATCGAGCTGTGATGCAGCAGGCGGCGTACGTTGTCCTGGGAGTTGCCGCTCTCGGCATCATCATCGCGTGGCTGCGGCGTAGCGCGGAGCGGCAGCTCGCGCAACAGCGCCTCTACGAGTCGAGCCTGTCCGGCGCTCCCGCAGCAGTTGGCGGTCCGGCGGATGGCGTGCCCGAGGGCACGGTCGCGCGATGGCTGTTTCTCGCCGGGGACCGCCGCCCCGACGCGGAGGCGCGCTTTTGGACGTGGACGGTGATCGGCTTGCTGTGCGGCGCACTGGCCGCAGCGCTCGTGATCTACTTCGGGCTCATCCCGAGCGACGACTTCCTCTATTGGCCGGTGGTGATCGGCCTGCCGTTGCTCTTCATGTTCATGTTGGGCGCCTTGCCCACCGTGCGGGTCCGCCGCGCCCGGCGCGCGCGAGAACGCCAGATCCTCGCGGACCTCTACCCGGTGCTCGAGCTGTTCGCGAGCCTGGCGCAGGCGGGCCTGGCTTTTGACGCGGCGTTGGGTCGCGTACTCACGACGCTCGGCTCCGACCGCGCGCTGGGCCGCGAGCTGATGACGTTCCAGGCCGAGGTGCTGAGCGGGACTGAGCGCGCCCGCTGCTTTCGGCGCCTGGCGCGGCGCATCGAGCTGCCGCAGGTCAGCAGCTTCACGTCGGCGCTGATTCGCGCGCAAGAGGTCGGGATTGGCCTCGCCGCGACGATGCGCCGGCAAGCGGGCGACCTGCGTTCGGATCTCCGTGAGCGCGCGCTCGCCCGGGCCCAGTCGCTGCCGGCGCGCCTTGTGTTCCCTCTCGTGATTTGTTTCCTCCCGGGGATCTTCGTCATGACCCTCGGCCCCGCGTTCTACGGCTTCGTGGTCGGCACGGCTACCTTCGGTTCGACGCCATGACGGACCCTCGCCTCTCTCTTGTTCTGTTCATCGCGGCCGGGGTCCTATCGGGCTGCGCGTCGCTGCATCCAGACTACGAGCCCGATCCCGACCAGCGGCTGCGCGAGCTGTTGGCGCCGCTGGGCCAAACGGCGGAGTCGCTGCCGGCGTCAGATTGGCCGCGCGTGCGCTTCGGGATCGAGCGCTTGGCGACGCGGTGCCCGAGTCACGTCCCGAGCCAGGTCGCCGCCGCGGCCTTGGCGTTCAACGCGGGCGAGCTCCAGCGGGCGCAGGGTTTCGTGGATCGCGCCCTCGATCTGGCGCCGAGCAACGTCGAAGCGCGCTCGCTACGCGTGCGCATCGCTGTCGCCGATGGCAGCATGGACCTGGCGCGCCGTCTTGTGGACGACGGCTTGCAGCTGCGTCCCGACGCGGCTCCGCTCTACGAGGCCTCGGCTTGGCTCCACCAGCTCGGCGGCCGGCCGGCCGAAGCTCTGGTCGCGCTGGACGCCGCCGAAGAGCTGGATGCACCCAAGTGGCGCGTGGCGTTTCACCGCGGGCTGGTGGCGGAACAAAGCGGCGACCTCAACGCGGCGGTGCGCTACTACCGCTCGGCGATCGCCGAAGAGCATGGCTGCCCGCAAGCGGAGCAGCGGTTGTCCGGTCTGCTCGCCCAGCAGCGGTTGCGGCGGGGCCGGTAGCGGCACCGGCGGCGAGGTCGGTGCTAGCGACCGGGCGGCGCGCCAACCGACGCCGGCCATCCGGGCGTCCGGGTCGTGTTGGGCGCGGCTGGCGGAGCGGCCGAAGTTGACCCCGCAGCGATGCCTTGGCGCGGGGCGCATCGGTCCAATGGCCGCGGAAGCCATCTCCCGCCCGGACCGATGTCGTAGTGGTGCAGTTCGTCGGCGATCCACTCCATGACGTTGCCGTGCACGTCGTAGAGTCCGAACGCGTTGGGGAGCAGTCCTACGCGTCGATCGTCAGCGCCACCGGGTTGGTGACGACGCGCAGCGCCGGCCCGGTGGGGGCGGCGACTAGGGCGGCGTGATGCAGCCGCAGGCCGACGAACGGCGCGGGCAAGCCGGGCGGCCAGCGCAGTGTGACGACCGCCCGCCCTTGCGCGTCGAGGATGCCAAATGGCATCCGCAGCGGGCCCACGCTCGGCGCGAACGCCGTGTCCAGGAGATAGCGATCGGGGTTGAGGGGGACCGCGAAAGGGCCGAACTGCGCGCCGGGCGCCGTGCCGCTGGCTGACCCGAGGAGCCAATAGCGCGCGCCGGCGTGGCGCGGCCCAGCGTCGATCGTCAGCGCCTGGGTGCCGCCCGTCGCGCGCGACACGGCGCCGCGGTCGGCGGTCAGGGACGCCTCGATCGCGAGGTTGGCCTCACTCACTGCCTCGAAGCTAAAGCGCAAGTTGTCCTGCACGACCCGGATTCGCACCCGAGCCGACGGACCGACCGCGGGGGCCGGGACGTTCCACTGCACGCGCCGCGCCGCAACCGGCAGGCCGATCGCGACCGGCAGCCAGGGGCCGCGCGGTCCGGTCACCGAGTAGTAGACGTTCCATCCGATCGTGCTGTGGGACTCGAGCTCGGTCCAGCGGACCGTCACCGTCTCGCCGATCCGCAGGGTCTCCCCGCCGTTCAGGGTGTCGAGGCGCACGTGGGCCGCGGCGACCGCGGAGAGCGCGCCGGTCACGGCGAGCATCGCCGCGCCGCGCAGAAGGCAACGCCAAGGCATGGGGGCAGCATACGCGCGACGCCGCCAAGGGTTGCGTCGGGTTGCCGATTCAGGCGCCGGCGGACTGCGGCACGGCGATGCGCGGGCGGCCCACGGCCCGTCGGATCAGCAGCCGGCCGGCGGCGCGGGCCAGGGTGCGCAGGGCGCACCCGGGGCGGACAGTCGTCGCGATGGGCGTGAATCGCCGCCGGGGTGCGTCGGGCAGCAGCGGCAGTATCGAGTCCGGGTGCGACGAGACGCCGACCATCTCGCCGAGGAGCAGGATGCGGCGCGCATGGCGCTCGGCCTGTGGCGCCAGCGCCCGGGCGTGCTGCTGTTCGACGGCGCGGGCGAACGCCTCCATCTGCGCCCGATCGCCCGCGAACGGGATGCCCATGATGCGAAACGCCGTGGCCATGTAGCGCAGGTGTCGCGCGCGCTGGGTATCGGGAAGCGGCGCGCACTGCCGTTCCACGGCCTCGACCAGACTGAAGCCGAAGTAGGTCATCATCCACAGCGGGATCGACAGGGCCCGGTGGCGGGCCATGATCCCGGTCAGCAGCTCGCGCACGCGCAACGCCGAGATTCCGCCCGTGGCCTTCGGTCCAGAGTCGGTGACGTCGCGTACGAACAGGTCGGTCTCGTAGAACGACTGCGCCATGCTGCGGAACGTCGCGAAGCGAGATGCCGATGCGCGGTCGTGTAAGGTGATGAAGTCGTGCAGCAGAAAGAAGTGGAGGTAGGCGGTGATGCCCGGCCGATAACCGCAGGCGAACCAGAGCTCGCTCGCCGTGCGCAGCTCGGCGGCGAACTCGGGCCCACTCAGGTCCGGCACGTGGCCCCGCGCGAACGGCAGCGGCATCGCGGCGGACAGGTCTTGGGGCGAGGGGGGCAAGGGAGGGGCGTCGGTCGGGGCGCGCACGCTGTCGTGAGGTGCGCGGACCCCTTGGACATGTCACGGTTCTTCGCCTTGCCCCGTAAGGGTGCGAGCGAATGAAGCCCACGCCGGCCCAGCTCCGCACGTTGCGCCGCCGCGACCCGGCGTTGGCGCGCGTGATGCCGCAGCTGCCGCCCTACCCCGGCTTTCCGGACGCGATGCAGCATCGCTATCGCTCGCACTTTCACGCGCTGGCGCGGGCGATTCTGTTCCAGCAGATCGCCGGCAGCGCCGCGCGAGCGATCCTCAAGCGCGTTTGTGCCCTGACGCCGGGGCCGCACTTTCCCAAAGCCCCCGAGTTGCTGGCGTTGTCAGATGCCAAGCTGCGCGGCGCTGGGTTGTCCGTCAACAAGGTCGCGGCGCTGCGCGACTTGGCCGCGCACGTGGTGGACGGACGGCTGCGCCTACGCGGCGCGGCGTCGTTGGGTGACGACGAGATCATTGAACGGCTGGTGCAGGTCCGCGGGATCGGACTGTGGACTGCGCAGATGTTCCTGATGTTTCGGATCGGCCGCCTCGATGTGATGCCGGCGACGGACCTCGCAGTGCAGGAAGGGCTGCGGCGGCTCGACGGTCTGGCGGAGCGACCGACGCCGACTGCGGCCTTGGCGCGGGCGGCGGTGTGGGCGCCGCTGCGCAGCGTCGGAGCGTGGTTCATGTGGCGGCTGTCGGACGTGGACGAGGCGACGGCCGAAGGTTGAGGCTGGAGCTCCGCGATACGTCCCGCGCGTGGCTCAGAGCCTGTAACCAAATCGATGCTACAGGCTCTGATCCATGCTCCTGGCGCCGCTCCGCGTCGCGGAGAGCGCGTGACTTCGAAAAAGTCACACGCTCTCAGGCCGACGCGCTCAGCTCATCGCCGCCGCGGCCGCGGGCTTCCCGCGCAACTTGCGGCGAAGCTTGAAGTACCACTCGTGTGCGAGCACCTGGAACCCGGGCTGCGGGAAGGTGTAGCGGCGCCGGACCGACTTCCAAAACGCCGAGACGTTGACCTGGAAGCCCGGGCACGTCGTGAGGTGCCACCAGTGCACGGGGATGAACAGGATCTCGCCGGCCTCGAGCTTCACCACCGTGGGCTTGGCCTTCTTGAACTTCGGGAAGTCATCACCGTTGGTGGGGGCGTCGAGCCGCAGGTGCTCGATGTCACGGGTGAACGACTTGACCTGGAGACGACCGTCGACCCGGCTGAACATCCACGCGGGCGAGCGCCACGGGTGGGCGTAGAGCAGCGGGAACTGCTCCGGCGAGTACAGCAGGATTTCCTTGGAGCCCTCGATCTGACAGAGGATGGCTTCGGTGGTCGCGTGATAGTGCAGCGGCATGCACGTGTCGCGGCCGAGGAACATCTTCGGCTCGCCGTCGGTGTAGCGACTCGTGCCGGTGTCGGCGCACAGCTTCTTCGAGATCAGGCTGAGGTCATGCTCCGACATGTAGTACCGACGGTGCTCGTCGGACTCGAGGATGTCGAGGAACTCGCGCAGCGGCAGCGTCCGGTCGTCGCGGCCCTCGGGGGTGTACCAGCGCTGGAAGTTGCCGCTCTCCTCGTAGTGCACGGTGACCGGCGAGTCCCCGGCGGTGTCCCGGAGGTACTGCGGGGTCCAGCGTTCAAAGGCGGGCCAGGTGTTGGCGACCCCGGTGATGACGACGGGCCGGTTCTTTTCGACAAACTCCCGCTGGAACTCCTCAGCGGAGGGGGCTTCGACGCGTTCGAGGTCTTGGGCGTGTGCGAGCTGGGTCATGGGCGCAAAGACGCGGTGGATCCGCGCTAGCATAGCACGCCATAGGGCGCGCCTGGAGCCGTTCCAGGGCTCTTGGGGGGGCAGCGTTCCGGCCTGGCGATCAGCGCGGTATGATACCTGCGGAAGCACCTCGTCATGAGCCCAAGCACCGTCCCAGCGAATCCGGGCCCAGAGAATCCGGGCATCGAGCGCCTCGAGCGGCCGTCCCGCGCGGTGTTCGAACGCGACTACGTCACCCGTGGCCAACCCGTGATCCTGACGGGCATCACCGACGACTGGCCGGCCCGGCGTTGGACGCCAGAGCAGCTCGTCGCCGCTGGCGGCGAGTCCGCGGTGCGGGTCCCGTTCGCGGAGAGCGGCGACTTCTTCAGTTGGTTCAAAGAGGGGGGGCAGTCGGCGCCGCGCATCCTCTTCCGTGAGCTGCTGGAGCGGATCACCGGCGACCACGAGGACCGGCGGTTCTACATGCAGGAGCAGCCGCTCGGCGACATCTCGCCGGCGTTGCTCGACGACGTCGACATGTCGGCCTACACCGAGACCCGGGAGCCGGCGCTGTTCCTTGGCCGCGAGACCTTCATGCCGTGCCACTACCACGGCCACACCGAGGCGCTGCTGTGTCAGCTGCGTGCCGACAAAGAGGTCACGCTGTTCTCGCCCGACCAGTTCGGCAAGCTCTACGCGCACCCGTGGTACTCGCGGCGCTACCAGTTTAGCCGCGTCGATCCACGCAACCCGGATCTGGAGCAGTTCCCGCGCTTCAGCGGCGCGCAGCCGCTGACGTTCACGCTCGCCGAGGGCGAGGTGCTCTACATCCCGGTGCACTGGTGGCACACGACTGCGTGCCCGCACTTCAACTTCAACGTGACCTTCTTCTGGCCGTCGAAGCTGAAGCGCTTTCACTTCCCTTCGCCGGGGCTGCAGTACCAGGCGCACTGGCTGCTGCACTCGGTGGCGATGCGACCCCTGCAGTTTGCCAAGGGCGCGCTCGGCAAGAGCTGAGCTACGACTTCTGAGATTGCTCGCGCGAAGCGCTCGATTTCATGCCGCCGCCTCAAGTAGGTGCTGGATCGAGGACTTGCGCGCGGCGAAGAGGGCGGTCGTGAGACGAGCCCCCTTTGCCGTGACCTGGTACCGG
>JBCCGH010000049.1:0-54780 GCA_039029375.1 Planctomycetota bacterium
AGTCGGCGAGCCATGTGTGCCGCTCGCAAGGCGCTGTCGACGCAGGGCTTGTTGGTGGACAAGTCGAGGAGACGCAACGCCGCGAGCGGCGCAGAGGGCCGTCGACATATGTGACGAACTTCCGACACGCAACACTAGCCAGGTGGTTGTATTAGTGGCGTTCACGGGCGTCGGCCTCCATAGTCAGATAGCGGCGGCCGGTCTCCCAATCTTCGGTGACCTCCATAACCACCGCGGTCGGCAGCCGAAGGAGCGAGGCATCGTTGGGAAACAGGGTCGCCACTTTGGTGCGTCGGCCGATCTCCCTGTACAGCCGTGCGAGGACATTCGTGGTCCGGAGGCGGCGCTGGTGAGCTGGCGGGATCGAGAACACCGTGAGTCCCTCGGGCACGTTGTCGCGAGCCCACGCGACGAGGGGTGCAGTGTCACCGTACTCGGCGATGAGGAGGTCGAGTAGCCGCTCGGCTTCGGCCCGGCTGGGCGCGTTGAAGTCGGCCCGGAGTGCCCGGGCCACCGCAGGGCGCATCGATACTCGAGGCACACGGCTCGATGCATTGCGCTGTAGGTGGACTGGCATCGCTGCCACGGCACGCCCTGGAAGACAGCCTTGAGCGCTCGGCCAAAGGCCCGAGTGGTCATCATTCACGACCAGCTCAAGCCCGTGAAGGCCTCGTTTGCGGAGGTCCTCGAGGAACTCACGCCAGTGCACTTCCGCCTCCGAACGAGACACGCTGACGCCCAGTGCCGATCGACGTCCGGTGTCGTCTACGCCATCTACGCCGATGGCGAGCGGTGTGGGGTGCGGGTTCTGCGGTGCGAGCCCGCGACCCAGGGGAGGGCTTCATGGGGTTCCCGCCGCTTGCGGGGCGCGGGGTGTCAGGAGCCCGGACGAAACGCGCGTTTGGCCCCCGCCAGTCTTTTGGCCCTCTCCTCGACATCTCCCTTCAACGAGTGCTTGTTTTTGCACCGGGCACGGTACGCCATACCCATGACCACTCTCCGCGTCGGCGAGATCGCGGAGCGCGCCGGCGTCTCGGTGCGCACCTTGCACCACTACCACCAGATCGGCCTGCTCGTGCCGTCGGCGGCGAGCGATGGCGGCCATCGGCGCTACACGTCGGTCGACGTGGTGCGGTTGCAGCAGATCCGTTCACTCGTCGATCTCGGTCTGCCGCTGGAGGAAGTCGGCGCGATGTTAGGGACGCGACGGGGGTCGCCGGTCGAGGTGCTGCGCTTGCACCGGTCGCGGCTGCGCCAACGGATCGCGCACCAAGAGGAGCTTTGTGGGCGTTTGGACGACGTCCTCGAGCCGCTCGAGACCGGGGTCGCGCCGACGGTCGAAGTGCTCCTGCGCAGCCTGCGGGCGACAGAGCGCGTGCGTCGGCATTTTGGTCCGGAGCAACGTGAGGCCCTGCGGCAGCGCGAGGAGGCTCTCGGTGCCGACGCGATGCCCGAAGCGGAGCGGGAGTGGGCGGAGATCTTTGGTGACCTCGAGGACGCGGTGGTGCGCGGCGTTGCGCCCACCAGCCCCGAGGTGGTCGCGCTCGCTCGCCGGGCTCGTGGGCTCATCGCGTCGTTCACTGGCGGCGACGCGGGACTTGAGTCATCACTCCGCAGCCTCTACGCCGAGACAGGCCACGCGTCCGTGCTGGACGCGCACGGGTTTGGCATCGATCCCGCGGCATGGCAGCTGCTGCAAGACGCGCTAGCCAAGCTGCCGGCTGAAGATTGAGCGCAGCCCACGCGTCAGCACCGCTGGTACGACGCTGGTGTGCGTTTCGTGATCGAACACTTGCTCCTGCAGCTGCAGCGAGGGATAGCCGCGGCCCCAGAGGCTCGCGGTCATGTGGGTCAGGTTGGTGACCATGCGAAGGCGCTCGGCCCAAGGCGCGCCTGTGGCCTCCTCCTCGCTGCCGACGCCGACGAACACGCGGGCTGCCAGGTCGTCGGCGCGCGAGGCCCGCTGCTCTTCCAACCGAAATAGCTCGCGGTCGTTCCACCAGAGCGCCGGGCTCGCGGCGATGTAGCTGGCGAAGGCGTCCGGCTGTGTCAGCAGGGTCCAGACGGTGAACAAGCCGCCGAGCGAACTGCCGAACAGGATCGACTCTTTCGCGGCGACGTCGTACCTCGCCGCGATGAAGGGGCGCACCTCATCGGTGAGGAACCCGAGGAACCGCCGCGCGTGCCCCATGCGTTCATCCGCGGGCAGCACCGGCTCAAAGTCGGGGATGCGTCGGGCGAGCTCTTCGTACATGGGGTCGGCGCTGGGCGTGAAGTCGCGGTTGCGCAGCTCGCCGACGGTGCGCAAGTCACCGTCCGGATAGGCGATGCCCACGACCAGGAGAGGCGGCAGCTCGGCGAAGAGTTGGTGCATCAGGCGGGTCATTTCGACCGCGGTGCCGAACATCAAGTTGGCGTCGAGCACATACAGGACGCGCGGCGGCGCCGCGGGCATCGGCCTGGCTCCGGGGACGGGGCGCGCCACCCAGACGCCGAACTCCTGATCGATCGCGCTGGCGCGGAGGAGGTGCACGTCGGTGGCCGGCAAACAGAAGGGTGAAGTGCTCATGCCCGGCACGCTAGGTCCTCACGCGGCGTGAGGTTCAAGGGGGCGGTCGGCCGGGCGTGCCGTGGCGTCCGTGTCCGGCGCAACTGCCAACGTCCGGTGGGCGCGGCCCGTCCAGCTCCGCAATCGGCCGGGTAGGGATGGGGGCAGGGATTTTCTGTTACGGAGGGGCAACGCCACGCCACACACCCCGCGATGCGACCTCTCCCTCATCTCGCGCTCCCCCTCGTCCTCCTCCCGTGGCCGGGTTCGACCATCGCCGCGCAAACCCAGTGGCGCCAGACCACTGCTGCAATCCCCTTGCCGGCATCATGGCACGCATCGGCCTACGACGCGCGGCGCCAGCGGGTCGTGGTGTTTGGGGGCAACGACAGGACGCTCACGCCGGTGAATTCGCTGATGGAGTGGGACGGTACGGCCTGGGCGGTGCGCGAAGTCAGCCCACCGCCGCCTGCCCGCAGCGCATTGGCGATGGCCTACGACACCGCGCGAGAACGGTGCGTGGTATTCGGTGGGGTGGATACGATGATCTCCGCCCGGGCCGAGACGTTCGAATGGGACGGGACGACGTGGACGCAGAAGGCGCCCCCGCAGAGTCCGCTGGGTCGCTTCTCGATGGCCATGGTCTACGACGAAGCGCGGGCCGAGATGGTGCTGTTTGGCGGCGTGACCTCGAGCGGCGAGGTGCAAGAGACGTGGACCTATGACGGTGTGACCTGGGTGCAAAAGACCACGTCTCGCCGCCCGCCGGTGGCCACCGGCCACCGCATGGTCTACGACCGCCGCCGCCAGCTCGTTGTGCTGTTCGGCGGCGAGCTGGCGGGAACGTCGACGCCGTCCAACGAGACGTGGACGTGGGACGGCACTGACTGGGCGCGGCTGGCGTTGACTGGGTCGCCGCCGGCGCGGGAGCAACACGCGATGGCCTACGACGCGGCGCGCGACCGAGTGATCGTGTTCGGCGGCCAGGGCGAGCTGTTCATGCCGCCGTTCTACAAGGACGACACTTGGGAATGGGATGGCACCGAGTGGCGCGCGCGCGTGCTGAATCCACGCCCCAACCCTCGCGCGTTGCTGGCCGCCTCGTACGACGAGGCGCGCGAGCAGATCGTCATGCTGAGCGGCTGGAGTGGCTCGGTGTCCATCCCGAACCGCGACACGTGGCTCTATGAGCCCACGGTGCCGGCGTCGGTGACCGCGTTCGGCACCGGCTGTGCCGGGACCGTGGGCCTCCCCGTGCTCGCCGCTGAGGCCGGCAGCCGGCCCTGGGCCGGCTCGACCTTCGCGCTCGCCGTGAGTGGGGCGGGGCCGGGCGCGGCGGTATTGGTACTGGGCGCGTCCGATTCGACCTGGCGCACCCTCTCGTTGCCGTTGCCGTTGGCGAGCGCCGGCGCGCCCGGATGCTCGCTGTTGGTGAGCCTCGACGTGGTGGTGCCGATCGGCGCCGGGGGCCGCGTCGGCCTGACGCTTCCGGCGACGCCAGTGCTGACCGGCGGTGTGTTCTTCGGTCAGGCGGTGGTCGCCGATGCGGGGGCGAACCCGTTGGGATTGGTCTTCTCTGGTGGCCTCGGCGCGACGGTCGGTTCGCTCTAGTGGAGTGATTCAGACAGATGGGGCATCAACCGCGAAGTGTCGGCGCCGCTCGCAAGGCGGGTCGCCGCAGGCATATTCGTGGATACGGCGAAGGACGACCCAACGCTGCGAACGGGCGTTGAGGGCCGCGGAGAATGCCCCAGATTTCTGAATCACACCAGTAGGCCGATCGACGAGTCTACGGCTGCTCGACGAAGCCGCGCCCGGGCTCGAACACCAGCCGGCTGAGCCGCGCGCCCCGGCGGTCACTGACTTCGATGCGGTCGACGCCGCCGTCTTGGTCCTCGTCGGTCCACACGGCGACCGAGCCGTCGGCGCGGGTTTCTTTGATGAGCTCCCAGACGCCGTCCTCGTCGGCATCCAGGGCTTCGATCACCGATTGCCCTGTGCGGCCGCGTTGGATCGAGCGCTCGTACATGCCGTTTTGGTTGGCATCGAACATGGTCGAGATCTCTCGACCGTCGCGATTGTAACTGGTGACCTTCTCCAGCACGCCGTCGCGGTCGGTATCGACGGTCTTCGAGGCGAGTTGATTGTTGTGCACCCAGCGGTGCTCAAGACCCGAGCCCGTCCACTCTGCCTGGGTCAGTCGGCTGCGCTGCTGCGCCTTGAGCTCGGCCAGGGTGTTCAGCCAGAGCGCGCCGAAGATGATGCTGCCCAGGAGGAACAGCAGTGCCCATCCGAAAAAGCCGCCTCGAGAGGGCTTCGCGGGGCTCGGCGGGTCCTCCACGTCGCCGTCTTCCGCCATGGCCGCGCCCGTGGCCTTCGCCGCTGCGAGTGCCGCCCGCGCGTCTTCTAGGCGATCGGCGCGGACTTGCACCTTGACTGCTTGGAGCCCCATGAGCCGTTGGCTCATTGCGAATTCGTCGTTGAGCAGCTCGCCGGCAATGAACGACTGGATCTGTGCGTCGTCCAGAACGGCGGCGATCACGCGGGCTTCGAAGGGAGATTGGGCACGGCAGAGTTCGACCAGCGGGCCGGGCGCTTGAGGTTCGTTGCTCAAAGGCGGTCTCCTTGCGGTCAGTATAGCGGTCTTGCTACCGCCCGTGGCGGCGTCTTGGGCGGAGTTTCACGGGACGGATCTCACAGTGCCGCCAAAGCAACTTCCGTCATGAGTCGCGTGTAGCGGTGAATCTTCCAATGATCCGGCGCCCAGCCATTGAGGAACCGATGGAAGTCGGCCCACGCCGCGGGATAGAGCGCGCGCCACTCGTTCTCCACCGCGTCGGCGTCGATGTCCGGGCCCAGTCGCTCGCGGAGCCGCCCGAAGTAGTGATCCAAGTGGCGCGGCGCTTGGGCCTCGCACTGAGCGTCGCTCAGGCAGCTGCTGAGGAAGTAGGCCACATCCTTGATGCCGCAACCGCCGCCGACGTACTGAAAGTCCACCGCCGCCACCGCGTTGTCGCCGAAGCAGAAGTTGGCGACTTTGGCATCGCCGTGAACCAGCGTCTGGTAGCCACACGCGTTGAGCGCGGCGTCCAGTCGCGGCGCGGCGGCGCGGAGCTCGGGGTCAGCCATGGCGGCGAGCTCGTCGGCGCGGGTGTCCAGGTGCCAGTAGGTGCCGATGGGCCAGAGCCCGGCGGCGCCGCGACCCACGAAGTGGGCGTGAAACGACGCCAGCCAGTCCAGGCACTGGTCGAGCGGAGGACCACGAAGGTCACGTCGGCGGCCCGCAAAGCCCGCGGCGTCGAGGTCCTCGAGGACAAAGCGCCAACCGTCGTCGGTGGACTCGGCCAAGTGGCATGTCGCCGTGCGGTGGCGGTCGCTCGCACCGACGGGGCACCAGTCGCGGTAGAAGCGCTCCTCGACGGCGTAGGACCGCAGCTTGCGCTGGTGCGAGGCGTGCCCCGACCAGCCCCGCGGGTGCTCGGCGCGCCGCGGCGGGGCTACCCACTTCACGATGACGCTCGGCACGGTGGCGTTCTCCAGCTGGACCCGAACGATCTCGCCGTAGCCACTCCACAGCGTTTGTACCGACTCCAGGCCGGCGACCCGGCCACCGAGGTGCTCCCGCAGCCAAGCCGCCGTCGCGGGCGCGGCCAGCCATTTTGCGATGGCTTGGGCAGGCGTTGGGGAAGAGCGGTCGCGAGCCATGCAAGAGGCCCACTGTAGTGTGGTGATCCGAGCCAGCCGGGGCGTTCCCAGGCGCACGACCCGAAAGTTGGCGGCTTGGCGTAGGCTGACGGCCCCAGCCGTGCCGACACCCCAAGATCCAGCCGCAGCGTTCGCAGCGTTCCTCGGCGATATCCCGGTGGCGCGCTCCCTGGGGTTTGACCTGTTGGCCCGCACCGACGACGAGTGCACCCTGCAGATGCCGGTCGCCGACAGACACTTGCAGAACGACGCGCGGGTCCACGGTGGCATCGTGGCGACGTTGGCGGACACGGCCGCGGTTTGGCTCCTGCGGCCGGCGCTACCGGTGGGCCGCGGTCTCACCAGCATCGAGTTCAAACTCAACTTCCTGCGCCCGGCCCGGGCCGACGGCGGCGCGTTGCGCGCGAGTGCCCGGCTGGTGAAGCGCGGTCGCACCGTGTGCGTGAGCGACGTCGAAGTGCATCAGGGCGTGGACTTGGTGGCGAAGGGCCTGTTCACCTACTTGGTGTACGAGAGCTAAAGAGAGGCCGTAGGATCGGCCGTCATGGACCCCGAAGCCCGTGAGTTCCAGGTGTTCCCGGACATGGTTGGCAAGCTGCGGCGGGTCGGTGACGCGATGATCGCCGAAGGCGCGGTCGTGGTCGGTGATGTGCGCATGGGACGCGACGTCAATGTGTGGTTTGGCGTGACAATTCGCGGTGACGACAGCCACATCGAGATCGGCGACGAGACGAACATCCAGGACAACACCGTGGTGCACGTCGACCTCGACGCGCCACAGCGCATTGGCCGCGGGGTGACGGTCGGCCACGGCGCGATCCTGCACGGCGTCGAGATCGGCGACTGGTCGTTGATCGGCATGGGTTCACGGTTGCTCAGCGGTTGCCGGATCGGCGAGTGCTGCATCATCGGTGCAGGTGCCCTGGTGCCGGAGAACGTGGTGATCCCGCCGCGCTCACTGGTGCTCGGCATGCCGGGCCGGGTCCGCCGCGAGATCACCGACGAGGAGGTGGCGGCCATGCACTGGCGGGCGCGCCACTATGTGCAGCGCGCCGAGTCGTACTTGGGTTGACGCGTGGTTGTGGAGGCCGATCTGTCCACCCTTCTGCGCGGCGTGGATGGTGTCGCCGATTCCGCAACTACAAGCTCACCTTCCACTCGGCCGTGGTGGCGCCGGGCGCCACTTCGTGCTCGGAGTCGTGCGTCCCCAGCGCCGCACCTTCGAGGTGGAGGCGATACCGGCCCGGCGCGAGCGGCGTTAACGGCAACGACACCGGCGCGCCGCCTGCCGACAGGCCCCGCAGCTGGAGTGCGCCCTGGGCCACTAGGGCGCCGTCGTCTGTGCGGATCGTGTAGCCGACCGTCTCGTCGGCGAGCCCGCGCGCCGAGGCGCGCAGCGCGAGCGTGGTCTGAACGCCGCGCCGAAGCTCCACGTCGAGGCTGGTTTCCTTGCCGTCGCGTAGCCATACCGGTCCGGCGGCTTGTGGGGCCGCGCCGGGAGCCTCGACCGCGAGGCGGTAGCTGCCGGCCGGCAGTCCGGCGAACGCCACTTGGCCGTCACGGTCGGTGAGCGTGCGGTGAAACAACCCGAGCGGATTGCCAAAGGCGTCGAGCACCGTAACGAGCCCATTGATCCGCGTCGCGCCGCGTTGGCGCACGTGCACGGTCAACGTCGCCCCGCCGCCGAGGGTCAGCTGTAGACCCTCACGGACCTCGTTTGCGCCGAGCTCAATGGTGTCGAGCCGTGCCGTTCGGCGGCCGCCGCCCAACTCCTCCTTGGCGATGAGCTCGTAGCTGCCTGGCCCCAGGCCTTCGAAGTTGAAGCTCCCGTCTCGATCGGTGATCGTCGAGCCCTCGCCCCAGTCCATGCGGTCGTTCGTCGAGCCGCCAGGCGCGCCCAAGATCAGGACGACGCGCGCGACCGGCGCGCCAGTGCCGTCCACGACCCGACCGCGGAGCGCCCCGCCCGGTAGCTCGAGCTCGACCGTGGTTGCGCCGCTCCCGACGACGTCGACGACACGGGAGGTGCCGATGGAGCCCTCCAGCAGGCCGCCCTGCACGCGGCAGCGATAGGCCCCCGGGCTTAGGCCCGTCGCGGTGAAGTTGCCGTCCTCGACTGTGACTGTGCGGGCCTGCGCCAGGCTGCCGAGGCGTGAGAAGAACACCATGCCGGCCTTGAGCGGGCGGCCGCCAAGGCGCACCGTGCCGCGCACGGTGCCGGGCCCATCGGCCAGGTCGTCGGTCGGTTCTTCGAACACGAGCTCGACCTCGGTCTCCTCGCCTGCATGAACGGTGGCCCGGTCGCTGACGACGTAGCGCATCGCCTCGCCGATGTTCTTCATGACGTTGACGGGCTTGCCGTCACCCGTGCTCGCGCCGGCGCCGACGCCGGCGAAGCGGCTCATGTAGTCGGCGGGCATGCAGTCGATCTTGTGCGTGCCTGGGAGCAGACCGGTGAGAAGAAACTCGCCGAGGGCGTCGGTGGTGGTGTCGGTCATCGCGATCCCGGATGTGTGGGTTGCCTGCGCGCGCCACCCGACGAGCGGTGCGCCGTCCGCGTCCACGAGCCGGCCGCGGACGCTGCCACCGCGATCCAGGGTCAGCGTCACGCCAGCGGTTTCTTCGCCGGCCGTCAATCGGAGAATGCGACTGCGCACCGTGGTGTAGCCGGGCTTGTCCGCGATGAGGCGGAGGCGCCCCCCTTGCAGACCCTCGATGCTGAACTGTCCGGCATCGTCGCTGTGGTAGAGCGTGCGCCCCAGCATCTTGGCCATGAACAGCGAGTCGGCGGCGCCACCTTGCGCAATGCGCACCGTCGCGTCCGCGATCGGCGCCCCGTGCTCGTCGACGACTGCGCCGCTGAGCGAGGCGGGCGGCCGCAGCTCGATGTCGCCGAGGTCGACGCTGCCCTCGCTGAAGTCCACCTTCTGGCTGAACGGCGCGCGCCCCTCGGCCTCGATCTTCAGGGTGAGCTTCTCGCGGGGGACGTTCTCCAGGGTGAAGGCGCCGTCGATGCTGTCGGCGAACTCTCGCTTGCGCATCGTGCGCTCGAACAACGCGAACGCGCGCGTCGCGAGCGCGACCTCGAAGGCGGTCACCGGCTGACCACCGGGCGCGGCGACGACGCGGCCGTGCAGCAGGACTTGGGGCGTCAGGCGGACCTCGAGGCCGGTGCTGCCCGCGGCCACGCCGCGGAGCTCACCGCGGTCGTAGCCGCCGGCGATCGCCACGACTTTGGCCGGAGCGTTGGCGCGGAGGCCGCCGATTTCGAAGGCCCCGTCGGCCGCGGTGAGAACGCCGTCCTCGTAGAGCTGGACGTTCACCAGGTCGGCCATCATGTCGCTGGGGTCGAAGGCGCCGAGGCCGCTGCTGCCGTCTTCGGTCGCGTCGGGCACGGCCAGTACGCGCGCCTTGGGCACAGGCTCACCGGTCTCGGCATCGACGACGAGGCCGGCCACCGTTTCGCCCCGTTCCAGCACGACGTCCACGGGGACGGTGGCGTCGTCGCCGGCGGGCAGCGCGACGCTGTGCTCCTTCGTGAAGTAGCCGGGCGCGGTCACCCGCAGCTCGGCGCGCCCCGCGGGCAAGCCGCGGATTCTGATCACGCCGTCGGCGTTCGCCCTGCCCTTCTTCTGAAACGAGCGATCGTCTTCTTGTCCCGGTGCGCCGGTGACTCGAGCAGGCCTGATGATGTCGGGGATGCGTAGCCGCAGGGAGGCGTCCGCGATGGGTGTGCCGCCGGCCGTGCGGACAGTGGTCCGGAGGGTTGAGCCGCGCTGCAGTTGGATCGAAACCACCGTTTCGCGGCCGGCCGTCAACTGCACCATGCGGTCGTCGCCGATGTAGCCCGCGGCCCGCGTCTCCAGCAGCCAGGCGTCTTCGGCGGCGAGCCCGCGGAACGCGCAGCTACCGCGGGCGTCGGTGTGGCTCTCGAACGGCAACATGCGCATCACGGTCTTGGTCGTGTCGCCGAGCTTGCTCGGGTCCATCAGCTGCCGCACGTCGATGGGGCGCCCCAGCTCAAGTCTCACGCCCTGCAGTGGTTGCCCCTCAGCGCCGTGCACGAGGACCAGCAGGCTGCTGCCGGTGCGGGTCGGCAGCACGCCGACGTCGAGCGTGGCGCCGTCTTCGATCGCGACGGGTACCAAGGACTCTTGCAGCACGACGCGATGGTCGAGCCCGATTTGGTAGCGACCCGGCGGGGGATCTGCGAAGACGAAGCCGCCCAGGGGGTCGAGTGGTGTGGTCATCACAGGCTCGCCGCGGCCGATGAGGTCCATCATCTCCCGCTTGATGTCGTCGCGTTTGCCGCCGGCGCGGCTCTCGGCCCGCCGCCGCACCGCGTCCATGCCGAACGAGAACATCCCCATCGGCCCCTTGCCGATCTCCTTGCCGGCGCGCAGGAGCAAGGCGCGGCCACCACCGGGCCAACGGACACCGGCTGGGCCGGCGAACGCGCCGCGCAGGATCGTGTCGGCAGCGACCTGCTGTCGTTCGGTAGCGGGGTTCGCCGTGGCTTGTCCAGCCGCCGCGAGCGTCGCCGCGCTGGTCTCCGGTTCGCCGCCGCCGCCGTGCAGCGACGCCGAGTCCGGAGCGTCCGGCGCGCCGGCCCGTGGCTGCGGCGCCGGGGACTCCCACGGGCGCCACAGCGACAGCGTCAGGATCAGGGCCAGAACCGAGGCCAGGGCGAGGATCCCCATCGCGGCGGAGCGCGCCGCGCCGCGGACCGAGGCCTGGGGCCGAGAGGCGAAGGGCTGCATCAGCGGGCCATAACGCGGGGGACACGTCACAAATTCAATGGTCGGGGTCAGACGGCGGTGCGCAAACGTCTTGACCCGGCGGTGCTTGGGGAGAGAGTCTGGCGCCCGCCGCTGTGCCCGTACCCGTGACCGCCTCACCCTCGCCCTCGCGTCCGCCGGAGGTTCCACAGCGCTATGCGCTGCTGGAAGTGCTCGGGGCTGGCCGGGGCGCCGTGGTGTACCGGGCCCGTGACCTGGAGCGGGACGGGGAGTGCGCCGTCAAGGCGCTGCAGCCCCACGCGCACCTCGACGCGTCGGCGCTGGAGCGGGTGCGTCGCAATGTGGTTCGCGTGGCGGGGCTCCATCACCCGAACGTCGCCGACGTGCTGGACGTGGGCTTCACCTACGTGGTCATGGAGCTGGTCGAGGGTTCGTCGCTGGCGGCGTTCATCGCCGAGGGCGCGCTGCCGCCCTCGGCGGTCGCGAGCACCGTCGAGAGAGTGGCGCGCGCGATTGCGGCCGCGCACCAACGGGACGTGGTGCACGGGGCGCTGACGCCGAGCAAAGTCTTGGTCCCGCCGAGCGGCGAACCTCGGCTCAGCGGCTTGGGGTGTGCGCCGGACGCGTCGGCGACCGCCAAGGGCAACGACGTGCGTGCTCTCGGCGCGATCCTCTACCTCGGCTTGACGGGGCAGGAGCCGCCGCCCCACGACGACGCGGGGATCCCCGGGCGCGAGCCGGCTCGCCACGGGTTGATCGCGGCCGGGGTGCCGGCGGACTTGCAGACCGTCACGCTGCGGGCTTTGGCCGTGCAACCAAAGGACGCCGTTGGTGCCGAAGCTCTGGTCGAAGGCCTCGGGCATTGGTTGGCCGGCCGGCCCCTACCGGTGCCCGAGCGCCCCGCGCCGCATCCGTTTGCGACGGCGCCGCGCGCCGCGGCTCGACCCCTCGACACGCGTCGCGTGTTCGCGGTCGGGGCGGCTGCATGTGTTGCCGCCGCGATTGCGTTGGCGATCGGGTTGCCGCAGTTCGCTCGCCAGCAGCGCGTCGTCGAGCTGTGGCGGTTGACGGTGGAGTCGTTGCGCGACGCCGAGCAGGATGCGCGTCGCGGTGACGCGGCGGGTGCGCGCGCTCGGCTGGAGCGCGGCGTCGCGCGTTGTCGTGCCTTCTTGACTGATGACGACGCGGCCGAGGCCCACTTCGCCTTGGGCCGTTTGTATCGCGCGCAGGGTCGGCTCGCCGAGGCCGAGGTCGCGTTGACCGCCGCGCTCGCGCAACGGCCGCGTTTCGCGGCGGCGAGCCTCGAGCGCGGTCGCGTGCGGGTCCGTTTGCGCGACACGTCACCCCCGGCCGAGCGGAAGGCGCGGCGGCGGGCCGCCATCGAGGATCTGGTCGTGCCGGTCGCGCCGAATCGCTACGCGACAGCGGCCGACGTCGCGTTCGGCCGGGCCCAGCTCGCGCATCTCCGCGACGACCACCAAGTGGCGATTCGGGAGCTGGAGCACATGCTGGCCGCGGATCCCCGCCGGGCGAAGGCGCCGGTGGGGCGCGGGCGCCGGGCCGGAGCGGCCGGAGTCGCCGAAGCCGGCTACCGCGCCGAGGCCCAAGCCTTGCTGCAGGAGCTCATGAGCACCAAGTGACTGAGCTGCTGTGACCGCTACCATCCTCGGTGCATGGCCGACGCCATCGTCACGGAGGGGCTGACCAAGGCGTACGGCGCCAAGGTCGCACTCGCCCCGCTCGATCTGCGTGTCGCCGAAGGGTCGGTCTACGGCTTCCTCGGCCCCAACGGCGCGGGGAAGACGACCACGATTCGTCTGCTGCTCGGCTTCATGCGCGCGGACCGCGGCCGCGCCGAGATCTTCGGGGTCGACTGCTGGCGCGCCGGCCCGCAGGCGAAGTACGAGGTCGGCTACGTCCCGGGCGACTTGCGGCTGCACTCCTGGATGAACAGCGTCGACGCACTCGCGGTTTTTGGCCGCGCGCGAGGCCGCGACATGCGGGAGCCCGGCCTGGGGTTGGCCGAGCGCTGGGAGCTCGACCCGCGCGTGCGGGTGCGCAACATGTCGCGCGGGATGCGGCAGAAGCTCGGCTTGATCCTGGCGCTCGCCGCCGAGCCGCGACTGCTCGTGCTGGACGAGCCCACGACCGGTCTCGATCCCATCACCCAGGATCGGCTCACGACCGAGCTGCTGCAGCGCGCCGCGCGGGGCGCCACGGTCTTCTTCTCGAGCCACGTCCTCAGCGAGGTCGAGGATCTGTGCGAGCGAGTGGCGATCCTGCGGCAGGGGCACTTGGTCGCTGAGGAAGGGCTGGAGGCGCTGCGCCGGCGCGCGGGGCGCGCGGTGATGATCTTGTGGGCCGGTCAGCCGCCGGATGCGTGCCCGCCGTTCCTGGCGGAGCTCGATGCCCGCGGCGCCGAGTGGCGGGCATCGCTGCGCGGTCCGGTGGGGGCGCTGCTCGAGTGGCTGCGCGGTCGTGACGTCGCCGACCTCGAGATCGGCCGTCCGGACTTGGATCGCGTCTTCCGCAGCTACTACCGCGAGGACGGCGCACCGTGAACGTCGGTTTGTTGCACAAGGCGCTGCGCGAGAGCGCCTTCGTGGTCGCGCTGTTTGCGCTCGGGTTGTTCGCGTTCCATGCGCTGCTGACGATTCTGCTGCCGACGATCTTCGATGACTTTGCCGGCCAGCTCCTCAACAGCGACTTCTTCCGCAACATCGTGCGCGGCCTGCTTGGGCCCATGGGCGATCAAATGGGACCGGAGGTGCTAGTGGCCCTGCCGTGGGTGCACCCGGTCATCCTGGCTCTGATTTGGGGCCACGAGATCGCGTTTTGCACCCGCATGCCAGCTGCCGAGGTCGATCGCGGCACGGCGGACCTGCTGTTTGCGTTGCCCGTGTCGCGGTGGCGGATTCTGACCACCGAGACGGCGGTGTGGCTGGGCACGGGTCTGCTGCTCGTGGCCGCGGAGTTGATCGGGCACCGGCTCGGGCAGGCGATCCGTCCGAGCCAGGTCGCCCCCAGCGGTGAACGTCTGGCGGCGGTCTGTGCCAACCAGCTCTGCCTCTACCTTGCGGTGGGAGGCATCGCTTACCTCGTGTCGGCGTGCAGCGAACGCCGCGGGCGGGCGGTCGGCGTGCTGTTCGCGTTGGTGCTGGTGACGTTTCTTTGGCACATGCTGGGGCCGTTTTGGCCGCCGGCTCAGGACCTCCGCTTCCTCGCGTTGCTCAACTACTACCGCCCCCACGAGATCCTGCGTTCGGAGGGCTGGCCACTGGGCGACATGGCGGCACTGGCGGGGGTCGGCGTAGTGGCTTGGGGCTTGGCGGGCGTGGTCTTGGCCCGTCGCGATCTGCGTACAGTGTAGGCCGCAGATTGGTTAGAGCTGCTCCTTGGCCGCTGCGATGGCCGCCGCGGCTGGGCCAGCGACCCAGGCTTGGTCGCTGGCGGTGTCGAGCACTTGGATCGACTTGGTCTCGCTGCCTACGCCGGTCGCGACCGTGCTGCTACCGGCGCGTTTGATGAGGCTCCAGTGGATGCCGTAGTGACCGGGGCGCGGCACGGCGATCTCTGCCTCGCCCGCGGCGTTGCATGCCACGGCTTCGACGCCCAGCCATGGCGGGGATCCGGAGCCGGAGTATGAACCGCTCGTGCCCTGATAGAGCGCCCACCGGTAGTCACTGCGGACGCCACGGCCTTGCTCGAGGCGGAAGAGCTGTGCCTGGAGCTGATACGGGTCCTTGGGTACCGGGCAGCTTTCCGGCAGGCGCAGACGCACGGTCAGGGCTCGTGGGACGATCACGCGCTGGCCCTCCCGCACGCCGCGCACCTCGACGCTGCGATGGCCCTTGGCGAACGCCATGACGTTCAGCGATGCCGCGGCGGTCACGATGCGCGCTTGGCCGCGCGGCAGCAGATACCCCTCGAAGTGCTCTTGGTCGGTGCCGTTGAGCACGGCCACTCGTGCGTCCCGCACCGGCGTGCCGACTTCGTCCACGAGGGCGAAGCGCACGACGCGGCGGCCATCGGCGAGGTCGATCCGCTGCAACCGCGGGTCCTCGTTGGTCACGCCGGCGCGCAGATCGATACCCTCGATCGGCTCACCGCCGTCGACGTCGCCGACCAGGCGCACGCGAACGCTCACGGCGCCGGGCCGCAGCGACATGAAGCCGAACTCGCCGACGTCGCCACGCCGCTCCAGCCGCGTACCGTCGTCACGACGCCCGTCGCGCCACAGCTCGACTTGCACGTCCTGCGGCTCGATCACCTCGCCAAGCAGCACCGAGCCGCGTAGGCGCGCGCCGGGCGTCAGTTGGATCTCGAGACCGCCGGTCCCCATCACGAAGGGGATCGGGTCGGCCTCGAGGTAGTCCGGTGCCGACACGCTGAGGCTCAGCTTGCCAGGGCCGGTGCCGTCACCGCGCAGCTCGAACGTGCCGTCGGGTTTGGTTCGCCCTTGGAGGACTTCTCGCCGCCAGCTCTGGCCGTCGGGGGCGTTGCGCAGGACGATGAGGCGCGCGTCGGCGATGGGTTCCGTGGTGGCGTCGCTCCGGACGACGCCGGCGCAGAGCAGCGGCATCTCGCCCAGCCGCACGACGCCGAGGTCGTTGTCGCCGGGGTGCAAGGTCTTGGGCACGTCGACGCGGGCACTGGCCTCCGTCGGCTCGGCGCGCAGGTCGAGCTCGCGATGAGCGAGGTCGCCCATCGCGTCGGCCACGGGCAGGCGGATCTTGCCGTCGGCGTCGCTGCGCACGGTGAACGTGCTGGACGAGCTGCCGGACTGGGCGAGTGCGGTCATGGCGACGCGAATGTCGGTGCTGGCCAGCGGCTCGTCGCGTGCGTCGTTCAGCTGCAGCACGAGGATCGGCGTGCCGTCGCGCGGCTTCATCGACAGCCGCACTTGCAGGCGATGGCCAGCAAACTGCGGCCCGGGCGTCTCGATCTCGACCGGCGTGCTCTGGCCGGGGCGCGTTGCGCTCACCGCGAGCTGTGTGCCGACGCCGACCCAGTGGAATACGGTCCGCGCGTCGTTGGTGATCTGCGTGACCGACGGCACAAACGCAGTGCCGTAGCCGCGGACGCCCACGGCTCCAAGGGTGACGCTTACCTCGTCGGCGATCTCGGGATCGACTTCGTCGAGGATCACCTCCACCTCGCCGATCGGCGGCAAGGTCAGTGCGACGGCCTCCTCGGGCGGCGCGGTCACGTCGACCGCCACCTTCGGGCCGTCGGCGACGGGAAACCCGAACATCGCCACGGCTTGGGTTTCGGTCGGCCCAAACACGGCGCTCGGGTCGTCGACGCGGGCCGTGCCATCCGGTGCTTTCGTGGCGGCGCGCCAGCGCAGGCGGGAGAACGCATCGCCATCGACGCGCAGCCCGACCGGGGCGCCGAGGACCGGGGCGCCGTCGGCATCGCGGGCGGCCACCGTGATGGCGCCCTTGGCGCTTGACCCCGCGGTGATGGGGTCCAGGGCCGTGGTCTTGGCGACCGTGCGCCCGGCCGCCGCCGCCGGTGGCGCCTCTTGGCCGCCGTCGGGAGCAGCGGCCGTAGGGGCCGTTCCGTCGAGCGCGGCCGCCGCTGGCTCGGCGGCGCGGTCGCCGTCCGTGCGGACGGGTGCGGCGGGAGCGTCGGGCCGCGACGCCCAGACCAGCACGGCGATACCCCCCAGCGCGAGCGCGATGATTCCCAGTAGCAGTGGTCGCATGGCTCGACATCAGTTTGCCGCATTCCCCGGCAGCTTGCGCCCGGGTTGCGCGAATGGGGGGCCCGGCTAGAGTCGCTCAGGCCAGCCCCTCTCTCCCTGTCCGGCTCCCCGTTTCTCTCCATGCGAACGCTGGCATTCTCTGCCGCGGCCGGCTGTGCCGCCGCTTTCCTCCTCTCTAGCGCCGTCGCGCAGCCCGCCCCACAGCTCGTCGAGCATCGCGTCCACGACCTCGACTCCGGCTGGCGCCACCACGACGCCGACGGCCCCGCCGTGGTCTACCGCGCCGTCGTGCGCGCCGATGGCGCGCAGTCCTTGCGCCTCTTTCTCCAAGACACGAACTTGCCCCAGGGCAGTCGGCTGCGCCTGCAGTCCGAGGCCGATGGCGCCGTGCAGTGGTTCGACGCGGCCAGCCTGCGCGACTACGCCTTCGGCTCCGCCTACTTCAACGGTGAGGCCGTGAGCGTCGAGCTGATCGCCGGTGGCCAGACCCGGGCCAACCGCGTGCGCGTGGATGGCCTCGAGATCGGTCGTGGCGCCGTGCCGACGCCGCCGACGATCTGCGGCTCGACCGACGATCGCGAGCTCTTCACCGATGGCCGCATCGGCCGCGGCGTCGGCGGCGCCATCAGCGCCGTGTCCGGCTGCACCTGGTGGCTGGCCAACGAGTTCACCGTGTTGACTGCGGGTCACTGCACCGGCACGCCGGGCACCCGCCCCTGGGTCGTGGGCTTCAACCTGCCGCTGTCGACGGCCGGTGGCTCTACGGTGCAGCCGCCGCCCGACGACCAGTACTCCGTCGACCTCCGCACCGTGCAACGGCTCAGCGGCGGCACCGGCAGGGACTGGGCCGTGATGGCCTTTGTGCGCAATAGCAACCACGGCCTCTATCCGGGGCAGAAGCAGGGCGGTTGGTTCGACATCGGCCAAGTGCCATCGGCCATCTCCGGGGTCGACATTCGGATCACCGGCAACGGCAGCGTGAGCCCGCCGGTGTCGCGCCGCTGGAACTACGTGACGAAGACGCACGTCGGGCCGCGCGCCTCGACCTCGACGGCCAACGCCCTGGCCTACCGGACGGACACGACCGGCGGCAACTCGGGCTCGCCCGTCATCCTCGAGTCGACCGGCGAGGCGATCGGCATTCACACCCACGGCGGCTGCGGTTCGAGCGGCGGCAGCAACAAGGGCACGCGCATCGATCGCACCGACCTGGCGGGCGCGCTGGATACCGTGCTGGACAGCAAGGTCGCCGGATCGTTCTCGACCTTTGGCAACGCTTGCGCGGGCGGCGGCGGCACACCGGGCCTGGCGCTCGCCGGGATTCCGGACATCGGCCGTCGCGTGACCGTGAACCTATCCGGGTTGCCGGATGGCCAGCCCGCCGTGCTCGTGCTGGGCTTGTCCAACACCACCTGGCAGAGCATGACCTTGCCGCTCGACCTTGGTACCGCCGGGATCGTGGGTTGTGAGCTGCTCGTCAGCCCGGACTTCGTCCAGCCGCTGACGCCGACCGGCGGCGCCGCGGCTCTGTCGTTCTTGCTGCCCGAGACCGCGGCCGCGATCTCGATGGACCTCTTCCAGCAGGGCTTCGCCTTCGATCCCTCGGCCGCGCGGCCGGTGCGGATCATCGCCACCAACGGCGGCGACGTCTTCATCGGCGGGTAGCGCTCCACGCGGGTGACGGCGACCCGTCACACGCGAGCGCGGCGCGCCAGCGCCGCGGCAAGCGAGGGCCGCTTCGTGAACGGCCCCGATGCCATCGGACTGAGGCGCGTTCGCAGCGCAAGTTGCGTCGCAGTTCGTGGCCCTTTTGCCCTCTCCCGCCGGAGGCGGGTCGAGTGGCCGTCGGCGAGAAAGATGCGCCGACGCCGGAACGCGCAAACGTTCCCGAGGGTGGACAAGCCACTCCCTCACACCTCCCAGGCTCTTTATGCGAACCCTGTTTTTCTGCCTCGCGGTCGGTTGCTTGCCGGCGTCCTTGCTGTCGACGGTCGCCGCGCAGCCCGCGGCCTTGATGATGGAGCGACGCTCCCACGACCTCGACTCGGGCTGGCGACAACACGGCGCGAGCGATGCTGCCGTGATCTACCGCGGCGTTGTGCGCGCCCCGGGCGCACAGTTCGTGCGTCTCCTCATGCGGGACACCCACCTGCCCGAGGGGAGTCGGCTGCGCCTGCGGGCCCAGGCCGACGGCGCCGTGCAGTGGTTTGATGCGCACAGCTTGCGCGACTATGCGTTCTGCTCCGCCTACTTCAACGGCCCGGTCGTCTCCGTTGAGTTGGTGGCGGGTGCCCACACGCGAGCCAACCGGGTTCGCGTCGACGGGTTGGAGGTCGGCCGCGGTGACGTGCCCGCCCCGCCGTCGATCTGTGGCTCCACCGATGATCGCGTGCTGTCCGGCGATCGGCGCATTGGCCGGGGCATCAGCGGTGCATCCGCGTGTACCTGGTGGCTCGCCAACGAGTTCACCGCGCTCACCGCCGGACACTGCACGCCCAGCCCCGGCACGATCCCTTGGATCGTTGGCTTCAACGTGCCGCTCTCGACCGCCGGTGGCGCGGTGGTTCAGCCGCCGCCCGACGATCAATATTCGGTCGATCTGCGGAGCGTGCGTGCGACCTACCGCGGCCTCGGCGCTGACTGGGCGGTCATGGCATTTGTGCGCAACAGCAACCACGGCCTTTATCCAGGGCAGAAGCAGGGCGGTTGGTTTGACATCGGGCAGGTGCCGGCGGCGATCGCCGGTGTCGACCTCCGAATCACCGGCAACGGCAGCGTGAGCGCGCCCGTGTCGCCGCGCTGGAACTACGTGACCAAGACGCACGTCGGCCCGCGTGCGGCGAGCTCCAGGCCTGACGTCATCGCGTACCAAGCCGACACGACGGACGGCAACTCGGGTTCGCCAGTGATTCTCGAGTCAACGGGTGAGGCCATTGGTATCCACACCCAGCGTGGCTGCACCGTCTACGGCGGTGCCAACCAGGGTACACGGATTGATCGCTCTGACCTTGCCGCGGCGCTGCCGTTGGTCATGGGTAGCAAGATCGCGGGGTCGCTGTCGACGTTCGGCAACGGGTGTCCGGGTGCGGCAGGCATCCCGACCCTGACCTTGTCCGGCATCCCGGACCTCGGCCGTAGCGTCACCGTGGACCTCGATGGTCTCCCAACCGGCCAGCCGGCCGTGCTCATGCTGGGGTTGTCGAACACGGTGTGGCAGAGCCAGACCCTCCCGCTCGATCTCGGTGGGGCCGGGATCACTGGCTGCGAGCTCTTGGTTAGCCCGGACTCGAGTGTGGCACTCGCATCGGTCGGCGGGATGGCGTCGTTGTCGTTCCAGGTGCCCGAGATGGTGGCCGCGCTCGCTGTCGACCTCTACACGCAGGGCTTCGCGTTCGACCCCCAGGCTTCGCGGCCGGTGCGGATCATCGCGACCAACGGTGGTGACGTGTTCATCGGCGGGTAGCCGCGAAGTCGACGGCCATCGGGTTCGCCCGAGGCGCGGCTTGCCGCGAGGCGGGAGAAATACCCTTTCTGCAACGCTCGGCCTCGCGGCGGGACTCTGCTGTGCGTCTGGCAACGCGCATGACGGAATCCCCCGCACCACCCGACCTCGGCGCCCTGCTCGCCAACGCGAGCTGGGTGCGGGCATTGGCGCGCCGGTTGGTCCTGGATGGACAGCTGGCGGAGGACGTGGCGCAAGAAGCCTGGTTAGCCGCGACGCGGCGGTCGCCTCGACATGCTTCGAACCCGCGCGCGTGGCTGGCTCAAGTGGTCGGCAACGCGGCGCGACGTCTGTGTCGGGCCGATGCTCGCCGCGCGGCTCGAGAACGCGTCGTGGCGCACGTGGCGCCGCCCACGCATCCGGCCGCCGCGGACGTCGTCGAACAGGCGGAGACACAGCAGCGGGTCGTCGCCGCCGTGCTGGCTCTCGCGGAGCCCTACCGGTCGACGTTGTTGCAGACGTTCTTTCAGGGGTTGGGAGCGGTCGAAGTCGCGCGCGCGCAGGGCGTGCCGCCGGCCACGGTCCGCAGTCGGGTGCATCGCGGACTCGCGCAGCTGCGCACCGAGTTGGCGGGTGACTACGGGAGCGAGGGCGCGTGGCGCTCGGCTCTGCTGCCGCTCGGAGTAGGGACGAGTGCTGGGGCCAGCGTTGCCACGGCGGGGTTGCCCGTCGCCGGAGGTCTACTGATGCAGAAGTCCACTCTCGCGGCTGCCGTGCTCGGCGTCGCCACGCTGACCGCTCTCGCCGTGGGAGTCAGTCAAGCGGGACCTCAGGGCGGCGCGGTTGCTCCGCCGCCCGATCGATCGGCGGTTGGTGTTGCGGTGGCGGCGGCCGCCGCCGGCCACGAGGATCCCACCGCGCGCGGGGTCGAGGTCACTCGGCCGGCGCGCGAGGTCGTGGGGCGCACCATGGCGCTGGTCGGGCGGGTGCTTTCCGCCGAGGGAAGGCCCATCGAAGACGCAGCGGTGGAGGTGCGCGGCGGCGACCGAGGCCGGGGCGATCGGCTCGGCGAGGGGCGCAGTGACGCCGGTGGCGCGTTTCGGGTCGAGTTGGCGGCCGCCGCAGTGCCCGGTGCGCCGGCGCGGTGCCGCGTCCGCGCCGCCGGCTTCTACCCGGTGTCGTTGCGCTGCGCCGTCGGTGCGGGCGACGTGGAGATTCGGCTTCACCGAGCTTGTGAGGTGTTCGGCACCGTGCTGCACGCGCAGACGCGCGCACCGATTGAGGGCGCCTTGGTGACGCTGGGCAAGTCGGCCGTGCGCACGGACGCCGAGGGTCGCTATGAGCTTGCCGAAGCCCTACGCGGTGCGGCCCTGCAAGTGCGGGTCGAGAAGGCGGGATTCGTGGGAGCCGCCGCGCCGGTCGATGGCGCGGGCTCGCTGCGAGTGGCGCGCCACTTCGAGCTGCAGCCTGGCGCGGCGTTGCCGTTGCGCGTCGTCGATGCGATCGATGAACGCCCCATCGCGGGCGCCGAAGTGCGCCACTTCGACGGGGCGGAGCCGGCGATGTTCACGGATGCGGAGGGCGGCGTGCCGCTGAGCCTGGCGCCCGGCGAAGACCTGGCGTTGCGCGTTCGTCGCGAGGGCTACGCCGAGTTGGAGTGGCTGTGGGATGCGCCCGCGCCACCGGACGCCGAAGCGCTGACGCTGCGCTTGCTGCCCCTGGGTTGGGTGACTGGCACGGTGCGCGATGCGAAAGGCGGACCTATCGCCGGAGCTTGGGTGTTTGCCACGCAACCGGAGGCCGCCCGCGGTGTACTGCAAGATCTTCGCGACCCGGTGGGGCTACGCCGTCAGTCCATCCCAGGAGACGATGCACTGCGGCCGCCGACCGGCGCCGGTGGCGGCAAGCTCTGGCGCCACCTGGTGAGCTGGTCGTGGGATGACTATGTGCAGGTGCACCGCGGCGAGGGGTTCCCAACCGTCGCCCTCCCCGGAGCCTTGGATCCCCTCGTGGGCGGGGCGGCGGACGAGAACGGCCGTTTTGCACTGCCGGTGCTGCCGTTGTCGACGCCCTACACCGTTCACGCTGGGGCTCATGGTTGGCAAGCCGTCCAGCGCCACCCGGTGCGGGTGACGGCGGCAACGCCGCGCATCGACCTGGATCTGCACTTGGTGCGGGGTGCGATCGTGCGCGGCCTGGCGCTGCGCAACGACCTGCCGTGGCGCGGCGGGACGGTGTCTTGGCGGCGCGGCGAAGAGCGTGGCGGCTTTGTCACGCCGGATGAGGAAGGCCGTTTCGCCCTGTCGGGAGTGCCGGCGGGGCGTGTCACGATCGCCGCCCGCGACCGCTTCGCCGGCGTGGTCGGCGCGCCGGTGGCCGTGACCCTGGAACTCGGTGAGGAGCGGGAGGTGGAGCTGTCGTGGCGCGACGAGGTCGCGGCCATCCGCGGCCGCATCACCACGGCGGCCGGCGCCCGACCTCTGGCTGGGATCGAGGTGAGCGCGCACGTCGCGGTGGGCTACTCGAACTCTGTGCGCGCCAAGACCGACGATGACGGCGAGTACGAGCTGCCGGTGCCCGGCGGTCAAACCTATGAGGTCATGGTCTGGCGCAAGCCACTGCGGTGGCGCCGTCATGAGGTCGCCGCCGGCAGCGTGGGGGTCGACTTCGATCTGCCCGAGTCCGGCACGCTGCTCCTGCAGCTCGTCGACGAGCAGACTGGCGCGGCGCTGCTCTCCGGCGCGGTGAGCGCGCGCTACGACAGCCTCGCCTGGCGCGCCCGCGGGACCAAGACCTACGACTACGCCGAGGGCGAGCGGCGCACCGGCGGCGTGATGGCCGTGACCCTGCCCGTGGGGCCGGTCGACCTGGCACTGGACTTCAGCGAAGACGGCTACGTACCGCGCCGGTTGCGCGACGTCGCTGTGGCGGCGTCGGCCGCAGCAGCGCCATTGCGCGTCTCCTTGCAGCGCGGCCACGAGCTGCGGCTGCAGCTTGCCGACGCCGAGGCACTGCGCACCAGGCGTCAACAAGGCGCCGCGTTCTTTTTGCTCGGCGCGGATGAGCTGAGCGAGGTGCAGGGGCCCTTTCCAACCCAGGGCGGGGGTTCCAACTTCAACTTCAGCGGCACGCACCTGTGGCTGGCGAGGCCGGGCTTGTCCGGGCGCTACATCGTGCCCGACGACTCGGGTGGCTGGGGGGCCGCGGGTCTCGCTCCCGGGCGCTACTGTCTGCGCGCCTTCCCCGCGAACGTTCGGTTCACGCCGGAGTGGATCGACGTGCGCGCCGACGCGGTCGTTGATGTGACTTGGACCGGCCGTTAGGTCGCGGCGGGCACTACCGGTCGGTGGCCTTCTCGATCCGCAACCACGGCTCGCGGCGGTCGGGCCGTCGGGCGGCCGCCTCGAAGGCCCGCGCGGCCTCTCGCTTCACCTCGACGGTCGCGGCGTGATAGGTGACGCGGATCGCGCCGACGTCGCCGCTGGAGATCTTGCCGCGCCGGCACGCAACCGCCAGGATGCGGCGCGGGTTGGCGCCCGAGCGGGCCCCCCAGTTCAGGGAGAAGCGGACGTAGCCTGCCTCGATGCTCTTGGCCGCGCCTCGGGGCCCGCCGCGCGGGGCGTCGCGGTTTGGGCCCGATCGTGCGCGTGGCGACCCGCGGTGGCCGCCCTCGGAGCGTGGCGCGATCGCCTCGACTTCGAACGGTGCGCGCGGCAGCCGCGGCTTGAGCTCGCCCAACAGGCTCGCCACGACCTGCGCGGGATCGCGCTCCTCGAGTAGCGCGCGGGCGTCGTCGAGCAGGGACTCGCTGGGCGCGGCGTCCTCGAGCGCCGCGTGTAGTCGGCGTCGTTGGCTCTTGCGGAGCCGCTTGCGCACGGTCGCGGCGCCGGGGATGTCGCGCCACTCGAGCTCGATGCCGGCTTCGTGCGCCCGCCGGCGCACGCGCCGCTCGGCAAACCGGACGACGAGCAGGACGTTGGCGCCCTTTTGCCCTGCGCGGCCGGTGCGACCACTCCGGTGGATGAGTCCCTCGCCGTCGTGCGGCGGATCCGCCTGGACCACGAGGCCGACGTCAGGAATGTCGAGGCCGCGCGCTGCCACGTCGGTCGCGATCAGTGTCTTGATCGTGCCGTTGCGGAACGCGCTGAGGGTGCGCGTGCGTTGTGCCTGTTGTAGCTCGCCGCTGAGCGGCGCCGCGGCAAAGCCGTCGCCTTCGAGGCGCTCGGCGAGCCGGGTGGCGTCGGCGCGGGTGCGGACAAACACCAGCGTGCGGCTGCTCTCGGCGAGGAGCAGAAGGTTGACCAGGCCGGCGTAGCGGTCGCCGGGGTGCACCAGGTGCGCCACGTGCTGCACGTCTTCGTGCGCCGCGCCCAGCTGGGTGCCCTCGATGTGCATCGGTGCCGGCTGATAGCGCTCGGTGAGCTGCCGCACTTCGCGAGGGAAGGTCGCCGACACCAAGTGGGTGCGTCGGGTCGTAGGGACCTCGGCGAGGATCGCCTCCAGCTCGTCGCGAAACCCTAGGTCGAGCATCTGGTCGGCTTCGTCCAGCACCAGCTGCGCGACCTGCCCCGCGTCGAGGGCGCCGCTGCGCAGGTGGTCGAGGAGCCGTCCCGGCGTGCCGACGACGACCGCCGGCCGCCGCTGCAACCGTCGTTGCTCTTGGGCCACGTTGGTGCCGCCGGTCACGCTGTCGACCTTGACCCCGCGCAGCCCGGCGTAGAGCCAGGATAGTTCCCGCTGCACCTGAGCGGCGAGCTCACGGGTGGGGGCGATGACCAGCGCGAGCGGGCCGAGGCGTGCCGTGTCCTTTGGCGTGTCCAGGAGCGTCGGCGCCATGGCCAGGCCGAGCGCGACGGTCTTGCCCGAGCCCGTCTGCGACGTGATCTGGAGATCGCGACCGCTCGCCATGGCCTCCAGGGCGGCGGTCTGGACCGGGGTCAGCGCGGTGAAGCCGCGCTGCAGTAGGGCAAGCCGGATCGGCGTTGGCACTCCGTCGAACGGGCCCTGCTCTTGGGCCGGGGCCGGTGGCGCGTCGGGCTCGGCGGGCGCCACGTCGGCGCTGGGCTCGAGATCCTCGGCGGGCTCGGCGTCCGCCGCTGGTTTGGCGACCGGAGCCGGCTCGAGCTCGGCGGACAGCTCGATGTCGCCGACGGACTCGAGGTCCGCGGACGCGTCGATGTCCCGGGAGGACTCAGTGCCTCCGGTCGGCTCCAGGGGGGCCGGCTCGAAGGTGGCGGAGGGTTCGGGCAGCAATTCAGTCATGGCAAGGCCGTCGGAAGGCGGCAAAGCGGCCGGGTGGCGCGCGGGCTGGGTGGGCGGGCGCGCGGGGTTCGCGATTCTTGCGAATGCGGGGGGCGGCCGAAGCGCCACAGGGTAGCGCGGCGCCCGGTCTCGCGCCAGCCGCTGGGTGCCCGAGCGCTCGGCGAGTGGCGCCGTCCCGGGGGCCCTGGCTTGGGCGCCGGCTAGGGCGGCTCGGCCAGGGGGATCAAGCCGTGCCGCCGCCACCCGCGCGACAGCAGCCAAGTGCGCGGTGCCCGGACGGGGCATTCTGTCTTGGCCGTCACCCAGTCACGCGGTCGCGCCTTCCAACCGTCGAACCACCAGCCCGACGCAAAGATGTCCATGGCCCAGGCGATCGGTGAGCCGTGGCGTCGCGCGTTGTGGAGCACATAGGACAACGCGTTGCGCACCTCCCTCGGCGTCCGCAGAACGCGGTCGTGATACCGATCGGCAAACACCCGGCCGCGCCGCTGCCACAAGCGGTTCACGCTCCGTGCCACCCGAATGAACAGGCCCTGCAGCCCGCGACTCAGAGCCTGGCGATCGCGCGCCTCGACCAGCAGGTGCAGGTGGTTGGACTGCACCGAGTAGTGCACGAGCCGAAAGCGTTCATTGGACGCCGCGGCGAAGGCGGTCCGCAGCAGGCCATAGACGCGCTGGCGCCGAAGGGAGGGCAAGCCGTCGGCCAGGCGAGCCGTCACATGGACCGGGAACCGCGAGGCCACCGGCGCACGCCGGCGGTGCGCGACGCCCGCTCGTGCTCCTGCCGGCTTGCGTCCGGCGCCTCGACGTCGGCCGCCCCAACCCCGGCCGCGGAACGGCAACTCTCGAATGGCTTGTCCTCGGTGATCGGGCACTTGATTAGGCACTAATTTAGATCCGCGCGACTTCGACGTCAACGCTTGGAGTCCGCAACTCGCCTCCTTCCCCCTCGGTGGCGGCTGCGGCGGCGGTCGTGCCGCGGCGAGCTGCGCCGTCGCCGGCAACCTCGGCTTCCAGCTCAGGCTTCGCGGCGCCCGTCCGTTCGAGAACGCATTCATCATCATGGCCACGCGTCCGGAGTGATCTTGGCCGCGGGCGCGACCGACAGCCGCGGCAACGCCCTGGCCAGCTACGGGTTCAGCTGGAGGTGAATGGTGGCGCGTTGGCGCGGCGCTAGGTGCCGGCTGCCCGTGCGTTCCACCAGCGGCGCCGACCCGGTTGAGGCATCATCCGCGAAGACGCGGAGGCGCCAGTGGACCTCGCCCGCGGCCACGCGCGCGGTGTGCGGCAGTCGATCGGGCCGCCGCTCGTCGAACCACACCCGGTCGCGGAAGACTTCATCCGGACCGGCAACGGCAACGAAGGCCTGGCCAGACCGGAGCGCGGATGCCGCCTCGAACGTGATCTCGGCCCATGGTTGCAGGCGGAGGTTGACTTCGGTTGGCCCGTCGTCGCGCACCGTGCACCAGGCCTCGCCGAAGACGTCGTGCCGGTTGCCGACCCGGATCGAGATCTCCTTGCCCGCGGGGAAGTCTTCGAACCGAAACGTGTGCGGCCCATCGCGCTCGACGCGAGCGTAGCCCTCGGTGGCATGGGGAGCGCGGACGCCCGGCGACAGCATCCATCGCCCGTCAGGGTTCGGGAACACATGGAGATGGAGGGTCTCAGGCTGTTGCTCCGGTGCCACTCCCTCGAAGTGCACCCGACCGAGCACAACCCCCGGTTGGCCGACTTCGACGCGCAGCCTGACCTCTGGGTCGCCGGCACGAATCGAAACCTGGCGGCGCACGCGGCGCCCGTCGGCGAGCTTGAGGTCGACGAGCCAGTCGCCCGGCCGCACACCGTCCGCGTGGAGTTGGCCGTGGGCCCGCTCCAGTGGCGGCGTCCAGAACCGGGCCCGCATCGGCCGAGCCGGGTGCAGCCGGCTCTCGACGGCATCGAGTGGCTGCCCGGTCGCGCGTTCGACCAGGTCGAGCACGAGGCGCGTCCGACCGGGTGGATGCCGGCGCAACACGATCTCGAGGTCGCGTTGACCGCCCCGTACAGATGTCGGCTCCGGCATCTCGAACGCCGCCAAGTCGGAGATGCTGGACACCTCGAGATCCCACGGGCCCGTGGTAGCGTTGACGAACTCGAAACGGCCCCCTTCATCGGTGCGCTCTGATCCCAAGTTGGGCGCCGCACGGCCGCGTCGCAAGGTGACAAAGGCACCCGGCACTGGGGCGCCGTGTTGGTCGACCACTCGGCCGGCGACCGGTGCCGCGAGTGGCAGCTCGAACTTCGTGCGGACCAGTTCCGCGCCCGGCTCCACCGCGAGCCGCTGATACGCGCTCACGCGGCCCTTGGCCTTGGCCGAGCAGTGCAGGCGACCGTTGACGGGCGCGGTGATTGCCAAGGTGAAGCGCCCGTCCGCGCCCGTTGCCGCGCTCGCGCTGCCGCTCCCGACGCTCGCGCCCTCCAGCGGTCGGCCTTCCTCGTCGCAGACCGTGCCGGTGAGTTCTAGGCTTTGCAGCGGATGCAGAACGAGAGTCGTCGTGCGCTGCTCGCCGGGCTGCAGGCGCAGCCGTTGCTTCGCGATGGGGTGGCCCGCCAACCGGGCGGCGATGAGGACACTGCGGCCGTTCGGATGCGTCACTGGCGACGGGTCCGCCGGCAGTGCGATGTGCGGCAGGCGCGCGACCCCCTCCGCGTCGGCGGCGACGCGGAAGCGCGCCGCCAGCGGCGCCGACCCCAGGACCTGCGCGGGGAAGAAGGTCTCTTCGCGGAAGTGCGGTTGGACGAACGGAGCGAAGAGCGGTTGCGCGGTGACGATCGCCCCGGCGACATGCGCGCCCTCCGGGTCTTGCACGTGAATCGTCAGGCTCGCGGTGGGGCCCAGCTCGATCTCGACCTCGCGTTGGTCCCGCCCGCGCGGTGGACGCACGCGCACCCAGCCCATGGCAACCTCGCTCGCCGCCAGCAACAGGTGGCCGCGCACGCCGGTGGCCGGCAGGCGGTCGTCCAGGGCAAAGCGGCCATCGCGGGCCGAGGTCGTGCCCTCGCAGAGCGCGTCGAGGTAGAGTCGGCCGTATCCGCGGTGCCGCTCGTGCAGCCACCAGAGGCGCGCGCCCGCCACCGGCTGCCCCGCCGCAGTGACCACGCGGCCCGTGATGGCTGTGCCGCGTTGGACGACGAGATCGCCAAGGTCGAGCGGCGGGGGCTCGACGCCGGATCGCGTGCGTTTGCTCACGTCCCCGAGCAGCGCCGCGTGATCCTTGGCGCGGATCTCGTAGTCCGTGCCGTGATTGCCGCGCCGGATCTCTTGGACCTCCACGCTAAACCGGCCCGTGACGTCGGTGTGCGTCGCTGTTGGCCGGTGTCCGCCCTCGCCATAAGAGCCCTGGAGCTGAACGCGTGCGCCGACGACCGGGCGACCGGTCCATTCCGACATGACTCGGCCCGTGACAATGTGGCCTGCCCGTTGGCCCGAGGCGGCCGCGACCTCGACGCGCGGCACTGCCGTGGCCGTCGATGGCTGAGCCTGGCCCGGCGGGTCGGCGGTCATGGCGGTCGCCACCGGAGGGGCCGAGTGCGTAGGCGCCGCCAGCGGCTCGGGCCGCGTCCACATCCAAGCGAACGCGATGACCACGCCTGCGGCCGCGGCCATCGTGACTTTGAAGACCATCGTCATAACGCCTCCGGTGATGAATGCCGCACTGGCCGCGGCCGTGGCGCCACCGCTGCCTTCGTGTAGCCAGGCGCCGAGCAGGCCTGTCCAGGCCTCGCGGCCACTTCCGGTCGCGTCGAGCTCCCGCCGGAGTGTCTGCAGGCCGCGCCGCAGCCGCGTGCGGACCGTGGCGACGGGAACACCGGTCCGCTGTGCGATGTGCCGCGGGGGCAGGCCTTCCCAATAGCGCAGAGTGATCGTCGCGCGATACGGTTCGTCGAGCGCCAGCACGGCCCGCACGACGCGCTGGTGGATCTCGACGCGCGCCACCGCCTCGGCGGCGCTCGGGACGGCCTCGGGTCGCGCCGCGGTGCGCTCACGCCGCTCGATCGCCCCGCGATTCCGGCGCCGGCGCAGCGCGAAGTTGCGCGCCGCCCGGTGCAGCCATGGGCCGAGGCGCGTTGCGTCCCTCGGTGGGGATCGCTGCGCCGCGAGCCAGGCGTTCTGCGCCGCGTCCTCAGCGTCGTGCCAATCCTGGAGCAGCGCTTGCGCCAACGCGCGCAGCGCCGCGGATTCGGCGCGCAGAACGTCGGGGCAGGTCCAGGAGCGTTGGGTCACTTCATGGGATCAGATCCCGCAGGGCGCCGAAACGCTTCGCGCTCGCGCAGGATCTTTCTCGGTCCGGCTCGCTACCGCAGCTCGTACGCCAGCAGCACGGCGCCGTCGCGCACGTACAGCCGCCCCTCGTGCACGGCCGGATACGCCCAGCTCGGCTCCTCGCTGCGGTCCGGCTGGTCGAATCGTCCGTGCTCGGCGTAGCCGGTCGGCTGGGCCGCGACCCAGGCCAGCGGCCCGCGCTCGCTACGCACGACGAGGTGACCGTCGGCGTAGCAGACCGAGCCCTTGCCGACGCTCTTCTCTTCCCAGAGCACCTTACCGGTGCGCAGCTCGAGGCACTTCAGGTTGCGTCGACCGACGCCGTAGACGTGGCCGTCCACGAGCACCACGCCGCCGTGATGGTTCTGCAACTGCTTGCCCGCGTAGGCTTGCTCCACCGCGAACGTGCCGTCGTTCGCGGTGATTCGATACGCGGCGCAGCCCACGCCATAGCCCGCGGTAACGAAGAGCCAGCCATCTTCGTAGACGGGCGTCGCGCACACGGCGGTCTGACCGGGAAAGCCCGCGCGCCACAGCAGCGCCCCGTTGGCCGCGTCGACGCCGGCGACGGTCTGACCGGTGAGTACGAGATACTGCCGCACGCCGCCGATCTCGGCGACGATGACCGACGCGTACGACGCGGCGTCGGTGAGCTCGGTGCAGCGCCACGCCACTTCGCCGGTCGTCTTGCGCAGGGCCAGGACCGTCCCGTCGCTACCGCCCGGGCAGCACACGAGAAGGTCGCCGTCCAGCAGCGGCGACTCGGAGAAGTCCCACTGGGACATCATGCGGCCGCTGTAGTCGTCGACGAGGTTGCAGCGCCAGCGCTCGGCGCCGTCCGCGGCGGCCACGCACACGAGCTCACCGTCGTGACCGAGGCCAAAGACGAGCTCGCCGTCAGTGGCCGGCGTCGAGCGGGGCCCCGGGTTGCGGTTGCCGCCCGCCGCGCCGACGCGCGCGTGCCACACGACCGCACCATCGGCGAGGTCGAGCGCGTAGAGCCGGGCAGCGCCGCCGGTGTCGCCCATGGTGAAGGCGCGGTTGCCGGCGAAGGCCACTGAGGCGAACCCGGGCCCGAGGCCGGTGGCCTTCCAGGCGAGCTTTGGTCCGGCCGCGGGCCACGCCGCCGCGAGATCGCGGTCGGGGGCGTGGCCGTCGCGGGCGGCACCGCGCCACTGCCCCCAAACCAGGTCGCCCGCGGCGCGACGGCTAGGCGGCTGCCACGGGCGGTCGCGGTTCTCGGGTGGGGCTTCGGTTTGCGAACAGGCGGCGAGCCCGAGCAGCGCCAGGCTGAGGCTCAGTCGCGGGAGCTGGGGACCAGGCGACGGGCGGGGGTGATGGTTCGACATCGGTTCCTTGATCGGCTCTTCGTCGGCGCAGCGGCTCCAGCTTCGGGCAGAGCTCCCGTTCTTCGCGGTCGCCGAATCCATACACTGCATCGCCGTTCGCCCCCAACCACCAGGAGTCCCCGTGATTGCGATTTTCCGCCGCCAGCTTGTGTTCTGCGGCTCAGCACTGCTGTGCAGCCTCGGCGCCGCGCAGGACGCTCCGGCCCCCGATGGGGATGCCGAGCACCAGCTGCGGGTGGAGCCACCCTCTCTCACCCTCCCGGTCGGGCAAAAAGCGCAGCTGAGCGCCGAGATCCTCGACATCGGTGGCCGGCCGGTCGAGGGCGACGTCTTCTTCTTCTCGCGCGCCCGGCGCTCGGTGCGGGTGGGGCGGGACGGCGAGGTGATGGCCGTGAAGCCGGGCACGTTTGAAGTGGTGGCGCGCTCGATGATCGCGGGCGAGCGCGGGCCGCAGGCGACCGTGGAGATCATCGTGCCGCAGCCCGAGCCGGCCAAGATCGCGCTCGACGGCGCCCCGGCGAAGCTGTTCGTCGGCACGTCCGTCCGCTTGGTCGGTGCGGTGCTCGACAAGAACGACGTCGAGCGGACCGACCTCGAGGTCGAGCTTCGCAGCAGCGATCCCGCCGTGGCCGCGCTCGATCCGTTTGGACACGTGACCGGTCTCACGCCGGGGCAGGTCGTGATTCGTGCGCGCGGCGGCGGGCTGTCGCAGGACCACCGGCTCGAAGTCGTGCCCAACCCGGTTGCTCGCCTGACGCTCGACACCGCTGCCGAGGTCGTGCGCACCGGCGACGTCGTGCGTTTCGACGCCCGCACGTTTGACGGCAGCGGCGCCGAGGTCAAAGGCGTGCCCGTGCTCTACACGTTTGTGGCGCAGCCCGACGACACGCTGGGCAACGCGGCCACCGGGCAGATCGAGCAGGACGGGCGCTTTGTCGGGGAGAAGCCGGGGCTCTACACGGTGATCGCCACCTGCGGGGCCGCGGTCGCGCGGCGGACGGTCCGCTGCACCGAGCGCTTTCCCGAGCCGCAGCGCCTCGTCAAGGTCGGGCACGGCCCGGTGCTCGACGTGCACACCTCCGACCTCTGGGTGTGGGAGGGCGTCGACGGCCGCGACTACTGCGTGACCGGCACTTGGGGCGCGGACGGCGAGGCGCTGTTTTGGGACGTCACCGACCCATCGCGCATCGAGCGGATCGCCGCCGTGAAGGTCGATGCTCGCACGGTCAACGACGTGAAGGTCAGCGAAGACGGTCGGCTCTGCGTGCTCAGCCGTGAGGGTGCGTCGAATCGCAAGAACGGCATCGTGCTCATCGACGTCGAGGACCCGCGCAAGCCCAGTGTGCTGGCGGAATTCACCGACGAGCTGACCGGTGGCGTGCACAACCTGTTCATCGACAAAGGCTACGTCTACGCGCTCAGCGCCGGGCGTCGCTACGACGTGATCGACGTCCGCCAGCCGAAGGCGCCGACCAAGGTGGGCTCGTTCCAGCTGTTTGAGCCGGGCGCGTCGATCCACGACGTGTGGGTCGAGGACGGAATCGCCTATTCGTCGAACTGGCGCTATGGCCTGCGGTTGGTGGACGTGGGGAACGGCATTGCCGGCGGCTCGCCGTCGAATCCGGTCGAATTTGGCAACTACGCCTACCCGAGCGGTTGGAACCACGCGGCGTTCCCGTTCAACAGCCCCGACACTGGCAAGTTCTACGTGTTGGCGGGCGATGAGGCGTTTCCCTATGGCCTCAACGTGCGCAACGACCCGACCTATCCGCGTGGTTGGGTTCACTTCGTCGACTTCAGCGACCTGCAGAACCCGAGCGAGGTCGCTCGCTACGAAGTGCCGGAAGCGGGCACGCACAACCTGTGGATCGAGGGCACCACGCTCTACGTGGCCTACTACAACGGCGGCGTGCGGGTCGTCGACATCTCCGGTGACCTGATGGGCGACCTCTACCGCCAGGGCCGCGAGATCGCCTGGTTCTTGCCCACGCATCCCAAGGGCGTCGTGCCGAACGCGCCGATGGTCTGGGGGCCGCAGCCGTACAAGGGCCACATCTTCTTCTCTGACTGGAACTCGGGTCTGTGGGCCGTGAAGCTCGTCGAGGGCCGACGGCGGCGGCGCGGCTGATGCGCACGCTGTTGTTGGGAGTGACGCTCGGCGCGGTCAGCACCGCGGCCCTATCGGCCCAGCCGGCGGCGGCCCAGCCGGCGGCGGACGCTGGTGTCCGACACCAGGTGTACGTCGCCTGTGAGTCGTCGGACGAAGTCTATCGGGTTGGCTTCGACGGTCGCGAGGCCGTGGTCGAGCGCGTCATCCAGGTCGGCTACCAGCCGACCGAGGTCGAGGGGCCGCACGGTCTCACGGTGAGTCTTGACGGCGCGCATTGGTTCGTGTCGATCGCGCACGGCAAGCCGTTTGGCTTGCTCTACAAATACCGCGTCGACGACGACGAGCTGGTCGCGGAGTGTGAGCTGGGGATGTTCCCGGCGACGATGCAGATCTCACCGGTGACTGGGTTGTTGTATTGCGTCAACTTCAACCTGCACGGCCGCATGCTGCCGAGCACCGTGTCGATCGTCGATCCCGAGGCAATGGTGGAGGTCGGCCGCACCCCGACCGGGCCCATGCCGCATGGCTCGCGCCTGTCGGCGGACGGGCAGCATCACTACTCGTGCGCGATGATGTCGGGGCACCTGTTTGAAATCGACGCGAGCACGTTTGAGGTGGTGCGCGATTTGCAGCTCGATGTCGAGCCGCCGGAAGGGCACGAGTCCGAGGCAAAGCCGACGTGGGTGCAGCCGCATCCGACGCGGCGTGAGGCGTACTGCGCGCTGAACGCCAAGGCCACGGTCGCGGTGGTGGACTTGGATCGGTGGGTGGTCACGCGGCGGCTATCGACCGGGAAGGGGCCGTACAACCTCGAGGTCAGCCCGGACGGTCGGCGCATGGTCGTGACCTACAAGGGGGACGGCGCCATCGGGATTTGGGATCTCGAGACGTATGAGGAGCTGGCGCGGCTGCCGTCAACGCGCGGGGTGACGCACGGGGTCGTGATCAGCCCGGATAGTCGGTATGCGTTCGTGACCGCGGAGGGCAAGGGCGCGGAGCCGGGGGCGCTGGATATCGTGGATCTCGAGCGGCTGGAGAAGGTGGCGGCCGTCGACGTGGGCCTGCAAGCCGGCGGGATTGCCTATCGGCGCGCCGAGGCGCCGTGATCGGCGGTCACTCGGCCCGATGCGCGGCCAGGAGTCGCGTGCACTCCTCGAGCAGGAAGTCGGTGTCGAGGAACGGCAGAGTGCTGATGTCCTGCCACAGGATGTGACCGTTGCCGTCGACGAGGAAGGTGGCGTGGAGCGCCTCATCGTCGAATTGGTCCCACGCGCCCCACTGTCGAAACACGTCGCCCGCTGGATCGCACAAAACGTCGAAGTGCAGCGGGTCAATCCCGTTCTCGAGCGCGGCCTGGTGCGCGGCCTTGACGTTGTTCGCGTCATCGGTGCCGATCGTGATCACGTTGATGCCCGCGGCGCGGAAGGCGTAGGCCTTGGGGTCGAGCTCGCCGAGCTGCGCAACGCAATGAACACACCCAAAACCGAGGAAGAACACGACCAACGTTGGTAGGGCGCGGCCCGGTTTGAACGCCCGGCGCCCGCCCAAGCCGCGCGGGAGGTCGAACGGCGTCGCGCGTGGTCCCAGCCAGCGCTCGCTGACCAGGGAGTCCTTGGAGCGCATCTGAACGTCGCGGTCGCCTGCCAGATTCGCGACGGCGCCTCGGTCCGCCGGAAAGCGTGGATGACGCGGCAAGAGGGCGAGCGCGTTCTCGCCGTCGGCGTCAGCGCCCAGGTGCTGGTAGGCATCCCGCAGTGTCTGGCTTAAACCGGGGACCACAAAGGGCATGGCGCCCTCGCGGATGCTGAAATCGAATCCGGCGTTGGCCGCGCGCACCGCGGCTTCTCCAGTCAGCGGCGCCGGGCCCCGCTTGCGGTCGCGCTCGAGAGCGGTCAGTCGGCGGACCAGCGCGCGCTCGCGGCGGTGCTTGGGTTCTGCCGGCATCCGCTCGAGCGCGGCGATGAGCGCGCGATGCGCGGGCGTGGACGGTGCAACGTCGTGGCGTGGATCGGCGTCGTCGGGCCGGGCCTCGGCACCGAAGTAGCGCGCGTAGGCCTCGATCGCCGTGCGCAGGGGCGGCGTCGCTCGCTCTCGCCGGTAGAACGAGAAGTAGGCGTGTTTCGCGGCGAGCCGTGGCGCCTCACGAGAGGCCAGCGCCAGGCCGAGGTGGCCGAGCGGCATCTGGGGATCGAGGGTGACCAACTCGCGAAAGTAGCGGCGTGCCTCCCAGTGGAAGCCCTGCTCGAGCCGGTCGAGGCCGCGGTCGAACGGGTCGGGGTCCGGGGCCGGCCGCCGGTGCGGGTGTTCGAGCGCTGGATCCTGGCCGTGGGCGACCGACGCGGCGACGAGCGCAGCGAGCGGAGCGAGCATGCGAACAAAGCGAGCCACGCGACCATCCTAGTGGTGTGATTCAGGAATCTGGGGCCCTATCCACGGCCCTCAGCGCCGCTCGCAGCGTTGGGTCGTCCTCGCCGTATCCACCAATATGCCTGCGGCGACCCGCCTTGCGACCGGCGCCAATGTCCCGCGGATAAGGCCCCATCTGCCTGAATCACACCACTAACGCGGCGGTGGGATGGAGCGCGCACGGCTCGGTCAGGCGATCTGCCTCAAGCTGATACGCGTCGGGATCGGCGCATCAAGCGATCGGCGCGGCACACCCGATGCTCGATCGTCTGCAGCAGGGCGTTCGGAAGGGGGAATTGAGAATGGCTCCGCAGATTCAGGACCTGTTGCAGGACATGGTCGCCAAGGGCGCGTCGGACATGATCATCAAGGCGGGCTCGGCGCCGGGCTTTCGCATCGATGGCGAAGTTCAGCCGCAGCTGAAGTATGGGGTCCTCGTACCCGACGACACCGCCGCGCTGGCCCGACAGCTCATGACCGACGATCAGCACGAGCGGTTTGAGCAGCACCACGATCTCGACTTCTCGCACGCGGTGACCGACCTGGCCCGCTTCCGCGTGAATACGCTGCAGCAGCGCGGCTCGGTCGGCATCGTCATGCGCCAGATTCCCGACCGCATCCCGACGGCCGACCAGCTCGGCTTGCCAAAGATCAGCCTCGATCTCGCCGGGAAGCCGCGTGGGCTGGTGTTGGTGACCGGGCCGACGGGCAGCGGCAAGTCGACCACGCTCGCGGCGATGATCGATTACGTCAACGAGACCCACAAGGGCCACATCCTCACCATGGAGGACCCCTTGGAGTTCGTGCATCCCGACAAGCAGTGCTACGTCACGCAGCGGCAGATCGGCCAAGACTGCGCGTCGTTTCAGGAAGCGCTGCGTCGCGCTTTGCGTCAGGACCCAGACGTGATCTTGATCGGCGAGATGCGCGACCTCGAGACGATCTCGATGGCCATCACCGCGGCGGAGACCGGTCACCTCGTGTTTGGCACGCTGCACACGACGAGCGCGATCTCCACGGTCGATCGCATCATCGATGTGTTTCCGACCGACGCGCAGCAGCAGGTGCGCGTGCAACTGTCCTCGACGCTGCAGGGCGTCATCTCCCAGGTCTTGCTCGCGAAGAACGGCGGCGGCCGCGTCGCGGCGCGCGAAGTGCTCGTGGCCACGGACGGCGTGCGCTCGCTGATCCGCGAGGGCAAGACGTCGCAGATGCTCAATCTCTTGCAGACCGGCAAGGCGCACGGGATGTGCTCGCTCGAGAACGAGCTGATCGAGCTGGCGCAGCAGGGCGTGGTGTCGGCGGACCAGGCCATCGCCAAGGCCAACCGGCCCGACGAGGTGCGCCGGACGCTGGAGCGCCTCGGCGGCGCCGGCGCCGCGGCGGGCAACGGTGCCGGCAACGGCGCCAGTGGCATCGGCAGTCGCTCGACGGGCGATCGCCGCAGCGCGCCGCCACGCCCAGCCGCCCGGCAGGCCGAATCGACCCCGACCCGCAGCCGACTACGATTGGGGCGGCGGTAGCGCCGGCGTCGGCCCGCGCCGGCGGGCCCGAGGCAACGGTGGCCGTGCGCCCGCGCCCCGCGCATCTACACTGCGCCCGTGGTCGCGACCTACGACAGCCGAGTCGCCGCGCTCCGGGCGCGTCTTGAAGGTTTGCCGGGGGCCGTCGTGGCGTTCTCCGGTGGCGTGGACTCGACGGCGTTGCTGCACGCCTGCATCGCCGCGCTGGGCGACCGCGTGCTCGCCGTGACGGCCGACTCCCCGTCGCTGCCGCGGCGCGAGCTGGCCGAGGCCAAGGCCCTGGCCACGCAGCTTGGCGCGCGGCACCTGGTGCTGACGACCGATGAGCTCGGCCGCGAGGGCTATCGCCGCAATGGCAGCGACCGGTGCTACTTCTGCAAGACCGAGCTCTTCGCCGCCATCGCCGGGCGCCTGCGCGAGCTGGAGAACGGCCGCTGGCCGGTGCTCTACGGCGCGATCGTCGACGACCTCGGCGACCACCGGCCGGGCGCCCGGGCGGCCCAGGAGCACGGCGTCCTGGGGCCGCTCGCCGAAGTCGGGCTCGGCAAGGCGGACGTGCGTCGCTACAGCGCCGCGGCCGGGCTGCCGACGGCGGACAAGCCGGCGCTCGCCTGCCTCGCGTCGCGCGTCCCCTATGGCACGTCGATTGACCAGAGCCTGCTGGCACGCGTCGAGGCGGCCGAGGAGGTGCTGCGCGGCCTTGGCTACCGGCAGCTGCGGGTCCGCCACCACGGCGACGTGGCCCGGCTGGAGCTCGAGCCCGAGGACCTGGCCCGCGCCGCCGGGGCGGACCGCGACGCGATCGTGCGCGGGATCCGCGCCTGCGGTTGGAGCTTTGTGACCCTCGATCTCCAGGGTTTTCGCTCTGGCTCGCTCAATCACGCGCTCGATCGGGCCGGCGCCGTGTCGACCCCGACTTCGGGCACGTGAGCACGGCTGCGCCGTGTGTGGGCGGCCCCGCTGCGGTATCGTTGGGGGACCCTCCGGGCCGGCGCGGCGGATCGCGAACCCCGGATGCCACGGATGATGCGCGGCGAACCCAGCAGCCCGACCGACCCGGCCCGCGGACTTGGCAGGAACCTGCCGTCGCCCGCTGGGTCTAGGCCGGCCCGCCGTGCGCCGATGGGTGGACGGCGGCCCTGAATCGACCATGCACGCCCCTGGCAGTGAAGAGCGTTTTGCCGACTGGCTCGACGGGCGCCTGTCCCCTGAGGAGGAGGATCGGCTGCAGCGCGACCTGTCGCGCAACCCCGAGCTCGAGGAGCAGCTGCGCCGCTACCGGGAGACCGCGGCGACGGTGCGTGCGACGTCGGCGCTAGAGCACGCGCCCCCCGGGTTCGCCGATGGCGTCATGGACGCGATTGAGTCGGGTGGCCGCGGGGGGCCATGGCGGCTGTGGTTGGTTGGGGGCGGGGTCGCGGCGGCAGCTGCGGCGATGCTGGCGGTGCTTGGGGTCTTGCCCTGGACGGCGGCGGGGCCGACGGCCACCTCCGTGGCCCAACGCGCGGGGCGGCCCGCGATGCAACCGTCGGCAGAGTTGCGCGACGGCGAGGCGCTCGAATCGCGCCGCGCCAACTACAGCTTCGACCCGGTCGACGAAGTCAGCCTCGACGAGCTCGACCTCGGCGAGCTCGCGGCGGCGCCCGAAGCGTCCGGTGCCGCGATCTTGCAGGCCCCCTCCAGCGCGCCAGGGGCGGAACCGAAGCAGGCGCCCCGCGAACAGGAGTTCAGCGAAGCTGCGCCCATCGAAGCTGCGCCCAGCCCGGAGGCGGTCGACGAAGAGGAGCTTCGCGCCGCGTGGCGGACTCCAGTGGGCGCGGCGCCCACGGGGACGGAGTCGGCGTCGCCGGCGGCCGGCGATCGCGGTCGGCGCCGCGCCGGCCGCGAGCGGTCCGCGGAAGACGTCGAGCTCAAGGGGGAGCTGCGTTCGGCGGAAGGCGTCGCGGCGGAAGAGGACCCCGCGCCGCGCCGGTTTGCAGACCCGCGCGTCGGTGCGCCGCTCGCGACGGAAGAGCCCGCCGAGGAAGAAGGCGCCGGAGCCGGCTCGAACGCGGCGCGGGAGCTGTTGTCGCGGACTCTGCCGCCTCTCGAGGTGGAAACCCCCAAGAAGCAGGGCAAGGCGCCGCCGGCGACTCCAAGCCTGGCCACTCCCAGCCCCGAGAGTCCCAGCCCCGAGAGTCCCAGCCCCGAGAGCCCCAGCCCCGAGAGTCCCAGCCCCGAGAGCCTCAGCCCCACCATGAAGGGAGCCGAGCCCGCGGCCGACCCCACCGCCGAGCGCGCCGAGACGCCAGTGCAGGACGCCCCCCGAGCCACGACGGCGGCTCCGGAACCCGACGCTCGGCGCGAGGTCGAGCGCGGCGTCGACCCCCGCCGCCAAGATGGCGCTCGTCCAAGCGAGTCGCGTCCTGACGATGCCTCGCCCGACGGGGCCGATGACCGGTTCGGGGTTGGGGCCGCGCGCAACAAGCTCGCCGACGCGGCGCCGCTCGAGGTCGACGTTGGCTCGCCGGTGGTCCTGGTCACACTGCCCCCGGCAGCGCGCGCCAAGATGGCGTTCGCGGCGACCGACATCGATAGAGATCGGTTCGATCGGGATGCGCCGGCTCAGAAGGCTCAGGAGCAGGACGCCGAGGCCCCGCGCGGCTATCTCGCGCCGCTGGGGGACAAGGTCGTGTTGGCCGAGCTGCCGGTGCGACAGCTCGGTGACGCGCTGCAGGCGGCCGACGGCGCGCGCCCGGCGGCCCCGGGCGAGCGCGTGTTCGTGCTGCAGCCCGACGATCGGGTGTTCAACGTGCTCGCCGGCGACGAACCCCGCGTAGAGTACCTCGCGCAGCTTGCGCGCGTGGCGCGGCGTGAAGGCGGTCGCGTCGACCTTCTGCGGACCCCGCCGGGCCAGCAGCTCGGCCTCAAGCTGCGAGCGCTGGCGAAGGTCAAGGAGCTGAAAGACGACGGGCCGATGGCCGGCGCCGACAGCCTGCTGATGGTGCTGCGCTTCGACGACTCGCTCAGCGCGCCAGGGGCAGACCGCGACGATCGGTGACGCGGGCCCACAGCTGCGGCGAGCCGTCGTCCAGCAGGCGCACTTCGAGCACGTTGGTGCCTTCTCGGACCTGCACGAGTGCCTGGTCTGCGTCGGGGATCGCGGCGCGTGAGCCCGCCCGAGCAAAGACCTCCTCGCCGTTCAACCGGGCCGAGAAGCCGCAGCCCGAGCCCAGTCGCAGCACGACCTCACCGGCGTTCGGCGCCGTGAAGCTCGCGCGCACTTCGGTGGGGCCAGCCTGTGTGTCGAGCGTCAGGGCGGCGTTGTCCGCCGTCGTCGCCGGCGTCCAGCCCGACGCGCCCTGCACCTCCCACGACGTGAGATAGCTGGCGGTCAGCACGACGCCCCCGGCTTGGCGGTATTGCTCGAGCGCATCGCGCCACGGTGCCTGACTCCAGAAGCTGGGCGTCTTGAACGTCGCGGTCCCGGGCTGGTCGTAGCCCAAGTCCAGCATCAGTGTCGGGTGGGTCGGCTGGCCGCCGTCGAGCAGGGCGGCTGCCAGCTGAGCCGCGGACCAAGGAAGGCCGGTGTCGATCACAGTGACGCCGTCGTTGCCGGCTCCGGCGATGCGCGCACCCTCGCTGCGAGCGGTGAGCACCAGCAGCGACGCGTCGTCGCCGGCGGCGCTCGGCGCCCGACTCGACACGGGCGCCGCCTCGGCGCCACTGGGCGGGAAGAAGATCTGCCGATCCTCACTCCAGAAAGCGGACTCCGCGCAGACCTTGCGTTCGCTCCAGAGATAGCGAGGAAACATGGTGTTGGCGGCGTTGACCGCCAAGTCCCAGTAGCCCTTGGGCGGGTCCTCCGACACCAGCTCGACGCGGAAGTCGAAGCGTTTGTGTGCGACGTTGGGATCGCGACGTTTCGCTGGTGGTTGCCTCTCGTTGGTTTCGCGTTCGTCGTCGTCGAGGCGCCGCATGGTGTGCTCGGCGAACACGTGCAGCTCGCGCTGGTCCTTGCGCAAGTTCTTCCACGTCACGAACCGGCCGCCGTGCGGGATGCGCAGCTTGAGTCTAATGTCGTCGTCGTCCCAGTTGGCGATCGCGGCGTAGCGCACGCCGCACAGCGCGAACAGGATGGCGTCGACGTTGGTGCCGCTCTCGGCGGGACGGCACCGGTTGGGCCACTCGGCGTCCGCGCCGGCGACGGGGCGGCCGCGGGGGTCGTAGAGCTCGCCCCATTCGCCAGCCGGCTCGGCCATGCGCAGCAGCTCGTCCATGCAGTCGAGCCGTTGGCGGGCGTCACGCTCCGCCATCCCTACGAGCAGCATGCCCTGCAAGTCGCCGGTGGCGTAGCCCACCGTCGGCGTTGTGCCGATCCGGTGGCCGCGGCGCCAGAGCCGCGCCAGCGTGTTGCGCAGGTTGTCGCGGCTCTTCTCGCCCGTGGGGTAAGTCCAGCCGGCCCACAGCGGCATGAGGTTGGCGTTGCCGACCACGAGATGGTGTGGTTCATCGGTGACGGGGGAGCGTGCCGGCGCGAAGTGCTTCTCGTCCTCGAGCCAAAACCGCTTCTCCAGGTCCGCCATCAGCCGGAACGCCCGCTCCGTGTAGCGGCGGCCTGGCGGGTTTGGCGACTCGCCTCCCGCCCAATCCTCAGGGTTCGCCTCGCGGTCCAGAGCATCGACCAAGTCGCCGACGGCCTGCACGCACAGCAAGAACAGCACCGAGCTCGGCAGCGACCAGGCAGCGCGGTCTTGGTCCCCCGCCTCGGCGATGAACCCGCTGCCGTCGGCGACGCGCTCGGGGAAGAGCGAGTACAGCGCGCCGTGCATGTAGGGTTCGTCGCCGGCGAACGGCATGAGGATCTCCTGGGTGCGCTGTTGGCGCTTGAGGCACGTGTCCAGGAGCGGCCAATGCGCGCGGATCAGCGTCGTGTCCCGCGTGGCCCGCCAGTACCAATAGTGCTGGAGGATGACCCACGACGGGGTCTCTGCCGCGGGCACGGTGACCTTGGACCAATCGGTCGGCGCCAAGGACGCTGGCGACCGGTCGAGATCGAGGTCGATTCGAGCCGGTATGTCCTCGAGGCGCTGCGTCGCCGAGAACACGAACTGGAGCCACGCCTTCGCGTCGTCCCACATCCCCATGCGCAGGAAGAACAGCAGCGGCCCGTTGCCATCCCGGATGCGCGCGCCGCGGTGGTTGATCATCGAGGCGACCACGCCCGACTCGGCGCACTGCTGCGCCACCATCATCACTTTCCAGTCGTCGACGAGATCGCGCAGCTTGCGGTGGTCGGTGTCAAAGCCGAGCGTGCCTTCGAGGCGCTTGCGCCACCATTGCAGCGTCCGCTCGGCGTCGGCCGCGGCTTGGTCGAGCGCGGGCGGCGCGGGTTGCCAGTCCGCAGGGGGCACTCCCTCTGGCGCGTTGGCGGTCGCCATCGTGGCCACGCCATTCCAGCGAGCCCCGGGCGCGAGCGTGCCCACGTCGAGGATCAGTCGGTCCGCCCCGGTCCGCGCGCCGCTGGCGCGGAACAGCGCCAACGCCGGGCGGCGCTCGGAGGCGTAGCGCTTGACGAGGCCATCCGGTCGCCCGGTCGCGGGGCCCTCGACCACGACGTGCAGCTCGAGCTCCGACACCGCCGCGCTGCCGCGGTTGACGACCTCGAGCACCTGGGTCAGCTGTGTATCGTCCGGGGCGGCGAACGTGAGAACGCGCAGCGCCAGCCCGTCCGGCGCGGCGTCTTCCGACACGACGAAGTTGGCACCACGCACCCGCCGCACCCGTTGGATCGGCAATTCCACTGGCGCACCGGCCGCGACGAGCTCGCTGCTGAGCTCGCCGAAGTGGCCTTTGGGCGCCACGGCGGCGTCGGTTTGGTAGCGCGGCCCGGTCAGGGCTTGGACGGTGTTGGCGCGCTTCCCCAGCCCGAGGTAGCCAAAAACCCGGCCGTTGCCGACGGGGTAGACCCCGCGCGCCGACTTGTCAGGCTGGTCGCCTTCAAAGCGCGCGTCTTGCTCCCAGCTGGACTGCTCGCCCAGCGCGTCGATCTGCGCCGCGAGCGGGGCAGCGATCGGACCCGAGGGTTCCTGGGCGGACAGGCTGACGGCGAGCGTGACGCCGGCGGCCACCGCGGCTCGGGACGGGACGCGGACGATTCGAAGGAGATCGTGAAGCATGGCTGAACATCGGGCGACCCAGCGCAACGAAGCGAGGTCTGGGAGCCTCCCATGTTGCAGAGGAAAGTCGCCGGCGCCAAATTGGCGCTCTTTTTTGGATATCGCCTTTTGGAGCGGTGGCGACGCAACTTCATCGCAGTGTGGCCGGGGTTGTTCGCGACCTCGCTGGGGCTGACTGCGGTCATCCCCACCCTGCCCCTCTACATCGAGGAGCGGTTCGGCATCACGGACCCGGCGGCCATCCAACGGTGGACCGCCATCGTGTTCGGCGCCGGGCCGATTGCGGCGTCGGTGTGCGGCCCGTTTTGGGGGGCGCTGGGCGATCGGCTCAGCCGCAAGGCCATGGTGGTGCGCGCTCAGCTCGGCGTGGCCGTGTCGCTGGCCCTGATGCCGCTCGCCGAAGATCCGACGATGATGACGGTTCTTCGACTGATGCAGGGCGTCTTCGCCGGGCACATCGCCCCGTCGATGGCGTTGGTTATCGGCGATGCCCCGCCCGACCGACATGGCCGCGTGATCGGCCAGCTCGCCTTGGCGCTAGCACTGGGGACGGCGCTGGGGCCGATGCTCGGCGCCGAGATCACCGGCCGGTTTGACCGCCGCCAGGTCTTTTGGGTCGGTGGTGCGGCCGCTGCGGCGGCCGCGCTCATCGTCAGTTTTGTCGCGGTGCGTGGCCAAGAGCCCCGCCCGCGAGACGCCGCGGGCAAGGCGGCGGCGGGGCCCGGGGTCCGCGACGTCTTGGCCAGCCGCCCGCTGTTGGCCATGGTCTGTCTGATCTGCGCCATGCGCCTCGGCCAGCACATGGTCGAGCTGTTCACGGCGCTGTGGGTGCGCGAGCTCGGCGCCTGGCCGCTCCTCGCGCCGGGGGACCCGGAGCTGGCGTTGGAGCGTTCGGTGGCGTTGCCGTTCACTTTGCTGGCGGTGGCGCAGATTGCCACGACGGCGGCCTGGGGTCGCCTGGCCGATCGGTTCGGGCCGCTGCGCTGCCTCGCGGTCAGCGTGCTGTCGTTGGCGGTCCTCCTGTTGTCGATGAGCTGCGTGACCGGGATCCTGATGTATCTGGTGCTGCGAGCCATCGCGGCGCCGTTCATGGCGGGTTTCACCACGTTGTCCTACGCCGCGGTAACGCGCCGCGCCCCGGCCTCGCACAAGGCTCTCGCGTTCGCGCTCGTGCAGAGCGGGATTCACGTCGGCATCGCGATGGGGCCCATGACGGGCAGCGTCGTCGCCGGGAGCTTCGGCCTGCGCGGCGCCTTCGTCGTCGCGTCGATGGTGCTGTTCGCCACCGGGATCGCCATGCTGATGCTGCGGCGGCTCGAGCGAAAGTAGCGGCAACGGAGCCACTTGCGGCGATCGTGGGGCCGCTGGTGCGGTGCCGGCCGCGGGCTTTTGTGGGGATTCCGTGGCGCGATCTCGGCGCCGCTGCGCAAATCGGAGGGACCCGAGCCGCGCCGCATGACCGAATCGACTCCCGCCGACTGCGCGCCGCCAGACCGCGGCCAGCCCCACCGGGTGCTCGCCCACCTGCTCGGCGGTTTGGAGCCGGAGTTTCGCGCCGTTGCCGCGCGCCGCCTCGCCCGCGAGCGGCGGGCGGTTAACACGGGCGTCACCGACCTGCTGCACGACGCGTTGGTGTGCCTGCTCGATCGCGGCGCTGGGCGGAACTGGACGTTCACCCCGGCGGAGATCGAGGTCATCGTCCGCAACATGCTGATCGACCGGGCCCGGCGGCGCGGCGCGACTAAGCGCGGCGGCGGCGTCGCGCCGCAAGGGCTGGAGGCGGCGGCCGGCCTCAGCGTGCCGGAGAACGGCATGATCGACAACCTGCGCGAGGCGCTGGCGCTGCTCGCCGACCGGGATCCGCAGTGGTATGCCGCCCTCGACCTGCACTACATGCAGCGGCTGACGGTGCCCGCGGTCGCGCGGGAACTCGGCGTTTCGCCGCGCACGGTCGACCGCTACTTGCACGCGGCTCGCCAGTACCTCCACGACGTGTTGAGCCATGGTGCGTAAGCTGCCGCGCGAGGAGCTGGAGCGCCTCCTGTCGGCGCATCGCTTCGAGCTGGTCGAGGAGGGAGGCGCGGCCGACGACCCGGCCTCGTTCTTCGGCCTGTCGCGCGAGTATCGACTGCTGCGCGAGGTCGCCGCCGGTGGGATGGGTACGGTTCATCTCGCTCTCGACGTCCGCACCGGCCGGCGCGTCGCGATCAAGCGACCTCACGCCTCGCTCGACGCCGAGGCGCGCTCGCGGTTCAACTTCGAGGGCTGGGTGCAATCGCGCCTCGAGCACCCCGGGATCATCCCGGTCTACGAGTTCGCCGGCGCGGGCACCGACCAAGCCTTCCTGGTGATGCAGTACGTGTCGGCGCCAGCTTGGGCCGAAGACCTAGCGGCCGGGACCCGGAGCGCGCGCGCGTCGACGCGCCTGCTCGTCCAAGTGCTCGCGGCGTTGTCCCACGCGCATGCGCGCGGCGTGGTGCACCGCGACGTCAAGCCGCAGAACATCCTCGTGCGCGAGGACGACCACGTGTATCTGGGCGATTGGGGCGTGGCCTACGTTGCCGAGGACTCGGAGATCCACGGCGACGCGGGTTCGGGTGGGCCGACAGCGCCGCCGACGTCCACGGATTGGGGGGTGGATCGGCTCACGGCGCGCGCCGGCACCGCGTGGTTTCGCGCGCCGGAGCTCGAAGATGGCCGCGGCGTCACGCCGCGCGCCGATGTGTTCGCGTGCGGCCGCATTCTGCAGCAGATTTGGGGTGTGCGGGTCGGGACCGAGGTCGGCAGCTTGGTGTATCGACTTCGCCTCGCTGCCATGCCGCGTGCCATTCGCATGATCGTGCGGCAGGCGACCGCGCTGCGGCCTGGACGGCGTTACGCGTCTGCTCTCGCCATGCGGCAGGACGTGCAGCGCTTTCTCGACCGCGGCGTGGTCAGCGCGGATCGCTTCAACCCGCTGGCCCATCTGTGGTGCTACGTGTGTCGGCATCGGTTCGTGTCGGCCGTGACGCTGCTGGTCCTCGCCGGGGCCACGATCGCGACGCTGGCGGCGCGTCACGCGACGCAAAGCGCGTTGGCGCGCATGGGCAGTGCGGTACGCGGTCTGAGCCATCATTGGCCCGCCGATCGCGGTGCCGCCTTCTTGGCGAATCTTCAGGTGGTCTGCGAGGCTGAGGGCTCGCTCGGCCGGGTCGCGGCGATTGACGTCAAGGAGGAACGCTCCATCGCGCTCCTGCGCCTCGGGCAGCGCGACGAGGCCCTGCGCCTGCGAGAAGAAGTCTTGGCGTTTCGCCGGGCGCAACTCGACGACGGGTGGGACCCGGTGGTGGCACATCGCTTCGCCATCAGCCAGATTCGGTGGGCGGATCCGCACAAGGAGGCCTCTGACCTCCGGTGGCGGGCCTATATCGACGCGCATCAGCTGCTCTTGCGCTGTGCAGACGAACGACCCGACGATTGGGGCTTGCAGGACGACTTGGTCTGGAGCCTGCTGCGGTTGGCGAACCCGAAGAACTGGCCGGCCGACGCCGGGGCGGGCACGACGAGTGATCAGGCCGACGCGAGACTTGCGCGCGCGGCGGAGCTGGCCGACGCCCTGTGGCAAGAGGACCGCGACGACGTGCGAAGGGTTCACACCTACTGCACCGTGCGCGGGAAGCTGGCGCGTTTAGCGGAGAACGACCAGAGGGGGCCGCTGCTCGCGAACGTGCTTGAGCAAAGCCGCCGGATCCCGTGGCTGCAGGACCCGAGTCTTGGCCACCTCGAGACCCACCGCTGGCTGGTCGGCGACGCCATGCGGGCCGCCGTGCAGAACGGCGACGAAGACGCGGTCTCCCGGCTAGGGCGCGAGCTCGTCCACATCACGCGCATCTTGGTGACCCGCGAGGGGAGCTCTAAACGGTCCCGCGATTTCGCCGACGCGGCGCTGGCCTACGCCGAGCGGATTGCGGCGACCCAGGCGGGCTTGGCGCGGGATCTCGGTGACGAAGTGCTGCGGGCGATCCTGCGCCCCGACATCGCCCTCGCTTCGGACGAGGTCGAGCGTTATGCGCGCCGCGCCCTGGACCTGGCCGGCCCGCGGTAGCGAGGCCGAGTCTACACTTGGCGAATGTGCTTGTTGATCGTGCTGCGCGGGTCGGCGCCCGGCGATGACACGCTGCTCGTCGCCGGCAACCGCGACGAGGCCCGCGATCGCCTCGCGTCGCCGCCGGGTCTGTGGCTCGGCGAGCGACGGCGCGTGCTGTCGCCGCGCGACCGCCGCGCCGGCGGGACGTGGCTCGGCGTCAACGATCTCGGCATGGTCGCCGGCCTGACGAACGCGCCCGGGCCGACGCGGCCGAATGCGTCGAGCCGCGGTCACTTGCCGCACTTCGCGTTGGACACCGAGGACGTCGACGCGGCGGTTGAGGCGGTGGCGGCGGCGACGGAGCGAGCCTCCTACAACCCGTTCCAGCTCCTCGTGGCCGACGGCAAGACGACCGCCTGGGTGGCGCACCGTGTCGGGATGACGACCTCGGGCATCGTCGATGGGCCGGTGGCAGTGCTCACCAACGAACACACCCTCAACGAGCTCCACTTGCCGGGCCTGCCGGCGGCGACGGCAGATGGCCTATCGCTTGACGCACGCCTCGAGGCGCTGCGCGCGGTGCTGCTCGACCGCGGCGAGCAGAGCGGCCACCCGGTGCTCAAGACCGGCGGCGCTTGGGGGACCGTGTCCAGCAGCTTGATTGCGATCTCGTCGACTGCACCGACGCAGCTGACTTGGCGCTACGCGCCGGGGCCGCCCGACGAGGTCGAGTTTCGTAACTACGGCAACCTTGGCCGGCGCCTGGCGTGAGCGCCGCCCGGCCGGCTACAAGCTCCAGGTGACGGGCGCGCTGAACTGGCGGATGAGGCCCGGGTGCGCGAGGTCGACGGTCAGCGCCGCCGAATGCAACGTGAGTCCCTGTAGCACCGGGAGTGCTGGTAGCGCCAGGGTGAGGTTGGCGCTGCCGGTCGCATCCAAGCTACCGAGGAAGCCCTGGAACGCTGGGTTGGGGCTGAGCGAAGCGAAGAAGAGTGGATCGGGCGTGAGCTGGATGGTGCGGCCGTCCGGCAACGGCAACCCCGGCGCGGTGGAGAGAGCCAGCGCGTTGGCGTAGAGGCTGCCCGGCTCGAAGGGGCTATGCACGTCGAACGTGTAGGGCGTGCCCGGGACGGGGTCGCCATTAGCATCGATGCGCGCGCCTTCGAGGTAGGCGACGCTGCGCGGGACGCGGGTGGAGTCCGGCGTCATGGTGCCCACGTGCGAGCCGTCGGCGTCGAACCAGCTCACCGTGTCCTGGTAGAAGCTGCATGTGGCGAACACCCCGTCCCGGCGAAACGCGATGCCCTGCGGGCCGGACAGGTCGGCATGGCGGATCTGGCGCAGCGCCGTGCCGTCCAGGTCGAACACGACGATGTTGTTGGACGAGCCGCCGGTCACGAACAGTTCACCGTTCCACACGGCCATGCCCATCGGGCTGGCTAGGCCAAACCCGGTGAAGCTGCGCCGCAGACTGCCGTTGGCTTCGAAGTGCACGACGCTGCCGGTGCCGGCGCTGCTCACGAAGAAGCTGCCGTCGGGGTGGAACGCGACACAGTTGGAGAAACGCAGGCTCGGGTCGGAGTAGGTGCGCACCAGTGACCCGTCGGTCCGGTATTCGCCGACGTTGCTGGATGAGAACCCGGCGACGTAGAGGTGGCCGTTGGCGCCGAGCGCAGCGCCGGTGGGGCCGGTGACCCCGGCGGTCGCGAAGCGCCGCTGCAGGGTGAGGGCGCGGCCGAGGACGAGCACTTCACTCGAGTTCTGCGAGCTGAGAAACAGCGTGCCATCCGGCGCGGCGACGATGCCGCGCGGATGGGCGAGCCCGGCGAAGGACAACGACGCCAGCTCCTGCCCGCGGAAGTCGAGGCGTAGCAGGCGGTCGTTGCCGGAGCTGCTGACGAGGATGTCGCCGGCGGCGAGCGGCGGCAGCTGGGCGGAGACGGTGGCAGCGAGCACGACGGGCGCCGCCAGGAGACAGGAGTGGAGGTTGCGCATGGTCAGACGAAGCGTCGCGGCATCATACTGCCGCGCCGTCTCGTCTGGTGGGGTGCTACAGCTTGCGCAGGTTGGCGCGGGCGTCGGCCATCGCTTGGCGGGCCCGGCTCTTCTCGGTGGACGTCGCGCTGGCGTTGGCCAGCACCTTCTTCGCCTCCTCGGAGGCGCGCTGGTACAACTGCTTGGCCTCGGCCAGGTGGTGCGGCTCGGCGAGGTGGTAGTGCAGAATGACGGCGGCGTCGTTCAGCAGCTGCGGCGAGGTCGGCTCGAGCGATAGGGCGTTCCGGTAGGCGTCCAGGCTCGCTGCATATCGGCCGGTCTCGCGACAGAGGAACGCGTAGTTGTTCCAGTGGTCGGCAGTGTCGAGCACCATGGCCACCACGTGGTTGAGATCGCGCGCCCTGCCCAGGCGCCGGGCGCGGTAGGAGCGGTGCGCTAGATACTCGAGGATGGGTACCGACTCATCGGGGTCGGTGTGGTCACGCAGGTGATCGGCGAAGTGACGCGGCCCTTCGGCGGCATAGAGTGCGGCCTCGCGTTCGGCCGTGCCGTGGTCATCGCTCCAGTACGCCGCGAGCATGGCGTAGGCGCGGCTGTTGGCGAAACCGGGATTGGCGGCGATCGCCGTCAGGAACGCGTCCTTGGCCGCGGGATACTCGCGCTGCTCAAACAGCGCGAAGGCCCGCCACCACAGGACCGATCCGGCCCGGGCGTCATTGGCACCGGGCTGCTTGCGGTAGTCGGCCAGCACGCGGTCGTACCAAGCGACGCGTTGTTCTGCCTCGAGCTTGGTCGAGACCCAGTGGTGGTTGACCGTTGCACCGGCGTCGATGCTCAGCGCATCGCGATAGTGCTGCAGCGCCGCCGCGTCGTTGCCTTCGCGGCCCCATAGGTTGCCGAGCTGCACGTGGGGCCGCGCCCGTGTCGGGTCGAGCCGTGCGACCTTGGCGAATGCCTCGGCGGCGCGGTCGCGCACCGCGTCGCCTCGCTGCCGGAGGTCTTGGCGCTCGGGTTCGCCTGCGATCTGCGCCTCTTCGCCGCGCAGTTGCATGAGCTGGGCAAACGCGACTTGGCCAACGAGCAAGTGGCCGCCGGGATCCAGGGGAAATCGGCGCACGACCTCTTCGGCGCTGACGCGTGCCGCCCCGAAGTCGCCGAGCTGGAACTGGCTTTGGGCCAACAGCACGCGGAGGCGGCGTTCGCTGGGATGACGGCGCAGCGCGGCTTCGGCGACGCGCGCGGCCTCCTCGAACTGAAACAGCACGTTGGCGTCGCGGACGCCGCGACCCAGCATGGCCTCGGCTTTGAGGTGATAGGTCGTGGCGATGCCCGCGGCGAGGTCGACGTTCTCGGGCGCGCGTTGCGCCGACGCCTCCAGGACGTCGAGCGCCTCGTTGAAGCGTTCGACGGCCCGCCAGCTCGCCGCCGCGGCAAGCGCCCACTCCGCTCGTTCCGGCTGCAGTGCCGCGAGCTGGGCGTAGAGGTCGCCGGCCGTGTCGTGTTGGCCGGCTTGCTCGGCGGCGCGGGCGCGGGCCTGCAGCGTCGTGACGTCGACCGGATCGCTGTCAGCGCGGGGGTCTTGTGCGCTGAGCGAGCCGGCGAGCAGCAGCGCTGCGACACCGGCGGTCAAGCGGATCACTTGGGGCCGCCCTCGCCGCCGGCCCCGTTCTCGCCGCTCGCTTCGCCGCCGGCGCTTGCGCCGGCTCCTTCGCTCTGGCTCTCGCCGGCGCCTTCCTCCGCGGCGCGCTGGGCCCGGCGCAGCTTGCGCTGCACGCGGCGCAGGTGCCCGGTGCTCTGGCGGCGTTCGAACGGGTAGTGGGTCACGCTCCTCTGGAACGCTTCGCGCGCGGCGGCGAGGTCGTCGCCGTGTCGTTCTTGCCACACGCCCACGTTCTCCCAGGCGTCGCCGATGGCCTCGTCGAGGTTCTGCTTGGCGTCGTCGTCGCTCGGCGGGTCGTCGCGCACGATCTCGTCGCCGAGTGCGATCGCGTCTTGCAGGAGCTTGAGCGACAGGTCCCAGTCGCGCTTGAGGTGGTAGATGAGCAGCAGCGCCCGGTCGTTGAGCAGGCGTACGCTGGTCGGCTCGAGCTCGGCGGCGCGCGTGTACGAGGCGTAGCTCGCCTCGAACATCTCCGTCGCCGCGGCCTCGTTGCCGTCCGTCTCCATCCGCACGCCCAGGTCGCGCGCCATCAGCCCGTGGTTGTTGGCGAGGTCGCTGTCCTGCGGCAGCGCCGCGGTCGCGGCGCGGTAGACCGACTCGGTCTTTGCCAGATCACCCCCGCGGAAGGCGCGGTCGGCGACGACCTGCAAGCCGCTCTTGATCGTGTAGCCGTTGCCGAGGTTGGCGGCGCCTTGGTCGGGTGCAGCCTGGGCCGCGGCAAGCAGGGCCTCGAGGGCCTCGTCGGTGCGCTCGGCGCCGACCAGGACGATGCCCTTTTGCCCGAAGCAGAACGCGCGCCATTGGTCTGAAGACGGCGCGTATTCGGCGTTGGCTGCCTTGGCCGTTTCGAAGTCGGCCGCCGCGGCGTCGAGGACGCCAAGCGCGGCGTCGATCTCACCGGCGGCCCACTGCTGCGAGGAGAGGTTGAAGCCGGCGCGGCCGCGGAACCAGACGCCGATCGCGTCTTTGCGATCCTGCAGCGCGGCGAGAGCCTGCTCGGAGGCGCCGACCAGGGCTGCGGTTTCCACGAGCTTCTCGAGCGTGGCCTGGGCGTCCGGGCGGCTCTGCAGCGCCCGCGCCCATACGCCGACGGCGCGGTCCTTGGCGCCGGCCCACTGCTCCAGCGTCGACCACAGCTGCAGCTGCTGATCGGTGAGGCTGCCGCGGCGTTCCAGGTCTTCGAACGAGCTGCGCGCTCGGCGCAAGGCGTCCGGGTCGTCTTCGTCGGCAGCCTTCTTCGTCGTGTAGACCCGCGTCGCGGCGGTCGCCCGCACCGCTTGCGTCGCCGCGACCACGTCGTCGTGACCGCCGACGCTGGCCAAGAAGTCGAGGAGCTCATCCGCCTCGGTGGAGGCCGCTTCGAAGTTGCCCTGGTCCGCCTGCACCTGCGCCAGCTCGAGCCGCGGCCCGATGAGCCCCGAATCGAGCTCGACGGCGCGTTGGAGTTGGCCGACCGCGTCCGCCAAGAGACCATCGATCTGACCCGTCGTGCCGCCGTTTTGCATCGCCTGCAGCGCGTACTGTCGCGAGTAGCTGCCGACCAGCGCGTGATAGGGCGCGTGGCCCTTCAGGTCCTTGGCGACGCCGTCCAGCACGAGCAGCGCGCCGTCAAAATCGTCGTTCTTGGCCTTGGCCTCAGCCTGCTCCTTGGCGCGCGAGAACGCCGCGTCCTTGGCAGGGTCCTGTGGCGGGCGGGCGACGGCCGGCGCGACTGCGGTGCCGGCCGTCGTGCTGCGGCCGCGCTCGCCCTTGGAGGCGAGCAGGACCGCGGCCTCGCGGCGGCGGTAGGGGAAGTACTTGATCGCCTGCTCGAGGTGCCCTTGGTAGTCGGCAAAGTCGCGGCCCTGCTGCCGCAACATGATCGCCGTGTTCTGGTAGGCGTCGCCGAGGGCCTCCTCGATGAACTCGCGCTCGCTGCTGTCGGCGTCGTCGGCCAGCGCCTCGAGCCGCGGCCTGGCCAGCTCGATCGTCCGGTCGAACAGCTCGGTGGCCCGGTCGTAGTCGCGATGCAGGTAGTAGACGAGCATGAGCCCGCAGTCGTTGACGATGCGCGGGTCGTCCGGCTCGAGCTCGACGGCCTTCTCGTAGTAGGCGTAGCTCTTCTCCCACAGCGCCATCGCGCGGCGCAGCACGTCCTGCCGGTCCACGTCGCTGATGCTCTGATCGTTGGCCTGCGCGGCGACGGCTTCGCCCAGGTCGCGCGCCGCCAGCGCGGCGTTGTTGTAGAGCACGCCAAAGCGGCCCTCGTGCCGATCGAGGAGCGGCTCGTAGTAGGCCAGGCCCTCGGTCAGCGCCGCCTCGCTCTTCGCCTCGGTGATGCTGAGGCCGATCATGGTCAGGCCGCCGAGGTAGTTGGCGCCGAACGGATCGTAGATCTTGGCGTAGCCGTTCTCGTCGAGCTCGGCCACGCGGGCGTCGACCTCGTAGGCGCGGTCGAGATCGGCGCGCGCGTTCTCCAAGTCGCCGGCATCGATCGCACAACGCCCGCGCGAGAGGTGGCAGCGCGCGATCCACCACTTGGCGTCGGCCGCGTGCTGGGGCTGCATCGCGCCGTACTGACCGTAGCTCTCGGCAGCCTCGGCGTAGGTGTCCATCGCCACGTCGAGCTGCGCCTTGGCCCGCTGGTCGTCGGCGAGCGCCACTTGGGCGCGGCCCAAGAACCACGTGAGGAGTGGCGTGCCCTCCGCCTCGTCGCGCAGGCGCCGGTAGGCGGCGACGCACTCACGGCGCCGGTCCAGGTCGAAATGGAGGCGCTGGTACTCCTGGTGCACGCTGGCCTCGCCCGGGTCGGCGAGGATGCCGCGCTCGAGCTCGGCGAGGGCGTTGGTGTACTGACCGAGCCACTGGTAGACGACCGCGGCTTTGCGGTGCGCGGGGCCGGCGGCGCCGTTCTTGGCGAACTCCAGCCGCGCCAGTACGGCCTCGGCCTGTTGCCGGGTGCCGTCCGTGATGTCTTCCTGCGCCTCCAGCTCCGACCGCCGCAGATCGGTGAACAGCTGCAGCTCGTGGTCGGCGGCCTTGAGCACCGCCTGCGCGACCTGCGCCTCGCCGGCCTCGGCTTCGCGCCAGAGCCGCGCGGCCGTCAGCGCCGCGTCCTTGCCTTTGCCGAACTCCGAGTTCTTCAGATACAGATCCGAGAGCTGCAGCCAGCGATCTGGCCGCGCATCCTCGCGCAGCGCTCGTTCGAGGTTCCGGATCGCATCGATCAGGAACATCTCCTGCCCCGACGTGGCGGTGGCGAACAGCACCATGTTTCCGTCCGCTGCCAGCAGCCGCGCTTCCACGTCGTTGGGCTCGCGGTCGAGCAGGTCGTCGGTGACCGCCAGCGCCTCATGCGCTTGGTCGGCCGCGAGGAGGTCGCGGGCGCGCTGCAGCTGCAGGGGGCGGTCGCTGCCGCCCTCGCCGCCCGACGAGTTGGGGCCGCTGGAGGCGGCGCAGGCGGCCACGAGAAGGCCGGAAAGAAACAGGAGGGTTCGCGAGTGGTTCATTGCGGGGTCCTGCGGCCGACCGAACGGACGCAGCCAGCGGGCACGGCGCGGGAGAGGGGACCGGAGGGCCGATTCTAGTCCGGGGGCCGGCAGAAGTTTGCGGCGTTCTGCCGGGCGTTTGGGGCGCCTTGACGGCCCCAAGCGGCGGGCCTTGCGTGAAACTGCGCGGTGACCCCGCCTAGTGTCCTGGATCAGAAATTCCTGTGCAGAGGGTGCGTGACCGGACGCTGCTCGCAAGAAGCACCGACGCAGGCATATTGGTGGATACGTCGAGGAGGTGCGACGCAGCGAGCGGTGGCCGGACGGGTGCCATCTG
>JBCCGH010000050.1:0-54408 GCA_039029375.1 Planctomycetota bacterium
CCTTATCCACGGCCCTCAGCGCCGCTCGCAGCGTTGGGTCGTCCTCGCCGTATCCACCAATATGCCTGCGGCGACCCGCCTTGCGACCGGCGCCGATGTCTCGCGGATAAGGCCCCATCTGCCTGAATCACACCACTAGACTCGGCTCGAGCCGCGGCGACCGGGCCTACTTCTTCTTCTTGTAGGTGACCGTCATCACCTTCTGCTCGGCGCCGTCGTCGCCCGTGTGGAACATGTCGTAGCGGACGGTCTCAGCGTCGACGTGATGGAGGGTGCTGCGCACTTTGACCGGCTTGCCCATCTGGTCATAGCCGTCGCCCTTCATCGTCAGCACCTTGGTCTCCGGGTCCAACGAGCCCTTGGTGACCATGAGGTAGCTGCTCATGTTGTCGATCCAGGTCGACACGTACTCACCCGACGCCTGGTCGTAGCCGTGCGTGCCATGCCCCTCGTACTGCATGCCCATGGCCTCGCCCTTGAACTCCTCGACGAGCCAAAAGCCGTTGAGCGACATCTTCATCTCGGCAACGCCGGTCATCTTGGGCATGCTCTGGCCCTCGACCGTGACATCCCAGGTTCCCTCACTGGTCCGTAGGAAGCCGTGCTCGGCGCCCGGCCGGGGCATCGGCATGGACATGCTGGCCTCGGCGGCCTTCGCAGCACCATCGGTTTTGTTCTCCTGCGCGACCGCAATCGGAGCGAGCAGGCACAGGGAGGCGACAACCGTGAACTCGAACTTGCGCACGTAGATTCTCCTTGGCGTGGCGCCGCCCGAGTGCGACGCGTCCCGTGTTAGACCACGGCCGCCAGAGAATTGAAAGCCGCGGCGCCGCCCCCACCCATGGCAATTCCCAGCAGCTCATGTAAGGCACGGCCAGCGGCGAGCTTCGAGCAAGAAGTCATGGCTCGAGGGCAGCGGGCGGCTAGAACCGCCGATCATGAACGATCGCCCTGAGGCTACCTCGCCCGGCTCAGAGCCTGGGAGCCACGCCCCGCAGTGGCGCCACCTTGGCTACTGGGCAATGGCCACCGCCGTCGGCTGGGGGTTGGTACGCTTCGCTGTGCCGCAAGACTATCCGGCCACGCCGCTCGTGCTGGAGCTCCTGTCGCTGCTCCTCGCCGCGACGGTCGCGATGATCCTCGTCAACCGGCAGCACTTTCGCGAGCCGGGGGCCATCGTCGCGATCGCGGTCAGTGCCGGATTTGGCATGGGCGTCTACGCGTTGCTCAAGCCGTTGTCGTACGGCGTCAATGGCCTCGAGGGCGATGCGTGGTTCTGCATTGCCGCCGTGGCGAAGAGTGCCCAGAGCTGGCTTGCCAACGACTTCGGCTACCGCGACCTGCCGGCGTTCTATCCGCCACTCTACTTCTACACGGTCGGCGTCCTCGCGGACGCGCTACAGACCCTGCCGTCGCTGATGTGGCGGCACGCGCTGATCGCCAGCGCCTTCGCCTACCCGGTGATCTTCTTCCTGCTCTACCGGCGCCTGCTCGGAACCAGTGCCGCAGCGATCCACGCGGTACTGCTCGTCCTCGTCTTCAACGACAAGTTCCTCTACAAGCCCCACACGTACCTGGCGTGTGGCGTCTTCGCCTGGTGGACCCAGCAGTACATGGGCAACGCTCGCCCCTCGACGCTTGGCATCGCGCTCGGCGGGCTCATCGCCGGACTGCTCTTCCTCACTTACTACTACCCCTTCTTCATTCTGGCGGTCGCGGTCGCCGTCATCGCCGCGTACCTCGCCTTTCACCAGCGCACTGCTGAGCTTGCCTCCGGGTGGCCGGTCGCGGTCATGTTGGGCATCGCCGCCCTCATTGCGGCGCCCTACTGGGGGCCCCTGATGCTGAGCATCATGGGGGCAGAATCCCCAAGCCTGCACCAACATCGCTGGTTCGCCGACTCGCACTTCTACTTCTGGCTCCCCCTCGAGGAGGAGATGGGGATCGACGGCGCGACGCCGCAAGCTCCGCGCGGGCGCGGGCTACTCAACCTCCGCTCCATCCTGTTGCTCGTCGGACTCGGCACTCTGCTCACGCGGAATGACCGAGGCGCGCAGATCGCCAAGGCCCTCCTCGTCGGCTGCTTCGGCTTCTACGTGCTCGGCTACGCCGGGATGCTCTGGTTCGACGCGCCGCTGTTGCACTTCCGGGCGCGCGACCTGCCGCCGTTCTTCCTCGCGCCCTTTGCGGCAATGGGACTTCTGCACCTGTACCGCGCGCTCACCCGCAGCCACGGCGAGCGCACCACGCCGGTGGCGATCGGGCTCGCGTTCGTCGGCGTCGCATTCGCCTCGCAGCTCTACTTCATGCGGGTCTACAAGTCGAAGCTCTATCGGCAAGCCGCGAGCCAGCCCGTGATCGCCGACCCGGCGTTCGATCGGTTCTTGCGCGACGAGCTCAGCGGAAAGGTGCTGCTCGCGGGCACTGAGGCCAGCCTCGTGACCGCTCAGTACCCGGTGTACTCGTTCCTGGTGCATAGCGCCTACTACAGTCATCCGGCGGGTCAGTTCGACAAGCGGCTCGAGTACCTCGGCGCGCTGGGCTCGATCGAAGACCCGGAGGAGTTCGCGCAGGCGGTGCTGCGCAACCCGTTCGAGCGGATCGACTATCTACTCCTGAAGCGAGCGACGCGGGCCGACGTCGGGAAGGGCGGCCGCCGCTACATCGGCTGGTACGGCATGACGTTGTGGACCGACGGCTACCCGGGTGGCGCTCAACACCGCGCCGTCTACTTCAAACCGACCGTCTTCGAGTCCGACCACTTCGCGCGCATCGACTCACCGCTCGGCGTGATCTTCAAGGTCAACCACGCGGAGTGACGCCAGCGCGAGTGCGCGGTCAGCGGTTGCGCTTGAGCTTCTTGACCATCTCCTCGACGTTGCCGAGGTCCATGGTCCGCGCCTGCTCGTACACCTCGCGCACCTCGTCGAACTGCGGGTAGGACCAGTCGAGGCGGACGACCTCGAACAGGCTGGCAATCAGCTCGCCCGCTTCGCCGGCGCGGTAGGGGTTGATGAACTCCCAAACCACGTCGCCCTCCGGCGTCACCTCAATGACGCGTCCCGGCTCGGATTCGGTGATCAGTGTGTTGCCGTTGGGCAGCCGTTGGCATGACCCGAGCGTGCCCGACTCGAGCGGCATGTCCGGTTCGCCCTCGTACGACCAGGCCAACGCGTGCGTCAGCGGATCCAGCTCGAGCACGCGGGACTTGCCGTTGTTCCCCATGTTGTCGAAGACCAGCAGGTGGCCGTTGTCCAAGACCGTCGGCTGGTGCTGGCGCCGCCAAAGGTCGGTCATCGCCCACACGACCTCACCTCGATCCAGGTCGAGCACCGCCACCATGTCGAGGTTGCGCACCGACACCAGCACGTGCCCGGCCGCGAACATCGGGTAGCGCTCGGCGTGACGACCGTCGAGCAGCTCGATGGTGTTGGAGTGCAGGATGTCGGCCTTCGGCGGTCGTCGCGTCAGGATCGAGCGGTACTTGGACGCGATGATGCAGTCGAGGATCGACACTTCGCGCAGAGGCACGCCGTCGTCGGAGAGCACCGTGACGAAGTCCTCGATGACGCGCCGGCCCACCGGCCGCGAGCCGTCGTTGGCGACCTTGCGCCGCGTCAGCGTGTAGATCGAGCCGTCGTCGGCCACAAACAGGTCGTGGTGCTCCTTGCCCCGATGCCGCCAAATCACCTGGGAGTTGCGGTCGAGCTTCACCAGGCCAATGCCCTCGAAGATCGCCAGCAAGTCGCCGTTGGGATAGAGGTGCACACGACGCCAATACGTGGTGTTCAGGCTGCCCTCAAAGGCGCCCAAGGGACCAGGCCACACGGAGCTGAAGTCCTGCGCCCAGCGGTGCAGCACGTTCCCTTTCATGTCCATGAGGAGGGCCTCGGGCGCGTGCCCAGACGTGACGAGGTTGAGGCCGGTGTGCGCCGCCTGGGGATCGAACACCAGCACCCCGCCCACCCCCTGCGCCTCCTTGACACCCTGTAGATAGGGCACCACGTCCAGGCCTTCGAGCGCGGCGGAGTCGGGCGTCGAGGCCGCCGACCGCGCGGCGTGCCAACGAGGGTCGGTCGGCGGCCGCACGGGACGACGGCCCCCAGCCGGTGTCGGGCTCGCCGCGGCCGACTGCGTGCTGGCACGGCCACCCGCGCTGGCGCCGGAGCCCGACGGCGACGTCGCGTCCGCGCCGGAGGCGTCATCCACCTGCAGCCAACCCGCGACCGCCTCGGCCGGAAACACCCGAAACAGCGCCGCGGCCACGCCGGCGAGGTAGCCGGCGAGGAGCAGAACCACAAATAGAGCGACCTTGGGCATGCAGGTCGCCGAGTCTACCCCGCGCGGCTGACCGCGGGGCTCCAGGTGCGCCGCGGGCCAAAGCGTCGGACGCGTGGATCAGCGGATCGTGACGGCCAGGCCCCGGGAGGCGGCGAAAGCGCCACCAGCTTCGGCGTGCACGGTTTGGGCAGTGAACGTGCCGCCCATGAGCGCGGGATCATTGGGGACCGGCAGCGGGATCGTTGCCGCGGCCTGCGGGGCGATCGGCACCGTCACCAAGATCGTGGGATCGACCAGCAGCTCGATGCCGAGGATCGGCGCCGAGAACCGCCCCGCCGCCAAGAACAGCGCCGAAGCCAGGGCCGTGCCGGGCGCCGAGCGGGAGGTGAGGCTGAAGTCCGGGTCGCCCACGAACGGGTCGCCGCCGGGATTGGGGAACGTGTCGAACCAGTAGCGGTTGTCACCATCCGTGGTCGGCCCGTAGCTGGCGAACGCGTTGCGCACCGCCACGCCGAGCGGCGACACCAGCGCCCAGCCGCCGGCCGGTCCCGGCGACAGCTCCCTGACTGCGCCGTCCGCCGCGATCCGAACCAGCGAGTTCCCCAGCGAGCCGGTGGCGCCGGGCAAGCTGGCAGCGCCACCGACGAACACGCCGCGCTCACGGTCGAGCCCGAGCCCGGAGGCCAAGATCTGCGTGTCGCTCACGACGCTCGTCCGCGGCGCAGCGCCGCAGCCGCTCGGTCGAAACTCGTGCATCAGGTGCTCCGGCTGACCCCGCAGCACGCCGCGGGTCGCGCTCACATAGAGCGTGCCGTCGTCATCGATCGCCGTCCCAATCGCGCACTCATCGATCATGGTGGCCAGCAGACAATTCTGGCGCGTGGTCAGATCGAGCTGCCAGATCTGCGAGACGCACGGCCCCTCGTGAAACGAGGAGCTGACCACGCTGTAGGCCACGCGCCCGCTCGGGTCGATGACGAAACCGCCGCCGGCCGCCTCACCGGGCGGCACATTGAACGGTGGCAACGGCGCCAGCGTCGGCGGCGTTGTCGCAAGGTCGATGGTCGCGTGCCGCGTGCCCGTCAGCGCGCCACTCGTGAAGTAGCCGGTCGCGGTGTCCGCCTCGAGACCGATCACGTAGAGCCGGTCGTCGGGGAGGACCGTCGCAAAGACCGCGCCTTGGCCGGTGGCACCCGTCGTCCCCACCGGAATGACCTTGGTGCGCGACGCGTCGACGGCGAGCCCCGCCAGGTAGAACACGTAGACGTTCACTACGCCACGTGTCACCGCACCGACGACGATCGCGCCGTCCGAGGAGCGCAAGCTCACCGAGTTGATGCCGTTGAGAAACTCGGTCTCGGGCGCCGTCAACCCGGGCGGGAGGTTGGTAATCGGACGCGTCGCACCATCCGCCAGGTCGATCACGAACAGGCCCGGGGCGCCGGTGGAGGCCGGATTGCTGGAGTCGTGGATCGTGCCGACGACCGCCGAGCCAACGGGGACCTGGGCCGTCAGAGCGGACACCCCGAGGGCGCCGACGAGCAGGAAGTTGCCGAGCGTTGCGTTCATGAGGAGCTGTGGGGTTGGGCCCATTGTGAGCCGTCAAAACTTACCCCACGCTCGCCCCAGGTGGAGCCAAGAGCCCGACCTCATCGGACCTTCCCGCTCGCCCAGGACCCGTCAATGCACCGCGATGTCGCCCAGAGCGATCGACTCGCCTTGGCGCAGACGCTCGCAGGCCGCGAGGGCCGTGCGGCCCTCGGCGTCGCGCACGGCCAGCTCGAACGCCCCGGCTGGGAGAGGTCCGGCGGCGAACGCGCCGCTCGCGTCGGTCACGGTGAGCAAGCCGCCTTCTTGCGGCCACCCCGCCGGGGCGCGGACCACGACTCGCGCGTTGTCGACCGGAACGCCGGCCGCATCCACGACGCGACCACTCAGCGTCGCCGCCGGCGCGCCGGGAATGAACACCTCGGTCTCACTCCCCGTCACCCGCACCCGCTCGGCCCGAGCGAGCACGACGCTACTGTCGGGTGAGGTCGGGATGGGGAGCGTCACCGCGACGTCGTAGCGGCCGCTGGCGTCGAGACCGGCAAACGCCACTCGGCCCCGCGCGTCGGCGCGTTCGCGGGCGACCAGCCGCCGACCGCCGCCGACGTCGCGCCGGTATAGCTTGATCATCGGGGCGCCAGGGAGCGGAGCCGAGCCGGCAGACAAACGCGCGCGCACGGAGCCCGTCGGGAGCTCGGGCCCTAGATCCCATTGCACCGCAGAGCCCGCCGCCACCTGCACCTCGCGAACCGCCAGCCAGCCCCCGGCCATGCGCCGCGCCCGCAGCCGGTAGGAGCCGGGCGCGAGCCCGGCAATGCGATAGCTCTCGCCGGCTTCGACCTTGACCGTGGCCACCTGAAACCACTGCGCCAGTGCCCCCAACCAGGACGGCAGGTCGGCGCGCACCGCGCGCACGGCGAAGCCGCCGCTCATCCCCTCGCCGCGGGCGGCGACCGAGCCCACGACGGCGGCGGCAGCGGGCAGGGTCAGCACCACCTCGCGGTCGTGCCGGACCGTCAGCTCCGTCCGCGCCGGTGCCAGCCGGGTGTCTTCTGCCCGGCCGAGCAACAGATAGTCACCGGCGCCCAGCCCGGTGGCGGCCCACCAGCCGCCATCGTCAGTCAACACCAGCCCGAACGGCGCGCCGCCACCGGCGGGCAGGAGCATGATCTCGGGGCTCTCAAGCGCGCGCCCGACCGGATCCACCACTCGAATCCGCAGCTGATGGCCTCGGCCGCGCAACGCGAGATCAACCCGCACGTCGCCGCCCTCGCGGCCGTGGAGCTGCTTGCAGCTCGACCGGGCGAGCCCCGGCGCCGCGGCGTGGAGCTCGACCCGAACGGGCAGCTGATCCACCTCGAAGCGCCCATCCGCGTCGGTTCGCGCCACTTCTCGCGGCCAGGGGTCTCGGGCCCACTCACGCCCGCGGGCCATCACCGCGGCGTTGGGCACGGGGCGGCCGCCGCCGTCCCGGACGACGCCCATCACGCGCAAACCGCGCGGCAGCTCGACCACGGCGTCGGTGCGCCGCCCCGGCTCAATCACCACCCCCACCGGCCGACTCCGCCCGGCCACGTGGATCTGTTGCCGGCCCGGCGGCACCGCGTCGAGCACGGCGCGGCCGTGTTCGTCCGTGTCCTGCACCGCGACGGGGGACGCCGCCGGGCCCGAGACACGCACCTCGACTCCGGGTGCGGGCCGTCCATCCCGGGCGCGACGCACCGTGACCGTGAGCGAGCCCGCGGTCGTCGCCGCAGCGAGTGCCGATCTCGGCGTCCCTTGAGCCGACCCGGCATCACCACGCTCCGCCGCCACCGCCACCGCTGGCGGCGACGCGGGCGCGACGATCGAAGGCGACCCGGGAAGCTCCGGCGCTCCCGCGGCGGCGCCCAACGCCAGCCAGCCGCCGAGCAAGCCGAGCGGCAACAGCGCCGCGACGAGCTTGGCGGGCATGGCAACGGCGCCGGCCCCGGCGACCACCGCGGCGCTCACCCCGACACCACCGACCTGCTCGAGTAGGTGTTCGCGCACCGCGGGGAGCCCGCGCGCGCCCCCGTCGGGAAGACGGAGGGCAGCCACCGCGGCGGCGCTCCCTGGAAGACTCGCCCGCAAGAGCTTGAGTCCGCGCGAGATCTGGCCCCGCACCGTCCCGGCCGGCCGGCCGAGACGTTCGGCGATTTCCCCCGGCCCCACCCCCTGCAACAGGTAGGACTGCAGGACCGGCTGCCAGCTCGACGGCAGCCGATCGATGCAGCCGCGCAGCTCCTGCTCCAACTCGCGCTGCGCGGCGACCGCCAACGGATCTGCGGTACCCCAGGACCGCAGGCGGTCCGGATCGATGGTGCGCCGGCTGCGGCGCCGCGCGAGGCGCGCGTGATTGGCCAAGATGCCCACCAACCACGGCACGACGGGCAACCGCTCGTCGTAGTCTTCAGCCGAGCGGATGGCGGTCAGGAACGTGTCCTGCACCAGGTCCTCGGCCGCCGCCTCGGACGAGGCCAGATGTCGCCCCAAGCGCAACAGCTCGGGCGCGGCGCGGTCGAAGACCGCGGCCAAGTCCGCGGGGTCGCCCTGACGGCGGAATCGGCGAAAGGCCCTGTCGGTGGTGTTGCCGAACATCGCAATCACGCTGGACCCGAGCCACGCCGAACGCTTCCGAACCGCTCAGCCCGGCCAAAGCCACACCACCAGTATCCGCCATCCACGGGGGCTGCGGCAGGCCAGCGGGGAGCCCAGGGTGCGCCGGGCCGCGGGGATCGAGACCGAGTGCAGCTCGCCAACAGGCCAACGGCTCGCGCCCATTACGGGGCGGCGCATGGAGCCTGAGGTCAGATTCGAACTGACGACCTGCGCTTTACGAAAGCGCTGCTCTACCACTGAGCTACTCAGGCCGGCCGAAGCCGCGGGAGGATAGCCCCGTGGGATTGGCGTTCAACCCCGAAGGCACCGTGTCGGCCCCCGCCCGGGGCGAACCCTGCGACCGGGCCGTGACCGCGCTCGCGCCGGCGACCACACTTGGGGGCGTCCGTTCGATGTTCTCGCGATGGCGCGGCTCCTGCAGCGCCGTCCGCCGCACCCACCATGTCCCGATACACCTTCCTCGTCGACACGTTTGCCACTGAGATCCTGAAGGTGGCGACGGTCTGGAGCCAGTTCACCGACCGCGACCTAGACGTCCGCCCGCGCGCGGACGACCCTCGAGGGCGTTCGCCACGCGAGCACATGGTGCATCAATGCGTGAGCGAGAACCTCTGGTTCGCCAACATGCTGGGCATCCGGGTCACCGACCAGCCGCTGCCAGCGACCGAAACTCGCCTCGCGTTCATCGAACACTACACCCGCCTGGCCAACGCTCGCTGGCAGGCCCTGGGCGACCAGGACGACGCCTGGTGGGAGGAGGAAGTGGCGTTCTTCGAGGTGCAGCGGTCCCGCGCCTGGGTCATGACCCGTCGCATCGCTCACACGGCGCACCATCGAGGCCAGCAGACCGCCATGCTACGGGCGCTGGGCGGCGATCTGCACAGCACCTACGGCCCGACGGCCGATACCGGCGGGCTCATGCAGAACCAAGCGCCGGTGATCTACGCCTACCCCCACCTGGAGGCCCTGCTCGCCGGCGAGCGAGCAGGGGGCACCAAAGCCGCACTCCCCGGGACGGGGCCCAACCCTCCAACCGAGCGACCCGACAGCGCCGGATGAGGGCCAGCGGGCGCCCGGATGGGGTTAGCCCTCGCCCGGTGGAAGCGGACCAGCGGTAAGATCGGAGTTCCCGCCGCTGGATCCAATTCTTCCAGACCCACCATGCTTCGAAGCCTCACGCCCGTCATTCCTCTGGTTCTCGCCTGCCTGGCAGCCGGCCAGTCGGTTGGCCAGAGCACCCCTGAAATCCCCAGTGCCTTTGTCCCTAACCTGGGCCAGTGGGACCACGCGGCGCACTTCGTGCTCCGCACTCCAGGCATCGATCTCTTCGCCGAACCGCGCGGGTTCGCGATGGAGCTCCAAGCGGTGGATCGCGTCGGCCGGCTGCAGAGCACCGACGTGCGCCTGCACTTTGAAAGCCCGGCGGACGCCGCGCCGGAGCCGGCTTCGGTGCGCGGCGAGCAACGCCAACCCGGTCACCACAACTACTTCCTCGGCGCCGACGCCAGCCGCTGGCGCACCGGCGTGCCGCTCTACGACCAGCTGCACTACGCCGACCTGTATCCGGCGATCGACCTGGTGCTGCGCCACGTCGACCAGCACCCCGAGTACGATCTTCTGCTGCAGCCGGGCGCCGATCTGGCGAGTGTCGTCGTGCGCATCGAGGGCGTGGCGGGGCTGACGATCGGCGACGACGGGTCGCTGATCGCCCACACCGAGCTCGGCCCGCTGCGGCAGCCGCGGCCGCGCACGTGGCAAGTCGCGCCCGACGGGTCCCGGGAGCCGATCGCTTGCGACTTCGTGCTGCTGGCGCGGGATCGGTTCGGCTTTGCGGCGGCGACCTGGGATCAGACGCTGCCGCTGACGATCGACCCCGGCCTGCTGTTCTCGACCGTGCTGCCAGGCTCGATCGCACCGCTGGCCAACCTCACGGAGTCGCTAGCGGTGTCCGTCTCCCAAACCACGGGCGAAATCACGATCGCGGGCGGCACGCGCGAGGCGCGTTTTCCCGTCAGTGCCGGCCAGAAGAACCAAGGCTCGGATTCCTTCGTGACACGGCTCGATCCAAGCCAAACAGGCTCGGCGCAGCTCGTGTGGTCGACCTTCGTCGGCGGCACCGGCAACGAGCGCGTGCAGTCGATGTTCGTCGACGACAGCGGGGTCATCACGGCGGCGGGCCAGACGAGCTCGACGGACTTCCCGACCCGGGCGAACGCCTTCAGCATGACGCCGTTCGGCCAGGGCGACATGTTCGTCATGCAGCTCGACCCATCGCTGCCAAGGGCCTTTCAGCTGGCCTATTCCAGCTATCTCGGCGGTACCCGGGGCGACATCAACACCGACATCTTCGTCGACGGCCAGGGGATCATCACGGTGACCGGCGACTCCGAGTCGTTCGACTATCCCCGGACCCCCGGCACCCGGCCGTACATGGGAGGGCCGGCGGGTGCGGCGTTCGACGGCGTCATCACGCAGATCGATCCCACGATCCCCGGCGCCGCCGGGGCGACGTACTCGATCTACTACGGCGGCACCGACAAGGATTCGACCGATGCGGTCTGGGTCGAAGCGGACGGCACGATCACGCTGATCGGCGAGAGCGAATCCGGCGACCTGCCGATGACCACCGACGCCTACCAGCAGAACTACGGCGGCGGCGGTGACGCGTTCATCGCCCGCCTCGATCCAGCGGCGGTCGGCGCGGGGGGACTGATCTACGCCTCGTACTTCGGCGGCGCCAAGAACGACTGGCTCGATGCGCTGCACATCGACGACGCTGGCATCATCACGATGGTCGGCGACACGCTCTCGCTCGACTTCCCCACGACGCCGGGCGCCTACGCCCGTTCACTGAACGGCGATTCGTTCGACTCCTTCGTGGCGCGCTTCGACCCGACGCAAACCGGCACCGCGCAGCTGCTCTACTCCACCTACATCGGCGGGACGTCCTGCGACAATGTGGTCGACGTCGCGGTCAACCCGAGCGGAATCATCACGATCGCCGGCGACTGCGTCTCGGTCAATTTCCCCACCACGGGCGGTTCGTTCGAGCCGGATGCCTTGGGCGGGCCGTCCGACGCCTTCGTCTGCCGGCTGGATCCGTCGCGCACCGGCACCGCCCAGCTGCTCTATTCGACCTATCTCGGCGGCAGCGGCTCGATCGGTCAATCGGGCACTGACACGCTGTGGGGCCTCGCCGTGGACCCCCTGGGCAACGCGACGGTCACCGGCACGACCTACTCCGACGACTTCCCCATCACACCGGGCGCCTACGAGACCCGGGGCATCGGCGGTGCCGACGCCTTCATCACCACGCTGGACCTGCTGCCCAATGGCGTGGCGGCGTTTGGGACCTCGAGCCCTGGCTGCAACGGCGTCATCGGCATTGCGTCGCATACCGAGCCGCTGGTCGGCGAGACCATCAGCATCACGTGCTCGAACGCGCCACCAAGCAGCCTCGGCGCCCTGATCATCGGTGTCAGCGCGCTGCCGGCGCCGCTGCCGATCCTCGGCATTGACCTGTGGGTGGACCTGTCGGCACCGAACTTCCTGCTGACCGTTCCGTCGACGCCGCTCGGCACGTCCGAGCTGCCAATCCCGCTGCCCGGGCTGGGCTCCACCCGGGGCGCGACCATCTACGCGCAGTTCGTCTGGGCCGGACCGGCCACACCGCCGCCGTGCCCTGCAGGCGGCCTCTCGGCGAGCAACGCGCTGGCGCTGACGATTCAGTAGGCAGGGGTCGGCGCGGCCCCACTTCCCCCCTACCGCGGGCGGAGCACAAAGAAGTCCTGCAGCGACGAGTAGGACGCGGGGACGTGCCCGAGTAGCTCGACCGCGTCGCTCCAGTCCGCGGCGAAGTGCTCGGCGGTAAGGAAGGTCTGGCCATATACCGACTCGACCTCGCCGAGAACCTCGAGCCGTTTGCCCGTGACTGCGTGAAACAGCACCCGGTGGGCGGACAGCCGCCGGAGCAAGTCGCGCGCCTCCTCCGGGCTGAGGCCGGCCGCACTGCCTCGCGCCTCGCTGTGGGCCATGACGTAGAGCGCGAACCCGCCAAACGCGGTGACCAAGATCAACCCGCCGGGTCGGCAAACCCGAGCCAGCTCACGGATCCACGCCGCCCCGGAGGTGGGATGCAGGTGCGAGAACACCGACAGCGCGTACACGAGGTCGACCGCGTCGTCGGGTAGCGGCAGAGGCGGGCTCTGCTCGCTGCAGAAGAAACGCCCCGTCAGGTACTCCGCGCACCAGTCGATCGGCGCCCGGCGCACATCACAGCCGACCACCGAACCGCCGGGGATCGCCACCGGCAGCCACCGGGCCACGCGGCCGGGGCCACAGCCGAAGTCGAGGACGGACTCGATCGTGTGAAACGGACGATCGGCAAAGGTGGACCACAAGCGCGCCACCGTCGCGAGGTTCTCGACGGACGTCAGCAGGTGCTGGTGCGGGGTGTCGCCGCCACCGATGTCCGTGAGCAACCCCTGGGGCGGCACCGGAGGGTAGAAGCCGCCCAGCCGTTCGGGATACTCCACGGGGCCGTTGACGGCCGCCCAGTGGATCAAACCCGCGCCCGTGGCGTCCGGGTAGGCCGCCTGCAGATCGGCGCGCTCTTGCCAGACCAGAGTCAGCTCCGATTGGAACTTCTGATCGCGTGGCCTGATCAGAGCGGACAGGTCCATCGGCCTCCGTCGCGCGGCCCCAAGGCCGCCGAGCTCTCCTGCCTGATGGCGACGCGGCCGCAGCCGCGCCGCCATCGAACGCCCGATCAGTCGCTGTCCACGTCGTCGCCACTGGCGGCGCCGGGCGCCACCCGCAGCGCCTCGAGCAGCTCGAGGCTGGACGCGGGGTCCAGGTTGCCCTTGGCCAGCGCACGCACCGCGGCGCTGCGCAGGGCCGCGTCGCCGCCGGTCTGAGCAACCGCCAGCAGGGCCTGGAACAGATCGGGAGCCACTCCTCCAGAGCGGGCCAGAACATCGCCGATCGCGTCGGCGCAGGCGACCTTCAGCTCGACGCTAGCGTCGGCGCCTTGGATCGCTTCGAGCAGTGCACCGATCTGAGCCTCGGTGCCGCCACTGCCCAGAGCCATCGCGACGGGGATCGCGATGGCGTCGGTGCGGCCGAGCTGACCGGCGAGGTCACCCAGCGCGCCACCTACATTCACGTTGTTCGCCGCGAGGTTGGCCAGCGCCTGGCCGGCCGCGACCGCCACCTTGTCCGCCCGGGCGCGGAGCGCATCGGGCTCGACGTCGGCGAGGGCCTCTTCGACCGCCTGACGCAGGCTCTCACCCGAGACGGGCCCGGCGATCGCGCCGGCGATCCGGTCGCCGTAGCGCTCGGCCGCCGCGTCGGGGTCGTTGGTCACCACCAGCACCTTGATGTGCTGCATGCGCGGGTTCTTCTGCACCAGGCCGATGATCGCCTCGGGCAGCGCGTCCGCGATGTTCTCGTTGAGGACGACGACGTCGACGTTCGGGAACTGATACAGGTCGTTCATCGCGTCGGCGGCCGAATCGCTCACGTCGATCGCGGTGCCACGGGCAAACGAGGCCTCGGCGGCCGCGCGCTCAGTGACTGGGCTCTGGTCGATCACCTTGACGTTCAGGAGGGTCTCCTCCTGCACGGCCGAACCCAGGACGCTGACCACCCGGTTGGCGGCGGGCGGCGTCGCACCGCCGGCCTTCGCCAGGGCCAACGCCGCGCTGTAAGCGACGCGCTTGTTGCGGTTGTCCACCGCGGCGACCAGCGGTGAGCTGGCCAAGTCCTCACCGGTCTCGACGTCACCCAGCAACTCGATGGCGGCGACCGCCATCGGCACCATGCCGGCGTCCATCGAATCCGCCGCAGCGGAGCGCAGGACGTCGAGGCCAGTGGCCGCGGCAACATTCTGCAGGGCCGGGACCCAAGCCGCCAGCTCACTGAGGGCCTCGTCCTCCGAGCCCGATGCCACGGACTCGGTGATCGCGGCCGCCTCGCCGAGGTAGGCCCGGGCCAGCAGCACCTTGGCACCGCGGTCCACGGGGTCGAGATCGACCGCCGCGTGGGCGAACTTCTTGGCGAGCTCAAAGTTGTAGACCGCGACGGGGACGTCCTGAGCCACCAGGGCGCCGTCCACCCAGCTCCAGATCACTTCGGAGCGGTCGGTGCCGCGCACCCCGCTGTCGGACAAGAAGCGCTCCGCGGCCTCCTTGTAGAGCACGACGGCCGAAGAGCCGCTGCCACCACCGATGTTGCGCAGGGCCGTGGCCGCGGCTTCGCGCACGGCATCGCTCGAATCGGACTCCGTCAGGCGCGCCAGGGCCGGCACCGCGCGCTCGTCCTTCACGTGGCCGAGCACTGCGACGACGTTGCGCCGCAGCAGCGTGTCGTCACTCGCGAGGACCTCCAGCAGCGGCAGGGTCGCCGTGCGGCCGAAGTCGTACAGCGCGACGATCCCCTTGACCTGGGCGTCCTCACTGTCGGTGTCGCCCAGCTTCTCGACCAACGCCGGCACGGCGAACTCACCGTGGTCCGCCGTCAGCGACAGCACGGCGCCGCGCCGGGTGCCGAAGTCGCCGTCGGACGTTGCCTGGTCGACCAGCTCGCGGATCGCGTCCTCGTCGCGCGAGCGCTCGGAGCGGCCCAGCGTCGCATGATCGAGCATGTGTTGCGCGATCTTGCGGAAGTCCTCGCCGTCCTGGAGCAGCGCCGCCCAGACCTGCTGGTCGGTCTTGAGGAAGATCTCGAACGCCTCCTCGTTCGTCGGATCGGCGGCGAGCACCGCCCGGAACGTCTGCAGGGCCTCGTCGTACCGGCCCAGCCGGTACTGCTTGACGCCTTCGGCAAAATCCTGTGCAGGGAGAAGAGCAGCAGCCACAAGGGCGACGGCGCTGCACAGCAGCGGCTTAGCGATCTTTAGAGCCATGAAAGCGAAGCTCCGTCTCGGGAACATTCTCTGCCGGTGATGGGCGGGAGCGGGCGTGGGACGAATAGCGGTGCGGAGGCAGCTGGCTCCAGCGCCGGCATATGAGCTAGAGGGGGCAAAGAGCGGCACATCCTAGGGTTGGGTCCCCCACCGTCAAGACGGCCACCGGGGCGCGCGACACGGGGAAGACCACGCAGAAGCATACAACCCAACCGACCTTGGAGCCCCGCGGTCATTGCAGTCTGGAGGCCGCGTCGGGATACCATCGCCGCCATGGCCGATCCCCGCATCCTCATCGTCGACGACCAGGCCGCCGTCCGCGAGGAGCTGGCCTTCGCGCTGGGTTACGAGGGGTTCGCGACGGTCGAGGCCGAGGACGGGGATGGCTGCCTGACCCAGCTCCAGGAGAGCCCGCCGGCGGTGGTGCTGCTGGACATCAAGATGCCCGGCCGCGACGGCCTACAGGTTCTGGCCGACATCAAGGAGCGACACCCCGATCTGCCGGTGATCATGATCACAGGCCACGGCGACATCGAGACCGCGGTCGTGGCGATCAGGACCGGCGCCTACGACTTCCTGACCAAGCCGTTCGACACCGACCGGGTGCTGGTCAGCGTCAAGAACGCGATGCAGCTGCGGGAGCTGGCCACCGAGAACCTGGCCCTCCGGGAAGAGCTGTCCCGCGAGATCCGCATGCTGGGCTCGAGCTCGGCGCTCGAGGACGTGCGGCGCATGATCCAGCGGGTCGCTCCGACCGAGGCGCAGGTGCTCATTACCGGCGACAACGGGACGGGCAAGGAGCTCGTCGCCCGCCAGGTGCATGCCCAATCCAAGCGGTTTGACCGCCCGTTCGTCGCCCTGAACTGCGCCGCCATCCCCGGCGAGCTCCTCGAGAGCGAGCTGTTCGGCCACGAGAAAGGCGCGTTCACCGGCGCCACGCAGGCCCGGGCCGGGCACTTCGAAGCGGCGCACAACGGCACGCTGTTTCTCGACGAGATCGGTGACATGGCCCTCGAGGCGCAGGCCAAGCTGCTCCGCGCGCTGCAGGAGCGGGTGATCACTCGGCTCGGCGGCGTCAAGACGATCGAGATCGATGTCCGCGTGCTGGCGGCCACCAACCAGGATCTGCCGCAGCTGGTGGAAGAGAAGCGGTTCCGCGAGGACCTCTACTACCGCCTGCACGTGGTGCGCATCCACGTGCCACCGCTGCGCGAGCGCCGCGACGACATCGAGGAGTTGGCTCGCCACTTCGTGGGCGCCGCCTGCCGCCGCAACGGCCTGCCCAAGCGCAAGCTGACCGCCGACGGCAAGGCCTACCTGCGCTCCCTCCCCTGGCCCGGCAACGTACGCGAGCTCAAGAACCTCCTGGAGGCGGCGGCGATCATGGCGGACGAGCCGGCCATCGACCGCGAGCTCCTCGAAGGGATGGCCCACTCGGCCGCCCGAGCTCCGGCGGGCGAAGAGATGTTCGCGCTGGCGACGCTCGAGGAGTTCCGCGCCGCATCCGAGCGCGAATTCATCCGGCGCAAGCTGTCGGAGAACAGCGGCAACATCAAGCGCACCGCCGAGCGCATCAGCATCCAGCGGTCCAACCTCTACAAGAAGCTCGACCGCTACGGGCTCAAATAGGCGCCGCGGGCCGCCGCAGCGGCGGTTTCGCAGACGCCTAGTGCGGCGGCAACACGATCTGCTGCCCGGCCAGAAGCCGCTCCGGGACGATCCCGGGGTTGAGCCGCAGAATGCGCTCGATGTAGGCGGGCGCCTCGCTCCGGCTGCCCGTCTTGTCGACCGCGATCTCCCAGAGGCTGTCGCCGCGCTTCAGCTCATAGGACTGCCCCGTCGCGGCATCGAGCTTGGCGCTGCTCACCATGCGCTCCTTGCTGGCGCGCTCGACGATCGCGTCGTCCACCCAAGGCAGCAGAATCTGCCGCCCCACGGGCAGCCGATCTCGGTCGAGGTCCTCGTTGAGCGCCTCCGCGACCGGCAGGAAATCGAGACTGCCGCACCAGCGCTGGACTAGAGTCGAGAACGTGTCGCCGGCGCGCACCGGCACGCGGCGATAGTTGCCGATGCGGGTGCTGCTCGGGTCGCGCGGCGCGGTCGTGGCGGCCGCCACCGGCGCCGACGACCCTACCGCGGGCTCAACGGGTGCGGCCGACGGCGTGACCGCGGCGCGCAGCGCCGCGTCGACGGGATCGTCATCCAGGCCTCCCAAAGGAGCCGCCGTGGACCCGAGCTCGGCCTGTGGCGCGGCGCCATCGCCGACGGAACCCGCGGGAACCGCCGGCGCCGGGCCTCCCACAGCCTCCTCCGGCGTCGCGCCGTCCATCGCGCGTTCGACGGGATCGAGGTTGAGCAGGTCCGCCAGACTGTCGGTGGCGGGCTCGTTCGCGTTGGCGACGAGATCGCCGCCGCCCTCGCCTTGGCCCGCGCCATCGGGGCTCGCCGGCGTCGGCAGGCCTTCGTCACCGAAGACCACCGCGACGAGCAAGATAATGACCAGCAGGCCGGTCACGCCGTAGACCAGGAACGACTCGTTGCGCTTCATCATGTCCCTCCCGCCCGCGCCGCCGCTACGCACCCGCTCACGGCGTGCGCATCAGCAACCCGAGTGTGGTCGACCGCTCCGCCGCCCGCGGAGTGGGGTCGAGACGAGAATGACCTCGCCAGCGCCGTGGATCGTAGTGTTCGCGTGCGCCCGTTCCAAGTAAACTCATCCCTGCGTTGATGGGCAGCCTGCGATCCGTCCTCTCTCTCGCCCTTCTCCTGATCGGAGCGTGTAGCGCCACCGGCTCTGCCCCCGAACTCGAGTTGCTTGAGCTCCCCTTCCAGCTACGGCCCGGCGACCGGATCGAAGCGAGCTACGACACCGGCAGTTCACAACTGACGTTGCGCAACGCCAGCTGGATCGACCGCGAAGCCGCTTACTCGAGCGGTTCGGACCTCAATCTGAAGGTCGCGGCCGACGACGACATTCACCGGCTGCTGCAGGGCTGGAACGCGCTGGCGTTCTTTAAGCCGGCGCCGGGGGCCGCCCGCGCCAAGGCGAGCCTGCGGCTGCGGATCAACGATCGGACCTGGATCCGAGGGCGCCAGGTGACCACCGCAGCGGCGTTGGAACAGTTCAACAGCTGCGTCGAGGTGTTTCGGCACGTGTATGACAACACACTGTCGTTCCATACCGGCGCCCGAATCGACCGCTCCGCGTTCGAGGCCGAGCAGCGACGCTTGCGGCAACAGAAGCAAATCCGCACGGAGCGCGGCGGCTGGTGAGAAGGTCAAACCGACACCGTCGACCGCGCGGAGCCGCCGCCCGAGGGGGCCGGTGAGCGACCCCGGTCGAGCGGTCGCGATCGTCCCAGTCCGCCTGGGTAGCCAGCGCCTCCCCGGGAAAGCCCTCCTCGCCGATTCCGGCAAACCGCTCTTCGCCCATACCTGGGAGCAGGCGCAGGCGGCGCAACGCTTCGATCAGGCCATCATCGCCACGGACAGCGACGAGGTTGCCGCTGCTGCCGAAGCGATCGGCGCACCGGTGATGCGTACCAGCGAGTCGCCGCGCACCGGCTCGGAGCGGTGCGCCGAGGCCGCGGTGCAGCTCGACGCATCGATCATCGTCGACGTCCAGGGCGACTGGCCAGAGGTCGCACCAGGTGACCTCGATCGCCTCGTCGACGCGGTCATGGCTGGCGCACCCTGCGCGACCCTCGTGGCACCGCTACCGGCCGACCGCACCGACGACCCCAACGTCGTCAAAGCCGTTCGCGGCCTGCAGGGCCGGGCCCTCTACTTCAGCCGCGCGGCCGTGCCGTACTTAGCGGACCCCGCCGGCGCACCAGGGACGCGGCTTCGACACGTCGGTGTCTACGCATTTGCGCGCGACACGCTGCTGCGCGTGCCGGAGCTCCCATCCAGCGGGCTCGCCGAAGCGGAGGGCCTCGAGCAGCTCCGCTTCCTCGAGAACGGCATTGCGATCGAGGCGCTCGATGCGAGCAACGAGCCGTGGGGGATCGAATCGGCGCGGGACTACGCAGCGTTCCTCGCTAGGCTGAAACAGGGCGGGCAGCCTGCGCCATGACCAAGTTCGTGTTCGTCACCGGCGGCGTCGTGTCGTCCCTGGGCAAGGGGCTCACGTCGGCCGCAATCGGCTGGATCCTGGAGCGACGGGGATTCTCGGTCTCGCTGCAGAAGCTCGACCCCTACATCAACGTCGACCCCGGCACCATGTCGCCGTTCCAGCACGGCGAGGTCTACGTCACGCGTGACGGCACCGAGGCCGATCTCGATCTCGGCCATTACGAGCGGTTCACCAACGCGGTGCTCACTGCGGACTCCAACTACACGACCGGCAAGATCTATCGCTCGGTGATCCGCAAGGAGCGCCGCGGCGACTATCTCGGGCACACCGTCCAGGTGATCCCTCACATCACCGACGAGATCAAGGCGGCCATCCGGCGAGGCGCCGCGGCCGATCCCGACGTGGCGATCACCGAGATCGGCGGCACCGTCGGCGACATCGAGAGCTTGCCGTTTCTCGAGGCCATTCGGCAATTCAGCCTCGAGCAGGGGCCCAACGACTGCATGTTCATTCACCTCACGCTCCTGCCCTACTTGCGGGCGAGCGGCGAGCTGAAGACCAAGCCGACGCAGCAGTCGGTGGGCAAGCTGCGCGAGATCGGCATCCAGCCGGATCTCCTCATCTGCCGCACCGAGCAACCCATGACCCCGGACATGGGCCGCAAGATCTCGCTGTTCTGCAACGTGCGGCCCGAGAACGTGATCGAGGAGCGCGACGTCGAGTTCTCGATCTACGAGGTGCCGATCGATCTGATGCGTGCCGGGCTCGATCGACAGGTGTTGTCTCGCCTCGATCTCACGCCGCGGCGAGAAGCGAACGTCGATGACTGGCTCGGTCTGCTGGAGACCGTGCGCGCGCCCAAGGGCGTGGTCGAGATCGCGGTCGCCGGTAAGTACATCGAGCTGCACGACGCCTACAAGTCGATCTACGAATCCCTCACCCACGGCGCGATCTCTCATCAAATCGAGATCAAGCTGCGCAAGGTCCCAGCCGAGGCCATCGCCGCCGATGGCGCCGAGCCACACCTCCGCGGTGTAGACGGACTGCTGGTGCCGGGCGGCTTCGGCGAACGAGGCTTCGAGGGCAAGATCGAAGCCATCCGCTGGGCACGGGAAGAACAGGTGCCGTTCTTCGGCATCTGCTACGGACTGCAGGCAGCGGTCGTCGAGTACGCCCGCAACGTCGCTCGGATCGAGACCGCAACCACCGCCGAGTACGCGCCCGACGCCGAGGAGCCGGTCATCAGTCTGATGGAGCAGCAAAAGCGCGTCTCCGATTTCGGCGGCACGATGCGCTTGGGCGCGTTCGACTGCGACCTCCGCGAAGGCACTCGGTCGCGCGCCGCCTACGGTGAGGCCCGTGTGTCCGAGCGACATCGACACCGTTACGAGGTCAACAACGCTTACCGGGCTCAGCTCGAAGAGGCGGGGATGGTCATGGCGGGCGTCAATCCGCAGCTCGACCTCGTCGAGATCGTGGAGATTCCCAGCCATCCGTGGTTTGTCGGGGTGCAGTTCCACCCCGAGTTCCAAACGAAGCCCATGCAGCCGCACCCACTGTTCGCCGAGTTCGTCGGCGCGGTGTGGTCGCGCTCGGGCCGGTGAGGCTACCGACCCGGCGTCGCGCGGGTTGACTCGAGCGCGTCAGCGGGATCCTCCGCTGCCGCCGCTTCCACGGCGTCGAGAGCACCAACCACCTCGACCAGGCGGTCACGCGCGCGCGCCAACGCATCCCGTGCCTCGTGCCAGTCGGGCTCCACACCGCCCGCGCCGCGATCGATCCAGCGGCCGAGCGCACGCTCGGCGCGCTTGCGCAAAACCCCGAGCTCCGAGCAAAGCGAACCCAACAGCTCACCGACCTCCCGGTCCGCCCCATCGATCCGCGTCGCCATACTCCCCCATCGGCTTCTCAGGCCGTCGGAGACCAGCCGAACAGCGCCTTCGCGGCCCCGGCAGCGGCTTCTCCCGTCACTCGGTCGGCCCCTCCAGCCGCAGCGAGGTCCCGGCCAGCCCGCGCATCTCGCCGAGGACCGCGTCTAGGGTGACGACCTCATCGACCGAGCACACGCCGCGCGGCGGCGCCGTCTGCCGCAACCGGGCCACGATCGCCGCGATCGCCAGGGCGGCACCGTCGAGCCCGCGGCTCACCGTCAAGGAGAGACTCCGCTCCGAGTCGCGCCCCCGGTCGACGTAGGCAGCCAGCTCGACCTTGGTGGGACGCCAGCACAGCAGTCCCGCGCGCAACAGCCACAAGGCCTTGGTCGCCCCCCACCGCAGCGGCCCCAGCCGAAGCAGGCTCCAGGGTGCGAACAGCGCCAAGAGGCGCTGGGACACCGTGGGCCAAAGCGCCGACGGGACGAGCAGGGCCTGCGTCGTCGGCACCTTGGTGCTGCGATGCAGGAGCTCGGCTTCCGCCAGGCCGAGGCCGAAGACCGCACGCTCACCGCCTCGCCACCGCACCCGGCCGGCCATGGTCAGGGGCGGATCGGCCACCCGAGCGCCGCGCTCGAACCGCTCCGCCGGCTCGGCGAGTAGGTCGATCGCGCGCTCACACGCCGCAGCCCCGGCCCGCGACAAGAGACTGCTCTGCACCGCGACTTCCAGTCGCTGGGCTCCCTCACACTGCGCGTGAAGCGCGGCGGCCAAGAGGTTGGTCAGACCGGGCGCCAGACCGCAACCGAGGACCAGCGTCCCTGTGGGCTCCGTGACTTGCGTGGCAGCTGCCACCAGCTGGCGCAAGACTCGCGGGTGGGACGACGCCTCCACGAACGTCTTGCCCGAGAGCAGGCAGTACTCGGCCGCGCGTTCGGGTGGGGCCGCGGCACCGTCGGTGCAATTCACGACGACGTCGAAGGGTGCCATGGCCGGACGCGACGCCGAATCGAGCACGTCGCAGGCCAAGGCACCGCGGCGGCCACGGCGATTCGCCGCCGTCGCCTCGACCCCATCGAGGCGCCGCAAGGCCGCGGTCACCCGCGCACCGAGCGACCCGGTTCCCCCCAGAACAAGGACGCGCACGGCGCGCCGCGCTACGCGACCGCGTCCTCGCCGGTGATCTGCTTGCCGACGATCAGCGTGTGGATGTTGTGCGTGCCCTCGTAGGTGAACACCGACTCGAGGTTGCACATGTGGCGGAACACCTGGTACTCGTCGGTGATGCCGTTGGCGCCCAGGACGTCACGAGCTCGACGGCAGCTCTCGAGTGCCATCCAGCAGTTGTTGCGCTTCGCCATCGACACTTGGCTGTGATGTAGCTTCCCCTGCTCCTTGAGCCGACCGAGGCGCCAGGCCAACAGCTGCCCCTTGGTGATCTCGGTCGCGATCCACACGAGCTGCTCCTGCACGAGCTGGAACCGCGCGATCGGCCGGCCGAACTGCTCGCGCATCTTGGCGTAGCGCACCGCCTCGTCGTAGACCGCCATGGCCGAGCCGACCACGCCGAAGGCGATGCCGAAGCGCGCTTGGTTGAGGCACGAGAGCGGCCCCTTCAGGCCAGCGATGTCCGGGAGCATGGCGCTCTTCGGGATCCGACAGTCTTCGAGCACCAGCTCGCTCGTCACCGACGCGCGCAGCGAGAATTTGTTCTTGATGTCGTTGGCCCTGAAGCCGGGGGTGTCGCAATCGACCAAGAACCCGCGCACCTCCCCGTCGAGCTTCGCCCAGATGACGGCGACCCCGGCGATCGAGCCGTTCGTGATCCAATACTTGGACCCGTTGAGCACATAGTGGTCGCCGTCCTCGACGGCGCGCGTGATCATGCCCCCCGGGTCGCTGCCGTAGTCGGCCTCGGTCAGCCCGAAGCAGCCGATCAGCTCGCCAGCGGCCATCCGCGGCAAATAGCGCTCCTTCTGCTCGGCGGAGCCGTATGCGTAGATCGGCCACATGCAGAGCGAGCCCTGCACCGACACGAACGAGCGCAGGCCAGAGTCCCCGCGTTCCAGCTCCTGTAAAATAAGGCCGTAGGCGACCGGAGACAGCCCAGCGCATCCGTAGCCTTCGATGCTGGCGCCCAGGGTGCCGAGCTCGGCGAGCTTCGGCACGATGTGCCGCGGGAACGTTCCCTCCCGATTGTGCTCCTCGATGATGGGCATGAACTCCGCGTCCACCCAGTCACGGACGGTGTCGCGAACCATCCGCTCGTCCTCGGTGAAGAGCTCGTCCGACTCGAAGAAGTCCACACCCTTGAAGCGGTTCATTTCTCAGCTCGTGAAGACAAAACGTCCCGCAGGATAGCATGCAGGTGCCCCGAGCAAACCGCGATGCCTGACGCCCCCAGCGAGCAATGGCCCTGTCCGGTGTGCGGCCATTTCCAGCCCCAGGTCTGTGCGATCTGTCACGGCAAGGTGCTGGATGCGCCACTCGGCCAACCGATCCAGCCCGGCCGCGGCATGGCGGCCGCCGACACGGTCCGCGGCTTCGCTGCCTATTGGCGCGCCGCCGGACACCTGATGACCCGCCCGGAGTTCTTTGGCCGGCTCGGCGGCCCTGTCGTCGCCAACATGCTGGCGATGACGGCGCTGGCCGCAGCGGCTTGGTTCGGGGTATACCCGCTCATGAGTTGGCTCGCCGCCCAGTCTTGGGGCCCGCTCGAGGTGCTGCGCGACTCGCTGCCCTGGGGCGACGATCTCCTGCCGACCGCCCTCACCGTCACCGCCGTTGTGGTGCTGGGCCCCGCGGTGCTGCAGACGGTGACCATCCCCTTTCTGAACCCGCTCGCCGACGTTGTTGAGACGCTGCTGGGAGGGCCGCGCCTCTCTACCGAGGCACGGTCGACCTGGGACAGCCTGCGCGACAATGTCCGCGGCTCGTCGCAAGTGCTGGCGATGCAGCTGCTGATCCTGCCGGTGTGCTTGGCGCTGTCGTTCTGCCAGCTCGGCTTCGTCCTGGCCCTGCTCATCGCCGCGTATCTCAACGCGCTGCTGTGGTTCGAGCTACCCCTGGGGCGTCGCGGCTACTCGATCGAGCAGCGGATCGGCGTGGTCCGGCACAACTGGGGCCGCACGCTGGGCTTCGGCATCGCGTTCTCCCTCGGAATGTGGGTGCCGTTCTTCAACTTCGCCCTGCTCACACCGGCGGCTGCCGTGGCCACGAGCGCGCTCTACTTCCGCTTTGAGAAGGTCCCGCGGCACGGGGCATCGCGCTATCGTCGCGACCTCTGATGCCGGAAAACCTCATCGTCACCAGCGCGCTCCCGTATGCGAACGGCCCGATCCACTTCGGCCACATCGTCGGCGCCTACCTCCCAGCGGACATCTACGTGCGGTTTCGCCGGATGTGTGGCGACCGGGTGCACTTCGTGTGTGGCACCGACGAGCACGGGGTCGCAATCACCCTGAAAGCGGAGCAGGCCGGCGAGTCCTACGAGGCGTACGTCGACCGCTGGCATGAGGAGATCAGCCGCACGCTCGACGCTGTTGACATCGAGTTCGACGCCTTCACCGGGACGGGACACCACCGCAACCCATACCACCGCGCGCTCAGCCAAGAGTTCTTTGCCAACCTGGTGAGCAACGGCTACGTGCTCGAGCGCACCGAGGAGCAGTTCTACAGCCCCACGCTGCAACGCTTCCTGCCCGACCGCTACGTGGAGGGCACCTGCTACAAGTGCGGCTTCGACCCGGCACGCGGCGACGAATGCCCCCACTGCGGGTCCTGGTTGGACGCCAAGAAGCTGCAGAACCCACGTAGCACTCTCGACGGCCAGCCTCCTGAGCTGCGCCCCAGCCGCCACTGGTATCTAGACCTGGCGAAGATCCGCGACGGGTGGCTGCAGGAGTGGTTCGAGGCCAAGCGGACCGACTGGAAGCCCAACGTGCGCAACTTCGTCGAGGGCGCGCTGGGCGATCTGCGAGAACGCCCCATCACCAGGGATCTGCCATGGGGCGTGCCAATGCCGCTGTCCGACACGGATGGCAAGGTCCTCTACGTGTGGTTCGACGCGCCGATTGGCTACCTGTCGATCAGCAAGCAGCACTTCCACGACCGCGGCGAGCCCGAGGCGTTCGAAGCGCTTTGGAAGTCGCCCGACACGAAGCTGTACCACTTCATCGGCAAGGACAACATCACCTTCCACGCGGTAGTGTTCCCGGCGATGCTGTGGGGCACGCAGGCCGGTTGGGTGGTGCCCGAGAACGTGCCCGCCAACGAGTTCTTCAACCTCGAAGGCCAGAAGTTCAACACCAGCAAGGGCTGGTACATTCCCGCCGACAGCATCGCCTGGCAGGTGCCGGTCGACGCGCTCCGCTACGCGCTCACCACGATGATGCCCGAGACCGCGGACTCGGACTGGTCATGGAACGAGTTCCAGGCGCGACTCAACGGCGAGCTCGCCGACAACCTCGGGAACTTCGTCTCGCGCACGCTGCGTTTCGCCGAGCGCTTCCTCGACCTCACGCTGCCGCCGCTGGGGCCGCTGACCCCGGAGGACGAGGCGATTCTGCAGGCGGGCCGCGACGCGGCCGCCGACATGACCACGGCATTCCACGCGTTCGGCTTTCGCCGCGCGTGCCAACGCTTGATGGCGTTCAGCGGCGAGTGCAACCGCTACTTCGACCAGCAACAGCCCTGGGCGACGCGGAAGTCGGACCCAACACGATGCGGCCACTGCATCCGCATTTGCGCGGAGCTGGTCCGCAGCCTGGCGATCCTGGCGGCACCGATCATGCCCACCGTGTCCCGCACCGTGCTGGAGGCACTCGGCATCAACGCAGCGCCGCGCTTCACCGATGCGGGCGGTGTGGCGTTGGGAGACGGCCCGCGGCAGGTGGCTCCAGTGCCGGTCCTTTTCCCCAAGCTCGACGATGAGGCCGTCGCGCGCGAGCGCAGTAGGCTAGAGCGCATGAGCGAAGACGCAGCAAAGGCGGCCCAGGAGTCGGCGGGGCCAGTCCCGTCGGCCTCGCCGGCATCTGAGGAGCCGGCCGAGTCGATCGCGCCCACCATCGAGTTCGACACCTTCGCGGCAGTCGACCTGCGCGCCGGCCGTGTCGTGCAGGCCGAGAAGCACCCGAAGGCGGATCGCCTCTTGGTGCTGCAAGTCGACCTGGGCGGCGAAGTCCGCACGATCGTCAGCGGCCTCGCCGAGGTCTACCAGCCGGATGAGCTGATCGGCCGCACGGTGACGGTCGCCGCCAATCTGGCGCCGCGCAAGCTCCGCGGGATCGAGTCCTGCGGCATGGTCCTCACGACGGAGGACCCCGCCGGCCGGCCACTGTTGCTGGCGCCGGATACAGCCACGCCCTCGGGCGCGCGGGTCAAGTAGCGGAACCCATCGCGGGCGCGAAACACGAGTCGCACCCTGCGAGGGGAGAGGACCTGAATTAAGCCGGGGGTGGCCGTCGCCACCCCCGAGTTTCGGTCGCTCTCTCAGCTGCGCTGCGCCATCTCTCAAGTCGTCGACCGGCCCGCAACTACCGGCGCAACAGAGGGCCCGTGCACGCGTGCGCGGCACGGGCTGCGGTGCAACGGCGGTTGCCGCGCTACGCGCGCCGGGTCTTACGCGCGGCCTTCTTCTTGGTGGCCTTCTTGCGCGTGCTCTTCTTGGCGGCCTTCTTCTTGGTCGCCTTCTTCTTGGTGGCCTTCTTCTTGGTGGCCTTCTTCTTGGTGGTCTTCTTCTTCGCGGCCTTCTTCTTGGTCGCCTTCTTCTTCGTCACCTTCTTCTTGGTGGCCTTTTTCTTGGTCGCTTTCTTCTTCGTGGTCTTCCGCTTAGCGGCTTTCCGCGTCGTCTTCTTCTTGGCGACCTTCTTCTTGGTGGCCCTTCTCTTCGCAGCCATTTCGCTCTGTCCTTGTTTTGGTTTCAGAGTTATCGACCCATCGAGGGCCGGGGATGGCGCAGCCAGGCATGCGCGTCGCGCCAATCACCAGGTAAATCGTCAGGACCCTCAGACGGATTCACCGAAATCTCGCGGCCACCGAGAGATAACGCGATTCCAGCACCACTCACGAATTTGCCAACCGGTAGCGAGACGCGCTTTGGCGCCCGTTTGAGGGTGCTTTTGCGATAATCCAAACTCCGTGGGAGGCGATCGCAAAAACGAGGTTTTCGCTTGCGTTGATGACCCAAATCGCCGCTCCCAGGGGCCCCTGAGCCGGTGCTCCACACGCGAAACGCCACCCCCCGACCCGTCCCCTACACGCGACGGAGTATCGACGGTGGATGATCACCGCGCACCCGGCGAACGGCGCGCATCACCGACGCGCAAGGCCGGTACGCAAGGCGAGTACGAGGCGTCGCGACGACCGCGACACCAGCCTACCAAGGTGGCGATGCGGCGGCGCCCCCCTCGATGCGAGCATGATCGCATCGAGGATGCGTACACGCCAGCAAGCCCGCATGCCGCCACCCACTTCGGGAGCAGCGGCGCGAGCTCGCGAGACCGGCGCCCGAGTGGGCGCGACGATCAGTCGAACAGGTTCTCCAGCTTGCGCTTGGCGTCGTCGCCGTACTCGGCGTCGAGCGTGGGCTTGCCGTCGTCGTCCTCGCGATTCAGCGCTTGGTTGTAGATGGCCGCCAGCTTCTTCGCGGTCTCGCTCGCGTAGAGGCGCACCATGCCGACCGTCGTGCGATCGTCAAAGAGGATCGTGAGAAGCGTGCGGTCTCCAACCAAGGACAGCTGGATGTTGTCGCGCTGCCCCTGGTGGAAGAGGGCGGAGAACTCCTCCTCACCCAACAGGCGAGCCATCTCCTTCGTCGCCGCGAACGATCCGGCGACCAGCGCCGAAATCGTATCCATGTCGATCGTCTTGATCTCGCCGCGCTTGGTGACCAGGTGCCCTTCCTTGTCGATGAGCAGCGCGCACTTCGCGCCCGACAGGCGGAGGAACTCGCCGAGCAGCTTGTCGATCTGCTCCATGTCCTCCGCGTAGAAGGTGAGCCGGTCGTGGCGAAGCTTCTCGTTCGCACTCATGCTGTCCGAGCCGGTCATCGCATCACCCCTGGTTCTGAATGTAGAAGAAGACCGCCCCGGCAACCGCGGCTGCCAGGAAGAGAGTTAGGACCACGGCCATCGCGACGCCACCCTTCGGTGAGGAGCCGCCCTTGCTGCCGGGTCGCGCACCCTGCCGCGCCCGGCTGGCGCGAGCGGACTTGCCGCTGCGGGCGCCGCTGCGGGCGCCGCTGCGGCGCCCCGAAGGTGCCGCTTGTCCCTTCCGGGAAGACTGCTTCTGCCGCGAGCCCTTCCCAGCCGCCGCCACCGGGCGTCGACTCGGTGCCTTTGGCTGCGACCGCCGCGCCGGCGGCGGGGCAGGCTCACCCGACGGTGTGCGCGGCTGCGCCGCGGTCGGCTGTGGAGCCTTGCTCGGCGGCGCTTTCGGCGGCGACCGGCGGTTGTCCATGCGGTCGATGCTCTCCAGCACCAAGCCCGCGAGGACCTTGAGCGTCGGGAAGACGCCCTCACCAGTCGTCGCGATCGCCTCGAACGTCGGCACGCTGAACCGATTCAGCTGCTTGTCGAGCTCCTCGACCGACAGCGCCGTTGGCAAGTCGCGCTTGTTGTACTGGATGACGTGAGGCGTCTCCTTGATGTCCTTCCCGTACTCGCGCAGGTTCTCGATCAGGTTCTCATAACTCTCGATGTTCTCCGCCATCTTGTCGGGATCGGAGTCCGCGACAAAGATGACGCCATCGACGCCCTGAAGAACGAGCTTCCGGGTCGAGTTGTAGTAGACCTGGCCGGGAACGGTGTACAGCTGGAACTTCGTGCGCATCCCGGCCACGTTGCCGAGATCCAGTGGCATGAAGTCGAAGAACAGCGTGCGATCGCCGTCTGTAGAGATCGAGGTCAGCTCTCCCTTGTTTTCCTCGGGAGCCTTCTGATGCACGATCTCGAGGTTGGTGGTCTTGCCACTCATCCCGGGACCGTAGAACACGATCTTACAGTTGACTTCCTTTAGGGCGAAGTTGATCTGAACCATGCTTTCCTGCCTCGTGCAGGCCTCGGTGTCCTCGCCGCGACAGGCGCCATCCCGTCTGCTCTTGCGATCACCCCCAGCCTCATCGGTCTCCGCGGTCAGACGTCTTGACTGACGTGCGAGAAATCACACAGAACGAGCACGGCACCGACGATTCCCGGCACGCCGATGGCACGCTTGCGATCACCTGGTCGCACACGCGGCGGTGGCGGCGTCAACGCCGCGCAGCCGACGCCGCTGAGGGCTTGTTACTTTTTGAAGTGACAAGCCCGAACGCGCCGCGGAGCGGCGCCAGCAGCATCGAAGAAAGCCTGTATCGTGGATTTCGTTACAGGCTCTGAGCTCAGAGCCTACCCGCGGTAGCAAGCCCGCAGAGCCGCGAGTGCCTGCCACCCACGTGCAGGCCCCCCTTGCTGCTGGCGGCATGGTCGCCCCGCGGTCGGGGCGGCCACTTCGCTCAGATGTGGATCTTGGCGATCCGACGCAGGTCGGCGGCCGCGCGCTGCACCCCCTCCAAGCAGGGGCGCAGGTCCGAGAACTGGTTCGTGATCACGACCAGGAACGACTCTCCGAGGTCAATGATGATGACCTTGCCGTGCGTCGAGTTCAGGACGAAGCGATCGAAGCGATCCGACAACGACGCATCGGCGAGCGATCGCCGGGTCGTCGAGATGAGAAACGACGACAACCCGGCCACGACGTCGTCGAGAAACTCCTCGCCGAGCGTGCTGGCCACCATCATGCCGTCTGTGGTGAGGAGCGCGGTTCCCTTGACACCCTCGAGCTTGTCGAGCTTGCCGAGGACCGTGTTGATCTGGCTCATGGCGTCACCGCCTCCGAGACGTAGAGCGACCGGGCCACCAGGTCCTGCAGCTCAGCGAGAATCCGGTCGACCGCCGTGCCTGGGTCGCACTGCACCGCCGCTACGACGTCGCCGAAGCTGCAGACGCAGATGTGGCCGAAGCTGCCGTCGAGCACACCCTTGTTGAAGCTGCCGAGATCCATGCGCCGACAGGCGCGCTGAGCGGCCTTGGCCACGACCCGGGCAAGGCGCAGGAACGGGTCCCTGCCGTCGCGAATCTGGCCCTTGATGAGGGCGCGGGCTCCCTTGATGTAGGTCGCCTTGCAGACGCCGGGAATCCCGGCGATCTGGCCAAGGGCGTCGCGGATCGAGCCGATCTCGCTTTCTTGCTCGGCTTCGGACCTCGGGGCCTCCGCGCCGACGGCGCCGCGCGCCAGCCGGTTGCGGGATTCGACGAGGTCGAACAGCTCTTCCAGGTCCTCGTGCTCGCCGGCCTCGGTCGCGCCCAGGTCCTTCACGACGCGGCGATAGGTCGCCTCGACCTCGAAGTCGCCGGCATCCAGCTTGCGCAGGAAGGACAGGTGGTGCAGCGAGCGGTTGAGCGCACCGATCCGGTACAGGACCTCGCCCAACAGCTTGTGGGCACGGACGTTCTCGCGATCGAGCCCGACGACCTTGCCGAGGCAGCGCACGGCCTCAGCGCCGTCACGCGCGCGGAGGTCGCGATAGAAGGTGGCCAGCTTGGCACGGGCCAGCACGAGGTAGGCGCCATAGTCGTCGGGGAACCGACGAATGCCCTCCTCGCAGGTCCCGTGGACCGCACCGTAGTCGCCGAGCTCCAGATAGAGCGCGGCAAGGTCCTTGTAGAGCTCGGGCTGCGGAGTCTTGTTCAGACGAGCCCGCAGGTCCTTGATCCGCTCCTTGAGGTGCGCCTTCTTCGCGAAGTTGTTGAGCTTGCGCAGCTCCTTCGAGTTGGGGAACAGCGCGAGCCCCTCCTCGGAGACGCGGAGCGTCTGGTCGTGCATCCCGAGATTGATGTAGACCTGACCGAGGTCCACATACGTCGTCGGCGATGGCGCCTCGCGCGCTTTGCTCTCGAGCCGCTTGAGCTCTCTCCAAATCTTCAGGCGCTGAAGAAGCTTGACCACCTAAACGCACTCCGTTGCGTCCTCGCGAGGCGGACGCTCCCAATCGTTATCGGCACCGGGCCCTGACGCACTTTTGCTCACCTGAACCGCAGGACGCTGGTATCCGAATCCGGCAAGTAGACCGCCGACCCATCAGCGCTCAGCCCAGCCGCGAACAACCCGCCGTCGCGGTACTCCCACATCGTCTCCAACGTCTCGGCCTCGAGGGCGATCAGGAGGTCGCGCTTGGTTTTCGCGTCCACCGCCTCGCGCACCGTGACGAATACCTTGTCGCCAACGCAAACCGGCCCCGACAGGGGGCGGCCGGGCATCGGGAACGAGCCGTGCCGTGCGCCGTCGCGCAGACCCAGCTTGACGAGCGTTTGATCACCGCCGATCACCAAAACGGAATCGTCGGTCAGGATCATCTCGCCGTGACGGACTTCGCGGCCCACGGCCGCAGCCCAAGCCACCTGCCCATTGGACTCGTCGATGGCCAGAACCCGGCCATCCTCCGTGCCAAAGATCGCCACGCCCCGCACGTAGAGGGGCCCAGCACTCAGCCGCGGAAGGCCGCTGAGACGGTTCGTGATCTCACCGTGGAGGACGTCGAGCAGCAGGTAGTCACCGCCGACCGTGCCGATGCGCACGTGCCGTTGGACGACGACCGGGGGCCCGGCGACGACATCGGGTAGGTTCTGGTTGCGCCACAGGACCTCGCCACGCTCCTGGTCCAGGCAGATGAGCCGGCCCTCGAGGTCGACCACGAAGACACGCCCTCCGACCACGACCGGATCCGTCGACGGCGGGCTCCGCAGCGGCGCGCGCCACAGCAGCCGCCCATCCAGGCGATGGCAGGCGAGTTCCGCCTCGTTGGTCCGGAACAGGAAACGATCCCGCGCCACGACCGGCGTGCCCACGACTTCGCGTAAGCCGTCGAGCTGCACCGTGGGCAGCTGTCCCGTGCCGTCGGCGAGGGCGACGCCAACGCGCCCACCGCGCAAGCCCGATACGACGTAGCGCGGTTCCAGGCCGCCGACGCCCACCGGCGTGTGGGGCGAGACCTCGAAACCAATGATGGCATCCGGCACGACGGTCATCACGCAGTGCGCAACGTCCGAATCGAGGGCCGCGACGGTCAGGGTGCGAGACTCGAAGCCTTCGAGCTGGAACCCAAACTCCTCTGGGATCTCCTGATGACAGAAGACGACAGCGGGCGTGCGCAGCTCTTCTTCGACGCCCTGTGAGCGCCGACGCACGGGCTCCCCGTCCTTGAACACGCGCGCCCCAGCCGGCCGAGTCGCCAGCAGCACAGGGATCCGCGCGCGACGGGCCACTTCCGTCATCCCGTAGTCGGTCGTGAGCTCGATCAGCTTGTCGCGCGCGCGGCGCCAGTCGTTCTTCGCCAGTAGCTCGCGGGCTGTGCGCTCGAGCGCCGCCGCCTCGCCGATGTAGGCCCGCAGGTCGCCGATGCTCTTCTCCAGCTGGACGCGGTCGGACCACTTGGCATCGACCTCTTCGCCAGCCTCGGTGACCAGCCGGCGGCAGGTCTCCAATCGCTCGAGCGCCGCGGCCAGGTTCTTCGCCCGGATTTCGGTCTGGTAGTGATCCCAGGCCAACCGGTAGCGCGTGCGCATCCGGTTCTTCTCCGCGTCGCGCTCGGCTCGCTCACGCTGCACTTCGGCGTCGTGGGCCAAACGCTGACTCTCGACCCGTAGGAGACCGGCTTTCGCGTCCTTGGCCACCAGCGTAAACGGATAGCTCTCGAGGAACGCTTGGTAGAGCCCGATCGCGGCGTCGAACTCTCCTTCTTCGATCAGGCGCTCGACCTTGAGCGTCTCGAACTGGTCGCGGGCGTGCTGCTCGTAGAAAAACCACGCGCCGGCCAACGCCGCCAAGACGCACAACAGGGCACCCAACGCCGCCATCGCCCGTCGCCGGCTTCGGCGCCGTTCGTCGAGCTCGTACAGCGAGCGGATGCGATCCGAGATGTCGCGCCGCGACCGATCGATCATCAAGATCTTGTGCAGATACTTGATGGCCTCGATCGGGTTGCTCTCGCGGACGAGGTCCTCAGCGATGGACTCGTAGAGCTCGATGACGCGCCTGGTGTCCCCAGCTTTGCTGTGGATGCTGATCAGGCTCTTCTTGAGCTCGAGATCGTTGGGATTGTCGTTGAGGAGCCGCTCGAGGATGCCGCGGACCCGATCGAGCTCATCGATCTCCAGATAGAGATCGACGAGGACCTTGCCCTCGGCGACCGAGTTCACGGAGATGGTCTTGAACTCCGGCGCCCCTACCGTCAGCTCGACGATGCGCTCCCGAGTGGCCAGGTCCGTCGGCAGAATGGAGACGACGTGCTGTAGGAGCTTGACCGCCTCTTCGATGTCGCCGTCGGAGGCGTAGTACTCCGCGACACATTTTAGGTGGTAGGCCGCGAGCTCGAACTCCTGCGTCGTCTCGTAGGCCTGAGCCACGAGGGCATGGGTCTCCGGGAGCCCAACACTGAGCGTGATCGCACGCTCGTAGATGTTGATCGCGTCCTGCAGTCGCCCCTCGGCCACGCATTCTTTGGCCGCGTCGATCAGCCCGCTGGCTTCGATCTGCTCGACCGACTCCTCGTCCAGGAGCTGGGCCAGGCTCTTGTAGACGTGGAACGCCGACATCGCCGTGATCTCGATGAGCCGAGCCACGTTGCGCTTGCCGTCGACCAGCTCCAAGACCGCCAACGCGGTGTCGTCGAGCTTGAGAACGTTGGTGTTGTTCTCGATGGGGCGGTAGATCTCCTCCGGCCCCGCGACACGCTCCTTGATGTAGGCCCACTCATCGATACGACGAGCTGCCTCCATGATCAGGCTGTCGGTGGTGAAGAAGAAGCGCTCGTTGATCGTGCCTTCGCGCCCCTCGAACCCAGTCGCGCCTTCGAAGAACTCGAAGCGAGCGTCGCGCCAGAAGAAGAGATCATAGATCTCCTCCTCCATTTCGCGCCGGAACGCCGTCTCCAGCTCGGGCTCGGTGACGAAGCCGCCGGCCAGCAGGCTGTCGACCACCGAGACGCCCTGGGCGGCCGAATGGTCGCGACACTCAGTGACGGTCTCGGCTTGCACCTGCCCGGTGCGGATCATGTTGCCCAGCACCCGGTCCAGGACCAGGTGCTCGTTGAAGTAGAGAGTGACTCCCCGCTGGTCGAAATAGAGCGCCTTCCACGTCCCGGGCGACTGGATGCTGAGCATTCCGACCTTTTGGTTCAGAGCCAGCATCTGGAAGACCTGCGCGAGGTCTACACTTGCGAGATCGCCTTTCAGCGCCATCAGTTCGGTCGTGCGGTGGTGGGGCGAACGCTGCGGTTCGCGCGGTACGGAAGCCGGACTCGACTATCGGCTGGCGTGTGCGCTGGTGTTGAGGAGCCCGCCGTAGAGGCGATGCCGAGCGCCTCACAAAAGCTCCAATCCCCACTCCATCCGAGCGTTCGGCTCCCCTACGCTCCCCCGCTGGAGCCCACCATGCGAGAAACAGCCCTGCGCGCCGCGCACGAGTCCCTTGGAGCCCGTCTCGTCCCCTTCGCGGGTTGGCACATGCCGGTGCAGTACACCGGCATCCTCGATGAGGCGAAGGCCGTGCGAAGCCGGGGCGGACTTTTTGACCTCGGTCACATGGGGCGGGTCCGCGTCGAGGGCTCGGATGGCGAAGCGTTCCTACAACGCCTGCAGACCAACGACGTGACCAAGATCGCCCCGGGTGGCATTCGCTACAGCATGATCTTGGATGACGACGGGCTCACCCAAGACGACATCCTGGTGTACCGCGAGCCCGACGACAGCGGTTTCTTCGTGGTCGTCAACGCGTCCAACGCCGACCACGATCTGGGGATCATGGCCGAGACGGCGAAGGGCTTCGGCGACGTGCGGGTGATCGACCAAACGGACGAGCTCGGCATGTTCGCGATCCAAGGCCCGCGCTCGGTCGACGTCACGGCCAAGCTGACCGACGTCGACGTCGGCGGCATGAAGTACTACTCGTGGACCCACGGCGAGGTCGCGGGCACTCCTGTCGGGATCTCCCGCACTGGCTACACCGGCGAGGATGGATTCGAGGTCTACGTGCCGCAGGACCGTACCGCAGCGCTGTTCCAGGCGTTCCTCGACGCTGGCCGCGACGCCGACGTCGTCCCGTGCGGGCTGGGCTCGCGCGACATCCTCCGGCTGGAGGCAGGGATGGCCCTGTTCGGTCATGAGATCGACCGTACGACGAACCCGCTCGAAGCCGGGCTCGGATGGGCAGTGAAGTTCACCCACGACTTCCGTGGCAAGGCGGCCCTGGAGACCTGCCGCGACGGCGGCGGCACCGGCCGCAAACTGGTCGGCCTGACGACGCCCAGCCGCCGGGTGCCGCGCCAGGGCTACCTGCTCTACGCCGGCGACCGGCAAATCGGGACCATCTGCTCCGGCGGCGCCTCACCGACGCTGGGCACGAACATCGCCACCGCCTACGTCAGTGAAGACTGTGCGGAGCCCGGCACGGAGCTGCAGTTTGCCATCCGGGATCAACGGGAGGCAGCGGTCGTGGCACCCCTGCCTTTCTACAAGAGGCCTCGGTAGAGGCCATTCAGCCGCTACGATCCGCAGTGGAGAACCCCAATGCGTCCTGAAGACCGCCATTACTTGAAGAGCCACGAGTGGTGCAAGATCGCCGACGGCGTCGCCACTCTCGGCATCACCGATTTCGCCGTATCTCACCTGTCTGACCTGGTGTTCCTCGACCTCCCCGCGGTGGGATCGACGGTCACGCACGGCGAGCCTTTTGGCGAGATCGAGTCGGTCAAGGCGGTCTCCGACCTCTACTCAGCGGTGAGCGGCGAAGTGCTGGAAGCCAACGACGGCTTGCCAGAGAACCTCGAGCTGCTCAACACCGACCCGTTCGAAGCCGCCTGGATGATCAAGGTCAAGCTGACCGATCAGTCGAGCGACCTCCTCGACGCCGCGGCGTACGAAGAGCACTGCAAGTCGGAAGACCAGTAGCGGAGGAGACGGTGCCGCTGCGGGTTGTCCGCTCCGGCGCGCTCCCACCGGCCCTCAACATGGGCCTCGATGAGGCCCTGCTGGTGACGCCGGGCCCATCGACGCTGCGGCTCTACTCATGGGATCCGCCGGGCGTGTCGCTCGGCTACTTCCAGGCGAGCGGGCCGGCTGCGGCTGTGACCGAACGTCACGACTTGGTGCGCCGGCTGACGGGCGGCGGGGCGATCCACCACGATCGCGAGATCACGTTCGCGCTCACCGCGGATCTCGACCTCGTGCCGCACGGCGTCGAAGATCTGTACGTTCTGATCCACGACGCCGTGGCTTCGGCGCTCCGCAGATGCGGTGTGGCGGCTCGGCGCGTGCCCGGTGGCCCCCCGACGAAGCCTCGGCCTGACGAGTGGTGGTGCTTCGCCCAAGCCGGCGCATTCGACCTCGTCACGCCCGAGGGCCGCAAGATCGTTGGCTCGGCGCAACGACGCACGCGCCGACCGCATCGCCGCGTCTTGCATCACGGCTCCGTCGTGCTGTCTGTGCCATCGGGCACACCCGGCTGCGGCGCCGTGGACCAACAGGCAGACCTCGCGCAGGTCACGCCGACGCTGTGGCGGGCGCTGCCCGACGAGATCGCGAACGCGCTGGGCCTGCCGGGCGTGACCGCCACACTGACCCAGACCGAGACCGCCCTTGGCGAGGAGCTCGCGCGCACGCGCTACGACGACGACGCCTTCACGCTGCGGCGCTGACGAGGCCTCCTGGCGCAGGATGCCCCGTTCGCAACCGATACAGAACGGGACGCTCCCATCGAGCCGCCAAGCCGCAGGTTCAGGCCACGCGGCGATGCGCCGAAAAGGAGGAGGAGCGCGCACCCATGATCAGCACCTCTGCGGAACTTGAAGAGCTCATCGACTCGACGGTTTCGATTCCGACGATCCCGACGACGCTGCTCGAGATCAACCGGGTGATGTCGTCGCCGGATGGCTCAGCGCGAGAAGCTGGCGAGATCATTGAGAAGGACCCGGCGCTGGCAGCGAAGGTCCTGCGCCTGGTCAACAGCTCGTTCTACGCGCTTCGCAACACGGTCACGAGCATCCCGCTCGCGTGCAGCATCCTCGGCTTCAAGGTGATCAAGAACGTGGCGGTTCAGGCGACGGTCTTGGACTCGTTCAGCGGAGTCGCCGGAATCGAAGCGTTCGACCCCAACTGGCTTTGGGACCATAGCTTCAAGACTGCACTGGCAGCACGCATGCTCGCCGAGGCATCGAACGGTGCGTTCGGACTCGACAAGGAAGAGGCCTACACCTGCGGCCTCGTGCACGATGTCGGCAAGATGCTGCTGCTCGAAGGACAGCCCGAGCGTTTCGCCGAAGCGCTGCAGCACAGCAACGACACCGGCCTGCCTCTGGCCAAGGCGGAGGGCGAGCTCTTCGGCTTCTCGCACGCGCACGTGGGTGGCCTCCTGGCACAGCGGTGGAGGCTCTCCAATGAGCTGCAGGAAGCCGTCGTCTACCACCACAGCCCGGGCGCCAACCCCGAGCAGTGGGCCCGCGGGTTCCTGATCCACATCGCCAACGGCATCGCGCACGAGGTCGCGGCCTCGGGCGGCGGGTACCGCGGTGACACCGTGGACGCCGATGCCATGCGGGCGATCGGCGTGGATGACGCGACGCTCGACGGGATCCGCGACGAAGTCGCGCTCGCCAGCATCGACGGCTGAGGCTCTCTCTTCGAGGTCGATTTGACGGCCGGCTCCGAGGCGAGCCGGCTGCCGTGCTACGATCGGCCGCCGTGTTTTGGTCGGTCGAATTGCGTTGGGGCCGAGTCCGCGCGGCGGGCCGTGACCTGTGCCAACCGCCGGAGGAGCGATGAGAAAGGGGCGCAAGGAACTCCTAGTCGTCGGTGACCGGGTGCTCGTCGAGCCCGAGGAGGGCGAAAGCAAAACCAAGGTCGGACTGGTTCTGCCGACGACCGTCGTCGAGAAGGAAGACGTGCGCGGCGGCACCGTGGTGGCACTCGGGCCAGGCATGCCACTCCCGCCGCCAGAGAGCGACCAGGAGCCGTGGACCGAGCGCTACCACGCACCGCGCTACCTGCCCATGCAGGTTGGCGTGGGCGACTATGCGCTCTTCTTCCGCAAGGCGGCCATCGAGATCACCTTCGAGGACTCGCGCTACCTGGTGGTACCCCACAGCGCCATCCTGGTTCTGGTGCGTGAGGTCATCGTGCCGGACAGCGTGCCGGACGATCTGTAGGCGACCGTGCTCGAGCTCACCGAGCTGCTCGCACGGCCGGACCTAGCCGCTCGCGACCGCCCGCTGGTCGCGGCCAAGGTCGCCATCGCCGACGCCTCTTGGTCGCGCCTCGCGGAGTGCGCCACCACCTCCCGAACGCTCGGTCACCCGCGAAGCGAGCTCGAGGAAACGCTGCTACAGGCGGTCTTGTTCTACGGGTTCCCGCGCGTGGTTTCGGCGTTCGGCGTCCTCAGCGAGGCCTGGCCCGCCGACACGCCACCGAGTGGTGGGGCGCTGCCGCCAGCAGAGCAGGCCGGGGCCGGTGCGGCGCTGTTCGCCGCGATCTACGGTGACAACACCGACGACGTCCTCACGATGCTGACCTCGCACCACGGCGAGCTGCACGATTTTGTGCTCCAAGCAGCGTACGGCCGCATCCTCACTCGGCCCGGCTTGGCCGCGCACCGGCGCGAGCTGCTCGCGGTGGCGGCGCTGGCCGCACTCGGCCAGAGGCCGCAGCTCGTCGCGCACGGGCGCGGGGCCCTGGCTCTCGGCGCCTCCGCAGCCGAAGTGGCCGAGGCGATCTTCGTCGCTCTGCAGGACGCGGACGCCGTGGCCAGCGAGATGCACCGGATCGCCCAGCGGGGTCGATGACGTCCTGCACCGCAACGCCGACCAGCCGCGGGCAGGGCAGGTGAGATCACGTAGCCATCTCCCTGCCGCCTCACAGGCCCGGACCGCGCCCGCCTGCGCCCACCTCACCCTGGTTGCGGCGGTGGTCGCGCTCGCGTGGTTGGCGATCGTGGTCGCCGCGCACTCCGTCGACGTCCCCCGCGGGGACGAGTGGCTCATGCAGGGCGAGCTTCTGCGCGCCTGGCACGCCGGCAACATCACCGCCGACACGCTGTTTCGGCAATGGAACGAATCGCGACCGGCGCTCCCACAGCTCTGGCTGACGTTCGTCGCGGTCGTCACCGGCTGGCGCGTCCAAGTTTTGCACTGGCAAAACGTGGCCGTGCTGGCCCTGACGGGGCTCCTCGTCCGTCAGACCCTCCTCCACACCGCCGCCACCACCGGGGCACCGCGTTCCGGTCCGACGCGGCGACTGTGGCAGGGACTCGGCGCCGTGACCGTCGTCACAGCACTGTCAGCGGCGCACTGGCGCAATCTTCTATGGGGCGTCCAGCTCATCGTGCTGCTCGGTCCGCTCTGCGTGACGGCAGGGCTTCTGCACAACGCGCGCTCGGCCAACTCGCCTTGGCGCTGCAGTCTCGTCACCGCGACACTGAGCCTCGTGGCGACGTACAGCTACGCCAACGGAATGTCCGCCTGGTTGCTGCTCTGGCCGGGCTGGCCAAGACTCATCCGCGGCGGCCGCGTTTGCCACCCGTCCGACTTGCTCTACGGCGTCACCGCGATCGCGGCGCTTACGGCCTACTTCGCGGACTACCGGTCGCCGGAGACGTTCGCGGGAGCGGGCTACGCCTTGTCGCACCCCCAACAGAGCATTCCGGCGTTCGCCCTGTGGTTCCTCCAACCGCTCATCGCCACCGAGGGGCTCACGAACGAGCGGCTCGGCCTCCTCGCCGGCCCGTGGATCACTCGCGTCGTCCAAGCCGCGATCTACGGGCTCGCGGCGCTTCTTCCAGCCATCGCGATCTGGCGCCTGCGTGCCGCGGCGCGCACGCCGCGGGCGTGGCTCGCCGCCTACCCGTGGCTCGGGCTGGTTGCCTACGGCAGCATGGCCGGCGTCGCCACCACACTGGGCCGCGCCGATCCCGACACCGGCATCCTCTGTGCCTTCGCCGACCGCTACACCACGTTCGGCATCACGACCCACGTCGGTCTGTTGGGGTTGGCCTTCGCACTGTTGGGTGCGCGTCCGAGCGAGACCGCGCCACCTCGCGGCATCGGTTCGCTGCTGGCCGCCTATGCCACGGCACTGCTCCTGGCCAACGGCTTCGCCTGGACCGCTGCCGCTGAGGATCGGCATCAGCAAGAACAAGCACGCCTGGCTATCGAGGCCATTCCGGTGCTCGGCGAGAATCCAATGCTCGAGCGCACGCTCGCCCCGCGCGCGGTCGTCGCCGAAACCTACGCGACGCTCCGCGGCCGCGGCTACTTCGCAAGCTTCCGCGGCTCCGAGTGGCTGTCGACCACGGTGGACTCCGCCGGCGACCTGCCAGCGACCCTGACGCGGCGGCCCCGCCGCTGGCGCATCGGTGAGCGACTCACGCTCACGTTCGTCGCTCCCGCGACAACTCCGATCGAGGCGGTACTGGCAACTGGCGCCGCCGCCGACCCGCCGATGGCCCCCTCCAACCGCATCCTACGGGTCGACCGCCTCGAAACCGCAGAGGCCGCCACATCGGCAACTTGGACGGTCGGCGGAACCTTCTTCGCCGGTGAGCTCCCCGAAGAAGCGCGCTACTATGCAGTCCCACGCGGCGGGCTGCCGCTGCGACCGTTATCCGTCACGCGCAGATGAGTCACCAGGTCGAGTCGGCCCCGGCAACCTCTCGTCGGGGCTGACCTTCGCAAGGTGTCAGCCCCTCAAGCGTTTGCGACCTCTTCGACGCTCGGGCACGAGCACACGAGGTTGCGATCGCCGAGCACGTCGTTCACCCGCGAGACCGGCGGCCAGAACTTGTGCACTCGCGTCCACGGCGCCGGGAACGCCGCTTGTTCGCGCGAATAGGCCCGTCCCCAACGGTCGCCGCAGACCTCAAACGCGGTATGCGGAGCCCGCTTCAGCGGGTTGTCGACACGGTCGCTGCGCGCCTCTTCGATCGCCCGAATCTCGTCGCGGATCGAGATCAGTGCATCGCAGAAGCGGTCGAGCTCCGCCTTCGACTCACTCTCGGTCGGCTCGATCATCAACGTGCCGGCAACCGGCCAGGACATGGTCGGAGCGTGGAAGCCGTAGTCGATGAGCCGCTTGGCGATGTCGGCCACGTCGACGTCCGCCGACTTCTTGAACGGGCGCACGTCGATGATGCACTCGTGGGCGACCAGACCGTCGAGCCCCCGGTAGAGCACCTCGTAGTGGCCTTCGAGCCGCTTGGCGATGTAGTTGGCGTTGAGGATCGCCACCTTCGACGCCTCGCGCAGGCCGTCCGGCCCCATCATCGCGATGTAGGCGTAGCTGATGGGCAGAATCGACGGACTCCCCCAGGGCGCCGCGGCGACCGCGCCGATCGCCTTTTCGCCACCCGTCGCAATCACCGGGTGCCCGGGCAGGAACGGCGCCAGCTCTTCGGTCACACAGATGGGCCCCATGCCTGGGCCGCCCCCACCGTGCGGAATGCAGAACGTCTTGTGGAGGTTCAGGTGGCAGACGTCGGCGCCGAACTGCGCCGGCTTACACAAGCCGACCAGCGCGTTCATGTTCGCCCCATCCAGATAGACCAAGCCGCCGTTCTGATGCACGACGTCACAGATCTCGGCGATCGTGGTCTCGAAAACACCGTGGGTCGATGGGTAGGTCACCATCAGCGCCGCGAGCCGATCCGCGAAGCGCTCCGCCTTCCCGCGCAGATCGCCGACGTCGATATTGCCGTCGTCGTCGCACTGCACGGCGACGACTTCCATCCCCGCCATGATCGCACTCGCCGGATTCGTGCCGTGCGCCGATGTTGGGATCAGGCACACGGAGCGCTGCTGCTCGCCTCGCGCGGCGTGCCGCGCGCGAATGACCAACAGTCCCGCGTATTCCCCCTGCGAGCCGGCATTCGGCTGCAACGACACCGCCGCGAAGCCCGTCAGCTCGGCCAACCAATCCTCCAGCCGCCCCATCATCTCGCCGTAGCCCGACGCCTGCTCCAACGGCACGAACGGGTGAAGCTGACCAAAGCCGGGGAGGGTCACGGGCACCATCTCGGCGGCGGCGTTGAGCTTCATCGTGCACGACCCCAGCGGGATCATGGACGTCGTCAGCGACAGGTCCTTCGCCTGCAGCCGGTTCATGTAGCGCAACAGCTCGGTCTCCGACCGATAGCGATGGAAGGTCTCGTGCGTCAGGAAAGCTGACGTGCGTCGCAGCCCCGCGGGCAGGGCGTCCTCATCCGCGACCTTGGCCGCGTCGAGGCTAGCCGCGTTGCCGCCGAAGACCTCGACCAGGTCCACGACATCCTGCTGTCGCACGGTCTCGTCGAGCGCCACGCCCAACGTCCCATCACCGAATTCGCGCAGGTTGATCCCGCGCTGCTCCGCAGCGGCCAGCACCGCGTCCGCGCCGGACGCCGGGCGCACGCGGAGCGTGTCGAAGTAGTGCGGCGACAGCACCTCGCAGCCGGCCGCACGCAGGCCGACAGCGAGGCTCTTGGCGCGACCATGGACCGTGCGGGCGATCCGCTCCAGGCCATCGGGACCATGGTAGACGGCATACATGGAAGCCATCACTGCAAGCAGCACTTGCGCCGTGCAGATGTTGCTCGTCGCCTTCTCCCGGCGAATGTGCTGCTCCCGCGTCGCCAGGGCGAGTCGCAGCGCCGGCCGCCCCTCGGAATCCTCCGAGAGTCCGGCGATGCGCCCCGGCATCATCCGCTTGTAGTCCTCGCGCGCCGCCATGAAGGCGGCGTGCGGACCGCCATAGCCCATCGGCACGCCAAAGCGCTGCGCGCTCCCGATGACGACGTCAGCGCCGAGCTCCCCAGGGGGACGCAGCACGGCGAGCGCCAGGAGGTCCGTGGCCACGGCAACGAGCGCCCCCGCATCGTGCGCACGACGCACGAGGTTGGCGGGATCCTCAACGGTGCCATCCGTGCAGGGGTACTGGACGAGGACGCCAAAGTCCTCAGGTGTGACCTCCAGTGTGTGCAGGTCACCCACGACGACTTCGATCCCGAGCGGCTCGGCCCGCGTCTTCACCACGGCGATCGTTTGCGGGTGACAGCGCTCGGACACGAGAAACCGGTTGCGCTCGACATCGCGTGCGAGCACTCGGCGGCACAGCGTCATCGCCTCCGCGGCCGCCGTCGCCTCGTCCAGCAACGACGAGTTGGCCACCTCCATCCCCGTCAGGTCGAGGACGGTGGTCTGAAAGTTGAGCATTGCCTCCAGGCGCCCCTGGGAGATCTCGGCCTGGTACGGTGTGTACTGGGTGTACCAGCCCGGGTTCTCGAGGATGTTGCGCTGGATCGTCGGCGGCGTGATGCAGTTGTGATAGCCCATCCCGATGTACGATCGACGCACCTCGTTGCGCTGCGCCAGCGCGGCGAGGTCCTCGAGGACCTCGCGCTCGCTTTGAGCGGCGGGGATGGCCAGCGGCTCTTGCAGTCGGATCGACGCCGGGACGGCCCGCTCGATCAATCCTTCAAGGCTGCCGGCGCCCATGTACTCGACCATCGCAGCCACCTCGTCGGGCCGCGGGCCGAGGTGGCGTAGAGCAAAGACGTCCTGCGAGGGAACCTCGGTGTCGTTGGTGTGCATCATCCCGGGCGAGTCGCTCGGCGGAGATCGGGCCGAGCTGACGCTTCTTGTATCCGTGGTGCACGCGGACGGGTAGGGCGTCGCCGGGAAGTCGGGCCACCCGCGGCATCGCGGGATTTCGGGACCTCAGCCTTCCCCGGGAAAGGCCGGACAAGACGGCCCGGGACCAGCTAGACGCGCTGGCCGATGTGCTTCTCGACGAGCTCGATGAGCTCGTCAGGCTCGAACGGCTTGCGGAAGTAGTCCGCAGCGCCCATCTCGGTGCTCTTCTGGTGGCCGCGCGAGTGTTCGCGGGCCGTGAAGATGATCACCGGGATCTCCGCTGTCGAGGCGTCGCGCTTGAGACGGGTCAACGTCTCCCAGCCATCGATCCCCGGCATCATGATATCGAGTAAGACGAGATCGGGGCCGAGCTCACGAGCCTTGGAGATTCCCTCCTCACCATTCGTGGCGGATTCCACGCGGAACCCAGCCGCCTCCAACACCATTTGTGTCGAGACGATGATCAGCTTCTCGTCCTCGATGATGAGAACTGTGCGCTCCATCGGCTTCACTCCCGTGGGGACCCCCCCGCTGCGGGCGCCGCCGTGGCACCCGCCACAGCCGAGGCCCGGTTCTCTGCATATGTCGGCAAACGGAACGAGAATTCTGCGCCCATCCCCAGCTCACTTCGCACTTCGATGCGACTCTCGTGCGCCTTGATGATCTGGCTGGCAACGAACAGGCCGAGCCCAGCGCCGCCATGGTGCCTTGTGAGGGGATCTTCGACTTGGAAGAACTTCTCGAAGATGCGCCGCTGGTAGCGCGGATCGATGCCGATGCCGGCGTCTCGAACCGAGACCATCACGTGCTCGTCGTCCTCCTGAGCCAACACCGAGACCTCGCCGCGCTCCGGCGTGAACTTGATCGCGTTCTCGATGAGTGCCTGCAGTGCGCGCTTCAGGTCGGCTCGATCTGCGCGTAGGCGCAGGTCTCGCGGACATCGCACCTCGAAGACGATCCCGCGGTCAGCCGATGGGCGTTCGAAGGGCGCCGCCGCCGCGGCAATGAACTCGTGCACGTCGAAGACTTCGAGGTCTCGGCCGTACTCGTTGGAGTCCAAGTAGCCCAGATTGATGAGCTTGTCGATCTGATGTTCGAGCTGCAGGCTCTGCTCCCGGATGGCTTCAACGGCGCGCAGCTGTCGCTCGTTCAGGTCGCCGAGCACCGCCTTCGCCATCATCGTCGAGAACGTCTTGATGCCCGTCAGCGGCGTTCGCAACTCGTGCGCAACGATCGACAGGTACTGGTTTTTGAGCTGGTCGGACTTGTAGTCGGTGGTGACGTCCTGCAGGACGGTCAGCACGCCGGCGAAATCACCCCGATAGTCGGTGACGCGGGAGGTCACGGTCTTGATGTAGATGAGGTCCTGTTCGCTGTGGTGGACCTCGATCGTCCGGGTGATCTCTTGCTCCGAGGCTCGGCCGCGGTCCTCTAGGAGCGGCTCGACAAGCTCGGACTGCCCGCGCAGCTCCTCGATGTGCTTCCCCGTGACCAGAAACGCCTTCACCCCGAGGAGATCCTCGGCGACGGGGTTGAGCAGCGAGATCCGCCCATCCCGATCGGTGAAGACGATGCCGTCCATGATGCTGCCAATGATGGTCATCATCCGCGCCAGGTCGAAGTTGTGACTGGCCCTCGATTCATCAACCGTCTCTTGGTGGGTCTGCACCATGCCCCGCAGCGCCGCATGCTCGGCCCGCAGGTCGCTGAGAGCGACCTGGAGTTCGGCGGTGCCGGAGGCGCGCTCTCGCGCCAGCTGGCCCAGGGCGCCGTCGAGGCGATCGGCGACCGGTCCAGCATCCGCCCAAGGGGCCAGAAAGAAGTCGCGCACCCCCCAACGGAACGCGCGAAGGAGCATCGACTCGCCCGGCGGAGGCCCGTAGAGGAACGGCGCCACACCCTGTGCCGAGGCTGACTGGCACAAGCGCTGTAGCGTCGAGGGGCACTCCGTGGCATCGGCGACAACGGCGGAGAATTCACCGCTACCCAGCACCGCGAGCGCATAGGCCGCAGAGCGTGACCGCTCCGAGACCTGCCCCCGGGCCGACAGGGCTTCCGCCAATGACGCACCGCTTCCGGATCCCCGGTCAACGACGAGAACGCCCCTCACGCCCCCCCCAAGCGAAGTAACCGGAAACCGCGCCGCTCCCGGAGACTCGACGGCTCGTGACCGCCCGAGACCCAACCCGGAGCTGCTCGGCTCTACCGGCGCCAGAACTTGCTACCGACGAACGCGCCGTCGCACAGCTAACCCTGCTTCTTGACCTCAGCCAGCGCGTCCTCCTCGCTCTCAAAGATCGCGAGGTGCTTCGAGATCCTCATGATGTCGAAGATCTTGATGATGAACGGCTTGATGTGGCAGAGGTAGAGCTTCGCGCTATGCGACGAAGTGACGTTATTTGCGACAATGATCAGGCCGACCCCGCAGGAATCGATGATCTTCACGTTCTCGAGGTTCAGCACGAAGTGCTTGTAACCCTCGTCGATCTTGCTCTTGATCGTCTCCTTCAGAGACTCTTTGAGCGAGTCGGTGACGTAGAAGTTCAGGCTCCGGTCATTGAACGAGATAATGACAGTCTCGTCCTCTTTGAGCGCGGTGACGGAGAGGCCCTGGCTCTTCTTGCCAACGATTTCCATCTGTTACCAACCTTGCACAGAGAGTGGCCGCCCCGATGTGCGGATCGGCCTCGGTTCCACCGTCGGCATAAGCCACGAGCTGAGTTGAGCGCTGCCGCGATCCCTGGTGCTCAGGGCGCCCCGGACCCCGACGGGGCGGCGACATCCGCACCTCACGTGAATCATGGTACGGTCCCGCCCCGACCCGCAGCGGGCCCGCGGGCTACATCAGGGTTCGTAGCGCACGGACACGTTTCGGCGACCAGTCTCGACCATGAGCGTCGGGCTCTTGCGAAGTGCCAGCTTGCTCGCCTTGCTAGCGACGCTGGCCACGGTGCGACCCAGCAGCCGAGCGATCTCCAGGTTGCTGTGATTGGGGTACAGCACGGCCAACTTGCGCGTCTCTTGCGCCGACCAGCGCGGCATGGGCGCGCTGTCGGCGCCAGCTTGGGCGCCAAACCGCTTGTCCTTGCTGAGGCACAGCTTCGCCGCCATGGCCGCGATCTTCGCGCGTGGCCGCGACAAGCAGACTTCGAGGTCCACGTCCGAACGACTGCCATACGCGCGCTTCAAGAGGGCCAGCTCCTGGCGCGACCACGCACCACGCCGTCGCAGCCGGCGCAACACCTCGACCCGATGGCTCACCTCCGCCTCGGCTCGGCGCAAAATCAACGCCAACGCCGACACCTCCACGGCGCCGAAGGACTCCCGCAACTGGGCGTCCTCGCCCTCCGTCCACACGCCACGGCGCCGGGGACCAGCGAACAGCTCAGCCGCACGACGGCGCACACTGTCGACCGAGCGGCCGAGGGTCTCCGCAACGCGGGCCTCGCTGATGCGAGGATAGAGCGCCCGCAGTCGATCGAGCTCCTGAGTCGACCAGTTGCCTCGCTTGGACCTCAATTCCCGACCCCGGAGACCGGGGGCGCACCGCCGCGTTCCAGGAACCCAGACCACTTCTGCCGGCAACGGTCCTTCGCCAGCTTCCGGATCTCCGCGGCGGAGCCGAGAGTCATCGCCGTGGCCACCAGCTCCTGACACTCGACGATCGAGAACGAGCGCACCATCAGCTTCACCCGCGGCAAGAAGACCGGCGACATCGACAGCTCGCGAAAGCCGAGGCCCAACAGCAACGGCGTGTAGTAGTGGTCGCCAGCGATCTCGCCGCAGATCGACACAGGCTTGCCGTGGGCCTCCGCCTGGCGCGCGATCTCCTGGAGCACGCGCAGCACGGACGGATGGTAAGGGTCGTAGAGCGCGGCAACCTTGGGGTTGTCGCGGTCCACCGCCAACAGGTACTGGACCAGGTCGTTCGTGCCCACGGACGCGAAGTCGACCATGGGCAGAATCAGATCGAGGATCGAGACCAGCGCCGGCACCTCGACCATCACACCCAGCTCGATGTTGTCGTCGAACGGCGTCCCGGAGCCTCGCAGTTCCTCGCGGATCTCGTCGAGCACCGTGCGGCATCGCGCGACTTCGTCGCGAGTCGTCACCATCGGCAAGAGGATCCGCGCCCGGCCCTTCGCGCTGGCCAGCAGGATGGCGTGGATCTGCGTATAGAAGATATCCGGCCAGTCCATGCTGATGCGGAGGCCGCGCCAGCCGAGGACGGGGTTGCGCTCATCGGGCGTGCGGAAGTAGCGGAGCGGCTTGTCGCCGCCGACGTCGAGCGTCCGGAACGTGACCGGCTTGCCCCCGGCGCGCTCCACAGCGGTCCGATACATCGCGACCTGGTCGTCCTCGCTGGGGAACTGACGCCGCTCCATGAACGCGAACTCGGTGCGAAAGAGCCCGATGCCCGAGACCACCTTGAGCTCCACCTCATCGAAGTCGCGCTCCGTCTCGACGTTCGCCATCAACGTCACCGACTGATCGTCCGACGTGACCGACGGCAGGAAGCGGACCTCGTAGACGCGGCGCTCGCCCTCTTCCCGCTCGGCCGAGAGCTGCCGGTAGCTCTCGAGCTCTTCGTCGCCCGGCTCGAGCAGTAGCTGGCCAGACTCGCCGTCGAGCACTACGAGCTCGCCGCTGTGTGCCTTGCGCAGCACGTCGTGGACCCCGACCAGCGACGGGATGCCGAGCGAGCGGGCCAAGATCGCGCCGTGCGAGTACTTGCCGCCACCGGCGGTCACGATGCCGCGCAGGTGCGCGCGATCCAAAATCCCGGCGTCGGACGGCAGGAACTCGTCCGCGGCGAAGATGTAGTCACGCCCCTCGGCGGTGTAGACCTTGCGCTCCTTCTCCAGCAGCGCGCTGAGCACCTGTCGGCCGATGTCGCGCAGGTCGGCCGCCCGCTCGCGCATGGCTGGGTCTTCCATGCTCTCGAAGACTTTCTCGTAGCGCGAGATCACCTGCTGGAGCGCCACCTCCACGTTGACGTGCTCCGTCTCGATCATGCGGACCATGTCCGTCTTGAACATCCCGTCGTGCAACAGCGCGAGCTGGGCGTCGTAGATCTTGGCGTCGTGGTCCGACAGACTCGCGGACAGCTCGTGCCGGAGATAGAGCACCGACTTGGACGCCGTGGTGATGGCGTCCTCGAGTCGCCGGACCTCCTGGTGGGTTCGCTCCGCGTCGACCTCGTACTTCGGGATGAAGTCGAGGTCGCTATGGAAGTGCACGATCGGAGCGATCGCGATCCCCGGCGCGGCAGCGATCCCTCTGAGCTTGCGGGACATCTACAGCAGTTTCTCTGCGTGCTGACCACGAATGCAACACGCCTGACTTCATCCCGCGTCACGATCTTGCCGATGAGGCGCAGAGAAGGCTTGACTTCCGAGCGGCACCGATGACGAGGAACAGGGGTTACGACGAGGACGCCGATTTGCCAGCCGGCCAGGCTGGCGGCAGTCTCCTCGGAGCGCTCAGCCGACCGGCACGATCGGCGTCCTACGACGCCGGCGCTGCCGACGGCGAGGAGCCACGAGGCGACGAGCAGGACGGCTACGACGACCTCGGCGACGAGGCGGCGGCCTATCACGGCGAGCCGGAGCCGCTGGCGCCGAGCGGGGGCATGCTGGGGACCGTCGCCGGCACGGTGTTCGTTCTGGCCGGTATCGGCTTGGCGGCCACCTGGACGACTGGGCCAGCCGTCGGCGCGACGCTCGAACGGTTCGGCCTGACCCCGACGCCGTTCTTTGTGATCGGCGCCGTGCTGATCGGGTTCGCGCGCCTCGCCCGCCACCTCTCGCCCCACGAGGCGGAGTTCGCCCGCGTCAACGAGATGGTCGACGTGGGTCTGATCCACGACGAGCAGGCCCTCGCCCAGCTGGGCTATCTCGTCGAGGCAGAGTCGGCCCGCTCCGATGGCGGCGCCGAGTCCAGCCAAGACCTGCAGCAGGCCCTGCACCTCATCAAGCGCCAGGAGGAGAAGATCTCCAATCTCTCCAAGGCGACGAAGATGTACGGCAAGCCGCTGCTGGAGATCACCAACCAGATCGCCGAGTCCAGCCAACAGATGGCGGAAGTCGGCAACTCGGTGAACGCGGTCAAGATCATCATCGAGCAGTCCTCGCAGCGGCTCGAAGCGGCGCTCCGCGACCAGACTCCGGTGAGCGGCGGCGGCGTCGCTCTGCCGAGCGGCGTTCTCGACGACATCGCCCGCTCGACGCGCGAGGCGATCCACGGGATCGACATCTTGCAGCGCGAGATGACGCAGCGGCTTCTGAGCAAGTCCGACTTGCAGGACATGCAGGAGGCCCTGGCCCGCGACGTCGCGGAGGGCTCGACGCGAGTGGCGGCCGGTGTCGAGCAAATCGACGGGCGCCTGGAGCAGGCCCGCGCGGCGATCATCACCACCATCGACGCCCTCAGCGGGAAGCTCGACGCCGCGGGCGGCGGCGGTGACGGCAGTGGCGGCGATCCCGCCGGCCAGGCAGCGCTTCGAGACGGCCTCGCCGCGCTCCACACCGCCATCGCCAACGTCAGTGACACGGTGCGCGATGCGATCCAGAACGCTTCGCTCGCCGCGCCCGGCGCAGCCGCGGCCGACGCCACGACGACCAGCGATTCGTCGGGCGGGGGCGACAAGGGCGTGCTGAGCGCCATCGCCAAGCTAAAGCAGCTGCGCCAGTAGGCGCCCCGGCGCCAGAGGCCACAAGACGGCGACACCGAGCGACGCCGCCACCGCCGCGGTTGCTATGCTCGGCGCGTGCCCGCCGGATCGCCGTCGCCCCCACGCTTCGCCCCGCCCGCACCTTGGTCGGAGGCGGCGACCGCGCTCCGCCTGGCCCTCCGCTCGCTGCCCGACGCGGCGCCCGGGCCAATCCTCCGACTGACCGCGGCGGTCCAGCCCATCGACCCGCTCGCATGGCTCCAGGCGCAGCCGACCGCGCAGCGCTTCTTCTGGGGCGATCGCTCGGGGACAACCGCGGCCGCGGGCAGCGGTCTCGCCTGGAGCGCGAGAGTCGAGGACTTCGCCGCGCTGCGCCTGGCCCCCCTCCTTGCCACCGATGCTCGCGTTTGGCTCACCAGCCGCTTCGACTGCACGGCACCCGCGGCGGCGGAGTGGCAAGAGTTCGGCGCGGTCTGCGCGTACCTGCCGCGCGTCGAGCTGCGGCGCCAAGGTGAGCGTCACGAGCTCGCCGTTCACCTGACGGCGTCAACCGCGGCAGAGCGTGCTGCCGCGGTGCGGGCGCTTGAGGAACTGTGCGCACCGGCGACCGCCCTCGGAGCAACACCGCGCCTGGCCCCGATCGAGGCGACGGCGGCAGCCGAGCGCGTGAAGACTTGGACCCGCGAGGTCGCCGCGACCCTGTCCGAGATCCGCAGCGGACGGCTGCACAAAGTGGTGCTCGCCCGCCACGAGGACTTTCAGGCGGCTCCTGAGCTCTGCCCGATCGCGGTGCTGCGCGCGCTCGGCACGCACAACCGCCACACCTTTCAGTTCTGCGTGCAACCACAGCGCGGCGTGGCGTTCGTCGGCACATCGCCCGAGCGCCTGTATCGACGCTGCGGGATCGCCGTCGAAAGCGAGGCGGTCGCCGGGACGCGACCGCGTGACGCCGACGCTGATCGAGATCGTCAGCTGGCCAACGAGCTCGCGCGAAGCGACAAGGACACCCGGGAGCACCACGTCGTTTGCGACCACATCCGGCGCGAGCTCGAGCCCCTGTGCTCGACGCTGAGAGCGACGCCGACCGAAGTCGAGCGGTGGACCGACGTGCAGCACCTGCGCACCGGGTTCTCCGGCGACCTGCGCGCCGAGACCGACGACGCCCAGCTGTTGGCGTGCCTGCATCCCACGCCGGCCGTGTGCGGTGTGCCCGCCAGCGCGGCGCGACGCCGCATCAGCGCCAGTGAGCCCTTCGACCGCGGCCTCTATTGTGGCACGGTCGGCTGGCTCGGCGCCGCAGCGAGCGAGTGCGCTGTGGCGATCCGCTCCGTGCTCGTGGCCGGCAATCGAGTGCGGGCTTACGCCGGGGCCGGGATCGTCGACGGCTCCCACGCGGCGACGGAATGGGAGGAAATTGCGACCAAGCTGCGGGTCTTGACCCCGCTTCTGGAACCCAACGCCGGATGAACGCAGCGCAGCTGCAAGCCTCTCCCAACGTCAACGCTGTCTGGAGCGCCCTTCTCGTCGAGGAGCTGGTCCGCCAGGGCGTGCGCCGTTTTGTGATCGCCCCAGGGTCGCGCTCGGCGCCCTTGGTGACGGCCGTCGTGCGCCACCCGCAGGCTCGCTCGCTGCTCTGCCGCGACGAGCGAGCGGCGGCATTCGTCGCGCTGGGCATCGCGCGGGGTAGCGGCGCGCCGGCCGCGGTCATCACCACGTCCGGGTCCGCCGTGGCCAACCTCGCACCCGCGGTCGTCGAGGCGTCAACGGACCGGATGCCCCTACTGCTCCTCACGGCCGACCGCCCCCCGGAGCTGCGCGACTGCGGCGCCAACCAGACGATCCCCCAACTCGACCTTTTCGGCGGGCACCTTCGCTGGCAACAAGACCTGCCTTGCCCGGACGACCGCGTGCCAGCGCGCATGGTCCTCACGGCCGCGGCTCATCTTGTGGCCCGCGCCGTCGGCCAAGCCGGGCCCACCCAGCTGAACTGCCCGTTTCGCGAACCGCTCGCGCCAACGCCGCAAGCGTGGGACGCTGCGTGCCTCGGCGGGCTCGAGGTCTGGCTCAACGGAGCCGCCCCGTTCACGCGGTGGGAGCAGGCCACTCCAGCCCCCACGGAGGCCGCGCTTGCCAGCCTGGCGGACATCGTGCACCAAGCCGAGCGCGGCATCCTCGTCGCCGGTGCACTCGAGACCGACGCCGACGCGACGGCGGTGCGGGCGCTGGTCGAGGCGAGTGGCTGGCCCATCATCGCCGACGTCCGCTCCGGCCTGCGGCTCGGGTTCGACGATGCGCGGCACGCGCCCCACCTGGCCCGAGTCCTCGCAGCGGCGCCATCGGCCCCAGACGCTGTGATCCAGTTTGGCGGGCAGCTGACGTCGAAGGCGCTCCAACAGCTCCTGGCACGAGTGGCACCGCAGCCGCACGCCCTCGTCACGGCGTCGCCGCGCCGCGTCGATCCGGATCACTCGATCACGCTACGCGTCGAGACGGCCGCCGCCGCGGCGGCCAAGGCGCTGGCGCCAAGGCTGCGCCCGCACCGCGGCGATTGCACCTCCTGGCTACGCGCCGACCGCGCGATCGAGGCCGCGATCGAGGCGGCCATCGAACGCGATGGCGCGTGCAGCGAACCCTTCGTCGCCCGCTGGCTGAGCCGGCAGCTCCCCGCGCGCCACGGCCTGTTCTTGTCGAGCAGCATGCCCATCCGTGACATGCAGGACTTTGCCCACCGCGACGGGGCACCACTGGCGGCCGCCGCGAACCGCGGTGCAAGCGGGATTGACGGCGTCGTCGCGACCGCCGCCGGATTCGCGGTGGGCCGGAGGGGCCCAGTCACGCTGCTGATCGGGGACCAAGCCCTGCTCCACGACCTCGGCAGCCTGGCCCTGCTCGGCGACCTCGAGCAACCAGTGCTGGTCGTCGTCATCAACAACCGCGGCGGCGGGATCTTCACGGCGCTGCCGATCGCCGAGCATCGCGATGTGTTCTCGCCGTGGTTTGACGGTCGCCACGACTTCAGCTTCGCCGGCGTGGCCGCGGACCTGGGGCTCACGTATCAGCACGTGACGAGCCGCGACGTGCTCGGGAGCGCCTGCGGCGCGGCATGGGCAACCGCGGCACCAGCGCTGATTGAGGTCCAATGCAGCCTGGCCGACAGCCGCGCGCACCGGCAACAGCTCAACCGCGCCATCGACGCCGCCCAGGGGTCGTAGCCGACTCAATGCGACACCCTGTGATCCATGCTCCCGGCGCCGCTTGGCGTCGCAGGGGGCTTGTCACTTCCGGACAAGTCACCCGCCTTCCGTCGATGTCATGACCGCGTCCGCCCCGTTGGTCCTGCTGCACGGCTTCCTCGGCAGCGCCGGTGACTTCGGGCCGCTGATCGCCGCTCTGGGCCCTCAACGGCGCACCGTCACGATCGATTTGCCCGGTCACGGTGCCGCCCCGGCGCCCCAGCGAGAGGACTTTGCCGCCGGCCTCGCCCAAACCCGAACGGCGATCCGGGCGGCCGTGGGGGCCGAACGGCCGCACCTGATCGGCTACTCCATGGGCGGCCGCCTCGCGCTTGCACTGGGCGTGGGGGGGGCCCCCCGGGCGCCGGGGGTGACAGCGGGCGGCGCCCCCCCCCCGCCCGCCCCCCCCCCCGCCCCCGCGCGCCCCGCGCCCCCGCCCCGCCCCGGCGCTCCCCGGCGACCTCCCCCCCGCCCCGGCCCCGCGCTGCCTCGCGGCGAC
>JBCCGH010000051.1:0-53917 GCA_039029375.1 Planctomycetota bacterium
CAGAGGGTGCGTGACCGGACGCTGCTCGCAAGAAGCACCGACGCAGGCATATTGGTGGATACGTCGAGGAGGTGCGACGCAGCGAGCGGTGGCCGGACGGGTGCCATCTGTGCAGGAACTTCGGATCCAGGACACTAGCGCTGGAGCAGCGGTGAACACGCCCACCAGAAGACTGCTGATCGCGGCGGTCGCCCTTGGTTGCGCCGGCGCGGCGATCGCCCAGAAGGCGCCCGAGCTGCACGTCGGCAAAGCCGAGAAGCTCACGGTCGACGGCCGCCTCGACGAGGCGGCGTGGCAGACCGCCCACAAGATCGACCGGCTCACCGCGATCGAGCCGGTGCAAGGCGCCGAGCCCGCCGTGGGCACCGAGGTCCGCGTTCTCGCCGACCAGAAGAACCTCTACATCGGCGTGCGCTGCTACGACGACCCGGACCAATTGTCCGCCTTCGCCGTCGCCCGCGACGCGTCGTTGCGCTCCGAGGACCATGTCAAGATCGTGCTCGGCCCCGTGGCCGACGGCCGCACCGGCTACGTGCTCGCCGTCAACCCGCGCGGTGCCCGCTACGACGCGCTGGTCGCCAACCGCGGCGAGTCCGAAAACCCGGACTGGAACGGCGCCTGGGAGGCGCGCACCAACATCGACACCGACGGCTGGACCCTCGAAGTCCGCGTGCCGGTCGCGATCCTAGTGTTCAACGGGAAATCGGATCGCTGGCAGTTCAACGTCGAACGCCGCGTGCAGCGTCTGCTCGAGCGCAGCCGCTGGTCGACGCCGCGCCTCGACCAGCGCGTCACGCAGCTCAGCCGCGCCGGCTGGATCGTCGGTGTGCCGAAGTTCGACCTCGGCCTCGGCGTGCTGGTGATGCCCTCGGCGGTCGCGCGCAGCGTGCGCTCGAACCAACCGGTCGAGGACACCGGCGACGAGTTCGACGGCAGCCTCGACGCGTCGCTTCGCATCACGCCCGAGCTGTCGGCGATCATCACCGTCAATTCGGACTTCGCGGAAGCCGACGTCGACCGCCGCCAGATCAACCTGACGCGGTTCCCGCTGTTCTTCCCGGAGCGACGGCCGTTCTTCTACGAAGGCGCCGACGCGTTCGACTTCGGCCTCGGCCTGCAGCGCAACATCGTGCCGTTCCAGAGCCGCCGCATTGGACTGGTCGAAGGCCGCACCGTGCCGCTGCGCTTCGGCAGCAAGGTCGTCGGCCGCGTCGGCGGCACCAGCGTCGGCGCTCTGCTGACGCGCACCGGCAGCGAGGCAGGCCTGGCACCGGCGTCGACGATGGGCGTCGTGCGGCTGCGCCAGGACGTGTTGGCCGAATCCAACGTCGGCATCCTCGCGACGGCCGGCGACCCACTCGGTCGCGACGGCAGCTACACGATCGGCGCCGACGCCACCTATCAGACATCGCGGCTGTTCGGTGACCGCAACTTCCTGGTCGGCGTGTTCGGCCTGACGATGGGCCGCGACGACATCGACGGCAACCCGGCGGCCTACGGCATCAAGGTCGACTACCCCAACGACGACTGGGACATCGTCTGGCAGAGCTGGCGCATCGACGAGGGCTTCGACCCGTCGCTCGGCTTCGTGCCGCGCCCCGGCGTCTACAAGCACCGCGTCGGCGCCGACTACGGCATCCGCCCGCAGAACGGCTGGCTGCGTCGGCAGGTGTTCGCGCTCGGGGCGTCGCTGTTCACGGACCTGTCGCACCGCTGGCAGAGCTACGAGGTCGAACTCGTGCCGGTCGACGTCACGCTGGAAAGCGGCGACGAATTCGCGGTGACCGCTTCGGCCGAGGGCGATCGACCGAGCATCGCCTTCGACCTATCCGATGGCGCCGTCGTCGCCCCCGGCGACTACGAGTGGTTCCGCTATGGCGCCTTCTTCTCGACCGCGACCAAGCGCGCCGTCACCGGCTCGCTCGGCTGGAATGGCGGCGACTTCTACGACGGCCAGCTCAACCAGGTCGAAGCCAGCGCGCGCGCATTCCTCGGCCCGCTGGTCACAATCGAGGCCAACGGCGAATGGAACCGCGGCCGCGTCGGCGGCCAGAGCTTCTCGACCGACCTCTACGGCGTCGAAGTACAGTTCACGTTCTCGCCCGACCTGACGTGGACCACGTTCGCCCAGTTCGACACCGAGAGCGACTCGCTCGGCGTCAACACGCGCCTGCGCTGGGACATCACGCCGGTCGCCCGCCTGTTCGTCGTCTATAACGAGGACGCGACGGACCCGTTCGACCGCTGGCGCACGCAGCGTCAGGCGGGGACCATCAAGGTGCAGTACGAGACGCGGTTCTGAGCGACACCAAGCCGCTGGTGATCACGCGGGGACGGCGCCCGCGCGGGTTGGCGCTAGTGTGGTGCGTCAGAAATCTGTGCCATTCTCCGAGGCCGAGAACGGCCGTCGCTGCGTTGCTGCGTCCTCGACGTGTCCACCACGATGCCTGCGGCGCAGCGCCTTGCGACGATCACCCTCGTCGCACGGAGAACGACCCATCTGTCTGACGCACCACACTAGGAGCGGCGCGAGCGAGGGCTACACTCGCGGCCGGCGTTGCGGTCCACAGCCCTCGGCCGAGGCTGGCAACCAACGACGAAACGAGTGGGAACAGGGCATGCCGGCGAGAGCGTTCGCGTTTCTGAGCTATCGACAAGACGACACGCTGCCGGTGGCGACGCGGCTCAAGACCGCGATCGAGGACGCGTTCGGGCCTGACGCCGCTTACCTCGACCACCGGTCGGTCCCGCCCGGCAGCGCCTGGCCCAGCGAACTGGAGCAAGCGGTGCGAGACGCCGCGGTCGTCGTCGTGCTGGTCGGCCATCGCTGGCTGCGCGTGCATGACGAGCACAGCCGACGCCGTATCGACAATGCAAACGACTGGGTGCGGCGCGAAATCGAGACGGCGCTCGCCCACAAGATCCCGCTGCTGCCCGTCTACGTCGACGGCGCCAAGCCCTTGGTCGAGGCGGCGTTGCCGCCGCCTCTGGCGCCGTTGGCCCAGGCCCAGGCCCTGCGGCTCAGATCCCAGGACTGGGACACGGACGTCGCCAAGCTCTCCCCGGCACTGAAGCGGCTCGGGCTGGTGCGCGCGAAGACGCAGCAGGCGCGGCCACCCACCACGCCCTCGCCGGCCCACCCCGCCGCCGACGAGCTCCTGGACCGCTACCGCAAGGCCATGCAGAACGCCCACGGCACGCTGACGCTCGCGGGCTTCGAAACCCGCGTCCGCGTGCCGGTGCAGCTCGACGAGCTCTACGTCCCCCTCCGCGCGCAGGTCGCGCTGGACTGCGACGAGGCGTTCTACGACGACGCCGAAGACGCCGAGCGCGCACACGCCCGCGCCGCACATCGCGACGAGGTCGGTCTGGCCGAGGCATTCTCGTTTGCCGCTGCCCGCGACCAACGCGGCATCGTGCTGCTCGGCGATCCGGGCGCCGGCAAGACGACGCAGCTCCACCGGATGCTGCTGGCCACTCTGGGTGAAGGCCCGGCGACGCTCGGCCTTCCCGACGGGACGGTGCCGATGTTCTTGCCCCTGCGCCACCTCGAGCCCGCGGACCTCGGCGGTGGCTTCGACCGCCTGCTAGCACGCGCGTGGCCGACGGCGGGACCGCTGAAGGCCGAGGACGCCACCGCGATCACCGCGCACGACGGCCCGCGCCTGCTGCTCTTCGACGGGCTCGACGAAGTACCGACGGCGCTGCGAGCCAGAGTCTGCACCTGGATCCGCGACGCCGCGCGATACGACCCGCACCCGAGCTTCTACGCCGTGACGTCGCGCTATGCCGGCTACGACGCGACCGCGCGAGATACGCTGGGCGAGCGCTTTCTGCCGATGCACCTGCGGCCGCTCGACCCCGACCAAGTGGCGGGCTTTGTGCACAACTGGTACCGCCTCGTCGAGAGCCACTTCGACCCGGAGCAGGGTGCGGCGCGCGCGGCCGAGCGCGCGACCGAGCTGGTCGGCCGGCTGCAGTCGCCGAGTTTCCGCTCGCGACGGGTTTCAGCGCTGACCGCCAACCCGCTGCTGCTGACCAACGTGTGCCTAGTGCACCGCGACCGGGGCAGCTACCTGCCGGAAGGGCGCGAGCGGCTCTACCGCGAGTGCCTCAATGTCATGCTGGAGCTGTGGCGCACCGCCAAGCAGCTCGAGGTCCCGCTGGCCGCCGATCGCGCGCGCGAGGTGCTGCAGCCGGTGGCGCTGTACCTGCACCAAACCGAGGGGCGCACCCGCGCGACGCTGCAGGAGCTGGACCCGATCGTCCAGAAGCCGCTGCGCGAGGTGGGCTACACCGGGACGGCGGAGCAGTTCCTCGAGGCGGTGCGCGGCGACTGCGGTGTGTTGACCGGGTGGAGCCACAAAGACCTCGGCTTCTTGCACCTCGGGTTTCAGGAGTACCTGGCCGCGTGCGAGATCCACCGGCTCGTGACGCGCGCGGCGATCGACGGCGAAGAGACCCCTTGGCTCGATCGTCTCGCCGCGTCGTTCGGCGAGCCGTGGTGGCGCGAGGTGACCCTCCTGCTGCTGGCGCTGGACGGGGTCTCGCTGTTCAAGCCGCTCTTCGAGCGCGTCTGCGAACGACCGGCGCTGGTCGAGCACGAGGAGCTGGTCAAGGAGTGCGTCGAAGAGGCCAAGCGCACCGATCCAGCGCCGTTCTTGGCACTGCTGGATCGGGCCGAGGCCGGCGATCCCAACCTGCTGGAGCGCCACCTGGTGGCCGCGCGCGTCGTCGAACGCTTGGCGCCCGAAGCGATGCAAGAGCGCCGGGCCACCCTCGCGCGCAGCGCGTCGCCCGAGCTGAGCGCGCGCTACGCCCGGCACGACTCCGCCGCGACCCGCGTGCAGGTCCACGAGTCGACCGGCATCGAGCTCGTGCCGATCCCCGGCGGCTCCTTTGTCATGGGCGCGCCGGACGACGAGCGAGGGCGCTCGGAGCGCGAGGGCCCGCAGCACGAGGTGGCGCTGGCGCCCTTCTGGCTCGCCAAGACCCCGGTCACGAACGAGCAGTACGGCAAGTTCTTGCAGGCCACCGGTCATGTCGCGCCGGAGTACTGGGAAGAGCGTCGCTACAACCGACCGCGCCAGCCCGTCATCGGCGTCTCGTGGGAGGATGCGGTCGCGTTTTGCACGTGGGCCAAGCTCTTCCTGCCCAGCGAGGCGCAGTGGGAGTACGCCTGCCGCGCGGGGACGGAAACGCGGTACTGGAGCGGCTCCACCGAGGAGGCGCTCGCCGCGGTGGCGTGGTATCAAAAGAACTCGGATGGCCTGCCCGAGGTCGGCGAGAAGCGCGCAAACCCGTGGGGCCTGTTCGACATGCACGGCAACGTGTGGGAGTGGTGTCAGGACACCTGGCAGGACAGCTACGAAGGGTCGCCTAGCGACGGCACCCCTTGGGAGGACACGAGCTCGGAGGCCCGCGTGATCCGCGGTGGGTCGTGGAGGAACGCCGCCAGGAGGTGCCGCTCCGCGTACCGCATCAGGGGGCTCCCGTGGGGCCGCGACGACGACCTTGGGTTCCGCCCCGCCAGTTCTCGCCACTGAAGCCCTTCACCCCTCCACCACCCGCCGCATCCTGGCTTTCGCAGAGAAAGTCGGAGATCCTCTTGCCTGGTTGGTCGGCCGGCGGGTAGTGGGCGGTGGGCCGCCATGCAAAGCGAACCCACCGCCCGGCTCGCGGCGGAGCTCCTCACCCTGCGGTTCGACCCGGTCGCCGGCGCCATCGACGATGCGCCGCTCCGCGATTGACGGGCACAAAGTCGACCTACTCGCGCTGCGCGAGCACTTTCCTCGACGTGCAGGGCATGCCACGCCGCGCGCCTGCGGCGCGCACGCGGCCGTTCGGCCCTCCGCGGAGCGCGGCGCCGGGGTGTTGGTTTGGCCCGTGGGGTGAAGGGGGTGAAGGAGAGAAGGGGCTCAGGGGTGAGAACTGGCGGGGCGAAACCCGAGGTCGCCGGCGCGGGCGGCGGGGGGCCACCAGCGGCGGTACGCAGAGCGACACCCCCTGGCGGCGTTGTCCCACGACCCCCCGCGGATGACACGGTCGCCAGAGCCGGTATCCACCCAAGGGGTGCCGTCGCTAGGAGCCCCGTCATAGCTGCCATGCCAGGTGTCCTGACACCACTCCCACACGTTGCCGTGCACATCGAACAGTCCCCACTCGTTGGGTTCCTTCTGCGCGACGTTTTCCAAGTGACCGGCGTTCTCGCCGAACCAACCGACCGTGCTGAGATCCCGCTCGCTGTCCCCTTTCCAGTACTTCGTCGTCGTCCCCGCCCGGCAGGCGGCCTCCCACTCCGCCTCCGATGGCAAGCGCGCGCCGAGCCATCGGCAGTAGAGCGCGGCGTCGTACCACGACACGCCGACCACCGGATGCTCGGGTTGCGTGCGCGCCAAGTCCCCCACGCGCTCCTCGAAGAAACTCGCGAACTCGGCGTTGGTCACCGGCCACGCCGCGATGCGGTATCCGCGCGCGAACCGAACCGGGTGCTTCGGCTTCTCGTCCTCGTACGCCTGCGGGCTCTCCGAGCCCATGACGAAGTCCGTTTCCGCCGGCACCTCCCGCCAGTACTCGTGCTTCGGGTGCGCGGCGAGCCTCTGCGCGGCGACCTGGTCAGGGGAACGTCGCACGCCAAACGGGGACATCACCCGGTCGCGCGCGGCTCCCACCGATTCGGGCGTGACGTGGGGCCGCTCCGCCAAGACCCGCAACGCCTCGTCGAGAAACCACAGCCGCTGCGTGTCGAGGGGGCTTGCTTGCACCGCCTGCTCGACCTCGCTCGCGAGCAGCGCCACCGCGGCCCCCACCTCGTCCGCGCCCACACGCGCAGCCTCGGCGTACGCCGCGCAGCGCGCGTCGACGTCCTCGGCGACGGACAAGGCCGCTCGGACCAAGGCAACGGCGCCGAACGCCGCCGCGGCACCGTCCGAACGGCTCGGGCGACTGGTGCTCGACGGGTCGTGGTCCTGAGCACCCGCGTAGGCGCTCCACCCCACCATCACGGCACCCAAGAGGGCCACCGCGCCGACGGCCCACCACCACACGCGGCGCGGCGGCCCCTCGACCGGCGCCGACGCCGAGGAAGCGCTCAACGCCCTCGACAGCGCGCCCGCACTCGCCGGCCGTTTGGCCGGGTCTTTGTGCAGCGCCATCCGCAGCGCGTGCTTGGCGGTCGGCGCCAGACCATCGATCTCCTTGAAGACCGGCTCCAAGGACTCCCCGCGCTCGGGTACGCGGCCGTTCGATAACGCGAAGACCGCGGTCATCGCCAGCGAGTAAACATCCGCCGCCGCCGCCAGCGGCGACTTTTCCTCACCGCCGGAGGACGGCAGCGTCCGCAGCACCTCGGGCGCGCCAAACTCGAAGTCCCCCACCGCCATCGTCAGTTGCGTGGTGTCCGGCGCCTTCACCAGGTCGAAGTCGCTGAGCTTGGCCTGCCCGCGATCGTCGAGCAGGATGTTGGCGGGCTTGACGTCGCGGTGCACGAACCCACGCGCGTGGGCGTGATCCAAGGCATCCGCGATCTGCCGGAGGACCTCGAGGATCTGCTCGCGCGTGAGCACCCGCTGCTGCACGGCCTGCCGCAGGTCGCCGCCGGACGCGAGCTCCATGGCAAACCAGTGGTACCCGTCCTCTTCGCCCCCCCGGTCGAGCACGCGCACGATGTGCGGGTGGTCGTCGAGCTGCGCCATCTTCTTGGCGCCGCGGAAGAACCGGTCGCGCCGCTCCTCGCTCTGCGCGAAGTGCGGGTGCAGAATCTTGACCGCCGCCGCGCGCTGGTCGCGGAGGTCCCACGCGCGCCGCACGGTGCCGAAGCCGCCGTAGCCGAGGTCCTCGGCCAGCTGAAAGCGCTCGCCCAGGACGTAGCCGTTTGGCAACCGCAGGCCCGCGCGCATCTCGCGCCGCAGGGCTCGGATCTCGCGATCGACGTCGTCGGTGTCGTCCCCGTTCTGCAGCCGCGCGGTGCGCTGCTCGAGCAGCAGGGTGAGCCCGCTGGGGATGGGCGCAGCGGCCGCCACCGGGGCCGAGGGCGCCGACGCGGCACGGCGAAAGCCGTGCTCGGCGAGCAGCTCCGTCAGCGTCGTGAGGTCCGTCGTCCAGTCGGCGGGGTCCAAGCTGCGCAAGGGTCGCGCCTGCTTTCCTGGCAGCTCGCGCAGCGCCTCGGGCAGGAGCTCGGCGGGCGGGATCGCGGCGCCCTCGACGCACAAGGGCACCAACACCAGCTCGCCGGCGCCGCGCCGCGCCAGGCCCTGCACGATCTCGTAACGCACCGGGTCGTCGGTCCGGTCCAGGCGACGCTGCCCCGAGGCCGCGTCCCGGGCGCGCAGCCAGCCATCGCCGATGAGGACAAACATCACGGTGCACGCCGCGACCTCCTCGCGGAGCACTTGCTCCCAGTGCTCGCCGGCCTCGATCCCCGCCCGGTCGCGAAACACCTGCCCCGGAAACTCCCGACCCAGCGCCTCGGCCAAGCGCGCGGCCACCGGGCCCGAGTCGTCGGTCCGATAGTTGACGAACAGCCGCGGCTGTCGCGCCGGGGATGCTGGGTCGCGCCTTCTCGCAGCCATTCCGCTGGCGCGGATGCTACGGCCGGGCCGGCAGCACCGCCAACGGCAACGCGGAGGGCCCGTCCCTCGATGCCGCGGCCGCGTCTCGCGGTTGTGGTGCCCTGTGGCGACGCCTCGATGGCCGGTCACCGTTGCCGGCGAGCGGCCGACGCACGGTCGCCACTCTCATGCGTCCGCTGACGCGTAAGATCTCATGAGCCCTGCCGGCCAGAGCGACACCGTCACGTCGACGGCGGCCCACGCCCAGCTCCTCGCACACCAACTCGCGACCGATGGCCGGGGTGCTGCGATCGACGGAACGGAATCAGAGCGGGTACCTGCGCTTCTGGCGCGCCGCAGGTTTCGCTACGCTGCGAGCTGATGGCGCCATCGGGAAATGAGCCACTTGGAACGGACGATGCCGCCCGCGGCGCCGCGGGCGGCCCGCGCGAAGGCGTCGTGTTCGTGTCGTACCGCCGCACCGACGCCGGGGTCGCGCGGCAGGTGCATGCGGGCCTCGCGTTGACCTTGGGCGCCGATGCGGTGTTCCTCGACGAGACGATCGACCCGGGCGCGCACTGGCCGCAGGTGCTGGAGGACACCGTGGCGCACTGCGCGGCGTTCGTCGTTCTGGTCAGCAACGCGTGGCTCAAAGACCACGACCTGCATGGCCGCCGAAGGATCGACGATGCTCAAGACTGGTGCCGCCGCGAGCTCGAAGCCGCGCTGCACGCGGACAAACACATCTTCCCGCTGCTGCTAGACCGGGCCATGCCGCCGGCCGACGCCCTGCCGGCGACGCTCCAGGGCTTGACCGACCGCAACGGGACCGACGTCACGCGGGCCACCGTGACCACGGCGGTCGCGGAGCTCGCCAGAATCCTCCAACCCCTCGTGCGCGGCGCCGCAACCACAGCACCAACCACCTCGAACGCCGCCAACGACGCCTCGATCCTCGCCGCGTACCACGCCTGGGTCGCCGACACTCACGACCGCCTGGTCTCATTCTTCCCCGACGCCGGCAGCCACCGGCTCGCCGACCGCTACGTTCAACTCGACGTCCACCCGCGGACGGTGCACTTCTCCACGCACCGGGTGGTGCCCGACCCAGGCCCGACCACATTGCGCGCGCTCATGGCGCGCCCGATCGACGCGGATTCGGGCGGCGCCTGGGTGATCCTCGGCGAGCCGGGTGCGGGTAAGTCGACGCTGGCCCGGCACCTGGCCTTGACGCTCGCCCAAGAAGCGCGCGACGGCGCGGCCACGATCTCGCCGGTGTTGGTGCCGATCGCCACCACCGTGGGCCCCGACGGCGCGCACCCCTTTGCCGTGGCCGAGCGCGTGATGACGCGCCAGCGCGGGCAACACGCCGCGGGCGGACTCGAGGACGCCCTGTTTCGCATCCAGCAGGGCGAAGCCCCGGGACAGGTGTGGCTGCTGCTCGACGGCCTCGACGAAGTCGCGCCCGAGCTCTTGGGCGACGTCCAAACGCAGCTCGCCGACCTCGCGCGCACCGCCGCCACCACGGGCCTCTTGCGGATCGCGGTGTTCTCGCGGCCGATCGGCTACCAGCGGGTGGCCGCGCCGTATCAGACGACGCGCCTCGAACCCCTGACCGCCGCCAAGCGCCGGGAGCTGGCGGAGCACTGGCTCGGCGCGGCGACGGCACGGCGCTTTGAGACCGCAATGGCGCAACGGCGTGAGCTGCTCGCCCTGGCCGGCAACCCGCTGCTCTTGACCCTGATGGCGCGGCTCGCGCTCGAACGCGGCCTCCCCGACCATCGCCTGCAGCTCTACGAGCGGTCCATCGAGCTCCTGCTGCGCACCCCGTACGACCGCCGCGCCGGCACGATCCGCGCGCCGATGGACGTCGCCCTGGTGCTGGCCCACCTGGCGCTCGCCCTCCAGGACCACCCCGCCGCGACCTGGCGCCTCGAGGAGCTGAACGACCGGCTGTGGGCTGCCCGCAAGGCCGAGCCCCGCGTCGCCGCCGCACTGTCGGGGTGGAACGACGGCGACCACGAGGCGTTCCTGCGCGACGTGGAGCGACGCACCGGCCTCTTGGCGGCGGATCACGCGACCGGCGAGAGCTGGAGCTTTCTGCACCGACAGTTCCGCGAGTTCTTTGCCGCGCGCGGCTTGGTCGCCACCGTCGGGCCGGGGCAGGACGTCGTGGGGCGTCTGGACCACAAGTCGGTGGGTCGATGGTCGGAGACGCTGGGCCTGTATTGCGGCATGGTCGAGGACCCGTGGGGCGTCCTGCGCGGCCTGGCAAAGGTCAGCCCCGCCGCTGCGGTCAAGGCGCTGGTGGACGTCGACCGCCAGCCACCGCAAGCGCTCTTCGACTTCTTGTGGGACGTCCCGGCGGAGATGCCGGACTGGTCGTGGTCGCCAGAGCAGCCGTCGCGGTTCCACTGGGACGGCGACGACGTGGCGCGGCTGGTGTCCGGCTGGGTGGAACGGGGTCGATGGAGCCGAGCCGAGGCGCGCGAGGCCCTGTGGGCGAGGGTCTCGGCCGGGCGATCGACGGTCGAGCTGGCGTGGCTGCACTTCGCGCTGCGCGCCCTCGGCGAGCGAGACGAGGACGCGTTCTTCAAACAGGCAGGCCGGCCGCGGGACGAGGTCGAGGGGGCCGGCTGGGTGAAGGTCCCGCGAGGGTCGTTCGTCATGGGGTCGCCCGAGGACGAGCGCGAACGCAGAGACTGGGAGGGCCCCCGACACCACGTGACGGTGCCGGCGTTCGAGTTGTTCGCGACTCCAGTGACCAATGCGCAATACGCCCGGTTTGATCGGGACCACACGCCGGAGACCTTTGACGGTCGGGTTTCCAACGCCGCGGTCGGAGCGCATCCGGTGGTGAACGTGGATTGGTGGGAGGCGTATCTGTTCTGTGCCTGGGTCGGGGCGCGGCTGCCGACCGAGGCCGAGTGGGAGTACGCGTGTCGGGCCGGGACGACCGGCCCGTTCTCGTTCGAGGGTGCCTTGACGCCGGAGCACGTGAACTACAACGGCGAGTACCCCTACGCCGAGGGCGAGAAGGGCGAGTACCGAGAGTGCACTCTTCCGGCGGGCTCGCTACCGGCGAACGGCTGGGGGCTGCACGAGATGCATGGCAACGTCTTTGAGTGGTGCCAGGACCGTTGGCATCAGAACTACGAGGACGCGCCCGAGGACGGCAGTGCCTGGGAGCTGGGAGGCTCGGCGTTCCGCGTCGGGCGCGGCGGCTCCTGGGTCGCCCACGGCGCGTTCTGCCGGTCCGCCTACCGCATCAGGGACGCCGCGGGCTACCGCTCCGGGTCCGTCGGTGTTCGTCCCGCCAGGTCGTCCCCCTGATCTCCTTCACCACTTCACCCGGCTCGACCCGCGCAGTAGCGCGGACGCAGGACGTGCGGCCGTCTGTGCCCAAAAAAAGCTTGAGGCCGGCGGGATGGTGGGTACTCGGGCCGCGGCATCATGCCAACGCCGACACCGGCCGCGACCGGCCTCCACGCGCGCGTTCTCACTCTGCGCTACACACCCGAACGCGCTGCCGTAGACGATCAGGCGCTGATCGATCTCACGCATCGATCGACCGTCACGCAGATCGAGGCGCGGTTCTTCGAGCACAACGGGGCTCCCGTGCTTCTGTGCCTGGTGACCTACCAAACGGGCCCTCCTGGCGTCACGGCTCCTGCGACGACCGCGCGCCGCGACCGCCGCTCCCACCCCCGACGGCCCGTGGACGGCCTGCCCGCCGAAGACCGGCCTCGGTTTGAGGCCCTCCGAGCCTGGCGCGCGGCCCGCGCCCGCGAGGACGGCGTGCCGCCCTACGTGATCTTGACCGACCGCGAGCTGTGCGCCGTCGTGGCCACGCGACCGCGCAGCATCACCGCGCTGGTGGCCATCGATGGGATCGGACCGGCCAAAGCCAAACGCTACGGTGGCGCCCTCCTCGCCGAACTCCAGCGCGGGCCCGGCACAGCGCCGCCGCCTAGAGCTCCGGCTCTTGAACCGCCACCGGCGCGCACCGCCCAAGCGACCGGAGGGGCCTCGTGAGTGCCTCCCTCCGGCCCGATCCCAAGCCCGCGCCGCCGGAACTCTTGGTCCTCGCGCAGACCGAAGAGCTCGCGGCCTGGCTCCTGATGCGCACGGCGCGCTGGCCTAAGCGCGTGCGGTGGACGCTGACCCAGCGTCTCGAGAACCACTGTCTCGACCTTCTGGAGTCGCTGACCGTCGCGCGCTACCGCCCCGCCGAGCGACCGCGACAGCTCGAGGCCAGCAATCTGCGCCTGGAACGCATGCGGCGCCTGCTGCGACTGGCGCGCGCCGTGCAGGCCTGCCCGACCGGCGCCTTCGAGAAGGCGCTGCGCCAGCTGGACCTCGTCGGCCGGATGATGCACGGCTGGCGCCGCCGTCTGGCGGGCAGCACCACCGCGGGGGGCCGCGATGCGTAGAGCCGGCGGGCTCTGGCCCCACGTCGCTTCGTTTGCGGCGCTCACCGCGGCAGCTCGGCGCGCCGCCCGCGGCCAGCGGCGAAGCCGCGGCGCCGCCACGCTGCTCGATGCTCTGGAGCCCGAGTGCCTGCGCTTGGAGCGCGAGCTCCAGGCCGACGGCTGGCGGCCCGGGCCCACGCATCGGTTCGTCATCCACGACCCCAAGCCGCGCGAGATCACGGTCGCGCCCTTTGCCGACCGGGTCGTGCACCACGCCCTCATCGCGCCGCTCGAGCCCGTCTTCGAACGGCGCATGATCGCCGATTCGTACGCGTGCCGGCGCGGCAAGGGCACGCACGCCGCGGTGCGCCGGGCCCAGGCGCTGCTGCGCCGGCACCGGTATTCGCTGCGCCTCGACGTGGCCTCGTTTTTTGCCTCGCTCGCTCACGACGTCGTGCTCGAGAGTCTGGCGCGCCTCGTCAAGGACCGCCGGGTGCTGCAGCTGACCGCGCGCATCGTCGCCGGCCCCACCCTCGGCGACCCGGCGGTGGGCCTACCGATTGGCAGCCTCACCAGCCAGTGGCTGGCCAACATAGTGCTCGACCGCGTGGATCACTTGATCGTCGAGTCGGCGGAGCGCGTGCCCGGCTATGTGCGCTACATGGACTTATGTGTAGCTGCACATAAATGGACGACATGGTGCTGTTTGCCGACGATCGCGCGCGGCTCTGGGCGGCCCACGACGCGATCGCGTCGTTTGTGCGGGTGCACCTCGCGCTGACGCTCAAGGCCCGCGCCACCCGACTGGCGCCGGCCGCGGCGGGCCTGCCGTTTCTGGGCTGGAGCATCTTCCCACGGCTGTTGCGGGTGCGGCCGGAGCAACTGCGTCGCTACCGCTGGCGGCTGCGGCTACGGCGCTGGCAGTTGTCGCGAGGCGTGATCGACGAGGCCCACTACCAGCGGGCGGTTCGGTCCGTGTACGCGCACCTCGCGCACGGGGACACCTGGGCGCTCCGGCGGCGGTGGGCGGAGGAGGGCACGAGGAGAGATTGAAGTCGGGTCGCGCGGCATTGGCTCGGCGAACCGCGTCGTGCGCGGCGGCTCCTGGAACGACCACGGCACGAACTGCCGGTCCGCCTACCGCAACAGGAACGCCGCGGGCAACCGCAACAGGAACGTCGGTGTTCGTCCCGCCAGCTCGTCCCCGCCGCCCGATCGACGCCCTGCGCGGGGCCACCCTCGCACCGCGCCGCAGCGCATGGGACGACCCGCCGCGCGGTCCTCGCTGGAGCAGGCTCCAGCGGAACAATGCGCGCGAGCGCCGGGAGTCGTAGGCCACCCGGCCGAGCCTCCTGGCGCTCGTCTTTTCTTGGCGGCTGGGAAGTGAGGCGGGCCCACCTGCGGCGCCTGACGGCGCCCGCGGTGGGCGGGCGGGACGCGTTGCGGCCGCGCCAGCGAGTGAGGGGCTGGGTGAGGTGGTGAGGGAGATCAGGGGGACGACCTGGCGGGACGAACACCGACGTCCCTGAGGCGGTCGCCCGCGGCGATCCCGTAGCGGAAGGCGGACCGGCAGCCCGGGCCGCGGGCGAACCAGGAGCCGCCGCGCACGACGCGGTCCGCCGAGCCTCCCAGCTCCCAGGCACTGCCGTCCTCGGGCGCGTCCTCGTAGTTCTGGTGCCAACGGTCCTGGCACCACTCGAAGACGTTGCCGTGCATCTCATGCGGCCCCCAGGCGTTCGCCGGTAGCGAACCCGCCGGAACGGTGCACTCTCGGTACTCGCCCCTCTCGCCCTCGGCGTAGGGGTAGTTGCCGTCGTAGTTCACACGCTGCGGCGTCAAGGCACCCTCAAACGAGAACGGCCCGGTCGTCCCGGCCCGGCACGCGTACTCCCACTCGGCCTCGGTCGGCAGCCGCGCCCGGACCCAAGCACAGAACAGATACGCCTCCCACCAATCCACGTTCACCACCGGATGCGCCCCGGCCGCGGCGTCGGGAACCCGACCGTCAAAGGTCTCCGGCGTGTGCTTTGGATCGAACTGTGCGTACTGCGCGTTTGTCACCGGAGTCGCCAGCAACTCGAACGGGGGCACGCTCACAGCGAGCTGAGGACCTTCGTCGTCAAAACGCTCCGCCTCGTCCTCGGGCGAACCCATCGCAAACGTCCCTCCAGCGATCTGCACCCAACCAAAGCCCTCGACCTCTGCCCGCGGCCGGCCCGCCTGGTTGAAGAACGCGTCCTCGTCCAGCTCGCCGAGTGCGCGCAGCGCGAAGTGCAGCCACGCCAGTCGCTCCACGCTCAGTGCCGGTCGCACCCGCGCCCAGAGCATCGCGACCAGCTCCTCCGGCGCCGCGAGCCCTTCGCTCCGCCACGCCTGTACGAGCGGCCGCAGGTCGTCACCGTTCCAGGCTTCGAGCTCCCACAAGAAGTCGAACAGCACCGTCGCCCGCACGCCGTGGACCTGGCCCAGCGCCTTCACCGCGGCGTGCTCGTCCGCCGCGCGCAGCGCCCCCAGGACCTCGAGCGGATCGACGCCGTCGCGGCCGCAGTAGAAGCCCAGGGTCTCGGACCAGCGCGGCACCGCGTCCCCGTCCAGCTCCCCCACGACCTCGCGCCAGGCCTGGTCCACGCGCCACAACCCCTCGGCCGCCAGATACTCCCGCAGCTGGCCGTGCAAGAAGCGCCACTTGGCCTGTGGCCCGTCGTGCGGCGCGAGCAGGCCTGTGCGCAGCGCCAGCTGCTGCAGCAGCTGCTCGTTGTCACCACCCCAAACCGATCCCACGCTGCGCTCGATCGCCTGGTCGCGCTGCCGCGCCCGCCACAGCGCTTCGTGCAGCTCTTCGAGCGACCAGGCCGAGGCCGGACTCTGCTGCAGCGCCAGCGCCAGACCGGCGAGCGCGCGGCGCGCGTCGAGGGGCGCGTCGATCGTGAGCGTCTGCCGGCCATAGGGCTTCCGCAGCAGCATCTCCACGGCGCGGTGGTAGAGCTCGATGCGGTCGGTCGGCAAGTCGCCCTCGAGCTGCGCGATGAGCGTCAGCAGCAGGGGATTGCCGACCAGACGCTCGAGCTGCGGCTGCGTGCCCAGGCGTTCGAGCACCTCGGCGGCGCGCTCGGCCGGCAACCACTTCTCCAACAACCGCGCCTGCTCCACGGGGCCCAGCGGCTGCAACTGCGCCGCGCAAAACGCCACCCCGAGCCCCGCCCCGACCGGGCGGCTCAGCACGGCGATCCGCGCGTGCGGCAGGCGCTCCCGCAGCCCGGGCAGCCGTTCGCCGCGCAGCCGCTCGGCGTGCTCCGGCGCCACTTCGTCGAGGCCGTCGAGCAAGAGCCACACACGACCGGGCTCGCCGTCGGGGCCGGCGAGCGCCCGCAGCGTCTTGGCCAGGCCCTGGGCATCGCTCTCTCCCGCCGCGGCGGCGAGCTCGGCCTCGACCAGGTGCAGGGGGTCGTCGCGCGCCGCGGCGTAGGCCGCGAGCGGCACGTAGATCGGGATCGGCGCCTGCGGCTCGGTGCGGCCGGCGAGCGTCCAGGTGAGGTGCCGCGCGATGGTCGACTTGCCGGCGCCGGGCTCACCGGTGACCAGCCAAGCCCCGGTGACGCCGGTCGCGGGCGCGGGCGGCCGCGCGAGCATGGTCGCCAGGGTCTCGGCCGTGCCGCGCGTGGTCTTGCCGCGGGCGAGGCGCTCTTCGCGCAGATGCAGGTGCACGAAGACCTCGTCGAGCAGCGTGTCCCCGGCGTCGGTAAACGAGATGAGGTGCGCGTGCACGGTGCGCAGGTGCTGCCGGTAGAGGGCCAGCACGTCGACGGGTGCCGCGGTGCTCTCGACCCCGGCCCCGGCAGCGCCGCCCAACAGCCCGGCGAGCTTGGCAATGACCTCCTTGACCGCGGTGCCCCAGCGGTCGCGCGGCATGGTCACAGCCTGCCGGTCGCGCAACGCGCGCAGCGCCTCGGGCAGCGCGCGGGCCGGCGGCATCTTGGCGTCGACCAACACACTCAACACCGGCTTGCCCAGCTCGAGCGCGGTCGCGACCTCCTCGCGGCACCAGTCCTCGGCCTCGTCGATCCGCCGCATCCCAAACTCGTCGACGCCCAGCCAGCGCGGGCCGATGACGACGACCACCGCCCGGGCTGCCGCAATCGCCTCCATGAGCCGCTGCGGCCAGGCGGCGCCGACCTCGATTGAGGCCTCGTCGAAGAACGCCGTGCCCGCGCCAAAGGCGCCGTCGATCGCGTCGCGCAGGTTGCGCGCCTGCTCGGGCACGTCGTCGCGCCGGTAGCTGACGAACACCCGGTCGCGGGCAGAGGCCTCCGACGTCCCTTCGGTCACGGGGGCAGAGCGTAGGCCGCGGCGCCGCAGCCGCGAGCCCAAACGCGCCGCGGCCGCGGCGCCGGAACTCGGGCGACGCCCCGACTGCCAGCTCGACGGTCGCGAGCCCACCATGCGCGCACCCCGAGCTCGGCTCGGGCGTCGTTGGCGAGCCGGCCGACCAGGGTGCGCAGGTCGGCCACCGAGAGCCGCAGCGTGGGCCCGGCCGGCCAGGGCTCGCTCTGAATCGTGCGGTTTGCGCCTCTCGTGGCGACGACCGTCACGTCAGCCCCCTGAGTCAACGGTCCGCGCAGCCACCCGAAATCCGAGGAGGGCACGGACCTCACCAGCCCTGGCCGACGCGAACGTCGCCCCCGACCCGAACGGCAACACGGTCGGGCGGCACAGGTGCCGACGCCACCACTTGCCACCTCGCTGGGCATGCCCAACTGCGCCAGCAAACGCCGCACCGCCCCCGCCTCCATCACAAACGCCAACACCGCGCGCAACCCGTCGCACCCAGGGATCGCAGCGCCTCCGCTTCAAACACCCGCTTGATCAGCTCTGCCCACGAGTACCGACGGCGCGACCTCTTCGCCGGCACTGCCTCGCCCTCGGCTCGGGCCTCACGATCGTGAGCCCCGAACGGACGGAGAGCCAGCGGCTATGCTACGCGGACTGCGCGGGGCCTCGTGCCGCGCCTTTTTTGAATGGAGCGTCTCATGCGTCGCAATCGACACGCGCCCTCTGTCCCGCAACCGACCTGCCGGCGGCTCTTGGCCGTGGCGACGATCCCCTGGCTCGCCGCCGCCGGCCCCGCCCAAGACCGCTGGATCAACGTCACGAGGAGCGATGCGTTGTCTTGCCCCGTCGCCTATGACAGCGCGCGGCAGCGCGTGATGCGCGTCGCCGGCAGTGCGGCACGCGGTGGCCTGGTCGAGCCCCGACACACCGCCCACTGGGACGGGTCGGCGTGGCACGAGGCGACCGGCGCCGGCGGCCCAACGCTCAGATTTAGCGCCGGCGTGGCGAGTGATCTCCAGCGCCGGCGGGTGGTGCTGTTTGGCGGCGACGACGGAGTCGCCCTGTACGCGCCGACCTCACCCCTCGCCGATACCTGGGAGTGGGATGGCGTGCAATGGTCGCAGCTCGCACCGGCCGTCGCCCCCCCCGCGCGCTGGGGCCACGCCATGGTCTACGACCGGGCCCGGCAGCGCGTCGTGCTGTTCGGCGGCAGCGATGCGGCCGGGCTGTATCCGGCGCGTTCCCCGCTCGGGGATACGTGGGAATGGGATGGTACCACTTGGCACCCAATGAGCCCCGCAACCGGACCGAGCGCACGCTGGGGCCACGCGATGGCGTACGACCCGGTGCGACAGCGCGTCGTGCTGTTTGGCGGCCAAACGCGCAAGTCCGCCTCCAGCGCGCAGGGCGACTTCTGGGAGTGGGACGGCACGCAGTGGAGCGAGATCCGGCCGGGCCTCCTGCCGCCGGCGCAAAGCCGGGCCGCCATGGCGTGTGATACGACCCAAGGCCGCGTGCTGCTCGTCGGCGCGGCGATGACCTGGGCGTGGGACGGCACAACGTGGCGCCAGGTGCCCACCGCGACGCAACCAACCGCGAGCACGTCGTCCGAGGCCTTGGTCGAGGACGTGGCCGGCCAGCAGATGGTGTTGTTCGGCTCCTCCTACCCGCCGGAGATCCACACGTGGACCTGGGACGGCACGCAGTGGACCCCGCACACGCGGATCGATCCGCCGGACGCCTCCGGCCTCATGGTCGAAGACCGAGCCCGCGGGCAGCTCGTGCATTTCGGCGGCTGGGTTCCCCGCAGCGGCCCGGGGCTCAGCGATACGTCGCGGGACACCCACCTTTGGGACGGCGCGCGCTGGGTCCTGGCCACGCCGGCCACCACGCCTTCGCCTCGCGCCGAGCACGGGTTGGTCTACGACAGCGTGCGCGGGCGCGTGATCCTGTACGGCGGGTACGCGCCGTTCTGGACCTACACCGACACGTGGGAGTGGGACGGCAATGACTGGCTGCAGGTGGGAACGATGGGCCCCGAGCGCCAGAATCACGCGTTGGCCTTCGACGCCGCGCGGCGCCGCGTGGTCCTGTTCGGTGGTTGGGACCCGCGCGCTCCCGCGGGGTATGGCGGCTTCTACGGCGCGCCCGTGGCCGGAACCTGGGAATGGGACGGCCAGCAGTGGACCGAGCGCTTCCCGCCGCTCGCGCCGCCCCCGACGGACGCGCACACGATGACCTACGACCCGGTCCGCCGCGCCACGGTGATGCACGACGCGGCCGGCGGTACGTGGGAGTGGGACGGCGTCACGTGGCGCCAGGCCGCGGCGCCGGGCGTCGGCCCGACCGAGCGCGGCCGCATGGCGTTCGACGCGCGCCGTGCACGCACCGTGTTCTTCGAGTTCAACAGCAGCGATCCCGTGTGGGAATGGGACGGCACGACGTGGACGGCCCGTAGCTTGCCGGGCGCGCCCCCACCGCGCTGGGGTTCGTCGTTCGCGTACGACAGCTCCCGGGAACGGCTGGTGCTGCACGGCGGCGCCGGGCTGTGGGACACGTGGGTACTCGGGACCTCCGTGCCCGCAGCTGCCACGGTCTTTGGCGCGGGCTGCGGCGGCGCCGCCAACGTGCCCATCCTGACGGCCCTCGGAGTCCCGCGACTCACGAACCGCCGCTTCGCGGTGGACCTGGGCGGCGCGCCGGCCGCAGCCCCTGCCGCCCTCGTGTTCTCGCTGGCCAGACAAAGCACCCCCCTGGCGGGGCCCTGCGTGGCGCGGGTCGATCCCGCCGGCCTGCTCACGGTGCTCACCGCGGTCACCGGCGCGGGCGGTGCCGTATCCACCCTTATGCCGGTCCCGCGCAACCCCGTGGTGCTCGGCACGACGCTCTTCGGCCAGGGGGCGGTCCTCGACGGGTCCAGCCCGTGGCTCGGCATCGCCCTGACCAATGGGCTTGAGCTCACGCTCGGCGAGTGAGCCCGTGCGTTGACGTCGCTCCCCCAGCGGGGCGCCCCACGCACCTAGTGGTGTGACTCAGGCAGATGGGGCCTTATCCGCGAGACATCGGCGCCGGGGAAGGTCAGGTTCCGGTTCAGCGGCGCCCTCGCTCGGCGACACGCCGAGAAAAGCCGTTCGTCAAGATCAGCCACGCTGGCAACGTGCCGACGCGCGACGCCTGCGTCTGCTCGGCCGACGTGCACACAGTGCGACGGTCCAGCCCGCAGGCATGTGGCCACCTAATGGATCCGAACTGAGATGCCGTTGCTGAAGCCCAGAGGAACGCTTGGGCAAGCCCGGGTTCCCGGAGCATCCACCAGCCACTGCGCCAGTAGGCTCCGGCCCCGTAGCCCAGGGGCGAGCAGCGGGAATTGCGCTCGTGCGACACCGTCCGGATCCACGCGCACCGGAGCCACGACGTCCGGAGAGGGGATCAGGGTACATTGGCCGCAGGGCCGGTTGGCAAACCCGAAGCCCAAAACGAGCCAGGCCGCGGCGCGGGGCGGGGCAAGTTGGGAGGGGTGGAGTCGACACGGTGTCTGTTGGTTGCGCGCCGACCAGGGTCCCACCAAGTTCCACTTTCACTGCGGCAGACCGGGGCTCCGGCCCGGAGATGTCACCAGGATCCGATCGGGTCCGCGGTAACGTTCGTCAGTCGGAGGCGCGCCCCGTCCTGGATGAGGGCCTGAGCGAACACCGTCCTCCCCACGAGAGCCGAAACCGCCGGGATGCGAACGCGGTGGCCGCCCGCCCTAGCGGCTGTGGGATCTCGAACGCCGCCAGAGCCACGGTGGCTGTGGGATCGAGACCAAACGTCCCGAGCGGTTGCACCGGGATTCTCGCACCGGCCGCCGAGACCATGATCAGTGCCGCGGTTTGCTCGCCCCCAAGTCCGGAGCGTGCGTAGGCCGTCAACTCGTACTCGGCGCCCAGCCGCGCCAGGAAGGGGGCGTCGAGTTGTCGGAGCAGGTTGCGGGGCAGCCGGTTCTGCGCGCCGCTGAACCGGCCGAACAAACCTCCCTGTGCCGTCGTTGACGTAGAGTCGGCTCTGCTCGCCTGCGACGGTGCCGCCGTTGCCCACGACTAGATCCAGGTCGCCGTCCCCTTCGAGATCGCCGAGGGCATGCGCGGTTGTCCGCGCCGCCACGGGTGGCATACGCGAGCTGGTCACGTCCGCGAAGCACCCGTGGCCGTCGTTCAGGAACAACTGAGTTCGCCGTAGCACGGGGTCGCCGGCCACCAAGTCTGGGTCGCCGTCGCCGTCGACATCACCGAGGACCAAGGCCGTGCCCACGGAAGTCGGCAAGCAGCCGGCGGTGACATCGGTGAAGATTCCGGTGCCGTCGTTCCGTAGCAGGCGCAGTTGTTCGCCGAGCACGAGATCCAGGTCTCCGTCGCGATCAACTTCAGACCACGCCAGCGAGGTCGTGCGCGTGCTGCTGCGCGGTAGGTGGGCCTTCGGGAGCGTGTCGAACTGGAGCTGGCCTATCGCGGGCGATGCCAGCACCCCACCCCGCACCACCACAACACGCGCTCCCACCGCAACATCGCCCCCCACCCTGCCTTTGCTAAGCTCTCCGGCACTCTCCCCATGTCTCGAGAAGAGCTCGGTAGCACCACCCATTGGACGATCGTCCTGGCCGCGGCGGACGGCGACGCGGAAGCGCGTGAGACGTTCGCCACCCGCTACCTCCCGGTCGTTCGCGCCTACTTGCGCGCGCGTTGGCGGGGCCGCGCCGCGCAGAGCGACCTCGAGGACGCGGTCCAGGAAGTGTTTGTCGACTGCCTGCGCGATGACGGCGCGCTGACGCGGGTCGAACGCGAGCACCAAGGCAGCTTTCGCTCCTACCTGGCAGGCGTCACGCGCAACATCGCCCTGCGCTTCGAGACCGGCGGCGCCAAGCGCCGGCAGCGCATCGCCGAGGACGAGCGGCCGGACGACACGCCGGACGAAGAGGCGCGGCTCACCAAGATCTTTGACCGCGCCTGGGCCCAGTCCCTCGTGCAGGAAGCCGCCGAGCGCCTCACTGCCGCGGCGGAACAGGCCGGGCCCGAGGCGGTCCGCCGGGTCGAGCTGCTGCGGCGGCGCTACCACGAAGGGAACGCGCTGAAGGACGTCGCCGAGGAATGGGGCGTCCCCGCCAAGGCCGTCTACCGCGAGATCGAGCGCGCCCGGGCCGAGTACGCGGCGATTCTCCGCCGGGTCGTGGGCGAGCGCGAGGGCTGCCAGGGCGAGGAGCTCACGCAGGCCTGCGAGCAAATCATGAAGCTGCTCCGGTAGCGGGCTGCCGCGGCGCATCGAAACTTGCTCGGAGCGTCGCGGCCGGACTGGGCGGCGACCAGCAGCTCGACTTCGCCGCATCTCTGTCCGTGGACACCATCCCGTCTCAACGTTCTCGAAAGTCCGCGCCCCTGCGGCGGTCGATGATCTCGGTTCCGGATCGAGCCCGGCCTGACGCCGTCAGCTGGGTACCCAACTTCTCGGAGACTTCATGCGCGTCGCCTCTTTCCTCGCCTTCCTGCTGCTCGCTCCTTGGGCAGCGGCTCAGCCCGACCTCCTACGCGGACCGTTCCGCCATCCGATGACCGGTCACGACTACTACGTCTCCATCAAGACGCAGGGGATCCGCCCCGCCAAGGCACTCGCCGCGCGACTTGGTGGCTACCTGGTCGTGCTCGATGACGCCGACGAGGAACGCTGGTTGGCGGGGCAGTTCGGCACTGCGGACACGACCTGGATCGGCCTGGAGCGCCCGGCGGTGGGCCAGCCGCACCGCTGGGTCAACGGCTCGACTTCAACCTACCGCAATTGGTGCCGAGGCGAGCCGAGCACCGCGACCGAGATCTTCGCGATGATGAACTGGTGCGCGCAGACTCGCTTTCCGTGCTTCCAGCCGCAGCCCCCTGGTTGCTGGAACGACGGCGACGGCATCAACGACTTCGGCTCGCGGCGCGTCTTGATCGAAGTGGAGCCCGACTCGGCGCGGCTGCTGACGCCGCAGACACATCGTGCCAACGACCTGGCCCTGGTGCCGCACGCGAGCATGGCCACTCCCACGGCGGACGGCACGACGATCCTCGCCCTCGACCACCTGCCGCAGGGCGGCGCCCCGGCGATCGCCTGGGTGCGGACCACGTCGCCCCAGCCACTCCAACGCGGCGACACCCGGGTGGCCACGCCACCGGTCGTCATGCCGTGGCACCGCGCCGCGGACGGCGCGTGGACGATTCGCATCCCGGGCTTCGCCGGGGACGTCGCCGTCGCCGCTGCCGCGCTTGTCGAGGGTCGCCTCGTCCGAACCGCCCCAGTTCACCTTCGAGCCGGCGAATCAGCGCCCTAGTGGTGTGATTCAGGAATCTGGGGCCTTATCCACGGCCCTCAGCGCCGCTCGCAGCGTTGGGTCGTCCTTGCCGCATCCACCAATATGCCTGCGGCGACCCGCCTTGCGACCGGCGCCGATGTCTCGCGGATAAGGCCCCATCTGCCTGAATCACACCACTAGCCCGGGCGCGTCGCGGCCGCCGGCGCGGACGCCCTCGCCCTTTCCCGCCCGCGTCGATTTCAATGGCGTCATGCAGGGCGAGTCCAAGGCCGGCCGCCGGCGCGGGGTCGCGTTCCCGTTGATGGCCGTGCTCGCGACCGGTGCGCTACTGGCGCAGCGGCAGCTGCCTCTCGACCTCCTAGGCAAGCCACCTGCCCCAGAACCGCAACCTGGAATCTTCACGTAGCGCCGGATCCGGATCGGCGGCGGCGTCGAATGCGGCGGTTTTGGTCGCGGCACCGTACGGCCTCGTCACCCTGCGGCCCGACGGGCCGCAGGGGTCGTAGTCCTCAGAAGGCCGAGCAGGCCTTGTTCTTCACCATGTCCCAGCAGGCAAACTGAGTCTGGCCGCTGGCCGAACGCGTGCGCCACTGGACCTTCCCGAAGAGCAGCGACATTTGCTGTTGCGGGTCGGGGTCGAAGACGTGCTCCACCTTGGTGATGAGGACCTGGCCCAAGCCGATCTCCAGGGCCGGCAGCGCGCTGGAGCCATCGGTGCGAAGGAAATGGATCTCAACCTTGTCGAAGGGCTGCGCGGTCGCGCAGGCGGCAACCAGAGGGGGCAGCGCCATGTCGAGTCCGCCCGAGAGCACCATCTCGGACAGCCTCACGCGGCCCGCGCCACCTGCACCGCCCATCATCGACAGAGTCGCCCCGTTGGTGAGGTCCATCCCTGAGCTCTCGACCTGGATCCAGCCCTGGTAGGCCGGATGGGTGGCGCCGCCGATGATGCCGGGGATGCGCACGAAGATGTCGAATTCGGGCTCTTCCTCGAGCAACACCGAAGGGAGAGCGGGGGTGATGGCGACGCTCGCCGCCGGCGCGGAAGCAGCGAACAGCAAAGCGGCGGTGATCCCGGTGACGGTCAGGTTGATCTTCTTGACGAACATTGGACGACTCTTTCGTTGGGAACCGTGGTGGTTCGGTTTGCTGGGTAGAACCCCATCGCGGCGTCACGGTGGCAGGAGTTTTCTTGCGGCGTGACGCGATTGCGCCGTTGCGCCACCGGCAGCGGCAAGCCGCGCTGGTCCCCGGAGTTGGGCGGCCACCGTGTTGCCGCGCGACCGCGGCCATGGTTCGCTGGGGCGCCGAGGAGAGCCCAGCCGGTGAAGATCTTGTGGTGTTGGCGTTGTGAGCGGGAGATGCCGATGCTCGACGAAGCGGAGTTCGCGCGCGTGGCTGAGTTGATGAGCCAGGCGGCGCGGGCGACGAAGGCGTTTCGCAAGGAACAGGGTCGCGCGTTCAGAGATTCGCGTTTAGGCGAGCGTTTCCGCCCGGCTCTCGAGCTGTACGAGCGAATGACTGGCGTGCGGGAGACGAACCCCAACGCAATCTGGCATCACCGCCTGGCCGCGTACGGGCCGTCCTGCACGTTGTGCGAACGACCTTTGCGGACGCCCCAGGCGCGGCACTGTGCGGCATGCGGTGCGCCTCGAAGCGAGGCGCGGTAGCCGTCGCGGTCACTTCCGGTCGCTCAGCGCGGCGCTGATGCCCATCCCGACGTAGGCGCTGCCCGTCGCGTCGCGCGGCCACGGGCTGGCACTGACTCGCCCCAGTAGCCAATGGCGGAGGCGGCCGGCGAGTAGCGCGTAGGCGCTGTCGGTCACCAGCGCTAGCGCGGCGTAGCACCCGCCGAGTAGGAGGACACGCCAGGAAAAGGGCGCTGCAGGTGTCACAGACCGGCGGCGCATCCCCCCAGGGACCTGAACCAACGTTTCACAGGAGCACGATGCGTCCCATCTCGAGATTGTCCGTTCCCATCGCCCTCGCCGTGTTCGTCGCTGCTGCCGCGGCGCAGCCGGGCCCGACCGGCGTCTTCAGCTTCTCGACCTTCGATATCAGCTCGCCCTCGGCTACGGCGGCGCTCCACGCTGGCTGGGCGAAGTACGACGGCGCTACCTTTAGCGTGAATGCTCGGGTCATCGGGAACCCGGATCGCGTTGAGGTCTACGACTGTGTGAGCGGCGGTTTAGCCGTCGCTCTCTTGCCAGACACCCAACTCGGCTCGTCGAAGATCTGGCGAGCCAGGGTCTCGCCTCTCGGGCGTTCGGAGTCCTCCCTGCTCAACGACCTCTTCGAGCTGCGGGTGCAGGACTCGTCCGGGACGATTCTCTCCCGTGGCAAGCTCCAGCAGATTCGGCGGAAGTGCTTCGTCGCGGAGAACGAGTACGTGACGGCGAGCCTCAGCGTCGACCTGCCAACGGGCAGGTTCAGCATTGACGTCGAGGAGCAGTTTGCCCGTCCCACGGCGGTGAACCGGGTCTTCCTCATGACGGGCAGCGCGGCGAGCCCTGGCGTGGTCATCGAGCGACTCTTCAGTTTTGCGCCCTTCGGCGAGTTCGAGATCGACAGGTTCGCGCCCGAGTTCGCGCCCGAGTTTGAGTCGGGAAGTTTGGTTCTGAAGCTCGTGACGGGCGGCGGCGACGTGTTCCTCGATCTTGCGAAGAAGGAGACGATGATCGGTTACGCGAGCGGTCCGACCGCGATCGCCAAGGTGCGGCTCCCTTTGCTGCCTGGCACGAACGAGATCCTCGGCGACGGTGAAGCCGAAGGGATGACGCCCACCTCGGGCAGGATCTTGGACTTCTTCTCCGGTCAAACGTTGGGCACCTTCGTCGCCGCCGATGCGGCGGGCAGTAGCTTCACGCTCCAGACGACGCTCACGGCCAGCGGTATGCAGACGCTGCGCAACGGCCAAGCGGGCGTCGAGTTGACCGATGGTACCAACACGATCGTCGGCCCAGCCGTCGCACCGATTGGCGTGTGGTCCGCTGGATTCGGGTGTGTGGGCTCGAACGGCGAGCAGCTCTTGCTCGGCGTGGACAGTCCCGTCACCCTGATGCGGGGCAGCTTCGACTTCGAAATCGCCAACGCGATCAGCGACGGCACGGCGGCATTGCTCGTCGGCGGGCCCACGGCAACCCTGGGCATCCCGATTCCCGTGTCTCTGGAGGGAGTCGGCGCGCCGGATTGCTACTGGATGGGCCCCTTCGTGGTGGCGCTGCCGATCGTCGTGGACAGTGATGGCCGAGCCACCCTCGCGTTGCCGACGCAGTTCTCCGCCTTCTACAGCGAGCTCAACACCCAACTGCTCGGCCTAGACCCCGCCGCGAACCCCCTCGGCGTGACGTCCAGCAACGTACTGACGATCCCTCTGAACTGACCGGGCCGTCGGGCGCCCCGGCTCGGCGGCGACGGGATGGGTCGTCAGATTCACCCGAGGCCGCGGCACCAATGCCGGACTCCGCAACTGTCGTCCCCGACTGATCCGGGTGAGCCCGCCGCGACCTCGGTCGAGGTGCGGGTGCTTACGTCGGCGCCATCGCACGACAGCCTCGACCCGGGCACCACGGTCTGGCAGTCGTCCTGCTGACGCCGCGCTACCTCCCGCCGATCTGGGCCTCGATGCCGTTGGAGATCACGACGCCGGCGGGGTTGGCGCCCGGATCGGCCACCGCGGCCTGACCGAACACGGAGAGTCCAAGCGCTGATGCGCAGACGCAAAGGGGCACGGTCAAGGTCGCCGTGCCGCCTGCCGTGCCCACGGCCACAGGCACCTCCGGGCTGGCCAGGAGCTCGCAGCCCGGCATCCCCGCCGCCCTGAGCTCGAGCGGAAGCGTGAGGCCCTGCCATTGGGTGCGCGAGCCGCCGACCCACACCGCCGCCGGTTGCCCAGCCAAGACCGACGTCAGCTGCAACGACAGTGTTTGGCCCAGCCACGGCAGTGATCCCGCCGCGCCGACCAGGCTCGGCGTACCGGCACTGCCCGCACAGCCGTTGCCGAAGGAGCGGTAGGTTGCCGGGTGGATCGGGCCATAGTCCCAGAGCTCGGTCACGTACTGCGTCCCCGTGTCCACAAGCAACACCGCGCGTCCAGAACCCGCGTGATAGGCGAACGCCGCCGGGCCGGTCGCGGCCGGCGGGCTCGCGGCCGAAGTACGGCGCGTCCAGCTCGTGCCGTTCCACTCCCACGTCTCTGCGCTGCTTTGGAGGACGGTCACAACGCGCGCCGCGTCATAAGCCAGCGCCGGCCAGAATGCCGCTCCGGGCGGCGATGCTGCCGCGCGCCGCACCCAGTTCGTGCCCTCCCATTCCCAGGTGTCGCCCATCCGCGAGAACCCGGCGCCACCCCCGTACAGCACGATGCGGCCGCGCCCCGCGTCGGTCGCCATCGCCGCATCGGCGCGGGGCGACGGGGAGGCCGAGGGGAGCAGGAGCCGCCACTGCGTGCCATCCCACTCCCAGGTGTCGTCGAGCTCCCCGCCGAAGGCCGACGTCGAGTCACCGCCGAACAGCAGCACACGGCCGCGCACCGGATCCCACGCCATCCCGTGGCCAAACCGTGGCGGCGGCGCCAACGCCACCGTGCGCTCGATCCACGTCGTGCCATCCCACTCCCAGGTGTCGCCGAAGGCCCCGGTCGGGTAGGCGCCATTCGCGCCGCCGAACAGCACGATGCGATCGCGCACCGGATCGTACGCCATGGCCGCGCGGCAACGGCCGCTCGGGCGGCGCGCCGGCTGCAGCTGTCGCAGCCCCCCCGGCGTCCACTCCCAGGTGTCGTCGAACAACGGGGTCGCGCGGTTGTCACCGCCGAACCAGATCACCCGATCCCGCAGTGCGTCGTACGCCGAGGCCATGCCGTGCCGCGGACCGAGCGCCGCGGGTGGGACGCGGTTCCAATCGGTGCCGTCCCACTCGAACGTCACGGCCGGCAAGGGCCGGCTCAGGCCGGGCCTCGTCCGGATCCCGCCGAACAAAACCGTGCGTTGACGCGTGGCGTCGTACGCCATGCGGTGGTTGTCCCGAGTTCCCGGCGAGTGCGCCGGTGTGCGCTGCACCCAGTTGGTGCCATCCCATTCCCACGTGTCGCCCAGCTGCGCCACTGGTCCCGCGCCGCCCGTACCGCCATACAGCACGATGCGGCGTCGGGCCACGTCGTAGGCCATGTCACCGCTGTGGCGACCCGGCGGCCGCGTACCCGGCTGCCCCTCGCGCCAATCGGTGCCGTCCCACTCCCAGGTGTCATCGAAAATCGCACCGCCGCCGAACATCACAATGCGTTGCCGTGCGGCGTCATAAGCCATCGAATGGACGTTGCGCGCCGGCGGCACGGTGGCGGGAAAGCGCTGGGTCCAGCGCTGGCCGTCCCATTCCCAGGTGTCGTCACGACCGCCTTGGCCGCCAAACAGCACGGTGCGCTGCCGCGCCGCGTCGTAGGCCATGTTGGTCCCGAAGCGGGCTCCCGGCAACGGGCCGGTCGCGACCCGCGCCCAACCCGCGCCATCCCATTCCCAGGTCTTGCCATCATCGCCGAACACCACGACGCGGCGGCGCGCACTGTCGTAGGCGGCGGCAAAGCCGGTGTAGCCTGGCGGGCCACTCGACGGCCCGATCTCCCGCCAGAGCGCGCCGTCCCACTCCCAGATCGACAACGGCGGACCGTTCTGCCGAGTCAGCAGCAGCACGCGACCCCGCGTGCTGTCGTAGACCAGTCGATGGGTCCCGGCCTCGGGGCCGATCTGGCGCTGTGTGCGCCACTCGACTTGACCCGTCACCAGCGACGCACAAGCAAGGGATACGAAGCAGGAGAAAGAGAAAGAGAAAGAGAAAGAGAAAGAGAAAGAGAAAGAGCCGAACCTAAGGCACTCCACGCGCAACCCTCCATTTGATCCACGGCGTCGCCCCCCATCGGGAGGCTCCTGCCACAGTGTGGCCGCGACGGCGGCAAGGGCGCAAGGACCGTCGGGAGGCACACGAGCCCAAACAGGCACTGGACGCGCGGGCGACCGCTCACCCCCCGCGCGTGCGTGATCTCAAACCGCGATGTCCACGCGCCCGCGGAGCGAACGGTATGTGTTTGACGATTCCCATCTGCGGGCGGGATCCGCCCCAACTAGGCCTCGGCCATGACGAACCTCCGCCGCACCGCGGTTCTTCTCGTCGCCCTCGCGACCCCCTCTCTGGCTCAAGTGGCGCCGTACGGCGCCGGCACCCCGGGCAGCGGTGGCATCACCCCGCGCATTTGGGTGGACGGAGAACCCCGCCTGGGCAATCTCGGTTTTCAAGTCAAGGTCGACCGCGGCCTCGGCGGCACGACCGCGGCGCTGGCGCTGTCCGACCAGGCCGCCCGAGTACCCGTCGCGGGAACGCAGCTGCTACTCGACCCGTTGTCGCCCTTGTTCGTGCTCGTCGGACCGACCGTCCTCGGCGGGACGGCCGGCGCGGCCGGCGACGGTTTCGCGGCGCAGCCGTTTGGCATTCCCGACCTGCCGGCGCTCGAAGGGTTCGACATCTTCGCGCAGTGGTATCTCGCCGATTCCGGGAGCCCCGGGGGACTGGCCGCTTCCGATGCGGTGCGGCTCAGCGTGCGGCGCGACGCAGCGGTGCTCGGCACGCTGTCGACCGGCTTCGAAAGCCTAACACCGAGCGGCACGTCGGCCGTGCAGCCTTGGCCACCGACGGTGATCTCCGGCGGCGGCGTCGATCTGACCGCCGACGGCCGCACCGCGTCCGTCATTCTCTTCGACGTTCGTTTCGGCCAGTACATGGCGCTGTACGACGCCACCACCCAACCACCCGCGCCTTTGCCCGTGGTGGTCTTTGGCGACATCTCGAGCGCTGCCATCCATCCCCGCGAAGACCTCGCCTATGCCGCCGTCGACGGCATCTACGGCAGCGCGATCAGCATCATCGATGTCGACCGCGACTCGCCGAGCTTCGGCAGCGGCATCGCGGGAGTCACGGGCGTGCCATCCTTCGTCACGGGTCCGGTCGACATCTCGGCCGACGGGCGCGTGCTGATCACACCGTTCTTCTTGACCGGACTCGCTGTCGTCGACGTCGACCCCGACTCGCCGACGCGCAACACGGTGCTCCGCGAGCTGTTCTTTCCGTTCGGACTGCCGGTCCGGCTTCGGATCGCGGCGGACGGCACGTCGGCGTTCGCCGGGATGGCTGACTCGATCGTGCAGTACGACCTCACGACCGGTCAGATCGTCGCGCAAACGGCACCGCTGTCGGGCACGGTCGGCGCCATCGAGATCGACCCGCGCGGCCGGTTCTTGGTCGCCCAGACGGGCAGCGCCCTGACGGTGCTCGACCTCGAGCCCGGCCCCAGCTTCTTCTCCTCCCGAGAGATCGCCATCGAGGGCGCCGTCACCGACCTCGCCCTGGCCGCCGACGGCGCCACCGTGCTGGTGGGGATGGGCAACCAATATGTGGTCTACGACCTGGCCACGGGGATCGGCTTCGGCGAGGTCACATCGTCGGGTCAGGTTTCGGGCTTCGCCCTGCGGTAGCCATCGGTGGCGGGCGCTACCGCGAGGCGGCCCCCCAGCCGCGGCACTTGCGGCTAAGATCGGCCGGGCTCGCCGAACGGACCCGTTGAAGTGCCGTCTCGCCCGCCTCTAGCTCGCCGCCATCGCACCCACGTCGTGCCTGGCCCTCGCCGAAACCGCGGTACGCGTCTTCGAGCAGGACCACAACATCGCGCCGGTCTCCGCGAGAACTTCCGGCTGTCGGCGAACGCGAACCTGCGCTGCGAGCTGGTTCCCGGCTCGCGACGCGGCGGCTCGGCGCACCCGGCGTTCATGAAGTCGGCCTTGAGCTGAGGCTCTCGTGCGCTCACCGCGACCGCGTCAGTCGCGCGTCGATCCGACCTTCGGCGCCTGGGCTCGGAAAGCGTCGGCGAGGCGTTCCACCGCGGCCAAGGCTTCCGAGCTAAAAACGTGTCGATCCCCGAGTTGAGCCGCGGCATCGCTGTAGTCGGCAACGAAGGCAAATGGATCGCCGACGTTTGCGGCGAGTCGTTCGCGACCGAAGGCCTCCAGCACGGTGTTCGCCATCCGAAAACCGACTGGGTGACCGCCGAGCACGAGCAACGATCGGAGCTCGCTCCCCACCTCAGCGGCACCCGACGGGTCCGCGAGCCAAGCTGCAAGCAGGCGATCCATCGCTGCCAAAGTCTCGTCCGCCTGCGCGTACGCCTTCCGGTACCGCAGGTTCATGGCTGCGAGGATGCGCTGCAGAGGACTGCTGCCCCAGTCGTCCTTCCCGAGGTAGTCGGCCTTGTCGATCTGATCGGCGACGCCCTCGGCCTGCAGGTTGTCGAGGGAAGCCACCAGATCCCGTTCGGGGAAGTCTCCCTCGGGCACGTCGACCAGCGACAACTGGTTGCGCAACACGTGGTGGCTTTCGTGGGCGAGAGTGGGCCCCAGGGCATCGCCGAGGTCGAGCGCCAAACAGAGGTCCATGACCACCCGCTCGTAGCCGCGTGCGTCCGGTTCGAGGATCACGAAGGAGATGTCCGGCGGCGTCGTCCACTGCAGCGTATTCGCCGGCAGCCATGCCGCCGTGTCCGCCAGCACCTCGGCAATGAGGTCGCGGTCTTGCAGCTCGCGCGCGAAACGCTGGAGCTCGTCCCGTTGCGCCATCGCGCCTCGGTAGTGATCGACGTAGCTCGCACGCCAATCCGCTGCGGCGGCAAGCTCGGCGCGCTCCGCGGCGCGAGACGGCGCGAGCGCCACAGGCAGCAACGTCTCGAGGAGCCGGTCGGCATTGTCATGCCGCCGAGCCGTCGCGTAGCCAGGCGTGGCGAACAGCTCCTGCCACTGCTCGGACGAGGGGAGATCGTCGCGCTCGTAGGTTTCAGCAATGCGCCAGAACGGTTCGATTCCCGAGAAATCGGCCCGTCGGTCGGAGGACGCGCAGCCGGCGACCAACACGACCTGGAAACAGAGCGAGCGGACGATCAGCCGTGAACACATCACCCAGAGTCATATCCACTACGCCGAACTCGTGGGCGTCCAGTTCGAAGGTGCCGGCCGGCGGCTGCTGACGGACAGAGTCATACACCATCGCCAGCCGACCAGATCCGGCGATGGCGCCCACCGCCGGGATCTGCTGCCAGGACGCGCCGTTCCACTCATACATGTCGGGGCCAGCAAAGACGACCAGGCGATCGCGCATCGAATCGTAGGCGACCCCCAACGCTTGCGGCGGCCCGCCGGGCGCGGTGACCGGAGTCCAGACTGTGCCATCCCACTCGAACACGGCACCGCTCAGATGAACGCCCATGACGCGGCCCCGACCACGGTAGTGCACGACCTGCAGCCGTCCGGGCAACTCGGGCGACGAGTGTTCCGTCCAACGCGTGCCGTCCCACTCCGCGTTTGCATCGACCCAGCCACGACGAACCGGTCTCGCGCCGAGTCGTAGACGCCAAAGCCGCCGCGCCTCTGCTCCCGCCCCCAAACCGTGATGGAGAAGCTCGCCGTGCGGTGACCTGGGACGCCCCGGCGGGTCGGCGGCCTACTGAAACTGCACCTCGAGCGCGCCGGAGAACGAGAGGCCGACGGCCGCGCAGCCACCCGGGCCCGCCACCAGCCACTGCGCCAACAGGGTCTGACCGCGCAACACCGGGTCGGCCAGCGACGTCGCCAGCAGCGCGTCACCGTGCTGGTCGGTCGAGAACGGCAATACGGTCAGGGGCGCCGGGACCAGCGAGCACGCCCCACAACCCAGGGGCGTGGCCGCCGTCCCCAACACGAGCCACGCCGGCGCGAGGGGTTCGGCGTGGCGAAGCCCGAGGCCAAACGCGGTGGCCCGATGGTGCTCGTGGAGCCGTGCGCAGCCCACGCCTGAAGCCGGCGCCCTGCCGACCTCTGCATCGATCACCCTGCCTCAGACGTCCAGAATCGTGCTGCCCGTGACGTTGGTCAGCAGGGCGCGCATGGGGCCGAGTACGAGCAGGGCTTGGCTGAAGATCCTGACGCCGACCAGGCTGGGTTCGTTGGGCATGACGAACGCCGCCGAACCCACACCAGTGGACTTCGGGATCGAGATCGGCGGTAGTACCACCAGCTGCGTGGGGTCGAGTCCGAACGTGCCCCACGGCAGCTCGAGGCCAGCGCGACCGGTGGAGATGAAGATGGCACCAAGGTCCACGTGCGTCGGGTTGGTATCGCGCGCGTGCAGCTCTATGAGGAACGTGCGTCCGATCCGCGCTTGCAGCGGGGCATCGAGATGTCGCGTCAGGTTGAACCGGATCTCGTCAGGCTGGCCTGAGTAGACGAGATCCTGATCGCCGTCGCCGTCGGCGTCGAACGCCGCGACGGTCAAAGCGATGCCGACGGGGGACGCCAACCAGGTCGCCGAAACGTCGGCGAACCGGCCCGTTCCATCATTGCGATAGAAGCGGCTCGATGGAGCGGAAGCCGCACCGCTCAACGCCAGGTCCAAATGACCGTCACCGTCCAAGTCGCGGAGCGTGATGGCGAGGGCTTGGCCCGTGGTCGGGGGCAGATGGCTCGCGGTCGCGTCAACGAACCCGCCGGAGCCGTCGTTCAAATAGAGGCGGGTTCCGACGTCCGCCAGGAAGACGAGATCGGGGTCGCCATCCGCGTCCACGTCACCGACTTCGACGGCATGATCGGGATCGCCATCGACTGGCATGCGCGACGCGGTTGCGTCCGAGAAGCGTCCGGCGGCGTCATTGAGGTAGAGACGGTTTTGGCCGACCGTCGCGAGCACCAGATCAAGATCGCCGTCGCCGTCCACGTCGCTGGCGGCCAGTCTGCCGAGCTGCTCGATGCCGGCGGGCATGCTTGAGGCCGTGGCATCTGCAAAGAAGCCGGAGCCGTCGTTGACGTACAGCCGCGGCTGGACAAGGTCGCCGGCGAAGACGAGATCCTGGTCGCCGTCGCCCTCGACGCCCAAGGCCACGACCGCCCTGGTGCGCTCTTGGTCCGCGGGCAGCCGTTCGGCTGTCGCTTCGACCAAGACCCCGGAGCCATCGTTCAGCAAGAGCCGGTTCTGGCCAAGGTAGACCGCCACTGCCACGTCAACGTCCCCATCGCCATCTGCGTCGAAGCAATCCACGTCTGGCTGAAACGCCGAGGGGCCGTAGGGGGGCGTGGCCGATCCCATGGCGACGAAGTTGCCCAGGCCGTCGTTGCGGTAGGGACGCGTCACGTGATCGCTGAGCACCAGATCAAGGTCGCCGTCCCCGTCCAAGTCGGCGGGCACGATGTCCGCACTGAATCCGGCCTCGCTCATCCGCGTGGGCGTCGCGAGAAGAAAAGCACCTGCTGCGTTCCTCAGGTAGAGCCGGTCCTCTTCGACATTCCCACTGAAGAGATCCGGATCTGCATCGCCGTCGACGTCTCCTGCCGCCACGGCCAACGTCCTGTCGGCGTGCGCGGGGAATGGGGACGACGTGAAAGCACCGGTGCCGTCGTTGACCAGGATTCGCGTGCCGTTCCGGTTGGCAACGATGAGGTCCGCGTCGCCGTCGCGGTCGAGGTCGATCTTGGCCAGGTCGACCGTTTCGTCCAACGAGATCGGCAATCGCGACGACGTGCCGTCGAAGAACTGGCCCAGGCCGTTGTTTAGGTAGAGCCGATTCTGCTGCCCGCCGTTGCCAAACACGAGGTCGACATCGGCATCTCCGTCGACATCGATGGCGACCACGTCGTTGCTGACGTCGAAGGCTGACGGGAGCTGCGCCGTGGCGTCGGCGAAACGGCCAGAACCGTCGTTGAGGTAGAGATGGTTCTGGTGCCTGGTTGCGAACACGATGTCCAGGTCACCGTCCCCATCGACGTCCGCGAGCGCCACGCCCAACGTGACGTCGAGGCTGACGGGGAGGCGGCCAACGGTCGCATCGACGAACGTGCCACCGCCGTCGTTGAGGTAGAGAAGATTCTGCTGCAGATCCGTGCCAACGACGAGGTCGCCGTCGCCATCGCCATCGACGTCGCCGAACGCCAGCGCCGAGGTCCGCAAGAAGCCGGACCAACGCAGCTGGGTCGACGTCACGTCCGTGAAGTTGCCCGTTCCGTCGTTCACGTAGAGTCGGTTCGTGGAGCCACCGGTCACGAGGTCGAGGTCGCCGTCGCCGTCCACGTCCTCGCACAGAAGGCTGCTGGTCGCGTCGGAGTTCGGCGGCAGCCGGCTGCTCGTCTCGTCGGTGAAAAGGCCCGTACCGTCGTTGATGTAGATTCGGTCTTGCCCCTGCGCCGTCGCCAGAACGAGATCTAGGTGGCCGTCGCCGTCTAAGTCGCGGAGCTCAGCCGCCGGTGTTTCGCGCGCCACGTTTGGGAGATAGCGCTTGGTCAGCTCGCTGAACCGCGCCTGGGCCCGCAGAGGTGACGCGGCCAACGCCGCAATGATCCATAGGACTTGTGATCGCACCGTCTTACCTCCGTGGTTGGGCTCACTCCGGACGACGTCGATGGCCAGGGCGCGCCAGGATAGGCCCGGCACAACGCCAACTGGCCGTTTGCAGTGAGGGTGCGACGCGAGGTCGTTCGTCACGGACCAAATTGACGAGTGAGTCCCCCTCCTCCCGTCGCGACGAGTCGATTGGGGCGAGCCCACTGCCGCCAGGGTGGCCCGCGAGGGGCGTCGCCCGAGGCGCAGAACGATGGCGCGCGCGCCGCCCGTCGCCCCCTACCGATCGCCGATGGACCGATCGCGACCGTCGAGGGACAAAAACACAGGAGCCGTGAGCCGTTGTCCGCGCACCTCCCGCAGGAACGAGTGAGACGGGTCGGCCCAGCGTCGGGCACCCGCCGAATTCCTACTCACCCTTCGGGATGGGACAAAAGATGCACTTCCACACGTTTCACTGCACGACGGCGACTCTCCTGCTCGCTTTGGCCCCTGTCGTCCAGGCGCAGACGCCCTGCGCCTCGCCTGATCCCCGGATCAACGTCTGGTGGGACGCCGAGCCCAACGGGTCCGGCCTCGCGGTCGACCTCGTCGGCAACATCGATGCCGTCCTAGCTGGCGGCGTCGGCTTCGGCGCGATGCCCGGCTTCGGCCCGGATGCGTTCGACTTTGACGGGCAGTCTGGCCACCTCGAAAGCGTCCAGGAGATGGACGTTCTCGATGGCGACGACTGGTCGTTCGAGGGTTGGATCCGGCCCGCCCGCCTGGGAGTGTTCCAGGGTCTCTTCTCGAAGCTCGATCCAGCGACCGAGCGGGCCGGGGACGTGGCCGTGGTCCTGACCCCGGACGGCCGAGTGCAGGTGCGGTATCGCACCAACGCGTCCGGAGGCGCCACCGAGCGCATCTTCCAAACGGCCCCGGTGTTCGCGGCCGGCAGCATCCATCACGTCGGCGTGGTCATCTTCAACGCCGCTTCGATCGGCGTCACCATCGACGGTCAGCAAGCGAGCCTGACGAGCACCAGCGTGAGCTTCGGTGTGCTGCCCTCCGGAGGCTTCAGCCGGAGCACGTTCGTCGGCTGTGTCCTTCCAGGCACCCTGCATTTCGAGGGCCAGATGGACGAGCTGACCTTCTACAGCGGTGGGCTGGTCGCACCCGAGCTCGCATTGATCGCCCAGGCCGGTACCTCCCTCAAGTGCAAGCTGGCGGCACCGCTGCCCGCGGGAGCTGTCGCGTGGTACGACGGCGAGGTCTGCCGCGAGCACGCGCTGGATCGCGTCGGGCTGGAATCCGCGCCGCTGACACCGCGCACGGGCGCCACGGTCACCACCATCCCCGGCATGGTCGGCAACGGCTTCGACCTGGGCGTGGGCGGTGGGCTGAACCCGCAGCGTCCGATCCTCCGCACGACGGGCCCCTTCACCGTGGAGATGTGGCTCTTCCGCCGGCGCAGCGTTACCCAGGAGGTCCTCTACACCGAGCTGAACCAGCCTGGGCAACCAGCTGGTGAGCTGTTCTTTCGGATTCTCAACCAGACCCTCCGTCTCGTGCGAGGGACCGGCGTGGGCAGCCAGGCCGAAGGTGTGTCGAGTCGCATCAACATCCCGTTGAACACCTGGACCCACGTCGCCGGGGTGTTCGCCGGACCTGGCGATCTGCGCCTCTTCGTCAACGGTGTGCGCAACGACGACCCCGTCGCGCTGACCAGCCTGACCGCGCAGAGCAACCAGGACGGCGGCTTCGGCGTCGGTGTGATCGGGATCAACTTCTTGCGCGCCGCCATCGACGAGTGCACGCTCTACCGGGCGGCCCTCTCGCAAGCCGAGATCGACGCGATCTACCGCGCCGGTCGCTTCGGCAAGCAGTCCCAGACCGCGCCTGGCCTCGACTGCCGCAACGGCACGATCGAGGACCTGGCGCTCGACGTGACCCTGTCCCAAGGCCAGGTCCTCGCGCCGCCCAGCCTGCAGCAGTTCGCCAGCGATACCTTCTTCGTCCGGATGACGTCGCCGGCGGGGACCTTCGCGCTGGATCCCTACGGCATCCTGGTCCAGGCGTATGACGCCGCCACCCCGCCGATCGGTTCCTTCCCCGGCCTGGTCGTCGACCTGGGTAGCTCGGGCTTCATCGCCGGTGGGCTGACCCCATCCGTCTTCGGCCTGCCGCTGCTCAACCCGGCCGGGGCGCAGGTCGCCCTGGTCGTACCGGCGTCCCTCGCCGGTTTCCGCGTCCGGATGCAGGGGTTTGCGCTCAGCCCCCTGGCCGCGAACGGCTCCTTCGCGGCCACCGACCCGATCGACGTGCAGATCCGCACGGCCTCGGGTGGCCCGGGCACTTGATCGCTTGAAGGAGCGGCACGCGGCTGCCGCGGCGTGCGCCTCCGGCGAGGCTCAGCGCGGCGCCGGCAGTGACAGCCGCGAGCGCCGTGCTTCTCGCCGCGCCTCGAGCTGTTCGGTGGCCTGTCGAACCAGGTCGGGCTCGCCGCGCGCGATGGAGCTCCGGATCAGCGTCGCATAGATGCGCAGCGTCAGTGGGTGGTCGGCACCGTAGCGATCCTCCGTGACCTTGGCTGCTCGGAGGAGTTTGTTGCTGATGCGCTCGTGCCGGCCCACCCTGACCGGGCCTTCCGGATCGGGCCGCAGCGACAGCACCCCGCGGAGATGGTCAAACTGTGAGGGCCGAAGCCAGCTGCAAGCGATCATGCCCATCAGTTTGGTTTCGATCAGCAGGATGTGGTCTCGATGAAGCTGCATCTGTTCGCACTGCTCCTCGCTCTCCTGAACGAACTTCAGCGCACTGAGGAAATCGCCTTCGCAGAACGCCACTCGGGCGAGCAGGAGACTGCACTCGGCGAGGCGCAGATGGCGCCTGCCGATCGTTCGGTAAAGCTGTTGGTTCGCGGAATCGACGAGGCGCTTGATCGAGTCGAGGCGGCCCTTGTCGGAGATGCCACGGTAGGCCGGTGCCAAGTCGATCGGCGTGCCCGACGCGAGCAGCACATCGGCCAGCACCATCTTGGCACGCGCGTTGAGGTACTGTGCATCGCGGACGGTGCTCAGCCTGACGGCTTCGAGTGCCAGCTGCTTCGCCTTGTCTGCGCGTCCACGTGCCAACGCGACCGCTGCGAGCCCTCGAAGGGGACGGCTGATGTCCCTGTGTTCGGTTCCGTATTCGCGGATCATCAAGCGGCGGCATGCCTCGAGCGCGTTTTCTGCTTCGTCGAGGTGGTCCGCCGCGAGCTGCGTCAGTCCGATGTCGAGCAGAAGCCACGCTTCGAGCAACGTGCCGGACTTCCCGTCGGCCGGGTAGGTGGCGTGCGCTCGAGCCAACAGGTCGCTGGCGGCCGCCAAGTCTCCGTCCGCCTCGATCAAGAGGCCCGCGAGAGCGATTTGCGAGCGCGCCGTCGCCGGATCGTGTTCGCCAAACAGGTCGGTGCGCAGCGCGAGCGATCGTTCGAGGCTCGGGCGGGCACTCGTGTACATCGAACGGCGTCGAAGGGCGACGCCCAGCGATTCGCGGATGTCGGCTTCGACTTCCGGGAAGAGCGCCAAGTCTTCGTCGATCAGCGGGTCGGTCCGCTCCAGGACATCGAGCAGCGACGGGTTACCGCCGTGGCGTTCCGGGTCTGCCTGGAACAGCAACTTCCCGAGAAAGCGCGACGATGCCTGCGACGCGTCCGCACGTCGCGTCGCAAGGTCCTCCGCGCGCGTTGCGCGCAGCATTCCGATCGCGAGGCCGGTGATGCCCAGGATCATCGATGCTGCGGCGAGCCCGGTTGCGACCGTGGCCGCGCGGTGGCGCTTGGCGAACTTGTACAGCGCATAGCCGGCGCTCGGGGGGCCCGCGACGACCGGGCGGTCGTGTAGGTAGTTCTCGACGTCATCGCCGAGAGCGCTCGCCGCGTCATAGCGGCGGGTTCGGTCCTTCTCCAGCGCGCGCATCACGATCCAGTCGAGCTCGCCGCGCACCTGTCGAGAGGAAGTGATCAGCTGGTCGCGCGCCGCGCGGTCGGCCGCGGAGGTCGAGCGCTCGATTTCACTGAGGCGGGTGCTCGGCTTCGGCGGCACGACCTCGCGGATCCGTCGTACGACCTCCGAGTACCCGCCAGCGCGCAGCGTCGAAGGCTCGAACGGCAGCTTGCTCGTCAGCATCTCGTACAAGATGACGCCGAGGGCGTAGACGTCGGTCCGGGTATCAACGTCGAGGCCCGACATCTCGGCCTGTTCGGGCGACATGTACTCGGGTGTGCCGATCAGCTGGCCCTGTTCGGTGAAGACCGGGCGTTCGCTCAGCGGACTCGCCGTGGCCTTGGCGACACCGAAGTCGATGACCTTGGGGATCGGCCGACCTTCAGGTACCGCAACGAGGATGTTGGACGGCTTGAGATCGCGGTGGATGATGCCCTTGTGGTGGGCGTGTTGGATCGCGTCGCACAGGTCGACGAAGATGCGCAAGCGATCTCGCAGGGACAGGCGGTTGCGCTCGCAATAGTCGATCAGCGAGACCCCGCGGACGAACTCCATGACGAAGTAAGGGCGTCCGCGCTTGGTGGCGCCGGCGTCGAAGACTTTGGCGACGCCCGGGTGGTCGAGCAGCGCCAGGGTCCGCCGTTCGGCCTCGAAGCGAGCCAGGACTTCGCGCGTGTCCATGCCCAGCTTGACGACCTTGACCGCGACCTGGCGGCGCAGCGGTTCGGTCTGCTCGGCGGCATAGACGACGCCCATGCCTCCTTCGCCGAGGCGCTCGCGGATCCGGTAGGGACCGATAAACTCGGGAAGTGGTTCTGGCGAACCGACCGACGGTCTCGGGGGGCTGGTCTTGTCGCGGGCCGCGCGCTCGTGCGCTCGCAACAGCTCGAGAAGCCTGCGGGCCAGCTCGGCCTCGCCGGCGTGTCGAGACCGGATGAACGCTTCGCGTTTCGACGCCGGCTGCTCGAGTGCTTCGTGAAAGAGCTCGATCTCTCGCTGCATCGCTCGGTGACTCGACGGTTCAGCGACCCAGGCGGTCGTAGAGCCAGGCCTTGGCGAAGGTCCAACGCCGCTTGAGCGTCGCGAGCGACACACCCTCGATCTCGACGATCTGTTCGAGCGTCAAGCCGACGAAGTAGCGGTAACGGACCAGCATCGCCATCTCCGGGCTCTCTCGTTCGAGGGCCTCGACGGCCTCATGGACCTCGAAAACATCTAAGCCGCCGTAGGGGGAAGCGATCTCGAGTTCGTTCAGGGTCACATGCGTCTTGTCACCACCGCGCTTCTGCGCCTTCTTCGTCCGCGCGTGATCGATCAGGACCCGTTCCATGGCGTGCGCCGCGGCGCCGAAGAAGTGCGCCCTGCTCTCGAGTCCAGCCGCCGCGGGATGGAGCCGCAAGTAGGCCTCGTGGACGAGGGCCGTCGGTTGGAGGGTGTGTCCCGATCGCTCGGCCCGCATCCTCGCATCGGCCATCTGATGCAGCTCGTTCTGCACGGCGTCGATCAGCCGCGCATCGGCCTCGGCGTCGCCCTGGCCGACTGCCCGCAGGAGCTTGGTGACGTCAGCGCGATCCATCGATCAGGGCAACCGAGAGGGGGGCACGCCCACATGTTACGCGTGCGGAAGCGGTCGTGGTGCGGCGAGAATCGACGTCCTGGGAGGTGCACTGCCGGCGGCCGGAGCGCCTCCTTCGCATGCCAACTTACCGTAAGGTGTCGCCGGGGGCTGCGTGCCGCGCGGATGACCTCGATCCCTCGCTGCGAAGATCGCGCTGGTTTTGCGGGCCGTTCAGTCGGTGAGGCAATCGCATCTTGGCTCGCGCCGGCGCCTCCGCGAGCGCCCGCGATCAGCCGAGCGCCGTCTCGATCGCTTTACGGAGCTCGTCCGCCGTCGGCTCGACGCTGCTCTTGTAGAAGGCGATGACCTGACCGTCCTTGCCGACCAGGTACTTGCAGAAGTTCCAGCTCGGGACCTGCCCCGTCTGCTGCTCCAGGAACGAGTAGACCGGTGACTGGTTGGCGCCTTTCACCTCGCTCTTGGCGAACATCGGAAAGGAGACGTCATACCGGTCGCTGCAGAACTGCCGGATCTCCGCGGCGCTCCCCGGCTCCTGGCCGCCGAACTCGTTGCTGGGAAAGGCGAGAACCGCGAACCCGCGGCCCTCGAGCTGCGCGTGCAGCTCCTGAAGTCCCTCGTATTGCCGGGTGTAGCCGCACTTGCTCGCGACGTTGACGACCAGGGTCACTTGTCCCTCGAACGCGGAGAGGTCCATCGTCTCCCCCTCGAGCGATGGTGCCGCGAGTCCATAGAGACCCGCCCCGGTCGCGTTGGAGTCGGCCGTCTCGACCGTGCCGGGAGTCGTGGCTGCCGGAGGCGTGCCAGCGTCCATGCTGTCTGAGGTTGATTCCTGGCTGGGGGTACAGGAGAGGGAAAGGGCGAGAAGAGCAGTCGCGATGGTCAGGCGCATGTCGGCGTGGTCGTCTTTCTACGCCGCGCGGTTCGCTACGACCGCGTTCCTGGATGCATCTCCCGAGACGGGCGGTCTCCGGCGCTGCGCGACCCGGGCGAGCTTGGTGGGGTGGGGCCACTGGGTCGCGATCAGGCGACGGTGTCAGCGCAGGATGGCGTCGGGCATCGCGCCCGGTGTTGGCGTCGATCGGGCGCCGTTGTACTCGGCTCGTGAACCTTGGAACTTGGGAAGGAAACGCTTGGATCTCTCCGCTGATCGCGGGCCCCGATTCGTAACTGCGCCCGAACCCGCGGCTGTGATCCGCTCCCACCAAACGATCCATCCATGATCCGCACCATCAACTCGCACCTGGCGGTGCGCTCCTCCTCGATCGGCCTCGTCCTGGTCGCGGTTCTCGGGCCCCTCGGCGTCGTGGTCACGGCGCAGGAGGGGGTGGGGACGCAGGAGTGGCCGCAGTTCCTCGGCCCCGACCGCGACGGCACGGCCGCCGTCCCCGGCGTGGACTTCGCGTCTTGGCAGACGTCGGCGCCCGAGGTCGTGTGGCGGACTTCGACCGGGCCCGGCTACGGCGGGGCCGCGATCTTGGGTGACGACGTCGTGATCCTCGACCGTGTGGAGGGCAAGGATCGCTTGCGCGTGCTGGGCTTCGCGGACGGCAAGGAGCGGTGGAGTGTGGACTACGACGCCCCCGGTCGGTTGCAGTTCGCCGGCTCGCGGACCGTGCCGATCGTGACCGAGGATCGGATCTACGCCTGCGGGGGGTTCGGACACGTCAGCTGCTACAGCCGAGAGGAACGGGAACTCGTCTGGCAGGTCGACCTGCAGAAGGACTTCGCTGGCCGGATCCCGATGTTCGGATACAGCTCCGCCTTGGTCTGGCTCGACGCCTCGGCCGCCCCCGCTGTCGTGGCGACCGCGTACGGTGACGAGGTCGGGCTCGTTGCGCTCGATGCCGCGACCGGCGAGGTTCGATGGAAGACCGAGCCCGTGGGCTACAGCCACTCCACTCCCGCCGTCGTCGCGCTGCGTGGCCGTGAGCAAATCGTGTTCGCGAGCACCGAGAAGGAAGCGACCGGCCGCAGCACGCCGGACCCGATGATCCTGTGGGGTTTCGATGCCGAGACCGGTGCGACCTTGTGGCGCCACGACCTGGCCTGCGCCAACCTCCCGATCCCGGCCCCGGTCGCGATCGACGAGCAGACACTCTTCATCACGCAGGGCTACGCGGGCGGATCCTTGTTGTTGCGCATCGGGCGCAACGACAACGACGACGCTCAGGACAGCGGCAGTGGTTCGTACACGTTCGACGAGGTCTGGCGTTCCAAGCGTGGTAGCCAGGTGCACCAACCGGTGTTGTTCGACGGGCACCTCTACCTATTGGCCAACGAGAACGCGAACCACCCGCGCAATCTCCAGACCGAGGGTGGGCTGATTTGTCTGAGCCTCGACGGCGAGGAGCGATGGAGGACCGGGAACGAACCGTTCTTCGGGCGGGGAGCCCTGGTTCGCATCGACGACCACCTGTTGCTGCAGGACGGGCTCAATGGCGTCCTGCGCGCTGTTCGGATGGACCCCGAGCGCTACGTCGAGGTCGCGTCGTTCGATCCCTTCGGGATCGAGGGCCGTCGGGACAACCGGCTGTGGGCGCCGATCGCGGTCGCCCGAGGCCGTATCGTGATCCGCGGCAAGCGAGATGGGCAGGACGAGCTGGTTTGCATCGCTCTTTGACAAGCGGTGACCAAGTCACCCGCCACGAGGATCAAACAAGATCGCTCGCCCTGGGAGACGTCGACGGAGACGGCGACCCGGACTTGGTCGTCGGCAACGAGTATCAGCGCAACCGTCTGTTCTTGAACGATGGCCGCGGCGTGTTCCTGGATGCAACGGCGAGCAGCGTGCCCCCGGACCGACTCTTGCTGCTTGGTGCCGGCACGACGGGCGATGTAGATGGGGATGGCGATCCAGACCTGGTGGTGGGCGCCGTGTTTGAGCAAAACCGGCTCTACGTGAACCGCGGAGACGGCACCTTCGTAGACGGCACTTCGCGCCTGCCCGCTGACCAGGATCCCTCGTACTCGGTCGCCGTGGGCGACGTCGACGGCGACGGCGCTGCCGACCTCGTCTTTGGGAACGTCGTGCTGCCCAATCGTCTCTACCTCAACGACGGCGTGGGGAACTTCGCCGATGAGACGGCCGCTCGGATGCCGCCCGACACCCAGAACACGTACGCGCTCGCCATGGGAGACGTCGACCTCGACGGCGACTCTGACCTCGTGCTGGGCAACGACGGGCAGAATCAGCTCTACCTCAACGACGGCGCCGGTCGCTTTGTCGACGTCACCGCGACCCTCATGCCGCAGTCCATCGAGCCCACTCGGGCGGTGCTCCTCGGCGACGTCGATGGTGATGGCGACCTCGACGGCGTGTTCGGGAACTTCGGCCAGGACCGTCTCTACCTCAACGGAGCGCGCGGTGGCGCTCCAGGCTTCACCGATGTGACGGCCGAACGCTTTCCGGCCGGAGTGCTACTCACGAACGCGGCGGCGCTGGGCGATGTCGACGGCGACGGTGACCTCGATCTGATTCTCGGCGACACTCGAGGCCGCCTCTACTTGAACGACGGCACGGGCTCGTTCACCGACGAGACGGAGGAGCGCATGCCAGACGCCCGAGCAGTCACAACGAGTGGCCTTGCGCTGGGCGACGTCGACGGGGACGGCGATCCCGATCTCGCGCTCTGTGGTGCCGCGCAAAACCGTCTCTATCTCAACGACGGTGCAGGCTCTTTCACCGATGTGACTTCGGCACGCATGCCGCCCGGCGTGGTTGCTGGTCTCGCGATGATCGACGTGGACGGGAACGACGACCCTGATCTGGTCGGCTTTGGGCCCACCGCGATCTACTTCAACGTGCGTCGGCGGCTGGACGCGCCACTCTTGCTGCTGCCGGGGCGTCGCTACCAGCTCGACGCGTATGCCCGCTACGGCCCCGGGCTCGGCGACGTTGCGCTCGCGTTGCTCGCTCCGGCGACCGCGCGAATCCCGACGCCTTACGGAACCCTCGGCCTGGATCCGTCGCTCATGGTTGCACTGCCGCTTTTCCCGATTCCAGCGTCGACCGGTATCGGCACGGTAAGTGTGCAGGTGCCCGCGCTGCCGAGCCTCGTGGGTGCCGCGGTGCACGCGCAGGCGCTGCTGCCGCTTCCGGCGCTGCTCACGAACGTGACCATGGAAGTGATTTCGAGCCCGTAGCACCACGGGCGCGCTGAGCCCAAGGTGGCGACCGAGGTGATCGTAGGGGAGTGGCGCGGCGGAGCAGGGCCCGACCCCGGCGGGCCGGTCACGGCGGGCCGGTCACGGCGGGATTCGGAAGGTGGAAGACCACGAGGGGAACGCGCTGAAGGACGTCACCAAGGAATGGGGCGTCCCCGCCAAGCCCGTCGACCGCGAGACCGAGCGCGCCCGGGCCGAGTACGCGACTCTCCGCCGGGTCATGGGCAAGCGCGAAGGCGACCAGGGCGAGGAGCTCACCCAGGCCTGCGAGCAGATCAACAAGCTGCTCCGGTAGCGGCCGCCGCGGCACCCCAAGAAATTGCTGGGGTTTCTCCCCGGAATCCGCGCGCGGGCGACGGGGCCTCTATAGCCCACCATGCCGAACCCCCGCGAGCCCGCCCGCGATCGATCCGAAACCCACCATCAGCGGGAGGGGGCCGACGATCTGGCGGCTCTGCTCGCGGTCGAGGTCGCGGTGTTGCCGGGGCCCGAGGGAACGCCAACGCGGGCCTCCGACCTCCTCGATCGGCCCGACTCCAGCCTCGACCTCGGCCTCGCGGTCGGCTTCGGGCCACGGGCCGGGGCGCGAACGGCGGCGCTGGAGGCCGCGGAGCCCGGGCCCCCCACCGCGTTCGCGCTGCTCACCGGCGAACTGCCCTACGGCAAACCCAAGCACGCGATGGACGCGCTCAAGGCGCACTTCGAGAAGGCGCCGCGGAACTTGGCCGACTGCGGCGTCAAGGTGCCGGCGAAGCTCGCGGTGTTTGGGTCGCGGCTGCTGGAGAGGGACCGGGACGACTGGGACGCCGACGCCGATGAGGCGCTCGAGGAGATCGCCAACCCACCGGCGGTCTGGCCCAAGGTGACCGCGGGCGCCGCGGCGGTGCTGCTGTGGATCTTCTGGCCGGAGCAGCTACCCGATCCGTTCGACGTGGCCGCGCCGGGCGGCGGGGTGCACCTGGGGCCGGACGGGTCGCCGCTCGCGCTCGCCCTGGCGCCCCTGCGCTACCGAATGGGAGAGGGCGCCTGGCAAGAGGCCAACTGGCATGGCCATCCCACCTTGGAGGCGGGGGCCGGCGGTACCCCGGCGCGGCGCCGCTACGCGTTTGAGATCCCGCTCGAGGATCCCGCGGACGCCACGGTCCAGCTGGAGGAGCGCCAGATCGATCGATCGCTCACGCGGCGGACGTTCACGTATGCGCTGGACGGTGACGGCGCCGGATCGGTGCTGTGAGAGCCGTGAGGAGTTGGCCCGCGTTGGCCCTGCTGGTGGCCACGACTGGCTGCGCTCGGTTCGCCGCCGACCATCCGCTGCTGCAGCGCCGCGCGGCCGGGGCATTCGACGCGATCGCTCCCATCGACCTGCGCGACCACTCCCGTTCGTCCCCCGTCACGATCGAAGAGGCCACCGCCACGCCCCCCACGCTCGCCACGGTCACCCGCCCCGCACCGCCCGCCACGGTCGAGCTCGATCTCCCGGAGGTGCGCCGCGCCGCACTCGCCAACAACCTCGAGCTCGCCATCGAGCGGATCGGGCCAAACATCACGCAGCGGACGATCGACGAGGAGGAAGCGCGGTTCGACGCCGTGCTCAGCGCGTTGGCCAGCGTGCGGCAATCACAGACGTCGGGCCCAGGTGGCGCGGTGACGTCCGACTTCGTCTCGCTGTCGCCCGGCGTGCGGATCCCCATGCGCACCGGCGGCACCGCGCTGCTGTCGTTGCCGTGGACGCGTTCGCAGATCGGCGCGGGCACCGAAGCCCAGACGACCGACATCGATCTGTCCATCTCGCAGCCACTACTGCGCAACGCCGGCGTCGCGGTCAACACGGCGCCGATCCAATCGGCGCGCTTGCGCCACCGGCAGCAAGAGGCGCGGACCAAGCTGACCGCGATCCGCGTGCTTGCCAACGCCGAACGCGCCTACTGGAACCACTGGGCCGCGGCGCGGCAGGTGGAAACCCAGCATCAGCTCTACCAGTCCTCCCTCGAGCAGCTGCGCCGCGCCCAGCGCCTGGTGGACGCGGGCGTGCTGGCCGAAGTCGAGGTTCTGCGCTCGGAGGCCGGCGTGTCGCGGCAGCTTGAATCGATCATCCGCGCCGAGAACACGCGACGACGCACCGAGCGAGCGCTCAAGCGGATCATGAACCGCGAGGACCTGCCAGTGGACTCCACGACGGCGCTGCTGCCGGCGAGCGACGCGAGCCCATTGGGCCTCGACCTCGACCGCACCGCCCTCGCGCGCCTGGCGCTCGAAAACCGGCTCGAGCTCATCGACGTCGAGCTGCAACTCGTCATCGACGCGATCAACACGTCGGTCGCCGAGAACGGGCTCCTGCCCAGCCTCGTCCTCGACTTCACCTACAGCGCGCCCGGCGATGGCCGCGAGTTCGCCGACTCGATCGACCGACTCCTCGACTTCGATGACTACAGCATCGGCGTCGGCCTTTCCGGGGAGATTCCCATCGGCAACCGTGCGCCGCGCGCGCGGTACCGGCGCGCACTCCTCAGGCGCCAGCAGACGCTCGCCAGCCAAGCCCAGCGCGAGCAGCAGATCCTCGAGGAGATCGGCAACTCCGCTGATCAGCTCGAGCAGGCCTGGCAACGGATCCTCGCGGCGCGCCAGGAAGTCGTGCAGGCGGAGCGGACCCTCGAGGCGGAGCAGCGGCAGTTTCAGGCCGGCATCCGCACCAGCACCGAAGTGTTCGAGGCCGTGAATCGCGTGGCCGACGCGCAGGGCCGCGAGATCGACGCCATCGCCGATTACCAAAACGCGCTGGTCGACGTCGCGTTCGCCACCGGCACGCTACTCGGCCACAGCCGCATCCGCTGGAGCTAAGCGCCACAACCATCGCGAGACCCGCCCATGCGCAAAGTCCTGTTCATCCTCGGCGAGCTCTCCGAAGGCGACCTCGACTGGTTGATGGCCGCGGGCCGCACCCGTCGCGTCGCGCCGGGCGAGGCGATCATCCGCGAGGGCGAGCCGCTGGAGACGATGTTCCTCATCGCCGACGGCAGCTTCTCGGTCGTCGTCAAGGGCAACGAGGTCGCGCGGCTCGCGTCGGGCGAAGTCGCCGGTGACATGTCGCTCCTCGACTCCCGCCCGCCGAACGCCACGGTGCAGGCCGTGGAAACGGGGACCGTGTTCGCGGTGCCGCACGACACGTTCCGCGCCAAACTGCGCAGTGACACCGGGTTTGGCTCGCGCTTCTATCGCGCGCTCTGCCTGTTTCTCGCCGACCGCTTGGGCCGCACGACCACACTGGTCGCCCGAGATGGGCTCAACGTCCCGGCAACGACCGACGGCGATGACGACGACGGCGAGCTGTCGCCGGAGCTCTTGGACAACGTGTCGCTGGCCGGCGCGCGGTTCGATCGGTTCTTGGAGCGGATTGGGCAGCACCGCGGCGACGGGTGAGTCTTGGCGGAAAGTGGACCTCGCAGCCGCGCGCCGTTATGCCTCCGGTCATGTCCGAGCACGCCGGCAGCCCCCTGCCCACCCGCGAAGGCTACGGCCGCTGGGCCGAGATCTACGACGCCGAGGACAACCCGCTGGTGACCGTCGAGCAGCCGGTGTTCGACCGCCTGCTCGGTGACCCGGCGGACCGCGACGTGCTCGACGTCGGCTGCGGCACGGGCCGGCATGCGCTGCGACTGGCCGCCCGCGGCGCCCGGGTCGTCGCCGTGGACTTTACGCCACAGATGCTGGCGCGCGCGCAGGCCAAGCCCGGGGCCGACCGCGTCCGTTTTGTCGAGCATGACCTGCACGCCCCGCTGCCATTCGACGACGCGACGTTCGAGCGCGTGATCTCGGCGCTGGCCGTCGATCACATCCGCGATCTGACGGCGTTCTTTGCCGAGCTACACCGCGTCTGCCGCCCCGACGGCGCGGTGCTCGTGACCATGATGCACCCGGCGATGGCGCTGCGCGGCGTGCAGGCGCGCTTCGTCGATCCCCACACCGGCTCGCGCGTGCTGATCGACGGGATCGCCCACACCGTGGCTGACTACGTCAACGCCGCGGTCGCGGCGCGGCTCCAGCTGCGGCGTCTGGAGGAGCACACGGTGGACGCGGCGCTGGCCGCGCGCAGCGAGCGGGCGGCGAAGTACCACGGCTGGCCGCTCCTTCTCGCCATGCTGATGGCGCCGGCGGCAGACTGAAACGAGATCGGGGGTTGGGGTCAGCGCACGAACACGTGCGCGGCGCCCAGCCCAATGCGCCCGGGGACCGAGGCGTTGCGGGCGCCGACCACGACGCTCCGGCCGTCGATGGCGACCGCGGCCCCAAACCGCGAGAACGGGCTGCCGGCGGCTGCCGTCACTTTCAGGGTCTCGGTCGCCGTGCGCCAGCCCCGGTCGAGGCGCGAGAACACGTAGACCGCCCCCTGATCCTGAACGCTGCCGACATCCACTGCCGAGGCGCCAACCAGGACGGCGCCACCAGCGATGGCCACACTCTCGCCGAAGCCCTCCGCGGCGCCCGCGTCGCTGGCGCGGAGGATCGCGGTCTCAGTGCGAGTCGCCCAACCGCGCAGCCGCGCGGCGAACACGTAGGCCTGGCCGCCGCCAGTGACGACGATGTCGCCGTCCATGGACGCGGCAAGTCCAAAGCGATCGCCCGGCATGCCGTTCGATGCGCTGAGCTTGGCGACCTCGGTGGACGTCCGCCAGCCGCGCTCGAAGGCCTCAAACACGTACGCGGCGCCGACGCGCTCATCGCGGCCGTCATCGGCGTCGGGCGCGCCCGCCACGATCCAACGCTGATCGAGCGCCACCGAGGCACCGAGGCCCATTCCCACAGTGCCATCCGACGCGGTCAACGTGGCGGTCTCGGTCGCGCTCACCCAGCCGAGCGGCGGGCGCTCGAACACGAAGACCGCGCCGGGAGTCGTCGTGCCCAACGTCTTATCCGGAGCCCCCACGGCGATGATGGTGCCGTCCGTCGCCACACTCGTGCCAAACTGCTGTCCTGTCGTGATCGCCGAAGGGGTGAGCTGCACCGTCGCGGTCGCGTCGACCCACCCGCCCGGGGGCTTCTCGAAGACGAACACCGCGCCGTCCATGAGGGGTGCGCCCCGCAGTGGATCGCCGACGACGATCGTGTCGCCAGCGATGTCGACGGCGGCACCGAAGCTCCCGAACAGCAGCGGCGCCGGAGCCCGCAGGGTCGCCGTTTCGGTCATCGTTGCCCAGCCGTAGGGTGGCTTCTCGAAGACGTAGACCAACCCTTGGGGGCCACCGGTCGGCGAGGACGTGCCCGGCGCGCCGACCACGATCGTGTCGCCGCTGATCGCGACGGCGTCGCCGAAGCCGGCCGACGAGCTGCCCGTGGTGGAGCTCAGCGTGGCAGTCTCGAACAGCGGATCGACCACCACTGGATAGCGTGCGTTGGCGTCCTGCACGCAGATTTGCAGGCGCCCCGCAACGAGCCGAAACCTGGCGGGGAGGGTACGGCCCGCGGCGTCGAACGCGGTCAAGCCGGTGTAGCGCACGGCGACGGGGCCGTCGGGTGGCGTGAACGCGAGCCCGCGGCCGTCGTGGTCGACCTGCGCCGCCAGGCTGCCGCGCAGGGCGAGCTCCAGCACCAAGGCTCCGGCCGCGGCGGGGTCGGGACGGTGTGGAACGTTGAAGCCGTGCTGGAGACCGAGCGGCCCGTTCACGTACCACTCGACCACGCCGCGCCGGGCGTACTCCATCCGGTTGGCCGTCGCCGTCGTCACGCCAGCACCGACCGGCTGGATTTCCTCGCCGATCCCCAACCCCGACAGCGACCAACCGAGTCGGTGGTCGCCGACCGTCAGCTCGAAGGCTTCGGGGCCGAATCGCGCGGTCAGGGCCGAGGCGGAGTGGGCGCAGCGATAACCGTTCGGTGTGGAAGTCACGTGGAACTGATGCTGGTCGCGCCCCACAACGGCGGAGATGGCATACCGGGTCGCTGGGTGGTCGGCCCAGGCGGTGTCGTCAGCGTGCGGAGCTGTGGGAGCCTGGGCGGGGCTCCCGCCGATCATCAGAGCTCCAACGACAGTCATCCGAGCAAGCGGGTGGCAGAGCTGCATGGTCTTCTCCTCGCAGTGCGGTTTGCAGGACGGGCGCCGCGCACCGTGGCGCTGCGACGACGGGGCCGGCCTGGACAGCCTGACGTCGCGCACGGTCAGCTCGAAGGCGAAGCGCGAGGCGGCTGCCGCGCTCGTAGTTCAGCCGCGCCGCCGCGAGTCCCCTTCGAGTGCAGGGCGCCGGTCGCTGCCTGATTGGCGATCGGCCGGCCCCATAGAAGCGTGCGGCGCGGCCGCGGCGCACGCGGCTTTTGTTGTTTCGGGCGCCGGCCATGCGACGCCGCAGCTGCGCCTCACGGGCCGGGGCCCTCGACAACGAACTCCCATAGGTAGAGCGGATTGCTGTTCGGATCGTTGAAGTGGGCGAGGCGCACCGGCCCGCCGTCTTCAATCACATCGCCGAACCCAACGCCTTGTGCCGGCTGTTAGCGGCACCGACCTCCGCCCCATGGTCGCTGGCCTGGAGGCGCAGCTCGAGCCCCAGTGTCACGGTGCAGAAATCGATCGCTCGGTCGAGGTCGGAGCCATAGACGCTGTCTGGGAAGATCTCAACAATGCCACGGCCGGCACGCATGCTCGGTGCCGCCGCCGCATCGTCACGGGATCGTCGAGCGCCGCACGTTGGACAGCGCGATGCCGAGCGAGGTCGTCGGATAGCTCTCGATCTCGGCCCACTGGCGCCAGAATGTGCCCTGCACGCCCACTGGGATGGGCATCGGGATCGTCGCGGACCCCGCGCTGCTGAGGACGGCGGGCACCGTCACACTGGGCAGGGTGCGGACCACGCAACCCGGCGCACCGAGACCATCCAGCGGCAACGCGGCACTGGCGGTGCCCACCAACAGCACGACAGGGCTACCCGGCTGGCCGGAGAACAACGCGGCACGGAAGCCCGTGTTGCCCGGCGTCGGGAGCCCCAATCCGACGTCAGTCGGTGGTGTGAAGCGTTGCCCGCGGCAGCCCCGACCGGCCGTGACGTCGCTGCCTTGGGCGGCGGGGAAGTGCCAAATGCCGGTCACCGAGGCGCCCGCCGACGGTTGGCCTACACCGGGGATCACCCGCGCGGCGCTGTGGCCATCCGCAATGCGCTCGATGTGACCGGACCGGGTCCCGACGACCAAGTCGCCGCGGTTCGGATCCCAAGCAAACGAATTGACTTGGGTCGAGGAGCCGGCGAGCTCGTGCGAAACCACGCTGCGGGTATCGGGATCCACCACCAAGACATCGCCGTACACCCCGAGGATCGCCAGCGTCCCCGGCTGAGCCGCGAACGGGATCATGCTCACGCTGGAGTAGTTCGAGCCGTTGTGAAGGCTCCGCGGCAAAGCCATGACGACATCGCCCTGGCGGGTCGTGGTGTCAAAGGCGAGCAAGAGCGACGTCTCGCCAAACGTGCTCACGTTGTAGGTGGCAATGTAGATCGTGCTCCCGATCGCAGCGACAGCGTTGGGCCGCACGCTGGTGAATCGGCCGACGTCGAGCTCGCGTCGCACCTCCCCCCCACTCACCGGCACGCTCTCGAGCGTGCCACCCGGGAAGGCCGCCGTGCTGAAGTAGAGCCGCCCGCCCAGCTCGACGATCTGCGACAGGCCGGAACCCGACGTCGGCGTGGAGTTCAGCCGCGTCGCGGCCACCGTGTCCCCGGTGATCGTGATCCCATAGACATCGGCGGTTCCAGTCCGTGGCGCCGTGCCGACAAAACCCTGGCCAACATCCCGCATCGTCACGCAGTTGAGCGGCGTCTGTGACAGTGCGGCGGGCAGCGTCAGCGGGCTTGCCATGGGGACGTCGTGGTCGATGCGGTACATCTGACCGGTCTGGCTGGAAATCGTCAGCGCTGCGATCGACTGCCCGTCGTTGATCTGCGCCGGCAGCCAGGGACCGAGCAGGGCCGTGGCGCACAATACGCTCCTGGCAAGTGGAGCCTGGTGATGGTGAGGCATGGCCCCCTGGGCGCGGGGTCCCACGGAACCCGGAACAGAATTCTCTAGTTGGTGTGATTCAGGCAGATGGGGCCTTATCCGCGAGACATCGGCGCCGGTCGCAAGGCGGGTCGCCGCAGGCATATTGGTGGATACGGCGAGGACGACCCAACGCTGCGAGCGGCGCTGAGGGCCGTGGAGAAGGCCCCGGATTCCTGAATCACGCCACC